>NZ_PJLX01000001.1:0-592633 GCF_002843095.1 Pseudomonas sp. YY-1 | reverse complement strand
GATCGCGAAAGCGGTCTGGGGTTTCTTCTTTTTGGCGTGGAAAACAGAGTGGCAGAAGTCGTTCCTGCAAGCGCGTAGGGGGGGGGCGCTGTGCGCACCGGCTAAGACGCGGTGATCGCGGTGGGCACGGTGCACCCTACGTAGCTTCGCGAGCAGAGCTCGCTCCTACGGGGTAGTGCGTTATCAGCATCAAGAAAAAGGCCACCTGAAGGTGGCCTTTGCTGTTTCTGAGAGGTCAATCGCCGCGGTATTCGCAGCCGCTGGTGCAGGTTTCGTGGATGCGTACGCGCGATAGCTCCGGTAGCAAGGGCTTTACTTGTTGCCAGATCCACTTGGCCAGGACCTCGCTGGTTGGGTTTTCCAGGCCGGCGATGTCATTCAGGTAGTTATGGTCGAGCTGTTCGTAGATCGGTTTGAAGATCGCCTTGATCTCGGAGAAGTCACGAATCCAGCCGGTATAGGGATCGACTTCACCTTCGATGTAGATGGCAACTCGGAAGGAGTGGCCATGCAGGCGGCCGCATTTGTGGCCTTCCGGTACGTGTGGCAGGCGATGGGCCGCCTCGAAGATGAACTCTTTGAACAATTCCACTGACAGCGCTCGCGTAAATGATTCCGCCTGATTGGCGTTGAGCGGCGCAGTTTATCAGGTCTGGCCCGATTGCCGTCTCATCACGTCGGCCCTATAGATTGAACGAACGGCTCATAACCCCGGTGATTCAAAGGGGTTGCAGGCGTTCTGCTAAGTGGCCGTTTTCGACCAGTTCGAGGAATTCGTCGCCGAGCCGCGCGCTCTCGGCCATGGCCTGGCGCCAGTAGCGTTCACGCCCTTCATCGTTGCCCAGGTAGCGCTTGAAGTCGGTACGATCCGGTAGCTTGCCGTGCGGCAGGCGTGCCAGGTAGTCGCGGGATGGTGCCAGTAGCAGTACGTCCTGCAGGCGGGTTCGGTCGCCACGGCGCCAGGGCATGCTCTTGTCGAACCAGCCGGGTATGACTCGATCGGTGAAGTGCGGATAGAGCACGATGTCTTCGCCGTTGTAGGGCAGGTCGAGGTGGTAGTCGAGCAGGCCGCCGTCGCGATAGGCGCCTGGCTCCAGGCCAGGAATCTCGCGAATTGCCTCCATCACCATTGGAATCGAGCCCGACGCGAGCAGGGCGTGGCGCAGGTTTTCCGGCGTCAGTGCGTGGAAGTGCGAGTGGAAGTCGCTCAGCTGCGCGAGCGGCGGGACCTGCCGTGCATCATGCAGAATCACCCGGTCGAAATGACGGCCAAGGCGTTGGCGGGCCAGCAAGTTGTTACCGATCACCGAGGACAGGCCGAGGCTGAGCTTGCCGCGATGATCATGTTGCAGCAGGCCATAGCTCTTCACCACGACGATGTGCAGACGATAGTGTGGGTTGGCGATGATGGCGGCGTCCTGATCGGCGAGTAGCTCATTGAGCATCTGCCTGCAACTGCCGGACACCTCGGCCATGCTCACGCCCTTGGCGAAGCGCTGAGAGGTGTAGAGCTCGCCGAGTCGTCGAATACCTGCTGCGGCGTCCGGCAGACAGGCGCTGGCGAAGCGCCAGGAACCGATGGAGGCGCCGATCAGGGCGCGCTCGCGGGGCGCACGGGGCAGCCAGTCTCCAAACAGTGCGAGATCCAGCCCCTGAATACCGATGCCCTTGGGGCCGCCTGCTGCGCCAGGCAGGATGCCGACGTCTGCCGGGCTCAGGCCATTCTGGCGAATGCGCACCAAGGCTCTGGGGCCGGCCTTGATGGTCAGGGCAGGGGATTTGATATGAATCGCGCTCATCGATGCCTCCTTTCGAACAGGCGATTATAGAGCCCTAAATGAGCAGGCCAAGCCACTTCACACGGTGAATGACGCAAGTGAATTCAGCTTGAATTAAGTGCCTGGGCTTAGAGTGGTAATCACTGATTCACTGCTGGAGAACCCCATGAAACGATTGCTCAGCCTTGCAACACTTGTCACCCTTGTCAGCGCCGCTACCATTGCCCAGGCGCGTGATCTCGGCCCGGACGAGGCGCTGCGTCTGCGTGATGCCGGAACCATCAAGTCTTTCGAACAGCTCAATGAGGCGGCACTCGCTCAGCACCCGGGCGGGAGCATCGAAGAAACCGAGCTGGAAGACGAATACGGCCGCTATATCTATCAGATCGAGCTGCGCGACGCCCAAGGCGTGCAGTGGGACCTGGAGCTGGATGCCAGCACCGGGGAAATTCTCAAGAACCACCAGGACGATTGATGAAGTTTCGTCGTACCACCGCGCTGTTGCTGGTTCTGGCAAGCGGCTTTGCCAGCGTGCCGGGTATTGCGCGCGATCTCGATCAGGATGAAGCGCTGCGCCTGCGCCGCGAGGGTGTCATCATGCCTTTCGAGCAATTAATGCAGCACATCGGCAATGCCTATCCCGGCTCCACGCTGCTTGAGGCGGAGCTGGAAGAGGAGGACGGTGTGCTGGTGTATGAGGTCGAGATACTGACCACCTCGGGCGTGGTACGTGAGCTCGAACTGGATGCCCGCAACGGCAATATTCTGAAGGATGAGGAAGACGACTGATGCGCCTGTTGCTGGTGGAAGACCATGTACCCCTGGCCGATGAACTGACCGCCAGCCTGGCTCGCCAGGGTTATGCCGTGGACTGGTTGGCCGATGGTCGCGATGCGGCCTATCAGGGCGCCAGCGAGCCTTATGACCTGATCATTCTTGACCTCGGTCTGCCGGGCAAGCCGGGCCTGGAGGTGCTGCAGGAATGGCGTGCCGGTGGCCTGGCAACACCGGTGCTGGTACTCACCGCGCGTGGCTCCTGGGCCGAGCGCATCGAGGGGCTGAAGGCCGGCGCCGATGACTACCTGACCAAACCCTTCCATCCCGAAGAGTTGGCCTTGCGTATTCAGGCGTTGTTGCGCCGCGCTCATGGCCTGGCCAACCAGCCGCAACTGGAGGCTGCTGGCCTGCAACTGGACGAGAGTCGCCAGTGCGTGACCTCGGGCGGTGAGGCCATCGACCTGACCGCTGCCGAATTTCGCCTGCTGCGTTACTTCATGCTGCACCCAGGGCAGATCCTGTCCAAGAGTCACCTCGCCGACCACCTGTATGACGGCGAGACAGAGCGTGATTCCAACGTCATCGAAGTGCACGTCAACCGCCTGCGCGGCAAGCTCGGACGCAACGTGATCGAGACCCGCCGTGGACAGGGCTACCGCTTTACCGGAGAGCAGGGTTGAGGTCCATTCAGCGCCGGCTCGGCATTGGCCTGGCCGCGACGCTGTTGCTGGCCGGACTGGTTCTAGCGCAGGCCAGCCTCTGGGTCTTCGATCGTGGCCTGCGCGCCTATCTGGAGGAAGACCTGCGCGACGAGGCGCAGGGGCTACTGACGGCGCTGGTGCGGGGGCCGTCTGGTCTGCAACTGGATGAGCGACGTCTTGATCCCTCGTTCCAGCGGCAGTTTTCTGGACATTACTTTCGCATCGACTTTGCCGATGATCGTAGCTGGCGTTCGCGCTCGCTGTGGGATCGTGAACTGCTCAAGCCCGATGGCACGGGCATGCAGGCCGAGCTGGGCGATGGCCCGCAAGGCCAACTGCTGCTGATCTACCGCGCCGACTACCGCCGCTACGGCGAGAATCTGTCGATCAGCGTGGCGCAGGACTACCAGCCAATACTGCAGAGCTTTCGTCGCATGCAGTGGGTCGGACTCGGCCTGGGTGGTGCGGCGCTGCTGCTGATCCTGATCGCCCAGCGCTACACCGTGCACCGCGCATTACGCCCGCTGGAGCAGGTGCGCCGGCAGATCGCGCAGTTGCAGCAGGGCCGGCGTACCGACCTGGATGCCGAGGTACCCGAGGAGCTGGAGTCACTGGTGGCACAGATCAACCACCTGTTGGCGCACACGGAAGATACCCTCAAGCGCTCGCGCAATGCCCTGGGCAACCTGGGCCATGCGCTGAAAACGCCGCTGGCTGTGTTGATCAGCCTGGCCGGTCGCGAGGAGTTGGCCGCGCATCCGGCGTTGCGCGCGAGCATGCGCGAGCAATTGGAGCAGATCGAGCAACGCCTCAGCCGCGAGCTGGGGCGTGCGCGCCTGGCTGGTGAGGTGTTGCCGGGGGCACGCTTCGATTGCGCGCAGGAGTTGCCAGGGCTGTTCGACACCTTGTCGATGATTCATGACCGTGGCCTGAGTCTGGAGTGGCAGGCGCCGCCGGGGCTGGTGCTACCGCGTGACCGTGAAGACTTGCTGGAGTTGCTCGGCAACCTGCTGGACAACGCCTGCAAATGGGCCGATCAGCGCGTGCAGTTGACGGTGGAGGAGAGCGCCGAGGGCTATCGCTTATGTGTTGATGATGACGGTCCCGGCATCGATGCCGAGCGCCGTGAAGCCGTGCTGGGGCGCGGTACTCGCCTGGATGAACAGGTGGCGGGGCACGGCCTGGGCCTCGGTATCGTGCGCGATATCATCGAGGCCTGGCATGGCCGTATCGAACTGCAGGACAGCCCACTGGGTGGACTGCAAGTGATGGTCAGCTTGCCGCGGCGTTGAGCCAAGGTTAGGCGAGCCATCGCTGGTGGATTACGCGGCGCGATAAGTCGCTGGCGTTTGCGAGCGCTGTGTTCAGCGCCGCTAATCCACCCTACGGATCCCTTACATCCCGTTGGCGAAGGCCGGGTTATCGAAGCTGATGGCGGCGCGTACCGGCTGCAGGGCGTGGGCGTACCGTACCAGCACGTCGAGCGCGTAATCGATGCGGGAGCGGATTCGTTCATCGGCCTCGTCCACCGCCTGTGGACCGTTCAACACCTTCTCGACCTGACGCACGATCAAGTGCTCCGGCAGATAGCACAGGCGGCAGTTCTTGTAACTGGAGGCGCGCAGTTCGCCGATCGGATAGGCACCACCGATGCCGGAGGACACACCCACCAGCAGGCCCGGCTTGTGCGCCAGTTCGGCCTTGCTGGCGTAGATGAAGAAGTTCTTGATCGCCGGGCAGGCCATGCCATTCCACTCCGGCGCAATGATCACCACCGCATCCGCGGCTGCCAGTTGATGTTGGTACATGCCCCAGGGGCCGGCATCTTCAGCGGGCCACAGCGGTAGCGGGGCCAGGCCCAGATCGATGATGCTGCTGGTGTCCTGGGTGGTTTGACCCATCTCGATCAGGCGCTGACGCAGTACGCGAGCGACCTTTCCCGATTGGCTGTTGTTGCGGCTGGAACCGGCGACCAAGGCGATATTGAGCATGTTGCTTCCCCCAAAAAAGAACGCAGGCTAGGCGATTGCCTGCCTGCGCCGCAAGGGAAGCGCCGCCAGATCGAGGATGATTTGGCGTCATTCTCATATCTGGCTTGCTTGGGTTTTCGGTGCGCGTGGCGCACCCTACCTGACGTCACACGCGGAACTGATCCATCAGGCTTTGCTGGTGATTGGCCAGGCGATTGAGGTTCTGGCTCACCTGCGCCGACTCGTCGGCCTGCGCGGTGATGGCCTCGGTGACATCGCGGATCGACGCAACGTTGCGGTTGATCTCCTCGGCTACCGAACTCTGTTCCTCCGCGGCACTGGCGATCTGCAGGTTCATGTCGGTAATGGTGCTGACCGCCAGGCTGATGCGCTGCAGCGCGGCCACGGCCTGCTGCACCTGCTCGACGCTGCCCTGTGCCTGACGATGGCTGCTGTGCATGGTGCTGACCACCTCGCGCGTGCCGCTCTGCAGACCTTCGATCACCTGGCGGATTTCCTCGACCGAATCCTGGGTGCGTTTGGCCAGGTTGCGCACCTCGTCGGCGACCACGGCAAAGCCGCGACCGGCTTCGCCCGCACGCGCGGCCTCGATGGCGGCGTTGAGGGCGAGCAGGTTGGTCTGCTCGGCAATCGAGCGAATCACCTCCAGCACCGAGCCGATCTGCTCGCTGCTGCTGGCCAGACCTTCGACTTCCTGCATGGCCACGTTCATTTCGTTGGCCAAAAGATCGATTGTGCTGGTGGTGCGGTCGATCACCTGCAGGCCTTCGCGGCTGGCCTGGTCGGCATTGCGCGCGGCTTCTGCGGCCTGGGCGGCGTTGTGGGCGACATCCTGGGCGGTGGCGCTCATTTCCTGGAAGGCGGTCGCCACCTGGTCAACCTCCCGATACTGCTGCTGCATGCCGGCGCTGGTCTGGCTGGCGATGGCCGCCGACTGATCGGCCGTGCTGCGGGCGTCGATCACGCTGTTCTTCACGTCGGCGATGATCGGCTGCAGTTTGTCTAGGAAGCGGTTGAACCAGCTGGCCAGCTCGCCTAGTTCATCCTGCCGGGCGTATTGCAGACGGCGGGTCAGGTCGCCTTCACCGCTGGCGATGTCCTTGAGCATGGCCGCCACCCCGAGAATCGGCCGCGTCACGCCGCGTGCGGTCAACCACATCAGCAACAGGCCGGCGATCACCGCGACCAGCCCCATCAGCAGCGCCATCAGGCTGTCACTCGCGCGGTTGGCATCGAGCTGTGCGCCCAGCTTGATGGCGCGTTCGAGCAAGACTTGCTGAGGCACTTCGAGCAGCACCGACCAGGGTTTGGCCTCGGGGATGGGTTTGAACGGGCTGATCTCACGGAGCATGTCACCGTGGCGCAACTCGGCATCGCTGCCGCTCTGGATCAGGATGCGCAGTTCGCTAGCGTTTTCGGGAAAGGCACGTTCGACAGGCAGGCTCAACAGGCTGCCGTCGCGGCTATTGCCCGCCAGCAGTGCGCTGGGGCTGAAGATACTGATATGGCCCTGGCCGTCGTACAGCTCGCGATTGGCCTCCTGGCTGATCTGTTGCAGGCTGGCCAGGCTGATATCGACGCCCATCACGCCGATGATCTTGCCGTCGAGTTCCAGTGGGAAGGCGATGCTGGTCATTAGCGTCTTCTGCTCGCCGACCTCGTCGTAATAAGGCTCCAGTACGCAGGGCTGACGGGTCTCGCGCGGGCAGGTGTACCAGGCGTTGTAGGCCATACCGTTGTCACCCGGCGTGGTGTCGCCGAGTAATTCTTCGGTCATGGCCTCGGCTTCCAGCTTGCCGACCGTGGGCTGTGCCCAGTAAAGCGCGAAGCGCCCTGCGTCATTGCTGCCCAGGTCGGGTTGATCGGCGAACAGCTCATCCTTGCCATCTAGCGCGTTGGGTTCGAACACCAGGTACAAACCGAGCAGGGCGGGGTTGGCTTCCAGGCTGCTGCGCACCTGGCGGGTCAGGTCTTCGCGCAGGTCGAAGGCATCGAGGAAGCGCTTCTCAGCCTGCTCACGCAGAAACAGGATCTGCCGGGAAAATCCTTTGCCGTACTGGTAGGCGTCCATGAAGTAGCGCTGGATACGGATTGCCTGTAGCTCGCCACGAGCTTTCAGGCGCAGCTTGGCGCTTTCCTCCAGCATGCCGGAGCTGGCCTCGCGCACCAGGCTGGCGCTGCGGCTGGCCTGATACTGCGAGGCACCCACCAACAAGGTGACGATGGCGAGCAGGCACAGGCCGGCGAGCAGGGTGATCTTCCACTGGATCGAAAGACGGCTGAACAGCATGGTGCGTTCCTTTCTTCTACACGGACTTATGCGGTTATCGGTGCGTGGCGCACTTTCTTGACTGTTGCAGGTTTTGCTCGGGATTATGCACGTTTTGCTTTAAATTCTGAACGACTGCTCATTTTGACAGGATAGTCTGCATCCGGCAGAGTACGCGGCTTTTTGCGTCCTGCAGGTGGAGTGCTTTATGAACGCTGTAATCGCTGCGGTCGGCATCATGCTGGTCCTCAGTCTCTGTCGCGTACACGTGGTCGTGGCGCTGATCATTGGCGCGCTGGCCGGTGGGCTGCTTGGAGGGCTGGGCGTCGAGGGCACGCTGAAGGCGTTCAACCAGGGGCTCGGTGGCGGTGCCACGGTTGCGCTGTCCTACGCGTTGCTTGGCGCTTTCGCGGTGGCCATCGCCAAGTCGGGCCTGGCTCACGCCCTGGCGGACAAGGCTCTGGCGCTGGTCGGCAAGCAGCAGGAAGGCGCAGGTGGTGCGCTGAAGTGGCTGCTGATCGGGCTGCTGCTGGCGGTGGCAATCTCCTCGCAGAACTTGCTGCCGATCCATATCGCCTTCATTCCGTTGCTGGTACCGCCGCTGCTCTATGTGTTGAGCAAGTTGCAACTGGACCGGCGCTTGATCGCCTGCGTGCTGACCTTCGGTCTGATCACGCCGTACATGTTCCTGCCGGTGGGTTTTGGCGGCATCTTCCTCAACGACATCCTGCTGGCCAATGTCGCCAAGTCTGGTGTCGACGTCACGGGCATCAGCATCACTCAGGCCATGGCCATTCCGGCACTGGGCATGCTCTTCGGTCTGCTCGTGGCGGTGCTGTTCAGCTATCGCGGCAAGCGCGTTTATGACCTGGAAAAGGTCGCGCAGGCCGAGCGCGTGGACGTGCAGTACAACCCGTTGAGCCTGCTGGTGGCAGGGCTGGCCATCGCCGCGGCGTTCGTCGTGCAGCTGTGGCTGGACTCGATGATCATCGGCGCGCTGGTCGGTTTCGTGATTTTCTCGGTGTCCGGCGTGGTGCGCTGGAAAGAGGCGGATGGCCTGTTCACCGAAGGCATGAAGATGATGGCCATGATCGGCTTCATCATGATCGCCGCTGCCGGTTTCGCCGAGGTGATGAAGACCACCGGTGAGGTCAAGACGCTGGTCGATAGCTCGGCAGCCCTGATCGGCCACAACAAGGCCGTTGGCGCGCTGTTGATGCTGCTGGTCGGGCTGCTGGTGACCATGGGCATCGGTTCTTCCTTTTCCACCATCCCGATCATCGCGGCGATTTTCGTGCCGCTCGGTGTGCAACTGGGTTTCAGCCCGTTGGCCATCGTCAGCATCGTCGGCACTGCCGGTGCGCTGGGCGATGCCGGCTCACCCGCCTCGGACTCGACGCTCGGGCCAACCTCGGGGTTGAACGCCGACGGTCAGCACAACCACATCTGGGACAGCGTGGTGCCCACCTTCCTGCATTACAACCTGCCGCTGCTGGCGTTCGGGTGGGCCGCCGCTATGCTGCTGTAAAGGCGTGCACATGCGCCGAATTAAGTTCTCGGCACCTTGGGTCGCTTAACTCCTTCACGGGGCTGCCGATATATCGGTAGCCCCGTTTTGGTTTCGCACACAAGGACAATAAGAATGCGCCTCACACTAAAAGCCAAGGTAATCCTGCTTGCGCTGGTTCCCGTCATCCTCTTCGCGCTGGTGCTCAGCGGTACGGCGGCGAGGGTGTTGCAGAATCTGGCTGCTGACGAAGTGGCCGAAACGCGCGAGCGTCTGCTGCAGGAGAAACGCAGCGAGCTCGAGCACTACATCCAGATCGCACTGGGTTCGGTGAAGGGGCTCTACGATGGTGCCGCCCAGGGCGACATGGCCAGTCGCGAACAGGCCATCGCCATCCTCTCGAAGATCAAGTACGGCGCCGACGGCTACTTCTTCGGTCACGACTCCAACGTGGTGCGCCTGTTCCGTGGCGACAGCCCGGTGGATGTCGGCAAGAGCCTTGTCGACCGACGCGACTCCAATGGCGTCTACATCAACCGTGAACTGGTCAACGTGGCGAAGAACAACACCTACTTCGTCAATTATTCCTCGCCGCTGCCGGGCAACGAGGCCGTGCAGGTGCCCAAGCTCGCCTACAGCTACTACCTGCCCAAATGGGACATGGCCCTCGGCACCGCGCTCAACCTCGACGGTATCGAAGCGCAGATCGTCGAAGTGCAGGCTGAGATCGATCGCCGCATCGGCACCATCATCACCAGCATCATGGTGGTGGCGGCGATCCTCCTGCTGGTGTTCGGCGTGATTGGCGTGTGGTTGGGCAACGCTTTCCTGCGTCCGCTGCAGCAGATCAAGGCCAACCTCGATGATATTGCTGCAGGCGAGGGCGACCTGACCCGCCGTCTGCCGATCACCAGTGAGGACGAGTTGGGCCAGTTGGCCGGCTCGTTCAACCGTTTTGTCGAGAAGGTGCATGGCCTGGTGCGGCAGATCGTCGAAATGACCGGGCAGCTCACCGAGCTGGTGGGCCAGGTTTCGGAACAGGCGCAGCGCTCCGAGCAGGCCATGGGGCAGCAGCGCCACGAAACCGATCAGGTGGCCACGGCGATCAACGAAATGTCCGCCGCCGCTCACGAAGTCGCCAAGAGCGCGCAGAACGCCGCTGAAGCTGCGCAGCAGACCGACCGCGAAGGGCAGGCGGCGAAGAGTGTGGTCGATGGCAGCATTCAGCGCATTCACTCACTGGTCGAGGACATTCGCAGCAGCGGCGTATCGCTCGACAACCTGCAGCAGGACGTACTGTCCATCGTCAGCGTGCTCGACGTGATCCGCTCCATCGCCGAGCAGACCAACCTGCTGGCGCTCAACGCCGCCATTGAAGCCGCGCGTGCCGGTGAGGCCGGGCGCGGTTTTGCCGTGGTCGCCGATGAGGTGCGTGCGCTGGCCAGCCGCACCCAGCAGAGCACCCAGGAAATCCAGGGCATGATCGACCGCCTGCAGCAGGGCACGCAGCAGTCAGTGACTTCGATGCGCCGTTCCAGCGATGCGGGCGAGCTGACCAGCGAGCAGGCCAACAAGGCCGGCGAATCGCTCGATGCCATTGCCCAACTGATCGCCACCATCAACGCCATGAACGCGCAGATCGCCAGCGCCGCCGAGGAGCAGACGGCGGTAGCCGAGGAGATCAATCGCAGCGTGCATCAGATAGCCGTTGCCGTGGACAGCGTCGCCGATGAAACCGAACGTGGTGCGCAGACTGCGCGCAGCCTGGCCGGCCTGGGTGATCGTCTCGGCGCGCTGGTGCGTCAGTTCCGTATCTGAGTCAGTGGGTAGCTCCAGCGACTGAATGCATCGCTGAGCAACTCGATCCAGGCGCGGACAGCCGGCGACATGCCGCGCCTGTGGGTGTAGGCCAGCTGGACATAGCCCTGAGGCACCGTCCAGTGCGGCAGCAATGAAACCAGGCTGCCATCGGCCAATTCCTCGTGGCAGTAAATGGTGGGCAAAAAGGTGATGCCCACTCCGGCCAATGCTGCCGATTTGCGTATGGGAAAGTCGTCGACGGCCAGGCGTGCTTCCAGGGCGATCTCACGAGCCTCCTGCGTCGTATTGTGATGAAAGCGCAGATGAATGCGCCGGTCGGCTCCAATAGCGCCTAGCGCTGGCAACTGCTGCAGGTCTTCCGGCTGCTCCAGGCGCAGCCCGGCGACCAGATTCGGGCATGCCACCACACAGGCATGGGCGGGTATGAGGCGGCGAGTGATCAGGCCCGGCTCTTCATCATCGACGCTGCGTACGCGCAGGGCGACGTCCACCGCCTCATTGAGCAGATCGATACGGCGGCTGGTTTGCACGACCTCCAGCTGCACCCTGGGATAGCGCTTCAGAAAATCATTGATCAGATCGGGTAGCAGGGCCAAGCCCGGGGGCGTGGAGAAGCGCACCCGGCCACGCGGCTCGCTGGTCAGATTGGTGACGGTTTCCTCGGCCTGTTCCGCCTCCAGCAACATCGCCTGGCAATGGCGCAGGTAGCGTTCGCCGATATCGGTCAGCGCCAGCTTGCGTGTCGAGCGTTGCAGCAAGCGCGCGCCCAGGCGCTGCTCCAGCTCGGCGATGCGCCGCGACAGGCGCGACTTGGGAATGCCCAGTGCACGTCCGGCCGCGGCGAAACCACCGGCTTCCACTACCTTGGCGAAGTAGAACAAGTCGTTGAGATCCTGCATATCACTGTCCTATGTGTGGGACGAAGCATCACGATTTTGCCATCTTATCGGTTATTGGGCTCATCGGTAGTATCAGCTCCATTGTGCCGCCATGTCGCACCACTCTCAGGAGATACACCATGAAACTACTGCACATTGATTCCAGCATCCTGGGTGATGCGTCCGCTTCCCGTCAGCTCAGCCGCTCTGTTGTCGAAGCCTGGAGTGTTGCCGCGCCGAATGCCCAGGTTACCTACCGTGACCTGGCCAGTGATGCGATCAGCCACTTCTCCGCTGCCAGCCTGGTAGCCGCCGGCACTCCGGCCGAGCTGCGTGACGCCGCGCAGAAGCACGAGGCCGAATTGGCCGAGCGCACCCTGGAAGAGTTCCTGGCTGCCGATGCCATCGTCATCGGTGCGCCGATGTACAACTTCAGCGTTCCCAGCCAGCTGAAGGCCTGGATCGACCGTATCGCCGTCGCCGGTAAGAGCTTCAAGTACACCGAGAATGGCCCGGTAGGGCTGGCTGGTGGCAAGACCGTGGTGATCGCCTCCAGCGCCGGTGGTATTCATGCCGGCCAGCTGTCTGGCCATGCGCATGAGGACTACCTGGTGCGCGTGCTGAATTTCCTCGGCATCGACGACATCGAGATCGTTCGCGCCGAAGGCCTGGCCTACGGCGAAGAGCCGCGCGCCGAAGCCATGAAAGGTGCTGCGCAGCGTATCTCCGAGTTGTTCGCTACTGCCTGAGCAGAGCGCTGAAACAACAAAGCCCGCAAAAGCGGGCTTTGTTGTTTCTGTAGCGTGTGCTCAGACGATGATGCCCTGGCTGCGCAGGTAGTCGTCGTAGGTGCCGCTGAAGTCGGTCACGCCGTTGTCCGACAGTTCGATGATGCGCGTGGCCAGGGAACCAACGAACTCGCGGTCATGGCTGACGAAGATCAGCGTGCCCGGGTAGTTCTCCAGCGCCAGGTTGAGCGCCTCGATCGATTCCATGTCCAGGTGGTTGGTCGGTTCGTCCATCACCAGCACGTTAGGCTTTTGCAGAATCAGCTTGCCGAACAGCATGCGGCCTTGCTCACCACCGGAGATCACCTTCACCGACTTGAGGATCTCGTCGTTGGAGAACAGCATGCGCCCGAGCGTGCCACGGATCACCTGCTCACCGGTGGTCCACTGGCCCATCCAGTCGAACAGGGTCACGTCATCTTCGAAATCGTGGGCGTGATCCTGTGCGTAGTAGCCAACCTCGGCGCTCTCGGTCCATTTCACCGAACCGGCATCGGGCTCCATTTCGCCGACCAGGGTGCGCAGCAGGGTGGTCTTGCCGATACCGTTGGGGCCGATGATCGCCACGCGCTCGCCGGCTTCGACGGTGAAGCTGAAGTTCTTGAACAGCACCTTGTCGTCGAAGGCCTTGGACACCTTCTCGATGGTCACGGCCTGGCGATGCAGTTTCTTGGTCTGCTCGAAGCGAATGAACGGGCTGACGCGGCTCGACGGCTTGACCTCGGCCAGCTGGATCTTGTCGATCTGCTTGGCGCGGCTGGTGGCCTGTTTGGCCTTGGAGGCGTTGGCCGAGAAGCGGCTGACGAAGCTTTGCAGCTCGGAAATCTGTGCCTTCTTCTTGGCGTTGTCGGCCAGCAGCTGCTCGCGCGACTGGGTCGCGGCAGTCATGTACTCGTCGTAGTTGCCCGGGAACAGGCGCAGCTCGCCGTAATCCAGGTCGGCCATGTGGGTGCAGACCGAGTTCAGGAAGTGACGGTCGTGGGAAATGATGATCATGGTGCTGTTACGCGCCGTGAGGATCGTTTCCAGCCAGCGGATGGTGTTGATGTCCAGGTGGTTGGTCGGCTCGTCGAGCAGCAGCACGTCCGGGTCCGAGAACAGCGCCTGGGCCAGCAGCACGCGCAGCTTCCAGCCGGGGGCGACTTCGCTCATCGGGCCGAAATGCTGTTCGAGCGGGATGCCCAGGCCCAGCAGCAGCTCGCCCGCGCGCGATTCAGCGGTATAGCCGTCCATCTCGGCGAACTCGCCTTCGAGCTCGCCGACCTTCATGCCGTCTTCTTCGCTCATTTCCGGCAGCGAGTAGATGCGGTCGCGCTCGGCTTTGACCTTCCACAGCTCCTCATGACCCATGATCACGGTGTCGATCACGTTGAATTCTTCGTAGGCGAACTGATCCTGGCGCAGCTTGCCCAGGCGCACGTTCGGCTCGAGCATCACCTGGCCGCCGGAAGGCTCGAGGTCGCCGCCAAGAATTTTCATGAAGGTCGACTTGCCGCAGCCGTTGGCGCCGATCAGGCCGTAGCGGTTGCCGTTGTTGAACTTGACGGAAACGTTCTCGAACAGCGGCTTGGCGCCGAACTGCATGGTGATGTTAGCGGTGGAAATCAAAGGACTTACCTATCAATAGCTTGAGGTGCGCTGTTTAAAGGGTGATACCGCTTTCGAGCCTTTCAGCCCGGCCCGAACCGAGGAAGACGAACCTGCGCATATGAGTGAACGCTACGTCCCTGCCGGCAGACGAGCCGATAAGGCTGGTGAGGCATGGGGGGAGTGTCGGGCATCGTGGCGCCGGTTGCCGTCGTTGGACGGGGCGGCGTCGAAGCGCGCAATGGTATCACTTGGCACTTCGAACCACAGCCCGTCATGGGCCGCTCGAGATAAAAGGTGGCAAGGCAGCGGTCATTTTAGTGATCACCGCTAGCCGAAAAGGGCGAGGTGGGACGACCTGACTCGCCGGGCTGATGCTTCGCAAGCTGAAAAATTTGTAATAAGAATGATTCGCTATTAATGTTCGCAGCGGTCGCCATGCTCCTTCATGGTGTTTTCAGCCTGCTGGTATGGGCCGCTTTATGTCCTCGTCCGAAACCGATTCGACCATTCCCCTTGAGGTGCTGTACGGCACGCATCAGGGCTGGCTGCATGGCTGGCTGCGGCGTTCGGTCGGCTGTTCGCAGCAGGCGGCGGATCTGGTTCAGGACACCTTTTTGCGCCTGCTGGTGCGTGATCAGCCTGTCGACAATAGGGCGCCTCGTGCCTTGCTGGCACGTATCGCCCGTGGCCTGGTGATCGATCACTGGCGGCGCGATGCGCTGGAGCGCGCGTATCTCGAAGCCCTGGCGCTGTTGCCCGAGGCGAGCCATCCGTCGCCGGAGGTTCGCTACGAGGCCTTACAGTCCCTGGAGCGCATCGCGCAGCTGCTCGAAGGATTGAAGCCCGCCGTGCGCGAGGCGTTTCTGCTTTATCAGCTCGGCGGCCTCAACCATGCGCAGGTGGCGCGGCAACTGGGCGTTTCCAGTCGCACCGTTGAGCGCCATGTAGCCCACGCCTTGCTGCATTGCTATCGCCTGTGTTTCGAGGCTGCGCCGTGATGGCCGCCGGGCAGCCTTCCGAGGTTATCGTCCGTGCGGCCATCGAATGGCAGATGCGTCTGCGCGCCGAGCCTGCCTGCGTCGAGCTACACCGCCAGTTATATGACTGGCTGGCGCAGGACGAACAGCACGACCAGGCCTGGCAACGCCTGCAGCAGATGGCCGGGTTCTTTCAGCTGCATCCGCTGGGCGATGCGGCGCAGGCCATCCCCTTGTTGCAGCGGGCCGAGGCGGATCTGAGCCGGCGGCGCATGCTCAAGCTGCTTGGCCTGACGGCTGGTAGCGCCACGCTGCTGGCGGCGGCCTCGGTACCGGTGTGGCGCGCTGACTTCGCGACGGCCACCGGCGAAACACGGCGTTTCGAGCTGCCGGGTGATGTCGAGGTGCTGCTCAACACGGGTAGCGCGATCGATATTCACGGCCAGAAACTCTCGTTGCGTAGCGGCGAGGCGCTGGTCGAGGGCGAGCAATGGCAACTGCGCTGCGCCTTTGCCGAATGCGTGGGGCGCCGCGCGCGCATGTCGGTGCGCGAGTACGACAACCGCAGCGAGATACGAGTCGAGCAGGGTGAGGTGCGGGTTCGCGCCGCCGCAGGGCAGCATCAGTTGCAGGCGGGCGAGGGGCTGGCGGTATCGGCCAGGGGCATGAGCCCTCTGGGGCGAAGCGCGCTCGATCCATTCGCCTGGACACGTGGGCTACTGGTGGTCAACGACATTCGTCTGGCGGATTTTCTCGCCGAGGCCGGGCGCTACCGGCATGGCTGGCTGGGCTGTGATCCGGCGATAACCGACTTACGCCTGTCCGGCGTTTTTCGCCTCGCTGAACCCGAGCTGATGTTGCACAACATCACTCATCTGCTGCCGGTAACGTTGGTGGAGCGAACCCGCTGGTGGGTGCGCGTTGTGCCCGTCGCATAAAAAATTTGTCGGACTTTGGCGGCTCATCCGGTTAGGGGTGATCACTCCCTGAATGGATACCCTCATGCGCTCTACCTGCTCTCTGCCGTCGCGCCTGCAACCGCGCAAGCTGTCCACTGCCATCTGTATCGCCCTGGCGCTGTGCGGCGTTGCCACCAGCCCCGCGTTGCTGGCGGCCGAGCCGACGCCACGTGCGGCCGCCGCTGATGTACCGGGCGGGGCGCTGGACCAAACGCTGAGCCTCTATGCCGAGCGGGCTGGCATTACCTTGTCGTACTCGCCGGAGACAGTCCGCGGGCGGGTCAGCCCCGGCGCGGCAGGCGCACAGTCGGTCGAGGAAGGCTTGTCGCAGATTCTGGGCGGTACCGGGCTGGTGGCCGAGAAGACCGCGTCCGGCTATGTGGTACGGCCGCAGCGGGCCGACGACAGCTACCAGCTGCAGCCTGTGACCGTCGAGGCCGCGCCGACGCAAAGCGCTTTCGCGCCGCTGCCGGGTTATTTCGCCAGCAATGCCAGCACGGCGACCAAGACCGATTTGCCCATTCTGCAGACCGCGCAGAGCATCAGCGTGGTCACCGCCGGGCAGATCGCCGATCGCAAGGTCGACCGCGTCGAAGACGCCGTGGCCTACAGCGCTGGCGTGCGTACCGGCGGTTCGGGGCTCGATCCGCGTTTCGATCAGATCAACATCCGCGGCTTCGACACCACCATGTCCGCTGACTTCCTCGACGGTCTGCGCCAGCCCTACAACGGCTGGTTGTCGATCTACGGCACGGAGGCCTACGCCCTGGAGCGCATCGAGGTGCTCAAGGGCCCGGCTTCGGTGTTGTACGGGCAGATCAGCCCCGGCGGCATGGTCAACCGAGTGAGCAAGCGGCCCAGCCTGCAGGCGAAGAATCAGGTGGAAATCCAGGCCGGTAATCACGATCACCGGCAAGGGCAGTTCGATGTCGGCGGCAAGCTGGACGAGGCGGGCGATGTACTGTTTCGCACCGTCGGTGTCTATCGTGACGCCCACTACGACATCGAACAGCTGAACAATGACGTGCGCATGCTGGCGCCGTCGCTGAGCTGGCAGATCGATCCGGCCACCAGCTTGACCCTGCTCGCGCAATATCAGGAGCGCGAGACCGCCGCCTCGCCAATGCTCTATCACGACGGTAACCGCCTCACCGATTTCTGGCAGGGCGATGAGTACTTCGACAAGCTTGGCCAGCGTCAGTGGACGTTCGGCTACGAGTTCGAACACGCCTTCGACGACACGTTCAGCCTGCAGCAGAATCTGCGTTATGGCCAGCTGGACACCACCAACCAGTACCTGCAACCCAACGGCACGATCACCAACGGGGTGATGGAGCGTTATGCCGTCGGGGTATACGAGGATATGGAGTCGGTGAGCAGCGACACTCGCCTGGTCAGCCGTTTCGCCACTGGCGAACTGCAGCACACCCTGCTGACTGGCTGGGATTACGCCTGGTTCGACAGTTCGGTGCTTTACGCCTCCGGGCCGGCGCCGTCGATCGACATCAACGCACCGGATTATCACCAGCCGGTCAGTCGTCCAGGCACCTTGCTGGCTGACCAGGACAGCCTGACCCAGCGTAGTGGCATCTATCTGCAGGACCAGATCGAACTCGACCGCTGGCGTCTGTCGGCCGGCGTGCGCCGCGACTGGGTGCATGTGCGCACCAGCGACAACCTGAGCGATAGCACTAGCAAGCGCAGTGACTCTGCTACCACCTATCAACTGGGGGCGCTGTACCTGGTCGACAATGGGTTGGCGCCCTATGCCAGTTATGCCGAGTCCTTCCTGCCGCAGAGCGGCAGCAACGCCGCCGGCCCGCTCAAACCGACCGAAGGCAAGCAGTACGAGATCGGCCTCAAGTACCAGCCGCCTGGCACCAGTGCACTGTTTACCGCGTCGCTCTATCACCTGACGCAGGAGAACGTCTCGACCCGCGACCCACTCGATCCGCTCAACACCGTACAGACCGGCGAACAGGTATCACGTGGTCTCGAGCTGGAGGCCGTGGCCGACCTCAGCGATCGCCTGCATCTGACAGCCAGCTATAGCTACAACGACCCCGAGGTGACCAAGAGCAACGATGGCAACCAGGGCAAGGACCCGAAAAATACGCCGCGCCACATGGCGGCGCTGTGGCTCGATTACAAGCTACCGCTTGGTCTCGGTTTCGGTGCGGGCGCGCGCTACACCAGCAGCGTCTACGGCAACAACATGAACACGGTGAAAAGCGATGACTACACCCTGTTCGACGCCGGGGTGCACTACGACTTCGCTGGCGATCTGGACGGTGTGCGTCTAGCCGTCAATGCCCGCAACCTGACCGACAAGCAATATGTCAACTGTCAGGATGGCTATTGCTATCGTGGCGAGGCGCGCAGCGTGATCACCAGCCTGAGCTACAGCTGGTGAGTGCGCTGAGCTGGCTGCGCGGCGCCGTAACGGCGCTAGTGCTGGGTGGTTTTGCCTCTGCCCAGGCCAACCAGGTCAATCTGGACGCTAGTGAACAATGGCTGATGAAGAGTGCCGAGGGCCGTGACTACCGCATCATGGTCAGCCTGCCGGAGGGCGATGTGCCTTACACCGGCGGCTACCCGGTGGTCTATCTGCTCGACGGCAATGCCTACTTTCCGGCATTCCATGCAGCCAAGCGGGCGCAAAAGCAATGGCGCAAGGCGATTATCGTCGCCATCGGCTACCCCAGCAGCACGCCGCTGGATTTCGAGCGTCGTGCGTTCGACCTGTCGCCGCCGCAACTGCCCGAGCGCAATGATCCACCGCAGGGTGGCCAGGACCTGTTTCTCGATTTCATCGAGCAGCGCCTCATGCCGCGGGTCAACCAGCGCTTCAAGGTCGATCAGGACCAGATCAGCCTCGTCGGCCATTCCTTCGGTGGCATGTTCGGCATCTACGCGTTGTTTACCCGGCCGCAGCTGTTCCAGCATGTGGTCGCTATCAGTCCCAGCCTGTGGTGGCGTGACCGCTACCTGCTGGAGCATGAGCGGGCATTCACCAAGCGAGCGCATGCAGGAGAACTGGATCTGACCCACCGCAGCCTGAGCATGTGGGTGGGCGACCGTGAAATGCCGCAGGAAATTCAGGATGTGCGCTCACTGCAGCTGCGTCTGGAATCCCTCTCGCAGTACGGTCTGCGCAGTGATTTCCAGCTCGAGGCGGGCGAGGACCATATGTCGATCCCGTTTCGTGTCACTTCTCGGGTGCTGGAAGAGCTGATGAGCACGCGGCGCTACTGAGTAGTGCCGCATCTAGAGCTGAGCAGGGTGTGTTGACGTCCAATCGGATTGATTCGGCACCCATGCATGGACTAGGCGGCTGGCCCAGTGCTCGCCAGCTAAGGGCGAACACGAACGCTGGTGGACGCGGCTGAGAAACCCTTCGCGAAGACATGGTGTTGTGCTTCCGGTGGGTAAAGCTGGCGCTTCATCAACATACAGGCCCGCAGCCAGCCAATGTTGGCGTCGTCCAGCTTGACCTGCGCCAGCATGCCGCGAGTGGACAGGTGGGTACATCAATATCGTGGTCTGTCCCCGGTTACCCAAGCATGGGAGCCTCCAGGGAGCGAAGGCTTTTCACTCTAGGCGGGAGCAGGCTGGGCTCAGAAGCAGAAGTGGAAGATTATTTCGAGTATAAGAAAATAATTAATAATTATTTTATGGAATAAAAATTTCTTCGTACTGTCGCGCTCAGCCCCGCACATCCGCCGGGCGCCTGCCAAACGCGCCGGACTGCTGATCCAGCCGGTGCCACAGACCGAGAACAAGGAACTATGAAGAAGACCCTGCTGTTGACCGCCCTGGCCGCTGCCCTGACTGCCTCCCTGGCCCATGCTGGCGAAAAACTGAGCGTTGCCGCCACCCCGGTGCCGCACGCCGAAATTCTCGAACTGATCAAGCCCGAGTTGGCCAAGCAAGGCGTGGATCTGGATATCAAGGTCTTCACCGACTACGTTCAGCCCAACCTGCAGGTGAGCCAGAAGAACCTGGATGCCAACTACTTCCAGACCAAGCCGTACCTGGACACCTTCAATGCGCAGCGCGGTACCGAACTGGTGATCGTGCAGGGCGTACACGTCGAACCCTTCGGCGCTTATTCGACCAAGTACAAATCCCTCGATGAGCTGCCGAACGGCGCCACCATTGCCATCCCTAACGAAGTCAGCACCAGCGGCCGTGCGCTGCTCCTGCTGCAGAAGGCTGGCCTGCTGACCCTCAAGGATCCCAACAGCGCCCAGGCGCTGCCGCGTGACATCGCCGATAACCCGCGCAACTTCAAGTTCCGCGAGCTGGAGGCAGCCACCGTGCCGCGCGTACTGAATCAGGTCGACCTGGCGCTGATCAACACCAACTATGCGCTGGAGGCCAAGCTCAATCCCAAGCGCGACGCGCTGGTGATCGAAGGCAGCGATTCGCCTTACGTCAACTACCTGGTGGCTCGCCCGGACAACCAGGACAGCGAGGCGATCAAGAAACTCTCCGCCGCGCTGACCAGCCCGGAAGTGAAAGCCTTCATCGAAAAACGTTATGAAGGTGCGGTACTGCCGGCTTTCTGATCGAAACTGTAAGGCGGCTCTTTTTGTGTCCTAGCTGCCCACCGTTGAACACGGTAGTAAACCTGTGCAAACGGGTTTGCGTTTACGCCGAGCCGGCTCAGCCGACTCGGCATTCTTTTTTCGCACGGTAGGCCAGCGCCGCGAGGCTGCCTCTACAGGCGTGCATGACAAATTGCCTTCCCAGCGCCATATGCCTACGATTCGCGGGTTTGAAATGCCATGCAAACAGCCTCTGCAACGCAGAGAGGCGAGGGCGCCGCTGTGCGTCACGCAGTGCTAGGCTCCCGTTGCCATCCCTCAACTTGCGCGAACCATGGTCACTACCGTCATCCTCGGCATGCTCTGCGTGTACCTGCTGTGTTTTTCCGTGATGTTCCTGCTGATCAGCACCCGGCTGAATGGCAAGAAGATGGGCATGGAAGTCTTCGCGCTGGGCAACCTGTTACTGGGCCTTGCCTACATCCTGCAGTTGTTCGGCGGCCCACCGGATGAGGGGCTGGTGAGCGTCATCAATCACACGCTGACGCTCAGTGCTCCTGTCGTCTATGTGCTGGGCGCCATGCGCTTTTTCGAGCGGCCGACGCCGGTGCGGCGTCCGTTGCTCATGCTGGTGGCCGGCTACACGCTGTTGCAACTATTGGTGCAATGGCTACTGGGAACCGAAGCCCGCCACGCCATGCTGGCTGCGGCCTGTGCCTCGCTGTTTCTGGCCATGACCGTGGCGGTGCTCTACGGACGGCGAACCTTTGCCCGGGATCTGCGCGTCGAGATGCTGGTGTTCGCCGTGCTGATAGGCGGTATCTGCATCCTCAACGCCATGAAGTTCGCGATGATCCTCAAGGGTGGCCTGGCGGCCCTCGATATGGGCAGCGGCTTCCAGAAGGTTTTCTACCTCTACATGTCGTTTCTGGCGACGGTGCTGCCGCCCAGCGCCGTGTGGCTGGTGTTGCGCCGGCTTACCGATGAACTGCGCAACCTGGCTGCGCACGACCCGCTGACCCAGCTGTTGAACCGGCGCGGGCTGATGGACGCCCTGGACGCCCACTTCCGCTCGCGCACGGCTGGCCCGGCGTATCTGTTGATCGTGGATATCGACCACTTCAAAAGCATCAACGATACCCACGGTCACAATGTTGGTGACCTCGTCCTGACGCGTGTTGCCGAAGTCCTCAAGGCCACCGCACGCCAGGGCGACCTGGTCTGCCGCTTGGGCGGCGAGGAATTCGTGGTGATCGCCCTGGATACCGATAGCGCCGGCGCCCGGCAGTTGGCTGAGCGCATCCGGGCAGCGATCGAACATAGCGAAGTGGCTGGCGCTGGCCTGAGTGAACCGATTCGCTGCACGGCGACCCTTGGCGTTTCGAATGAATTCAACAGCGCGCAGGTGTTCGATGAGTTTCTGCAGCAGGCAGATGCCGTCCTTTATCGAGGGAAGACGCAAGGGCGGAACCGGGTGGAGTGGTATGTGCGAACAGAACAGCCCGTGTGATGGTGTAAAGGCCGCCAAGCCCAAGTTCGAGGTGAACTAGCCTTCAGGCTTTCCCTTCAGTGTGCAGCCTTAGCCAGGCTTGAGTCGACGAATGGCCTTAGCGGGGGCCCAGAGCGGGACGGCGTGCCTTTTGATATTCGAGGATGCTGGCACTAACGTGCCGCTTTCTTGCGATAACGGGTTTATTGGGAGTAGGCTCGCGCTCAAACAAAAGCTGCGGCAATTCGCCAGCAGTCGCTAGGGAGAGTGTTATGGAACGTTGCCATGGAGCTGTATTCAATCGCCTGAGTAAGGTGCGAGTCGCGCCAATTCCGACGAGCCTTCAAGAGAGAGTACCTGCGCCGTATAGGTTGTGTGCTGGCGCATTTCTGGTAGCAAGTATTTCCATAGCATCAGGCACTGCGGTGGCAAGCGTAGTTATTGATGGAGGTATGGTCCAGAACGTGCCTTCAGGTGTCCAATTCGACGCTGCCGGCTATCTTATCGTTGGCGGAAACACGCTCGGTCAACTCAACATTACCAGCGGCGGCGAAGCCACCAACACCGATGCTTATATTGGCTTTAATAACGGGAGCCAGGGAGTGGTATTCGTTAGCGGTACAGGGGCAAGATGGACAACTAACGGTTTTCTCTCCATCGGCGTTGATGGGCAGGCCGTGGTCATGGTTGACGACGGAGCAATCGTCACTGTTCGTGATGGGGCTGACCTTGCTGCATACATGGACAGCTTCGCTCAGTTGTCGCTTAGCGGCACTAGCGGTGCTCGTGGGGTTTTCTCGACGCCTTTTATCTTGAAAGGTGTCGGTATGGGACTACTCCAGTGGGATGGCGGCATTCTACAGGCCAGGAGTAGCGAACTTGAATTTTTCCCCAACTTCAGCTTTGGGGATATTGATATTACAAACAATGGGGCCTTTCTCGATACCAACGGCTACAACGTTGGTATTCAAACGCCCGGGATCCTCATCGGCACCGGCGGCTTCACCAAACTGGGTGCGGGCACCCTTACCATCGCTGGCGACAACTCCTGGGATGGCGATACAACCGTAAGCGCTGGCACGCTGGCACTAGGCAGCTACACCCAGAGTGGCAGCCAGACCCTGACCATTGGCGTCGCCGACAGCGCGAATTACGGCAGGCTGAACGTCAGTGGCGTGGCCACCTTCAACAACAGCAACCTTGCCGTCGATGTGATCGGCAGCCCTACGTTGGCCAACAACCTCTCTCTGACGGGTATTGTCACGGCCGACACGCTGAACGCGACGAGCTTCATCGTCACTGACAACTCCGCATTGTTCGACTTCAACGCCACCATCAACAGCAATAGCGTCGATCTCAACGTCATTGCCAGTGGTAACGGTTCGAGCGGTACTACCGTCTACGGTTCGGCGCTCAACAACCGTCTTTACCCGGCCTTGGGAGCAGCCAGCGTCCTTGATGCCCAGGTCCAGGGAACCCCAACTGGCGATATGATCGACGTCGTTACCGCACTGGGTCGGCTGCCGGACGAGCGCAGTGTGGCCCGCGCGGCGGCGCAGACTTTGCCGCTCAATGCCAGCTCCCAGGCCACGCTGGGCGCACTCAATACCATCAACTCGATCTTCGCCAACCGCTTCGCCGCCGGGACCACCGGTCTGTCTTCAGGTGATCTAGCGCTGAACAAGAACGTGTGGATCAGGCCCTTTGGTTCCCGAGTGGACCAGGACGATACCGATGACAATGCCTCGGGTTATAGCGCCGATACCTGGGGGCTGGCGGCGGGTGTCGAGGGGGATATTGGAGAAACCCAGATCGGCATTGCCTACGCCTATGCCAACACCCGGCTCGACGGTAATACCCACCTCAGTGGTGCTGGTACCCATTCCGAAATCGATAGCCACGTCATTGCCCTGTATGGCAGCCGTCCGCTCAACGACCTGATTTTGGGCTTTCAGGTCGATGCCGGATGGAATGACAACGACAGTGATCGCACCCTCGACTTCGGGGGGCTCAATCGTTCTGCCAGCGCCAGCTATGACAGCTGGAGCCTGCATGTAGGCTCCAGCCTGTCCAAAGCCATCGTTCTGGATCAGGCTAACACCTTCATTCCGGCGATTCGTGCTGATTACACCCGGCTAAGGACTGAGTCTTATACCGAACGCGGAGCAGGAGCACTTAGCCTTGATGTCGAAGCCAGTACGGTTGAGGTCATGACCCTCGGTGTGGATGGTCGCATCGTCCATGCGCTGACCCCCCATTCGCAGCTTGAGGCCATCGTTGGCGTCAGCTACGACGTCATCAACGACGACGATAACCTGGTAGCCAGCTATGTCGGTGCGCCAGGGCAGAGCTTCGTTGCCGCTGGGATCGACCATGGCCCCTGGCTGGCCAGGGCTGGTGTGGGCTACACCCACAGCCTGGCAAACGGAACGGACATCTCGATACGCTACGAAGCCAATGGGCGCGCTGACTACCTGAGTCAGTCAGCTTCAGTTAAGGCCGTCTGGCGTTTTTGACGAAGTGAATCCGGTGTCGACTCGGTTGGGTCGCCGTAACAAGAGCTGATGGAGGGCTCCTGCTCAGGAGATGGTTGGCCGCTAACCGCCATGCCTAGCGCCCTAAGGTGGCAGCGAGCGTGCCATCTGATGGCGCGACTCGCTGGCGGTCATATGAATATGCTTTTTAGGTATTTAAAATAATTTTCTTATACCTATAGAGTTCTCCTCCATGCGTACCTGCCGACCAATCGGCGCGCCGCACTGAACACATGGCCGAACCCTCGGCCGGTCAAAGTGATGCGCCGATTGGCGCCTTTGCATGGAGTTTTCTATGTCGGCAGTAGCCCATACCACCACTGCGGCTTCGGCACAGTCATTCGAGGTTCGCCCCTTCGATGCGCCCGTTGGCGCCGAGATCATCGGTCTGGATCTCACCCGGCCGCTCAGCGATGCAGACTTCGCTCGTGTCCATCGCGCTCACCTCGATCACGCCTTGCTGGTGTTCCGTGACCAGCGCATCACGCCCGAGCAGCAGATCGCCTTCAGTCGCCGTTTCGGCCCGCTGCAGATCCACGTGCTCAAGCAGTTTCTGCTGGCCGATCACCCGGAGATTTTCATCATCTCCAACATCATCGAGAACGGTCAGCCGATCGGTCTGGGCGATGCCGGCAAGTTCTGGCATTCGGATCTGTCCTACAAGGAGTTCCCCAGCCTGGGCTCCATGCTGTTGGCTCAGGAACTGCCGGAGGAGGGCGGCGATACGCTGTTCGCCAGCCAGCAACTGGCTTATGAAACCCTGCCAGCCGAATTGCGCCAGGCCATCGAAGGCAAGCGCGCTGCGCATTCCTATACCGCTCGTTATGCCGATGAGGTATTCGCCGGCATCCGCCGTCCGACCCTGACCGAGGCGCAACTGGCCGAGGTCAAGTCGGTGGTGCATCCGGTGGTGCGCACCCACCCGGAAACCGGGCGCAAGGGCCTGTTCGTCAACGAGAACTTCACCACCCATATTCTCGATATTCCTGAGGACGAGAGCCGGCAGATCCTCGCTGAGCTTTACGCCCACAGTGCCAAACCCGAGTTCATCTATCGCCATCAGTGGCAGCCGCACGACATGGTGTTCTGGGACAACCGCGCGCTGGTCCACCTGGCTACGGGCTGCCCGAGCCACCTGCGCCGGCGCATGCACCGCACGACTATCCAGGGCGACGTGCCGTTCTGATTGACCGCACCCCCTAATTCCCTTTTCGCTTGTATCCGAATGGAGTCTCACCATGTCTCTAGGCAAACGCTTTCCTTTCATTCCACGTTTTGGCCGGCTGGCCGGTGGTATCGGTCTGTCACTGAGCCTGCTGGCAGGCTCGTTGGCGGCGCCTCAGGTAGCGCATGCCGAGGGGCAGATTCGCATCGCCGAGCAGTTCGGCATCGTTTATCTGTTGCTCAACGTGGTGCGTGACCAGCAGTTGATCGAGAAGCACGGCAAGGCCGATGGTCTGGACATCAAGGTCGATTGGCAACAACTCTCCGGCGGCGCGGCGATCAACGATGCGCTGCTGTCCGGCGCCATCGATATCGCCGGTGCCGGCATTGGCCCGTTGCTCACCGTCTGGGATCGCACCCACGGCAAGCAGAACGTCAAGGGCGTGGCCTCGCTGGGCAACTTCCCGTACTACCTGTTGAGCAACAATCCCAAGGTCAAGACCATCGCCGATTTCACCGAAAAGGATCGCATCGCCGTGCCGGCGGTGGGCGTCTCGGTGCAGTCACGTTTCCTCCAGTACGCCGCCGCCAAACAGTGGGGCGACAAGGAGTTCGACCGTCTGGACAAGTACACCGTGGCGCTGCCGCACCCGGATGCCACTGCTTCGCTGCTGTCCGGCGGCACCGAGCTGACCGGGCACTTCTCCAATCCGCCGTTCCAGAACCAGGCGCTGGAGAACCCCAATGTGCATGTGGTGCTCGACACCTACAAGCTGCTCGGCCCGAACTCGCCGACCGTGCTCTATGCCACCGAGAAATTCCGCAACGACAACCCCAAGACCTACAAGGCCTTCGTCGCTGCACTGGCCGAGGCTGCCGACTTTGCCCAGAACGACAAGGGCGCGGCCGCCGACACCTACATCCGTGTGACTGGCGCCAAGATCAGCCGTGAGGATCTACTGAAGATCATCGATAACGAGCAATTCCAGTTCAGCGTGACACCGACCAACACCTACCCGCTGGCCGAGTTCCTTCAGCGCGTCGGCGCGATCAAGAACAAGCCCGCCTCCTGGCAGGACTACTTCTTCGAAGACGCCGCCATCGGCCAAGGAAGCTGAACCCCATGAATGCCCCCTTGCAAGGCCACACGGCCAGCAACCCACAGTCAACCGCCGCGGCCTTCGACACCGTTTTGCAGGTAGACAAGGTCAGCCTCGAATACCGCACTCCGCAGCGCGTGGTGCGCGCCACCCACGAAGTCAGCTTCGAGGTGGATCGCGCCGATCGTTTCGTGCTGCTTGGCCCTTCGGGCTGCGGTAAGTCCACGCTGCTCAAGGCCGTCGCCGGTTTCATCGAGCCGATTGGCGGCAGCATCCGCCTCGATGGCGCCGAGGTGCGCGAGCCTGGCCCTGACCGCATCGTGGTGTTTCAGGAGTTCGACCAGTTGCCAGCGTGGAAGACGGTAAAGCAGAACGTCATGTTCCCGCTGTTGGCGTCGCGCACCCTGGGCCGTCGCGAGGCCGAAGAACGGGCGCTGCACTATCTGGAGAAGGTCGGCCTGGCTGCCTTCGCCGATGCCTACCCGCACACCCTGTCCGGCGGCATGAAGGCGCGCGTGGCGATTGCCCGTGCGCTGGCCATGCAGCCGAAGATCCTGCTGATGGACGAGCCGTTCGCCGCGCTCGACGCCCTGACCCGCCGCAAGATGCAGGAGGAGTTGCTGCAACTGTGGGAAGAGGTGCGCTTCACCTTGTTGTTCGTCACTCACTCTATCGAGGAGGCGCTGATAGTCGGCAACCGCATTCTGCTGCTGTCGCCACATCCGGGGCGGGTGCGAGCGGAGGTGGGCAGCCATCAGTTCGACCTGCACAGCCTGGGTGGTACAGCGTTCCAGCAGACCGCGCAACGCATCCATCACCTGTTGTTCGAGGAAGACAGCGAAGAGGGCGCACGCGCCGCTGCCGAGCTGGGCTTCCATGACATCCGCATTGCCTACTGAGGAGCGTGCACCATGAGTCTTTCCCCCGCACGCCGAGAAGATTACGAAATTGCTCTGCAGCCTCTGCCGGATCTCAAGCTGGAACGTGAGCTGCCGTTGCTGCAGCGTCTGTGGCAACAGGGCTGGCTGCGCAAGACGCTGATCCTGCTGGTGTTGGCGCTGATCTGGGAGCTGGCAGCACGTTATCAGGGTAATGACCTGCTGTTGCCCAGCTTCGTGCAGACGGCCAAGGCTTTCGCCGAAGGCATCGGCAGTGGCGAGCTGCTGGAGAAGGTGGCGATCTCGCTGTCGGTGCTGATCAAGGGCTATCTGCTCGGCATCGGCCTGGCCTTCCTGCTCACCACCCTGGCGGTGTCGACCCAACTGGGCCGCGACCTGCTGTCGACGCTGACCTCGATGTTCAACCCGCTGCCGGCCATCGCGCTGCTGCCGCTGTCGCTGCTGTGGTTCGGCTTGGGCGAGAACAGCCTGATCTTCGTGCTGGTGCATTCGGTGCTCTGGGCGCTGGCGCTGAATACCTACGCCGGTTTTCTCGGCGTCTCCGAGACCCAGCGCATGGCCGGGCGCAACTACGGCCTGAGAGGCCTGCGCTTCGTGCTGTTCATCCTGATTCCGGCGGCGCTGCCGTCGATCCTCTCGGGCCTGAAGATCGGCTGGGCCTTCGCCTGGCGCACGCTGATCGCCGCCGAGCTGGTGTTCGGCGCCTCCAGCGGCAAGGGCGGTCTGGGTTGGTACATCTTCCAGAACCGCAACGAGCTGTACACCGACAAGGTCTTCGCCGGCCTGGCTGCGGTGATTCTGATCGGCCTGCTGGTGGAGAACTTGGTGTTCGCCACGGTCGAGCGGGTGACCGTCAAGCGCTGGGGGATGCAGCGTTGATACGTAGGTGTACGTCACTGGCCCTCCCACGGCATCCAGGGCAACCAGAATCCTAGGGTGGGCTTCAGCCCACCAGCGGCGTACCCAGTTGGTGGGCTGAAGCGGATCGCCGCCCGGCCCACCCTACAAGACCAACTCACTGATCACATAACGAGAACTACACCATGACCAACACCTTCAAATTCGGCCGTCTGGCCGCCGCCTTGGGCCTGCTCGGCGCATTGGCAACTCCGCTGGCTGCGCAGGCCGAAGGCACGATCAGCATCGCTCAGCAGTTCGGCATCGGTTACTTGGTGCTGCACGTGGTCAAGGACCAGCAACTGATCGAGAAGCACGCCAAGGCCCAGGGCCTGGACAAGATCGAAGTCGAATGGCGCACCATTTCCGGTGCCACCGCGATGAACGAGGCGCTGCTGGCCGGTGCCATCGACGTGGTCTCGGCGGGTGTGCCGCCGATGCTTACCGTGTGGGATCGTACCCACGGGCGGCAGAACGTAAAAGCGGTGGCGGCGCTGGGCTCATTGCCGGGCTATGTGTTGAGCAACCGTGAAGACGTCAAGTCGCTGGACGATCTGTCCGAGAAGGATCGTCTTGCCGTGCCGGCAGCCGGTGTTGGCTTCCAATCGCGCACCCTGCAGCTCGAGGCCGCCAAGCGCTATGGCAAGGATGACTTCCAGCGTTTCGACAATATTTCCGTCAGTCTGCCGCATCCGGACGCCACTGCGGCGCTGATCAAGGGCGGCTCGGAAATCACCGCGCATTTCTCCAGCCCGCCGTTCCAGTACCAGGCGCTGGAGAACCCCAAGGTACACAAGCTGATCAGCAGCTACGACATCCTCGGCGGCCAGGCCACGTTCAACGTGCTCTACGCCACCGAGAAATTCCACGACGAGAACCCCAAGACCTACAAGGCCTTCTATGACGCGCTGGTGGAAGCCGAGCAGATCATCAAGGCAGACAAGGCCGCAGCCGCCGAGACGTACATTCGCGTGGAGAACTCCAAGCTGCCGCTGGACTTCGTGAAGAAGATCATCGAGGACCCGGAAAACGACTTCACCATCTCGCCGCAGCGCACTTTCATCTATGCCGAGAAGCTGCATGAGCTGGGTGTGCTGAAGAACAAGGCGGCGTCCTGGAAGGATTATTTCTTCGAAGAGGCCTATGCCCATCCGGGTAGCTGATCACCCCAGTCGTGTGCAAACAAGGCTCCCATTTGGGAGCCTTGTCGTTTGCTGGCGCCCTACAGACGCGGCCGCAGCTTGAGTTCAGGCGTGGGTTTGGGGGCGTCGATCGCCGGGTGACTGTCAGGGTGCTGTTCGATCATCTGGGCGATCTCCCGCAGTTTGCCCAACATGGCCTGCGCCAGGCCGGCCTGGGTGCGATACAGGCCGGTATCCGGGTCCTGCTCCAGGTCATGCAGGCCTTTGAAAGGGTAGCTGTAGCGCCTGGCATCGGCGCTGAAGAAGCGCTGGTAGTCCTGCTCGGTGCCGTGCAGTTCGCGGCAGGCTCTTTCCAGGCTCTGTAGTTGTTCAGCGACGCTGGCCAGTTGCAGGCGCAGGCGGATGATCTGGTGGTTCTCCCAGTTCATCGGCGATGCCTGGGCGCCGGGCTGCCAGTGCTGCGGGTCGCCGAAGCGCAGGACGAACTGCTGGCCGGCTTCACGTCCGTAACGGGTCAGCCGTTCGATGCGCTCGGTGGGCATGGTCAGGTTGAGGCCGCCTTCTTCGCGGGTCAGCTGGATCAGGCCGATACGGTCGCGAAAGCCGGGCATCAGCGACAGGGTTTCGTGGTTCCAGTCCTTGGCAACGTTGCTGAGCAGGGCGAGGAAGCCGCGCAGGGCGGGCAGGCCCTTCTGCGGGAAGCGGCGCCAGTAGGCCAGCCGCGCATCGCCATTGTTACGCGGGAAGCGCACGCGTTGTTCGTCGGCGCCATCGGTTGGACCCAGGTCGAGGCCGAAGGTGGGGCGCCTGGGCAGCGCGGCATCGAAGAAGTGGATAGGAAAGTTGGAGCTGATGCCGCCATCGGTGAACCAGCAGCGCTCCAGCTTCTTCGCGCTCTTGCGATAGTCCACGGCATGCAGCGGCACGGCGCTGAGCAGCAGAGGGAAACTCAGGCTCATGCGCACGGCGACGATCACCGGCAGGTCGTCAGGCAGCGGCAGGCGCAGGTAGCCGTCGTCACGGTCAGTGCCGGGGCGCTGGTGAGCGCGCATCCAGGTCACCACGCGCTGAGGGAATAGCCGTGAGAATTCCTCCTGGCGGAAGTGGAACTGGTTGTTCTCGCGCACCTTGTCATCGTCACGAAAGGGCAGGCGGAACGGTCGCGCCATGCTCAGGCAGGTGGTCATCACCTGCAGGTCGATGCCATGGCGACGCAGATCGCCGAAGGTCAGGGGGCGCTCGCATTCGATAGCGTCGGCCTGGCCGACGCAGTAGTCGTGTTGGCCGCTGAGCTGGTCGAAGTACTGGGCCAGCCAGGTGGTCAGGGCTTCATCTGGGGCGTCGTCATCGGCCGTTGGCATGCCGCTGCACAGGCCGAAACCGCTCGCCGGCAATTCGCGTAATGCCACCATGGCCATGCGCCCGAGCACGGCTGCGACGCCACCCAGTGCGGCGAACAGCAGCACCCAGAGCCAGACCAGGGCGCTGGCGCTATTGATGGCGCTCCACCACAGCGGCCCGCCTGCCAGCATCGCGCCGACCAGGGCGGCGAGCTTGTGGCGCAGGAGCATGACTTTCAATGGCGCGAACAACCGCGCCCAGGGGCCTTTTCCCTTGGCCTCGAGAATGGCGATGAAGGTATCGAACAGGGGGCGTACTACCGGGGCCGGCTTGAACAGCGCCAGCAGCTTGGTGCCATGGCCATTGGCGGCGGGCACGCAGAGGTGTTGGGGCAGTCGTTCGATTGTCGCGAAGCCGGCCGGGTCGTTGCTCAACTCACCCTGCTGATAGCGTTGGCGGCCCAGCTCGGCCGCAGCTGCTGCCGCTGCAGCGATGGCGCCGGCACTGGTGCCGCCGATGCTGCGCAGACGAAACGCCTTGGCGATTTCGGTGATGGCCAGCGGGTAGACGATGCCGCTGGTGATGCCGCCTTTCATGATCAGGTCGCATTCCCGGGCAAACGCCGCCTGGCGCGAATCGCTCATCTACTGCTCCTTGTGCTCATGCCGAACGCTGGCGAGGGCATGATAACGCGGCTCGTGCGGCTATATGCCAGTATTGCGAGCGATTGCCAAGAATGAGCGGCTACATAGGCGTTGATCGCTAAGTTGTACGCAGTTGCTCATTTTTACGGCTGCTTGCCATCCCTGGCACCACTGGCGTTATGTCAGTGCCCTTTGCTGCACGCATCAGAGAGAGCCCTGAATTTCAGGGTCTGGGTGGTTCCAGCCGAGTCGATGTATTTCATCAGATGATCGACCGGCTTGCAGGTATGGGTTTTGGATTTCGAGATGGATAGAACCTTGGCTATATCAAGTTTCAATCCATACTTGTAAGTGGTGGCGTGACTTTCAGCGAGTGCATTACTGGATAGAAGTATCGCCAGGCTGGTAATTGAAATGGTTGCCAGGTTTTTTGCATGTTTGATGATCATTTTAAACTCCGGAATGCGAAATTAATGTCGAATGCCTCCGCGAGAGTTGAGCACGGTTGCCAACTCACTATTGGAGCTAACGGTTGATCTGACAGCCTTGTATTGCAAAGCTGTCAGATCAGATTGCGGCCAGAAGCAGTGCCCACGTCAGGGCTGCAGACTTAAGCTTTTGGTGTAGCAATATCGAAGGCCTGATTGTTTCCATGGGTAAAAGCGGCCTCCTGAATGTGGTAGACAGTCGGCTCTTGCGAGAAGTATTCCTCCAGGCCCTGCATGAAAGTCTGATGGTCGTCACTTGCTTCGAAACCCGGTGAGTGGTCCTCAAGTGAAGCCCAGCGCACGATCAGGTTGAAGGTCTCGGGACTTTCGACGCCCTGCGCGAACATATGGCCGTGATAACCCTTGGCGCGTTCTAGCAAATGAACTACGTCGGCAAGTGCCTGTTTGAACTGTTCAATCTGTGCACCGTGAACAGGCAGTACTGCGATTTCATAAATCATTACGGTATTCCTCTGGAATAAGTTTGGTAGTTGAACCTGTGTGCTTACGGGACGAGTGAGGGCTCGACGGCAATTGCGACTTTGCCGCGAAGACCGTTGTTGGGCGTTTCCAGCAGTGCATGCGCGCTTGCAATGTCAGCGAGCGAATAGACCGCGCCAATATGGGGGCGCAGTTGACCGCGCTCGACCAATGCTTTCAGTTCATCGAGCTTGCCGCGGTTCTGGCGGGTGAAGACGAAGTGGTAGCTGGCGTTCTTGCCCCAGGCCTGAATCAGATTTTGCGGCTTGGCGATGTCGACGATCGAAACCACACGGCCCAGTTGGGCGAGTGCATCGGGGCTACGGGTCAAGGTGTCGCCGCCGATGGTGTCGAAGATCACATCCACGCCTTGGCCATCGGTTTCCCGCAGGATGGCGTCCACGTAATCCTCTTGTTCGTAGTCGATGACTACGTCGGCACCCAGGCCCCGGGCGAATTCGAAGTTCTCTTCACGCACGGTGGTGAATACTCGGGCGCCAATGGCTTTTGCCACCTGGATCGCGACATGGCCGACGCCACCCGCACCGCCGTGGATCAGAATGCTTTCCCCGACCCGCAGCGATACACGCCCGATCAGTGCTTCCCATACGGTCCCGCCTACCAGCGTCAGGCTTGCTGCCTCGAGGTGGCTCAGCGATGCCGGCTTCTTGCCGATGATGCTTTCGGACGCAACGTGGTACTCGGCGTAACTGCCGTCACCTTCGAAAATCTGCGTGGTGTACCAGACCTCATCGCCTGGCACGAGGCTCCTCACACCTGGGCCGACCGCTTCGACCACGCCGGAGACGTCATGCCCGGTAATGGCGGGGAGGGGAACGTAATCGACGTAGTCGCCCCGACGTACCTGGTAGTCCAGCGGGTTGATGGAGGTTGCGTGAATCCGCACCAGAACTTGCCCTGCCTGCGGTACGGGTTTGGCCACTTCGCTCAGTTCGAACGCGTTCGGGCCGCCAAAGGATTTGAGAATTTGCGCTTTCATTGTGTGTTTCCTTGTTTCTGGAAAAAGGGATATAGGGAATTTTCGATATATTGATGCAAAAAAATTTACACGACTGTGCCTAGGGTCTCTCCATTGTCAGTCCTTGTTTCGGTTAAAAGGGATATCGAGAAATATCGATATATAAAATCAAAAAATTACAGCTCCTTGCCAATGAGCTCGGCCAGGGCACGGATATTGGCTTCATTGCGTTTGTAGTAGGTCCACTGACCAACCCGGCGGACTTCGACCAGACCGACCCGCTGCAACGTCGCGAGGTAATCGGACACCGTTGACTGAGACAGACCGACACCTTCCTGAATACTGCTGACGCACACGCCCACGGTATGAACGTCCCCTTCATCTTGCGGAGGAAAGTTCTTCACCGGATCCTTCAGCCCCTTGAGGATGCCAAGGCGGGTGGGATTCGAGAGGGCTTTGAATACATTGATCAGGTCCATGGGTGGCGATAATATCGAGATTTACCGATATGTCAATTCATATATCTGCCGTTCGTCGCGCACCCGGTTCGATTGGCGTTGCCCGGATCGTCAGCAAGTCTTGGTAGCGCACCTCAAATCTCTAGCTTGCCTGAGGCGTTCAAGCTGTTGCGATATAACTCAGCTGCTAGGCACCGTCTCCGACATCTCGGCGTTTGAAGAGGTACTGGTACGCCCAAGCAGCTTGGCGAATAATCTTCGCCCCGTCGTATCCAGCCAGCAGAGATCGCTATGAGCGCCACGCTACCGCCCCTCGTCTTGTCCATTCAGTCGCACGTGGCCTGGGGCCATGTCGGCAATGCTGCTGCGGTTTTCCCACTGCAGCGGCTGGGCTTCGAGGTGCTGCCGATCCACACCGTGCAGTTCTCCAATCACACCGGCTACGGCCAGTTTCGCGGTCAGGTGTTCGGCGCGGAGCATGTGCGCGAGGTGCTGCTCGGGCTGCGTGAACGCGGTGTGCTGCCGCGGCTGTCGGCGGTGCTTTCCGGTTATCTGGGCGATGCTGATACCGGGCGTGTGATTCTCGAGGCGGTAGGTGAGATTCGCCAACACAACCCGGCGGTTCGCTACCTGTGCGACCCGGTGATGGGCGACGTCGGGCGCGGTGTGTTCGTCAACCCGGCGATTCCCGATTTCCTGCGCGACCAGGCGATTCCCTTCGCTAATATCATCACGCCTAACCAGTTCGAGTTCGAGCTGCTCACCGGCTCGAAACCGGCCAATCTGCAGGAAGCGGTGAAGATCGCTCGGCAGTTGCGCGGCCGTGGCCCGGATGTGGTGATCGTCACCAGCCTGGCCACGCCGGATATTCCTGACAGCGAGCTGGGTACGCTGGCGGTCAACGGCGAGGGCGCGTGGCTAGTGAGCACCCCGCGCCTGGCGCTGCACCCATTGCCCAATGGCATGGGCGATGTGTTCTCGGCCACGCTGCTGGGCCGGCTGTTGGCCGGACAGGCGCTGCCGCAGGCATTGGAATTGGCCACGGCGACGCTCTACGCACTGGTTGAGCAGACCGCCGAAGGCGCGCGCGATCTGCCGCTGGTGGCCGCGCAGGAGCAGATCGTGGCGCCGGGTAAGCGCTTTGGAGCCAGCCAGCTTTTCATGGGCTAACAGTCCTCAAATATAGGCGAGGCAGGCAGCCTGCAAACGATTGAAGTATGGTTGGAGCTATTAGCTTCAACGCTTAAGCCCGGCCAGCCAGTTACCGGGCAGTAAGGAGCCCCCTTGCTCAAGCGCCTCTGCGTAACGCTTGGTGTCGTGACGTTGGGGGACTAGGGCGATGTTTGGGGTGGCCAGTTCGCTGGCTTGGCCCAGCACGGAAGGCCTGACGGTAGCAAAGCGAGGGCGAAGTCAGCAGGGAGCTGCCTTCCGGCAGGTCGAACGCCGGCACCTGCCAGCATTTTTATTTTTTGTTTGAAACTCCTAACGGCATCGCCTGCTTTTTTCATGCTCACGCATGCTGCAGACTGGCGTCCATTTAGCGTCATCCATCGATCAGGAGTGTGTTCATGAGCCCCGTTTCCTTCGCGCGTCAGCGTTACACCACCAAGGCTTACGATGCGAGCCGCCAGGTGGACCAGGCGATTGTCGACGAGCTGCTGGAGTTGTTGCGTCTGTCGCCGTCTTCGGTCAATTCGCAGCCCTGGCACTTCGTCGTGGCGAGCACTGCTGAAGGCAAGGCGCGCCTGGCCAAGGGCGCTCAGGGCGGCTTCGCCTACAACCAGCCGAAGATCCTCAATGCCTCGCATGTGATCCTGATCTGCGCCCGCCGCGACCTCGACGATGCCTATCTGGCCGATGTGCTGCAGCAGGAAGCCGATGATGGCCGCTTCCGCGATGACGCAGCGCGCACCACTCAGCACAACACTCGCAGCAGCTACGTCGAGCTGCACCGCGGCCTGGGTGATATCCCGCACTGGGCGGAGAAACAGGCTTATCTGGCGCTCGGCACCTTGCTCCTGGGCGCTGCGGCCAAAGGTGTGGACGCCACGCCGATGGAGGGCATCGACCGCGAGGCGCTGGATGAGGAACTGGGGCTGGCCGCTCAGGGGCTGAGCAGCATGGTCGCGGTGGCGCTGGGGTATCACAGCGACAGCGATTTCAATGCCGCGCTGCCGAAGTCGCGTCTGCCAGCCGAGCGCGTCTTCACTCACCTCTGAACCTCATGCCGCGCCCCTCGTCTGCAGGGGCGCAACCTCCGCTCATTCCGGCAGCTTGGCGATCACCTTGATCTCGAAGTCGAAGCCGGACAGCCAGGTGACACCGATAGCGGTCACCGTCGGGTAGGGTGCTTCGCCCCAGTAATCGGCAGCCACTTCCCAGATGGTTTCGAATTCGGCGTGCGGGTTGACCATGAAAATAGTGGTGTCGACCACGTCTTCGAAGCTGCTGCCAGTCTCCGCGAGGATCGCATTGAGGTTGGCGAAGGCCAGGCGCACCTGTTCCTTCAGATCAGGCTCGGGTGAGCCGTCCTTGCGGCTGCCGACCTGGCCGGATACGAACAGAAAACCGTTGGAACGAATCGCTGGCGAATAGCGATGAAGTTCGTACAGGTCATGGCGGTCGGCCGGGAAAACCACATCACGTTTGTTACTCATGGTTGACTCCATTGGGGCCACTGCGGCCCGTTGTGAACGATGAAGCCACTTTAAAAACACCACCGGGCTGGATAAACCAGCAACTCTGGTCATGACTGTTTGTAGAATCCAAACAATCAATGGCTGAGAGAGACGTGAGATGGATCGTTTCGATGCGATGCAGGCCTTCGCCCGGGTGGTGGAAACCGGCAGTTTCACCAAGGCGGCTGCCACCCTGCACATGAGCAAGACCAGCGTGACCCAGCTCGTGCAGCAACTGGAGGCGCGGCTGCGCGTGCGCCTGCTCAACCGCACCACGCGCAAGGTCAACGTCACCGCTGACGGGGCTGCCTACTACGAGCGTGTGGTGCGTCTGCTGGCTGATGTCGACGACGCCGAAACCAGTTTGTCCAGTGCGGCGCTGGCGCCACGGGGTCGTTTACGAGTGGATGTGTCCAGCCCGTTCGCACGTATGCTGCTGATCCCGGCCCTGCCGGGGTTCTATGCGCGTTATCCGGAAATCCAGCTGACTCTGGGCGTGAGCGACCGAATCATCGACATCATCGGCGAGAACGTCGACTGCGTGGTGCGCGGCGGCGAGATCACCGATCAGTCGCTGATCGCGCGGCATGTCGGCGATCTACAGCTCGGTATCTACGCCACACCGGGCTACCTGCAACGCGCCGGCACGCCGACACATCCGCGGGAGCTGGAGGCCGCTGGTCATCATACGGTGGGTTTTCTCTGGTCGCGCACTGGCAAGGCCTTGCCCTATGCCATGTGGCGCGACGAGGAGCGAATCGAAGCCCAGGGCCGTCCGCTGTTGATCGTAGACGATGGTAATGCCTACCTGGCCGCAGGGTTGGCAGGTTTAGGGATGCTCTGGTTACCGCACTACATGGCCAAACCACACCTGGCCAGCGGCGAGCTGGTGCGCCTGTTCGAGGACTGGCAGATGAAACCGATGCCGATGTCCCTGGCCTTTCCACCGAACCGACACGTCAGCGCCAAGCTGCGGGTGTTCATCGATTGGGTGGTGGAATTGATGGCTGAGCATGCGCCGGTGTTGATGCGCCTTTGATCCAGTGTTTCGAGAATTGAGTTGACTACCGAGAATGATCGTTCTACCTTGTTGAGAACGATCATTCTCTATGACTGAAGCCCATGCTCGAAGACGTCTCAATCCAGCAGCGCTTGCTACAAGCCACCGAAAGCCTGGTCTATGCAGGGGGTATCAACGCCACCGGGATGGACGCCATCGTCAAGGCATCCGGAGTGGCGCGCAAAAGCATTTATCGCCTCTATTCGACCAAGGAAGCATTGGTTGCCGCTGCGCTGCGCGCGCGTGATGAGCGCTGGATGCAGTGGTTCATCGCGGGTACTTCCGCTGGCTCGCCAAGCGAGCGCTTGTTGGCTGTGTTTCCGCTGCTGCGCAGCTGGTTTTCGGCAGCGGATTTCCATGGCTGCGCCTTTATCAATGCGGCAGGGGAGGTCGGTGATCCCGACAGCGAGATCCGCGCCGTGGCGCTGCTGCATAAACAACGTCTGCTGGCCTATCTGAACGAGCTGACCGCGGCCTGCGGCTTTGCCGAAGCCGAGGAAATGGCCTGGCAGTTTCTTCTGCTGATCGATGGCGCTACCGCCGTCGCCATGGTTACCGGCCAGGCGGATGCTGCCGACAGCGCCGGCCGTACTGCGCAATTGCTTCTGCAATCCCTGTCGCCCAGCGATGGGCCCAACCCCCCGCAAGCCTGAGGTGCCGTCATGTCGTCAAATACTGAAGTTCGTCCGCCGTTACCGCCGTTCACTCGCGAGAGCGCCATCGAGAAGGTCCGCCTGGCCGAGGACGGCTGGAACAGCCGTGATGCGGCCAAGGTCGCGCTGGCCTACAGCCTCGATACGCGTTGGCGCAACCGTGCCGAGTTCGCCAATGGCCGCGATCAGGCGCGGGCGTTTCTCGAGCGCAAATGGGCCAAGGAGCTGGAGTACCGCCTGATCAAGGAACTCTGGGCATTCACCGACAATCGCATCGCCGTGCGCTATGCCTACGAATGGCGTGATGACTCGGGCAACTGGTTTCGCTCCTACGGCAACGAGAACTGGGAGTTTGGTGCTGACGGCCTGATGATCAACCGCTATGCCTGCATCAACGACTTGCCGATCCTGGAGTCCGAGCGCAAGTTCCGCTGGCCTCAGGGGCGTCGTCCTGACGATCATCCAGGCCTCTCCGAACTGGGGCTCTGATCGGGCTATGTGGGCACGGGAGTTGCTGCTTTAATGCGCCAATAAACCTGTGCCCCGAGGCCCTCTGGATGAACCGCAACGACCTGCGCCGCGTCGACCTGAATCTGCTGGTGATCTTCGAAACCCTGATGTTCGAAAAGAACCTTACCCGCGCGGCCGAGAAGCTGTTTCTCGGCCAGCCGGCAGTCAGTGCGGCGCTGGCCCGTTTGCGTGACCTGTTCGATGATCCGCTACTGGTACGCAATGGCCGTGGCTTCGAGCCGACGGCGCGGGCGCTGGCGATTCTCAAGGAGTTGCAGCCGGCGATGGACACCATCTCGGGCGCGGTCAGCCGTGCCCGCGAGTTCAATCCGGCAACCAATCGCGACACCTTCCGCATCGGCCTATCCGATGACGCCGAGTTCGGCCTGTTCCCGGCGCTGCTCAACCAGATCCGTGAAGAGGCGCCGGAGGTGGTGATCGTGGTGCGGCGGGTCAACTTCCTGCTGATGTCGTCGATGCTGGCCTCGGGGGAAATCTCCGTTGGCGTCAGCTACACCACCGAACTGCCGGCCAACGCCAAGCGGCGCAAGTTGCGCGAAATGAAGGTCAAGGTGCTGCGTGGCGATGACCGCCCGGGCGCGTTGACGCTGGATGAATACTGCTCGCGGCCGCATGCGCTGGTGTCGTTCTCGGGCGATCTGTGCGGCAATATTGACAACGACCTGGCGCGCCTGGATCGCTCACGCCGCGTGGTACTGGCTGTGCCGCAGTTCAGTGGCTTGCGCTCGATCATCGCCGGTACGGAGATGCTCGCGACCGTACCTGATTTCGCTGCTGCGGCGCTGATCGACGGGACCAGTCTGCGCGCCGATGATCCTCCCTTCGAACTGGTCAACTCGGATCTGTCCATGGTCTGGAGCGGGGTGACCGACAACGACCCGGCCGAGCGCTGGCTCAGGAGCAAGATCGTCGAATTCATGGGCGAGCCAGGCGCCTGAGCACGACTCAGTCGCGGTAGAACACCTGGATCAGGTGATAGCCGAACTGGGTCTTCACCGGGCCGTGCACTTCACGCAGCGGCTTCTTGAAGATCACCTGATCGACCGCCCGTACCATCTGCCCGGGACGCACTTCACCAAGATCGCCGCCTTTCTTGCCGGAGGGGCAGGTTGAATGCTTGCGCGCCAGCACATCGAAGGCCTCGCCGGCAGCGATGCGCTTTTTCAGCGCGGCGGCTTCCGCTTCGGTCTTGACCAGGATGTGGCGGGCCATTGCCTTTGCCATTGATGGGTTCCTCAAATCTGTCAGGGCGCTATTGTGCCAGCATTCATTGCGCCAGCAGAATGGCGTCAATTTTGTGGGCTATGCCTCATCCGCAATGCGGGCGAATCATGGCCTATGGTATTTCAATCGTGCCCACGGAAAACGCCGCCATGGATCTCCACGCAATGCTGAAAATCCTGTCCAGTCAGGATGGCTCCGATCTGTATCTGTCCACCGGTGCGCCGCCTTGCGCCAAGTTCAACGGCGTGCTCAAGGCGCTGAGCCAGGAGCCGATGAAGGCGGGCGATGTGGCGGCCATTGCCGATTCGATCATGGATAGCGCGCAGCGCGAGGAGTTCGAGCGAGAACTGGAGATGAACCTGGCGATTTCCCTGGCAGGCGTCGGGCGTTTTCGCATCAACATCTTCAAGCAACGCAACGAGGTGTCCATCGTCGCGCGCAACATCAAGCTGGATATTCCTCGCTTCGAAGACCTGAAACTGCCCGAAGTGCTGCTCAGTACCGTAATGGAAAAGCGCGGCCTGGTGTTGTTCGTTGGCGGCACCGGCTCGGGCAAGTCGACCTCCCTGGCGGCACTGATCGACTACCGCAACCGCAACAGCGGCGGCCACATCATCACCATCGAAGACCCGGTGGAGTACGTGCACCGGCACAAGAAATCGATCATCAACCAGCGCGAGGTGGGCGTGGACACCCGCAGCTTCCATGCGGCATTGAAGAACACCCTGCGTCAGGCGCCGGACGTGATTCTGATCGGCGAGATCCGCGACCGCGAAACCATGGAGCATGCCCTGGCCTTTGCCGACACCGGGCACCTGGCGATCTCCACGTTGCATGCCAATAACGCCAACCAGGCGCTGGACCGCATCATCAACTTCTTCCCGGAAGATCGCCGCCCGCAGTTGCTCAACGACCTAGGCAACAACCTCAAGGCGTTCGTCTCCCAGCGTCTGGTCAAGACCGTCGATGGCAAGCGCCGCGCCGCAGTGGAGGTGATGCTGGGCACGCCGACGGTGCGTGATCTGATCAAACGCAACGAGTTTTCCGAACTGAAGGAAATCATGGAGAAATCCAAGAACCTCGGCATGCAGACCTTCGACCAGGCGCTGATCGACCTGGTGCACGAAGGCGCAATCGATGAGGAGGAGGCGGTGAAGAATGCCGACTCGGCGAACAACGTTCGTTTGAAGCTCAAACTGCATCGCGAAAACCCTGCCAATGCCAGGCCTGCGCCTGCTGCCGCTGCGCCGGTGGCGGCGCCCGTTGCGCCAGCCAAAGTCACCCCACCAGGCGATTGGGGGCTGGAACTGACGCTCGAGGACATCGAAGAGGAGCAGCCGCCAGAGGACCCGGGGCGGCAGGGAATCTAGGCGCTATGGGTCGGGCTGCAGAGGGAGATAGGCCTGGCGCAAGAGAATGCTGACGCCTTCATGCTCCAGTTGGTTGATGGCGATGCGCAACTGCTCGACCAGTTGTGCATCGCAGTCCCTCGAGCAGGCCAGATACAGACCGGTGCTGGCCAGGGTTGGGCTTTGGCGCAGATTCTGCTCGCGATAAGCCGAGGCTTCCCAGATATACAGCGCCTCCGGTATCCCGGTGAACCAGGCGTCGATACGTCCAAGGCTGAGCAGATGGGCCGGGTTTTCACCCAGCTTTAGTTGCACGATTTGCTCGTTGCTGAAGCCTTCGCGTTGCAGGATGCCTACCTGCGCCGTTCCCATTCCAACACCGATGCGGCGGTAGCGCTGACGCGCCTGAGCGAAGCTGGTGACGGGCTCATCGAGGCTGAAGAAGGCGCGCTCCAACTCCATGATCGGGGCAATCCAGGTATAGATACTCTCGCGTTCGGGTGTGCGCGACAGCGGGATGATCAACATGTCCTTGCCCTTGGCGACCCGTATTTGAGCGCGTGGCCAGGGCTCGGCGACGATATGGGTGAGCTTGCCGATTCTGGCCAGTGCAGTCAGCACCACATCTCCCACCATGCCATGGCCACCCACGTAGTGATGCAGGGTTAGCGGCGGCGCGTCCGGCATGTACAGCTTGATAGGCTCGTTGGCTGATGTTGTTCCGACGATCAGCAAGGCCGCGAGCAGGCGCAAGGGTTTGGGCACGACGAACATCCTGTTGTCACTGTGGCAGAAGTATAGAGGGCATTTCTGACTGGGCATTCCGGCCCGCCCTGTGTCTCAGTTACTCATGCCGAATACTGCGATTTCTTCCCTGTGCTTTCGCGGTATATAGGGCCTTGTCGGCTGCCGCCAGCAGGTTCTCGAGATAATGTTCACATGGTTTGAGGCTGGCGATGCCGATGCTCACCGTGACCGATTCGTTGGCTACCCCAACCGCCTTGATCTGATCATGCACGCGCTCCGCGATGTCGCTGGCTTCATCGAGATCGGCGTTGGGCAGCCATATTGCGAACTCTTCGCCGCCGTAGCGCACCACGCTGTCGCCACTGCGTACGCTGACCAGAAGATGTTGCGCCATGTCCACCAGGACTCGATCTCCCTCGGCGTGGCCGAAGCGATCGTTGATCTGTTTGAAGTGGTCGATATCGATCAATAGGAGGCTGCCCCAGGTAAGCTCGCTGACGCTGCCGATCCACTGCTCGACGTGCACTGACAGCGCTCTACGATTGCTCAGCGCAGTGAGCGGATCGGTATGACTCAGTTGTGCAAGCTGCTCGGCTTCGCTCTGAATTTCAACCGCGTAGTTGGCCAACTGGGCATAGGCGCTCTGCAGCGCCAGGTTGGCCTTGGCCAATTGTGCTGCGCTTTCCTGCGCCTGTTCACGAGCCTTGAGCAGCTCTGCTTCGAAACGTTGGCGATCCTTGGCTACGAAGAACAGCCAGATGACCTCCGGCACACCATCGACTTCGCTGATGCGTGCATTGGCCATGACGGGTATCGCCTGGCCGTTTTCTGATCGCAGTTGCAGGTAAAGCTCACTGAACTCACCGTTGCGCAGCAGCAGGGGCCAGGCGTGTGTTTGCAGGAAGATGCGACTGGACGGCGGAAAGAACTGGTCCATGCCTTTGGCCGCGCCCGCACCTGCCAGGCGCTTGAAATCGCAATTGGAGTGCTTGACTCGGCCGTTGCAGTCAGTGACCAGTACCGGGCCGGGTAGGCGGTCAAGATAGAACACGTGTGCGTGCTCCCTGCAGGTAGCGATGCATGGCGGCGCTCACCAGCTCTGGATGACTCATGTGCGCGCAATGGCCACTGATGTCCAGCGTTTCCAGGGTGCTGTCTGCAAGTGCGTTTTGCAGATAGTCGGCCACTGATGTGGGAACCAGTGCGTCATGCTGGTGGTGCAGGATCAGGCTGGGCGACGGGCACGACTGTAGCGCCGGACGAATATCTGAGAAGAAGGTGGCTTGAGCGAAAGCATGGGCCATTACTGGGTCGGTCGAGCAGAAGCTGTCGGAGAGCTGCCGTGTGACTGCGGGAGTCTCGTCGGCTGATACCAGTGGTGCGAATTGCTGGGCCCAGCCCAGATAGTTATGAGCCATCAGATCCAGCAGCCCCTCCAGGTCACTGCGTTCGAACCCGCCCCGATAATCGGGCGGATCGTTGAGAAAACAGGGAGAAGGGCCGAGAAGAATCAGTCGGGAGAACAGCTCGGGGCGCCTGATGGCGGCGAGAATACCGATGCTGCAACTGATCGAGTGACCAACGAAGGTCAGATCACCCGAGAGTTCCAGCGCGTCGCACACTTCCAGAAGGTCGTCCACGTAACCCTCAAGCTGGGCATAGCGGGCAGGATGGAAGGCGTTGGCATCGGAGCGGCCGCTGCCGACATAGTCAAACAGTACCTGGTGCCAATGCTGGCGGAAGGCTGGCGTGACCTTGCTCCACATCTCCTGATTGCAACCGAAGCCGTGGCCGTAGATGAGCGTCGGGGCATCGGCTGTTTCCGTTTTCAAGCGTTGAACGTTGTTGCGCTGGATGATGTTCATGCCGCCACCTTTCCATTTGCCGAGTCGGCCTTGGCCAGGACTCAGCTGCTGTGAAGACGAAAAAATGGCGCCAGTATAGTGATTTTTCTGACTGGTGGCTTATGGCTACAGCTCGTTTCGCAGCTCTGTCAGGCTGCGATACATCTCTAGCGTTTTTTTGGATTTGCAAGGATATCGGTGTTCTTCACCGGTTGATCGTGGGCGATCTTCGCCCGCATGTTTGGCCGCGTGGTGTTGGCGCATGGCACCCGGCCAATCCCCTCGCAACGGTGGACGAAAAAATCATCATCCACTCTACGGCGCTTATCGGCTCAGGCGTGCCCGCGCTACCCGAGAGCCATTGGCCTTGCCCAGTACCTCGCAGATGCGTTGGCCGGCAGCGATCAGCTTGTCCATGTCCACGCCGGTTTCGATGCTCAGGCCTTGCAGCAGATACAGCACGTCCTCGGTGGCGACGTTGCCGGTAGCGCCCTTGGCATAGGGGCAGCCGCCCAGGCCCGCCACCGAGCTGTCGAACACGCTGATGCCTTCGAGCAGGCTGGCGTAGATATTGGTCAGGGCCTGGCCATAGGTGTCATGGAAGTGCCCGGCGAGCTTGTCGCGCGGGATGTCGCGACCGACCACCTCGAGCATCGAACGCGTCTTGCCGGCGGTGCCGGTGCCGATGGTGTCGCCGAGCGACACTTCATAGCAGCCCATTGCGTAAAGTTCGCGGGCGACGCGGGCGACCTGTTCCGGCGCGATATCGCCATCGTAGGGGCAACCCAGTACGCAGGAAACGTAGCCGCGTACACGCACATTGGCGGCTTTGGCCGCCTCCATCAGCGGTACGAAGCGCTGCAGGCTTTCGGCGATGGAGCAATTGATGTTTTTCTGTGAGAAGGCCTCGCTGGCGGCGGCGAACACAGCCACTTCCTCGACCTTGGCTTCGAGGGCAGCCTCGAAGCCTTTCAGATTGGGCGTCAGGGCGGCGTAGGTAACGCCCAGTTTACGCTGGATGCCGGCGAACAGTTCGGCGGAGCCAGCCATTTGCGGAACCCATTTGGGCGAGACGAAGCTGCCCACTTCCACATAGCTCAGGCCGGCGGCAGTTAGGTCGTCGACCAGACGTACCTTGTCGGCGACGCTGATCGGTTGCTTCTCGTTCTGCAGGCCGTCGCGTGGACCGACTTCCATCAGGCGTACGGATTTGGGCAGGTTCATCGGGTTTCCTCATGTTTGTCGCGATTGGCAGTATGGTGCGCTGTGCGCACCGCTTGCGGCAAAACGGTGGGCTGAAGCGGATCGCCCCTACGGCTCCAGCTCCACCAGCACCGCACCTTCGCTGACCATTTCTCCTTCGCGGCAATACAACGCCTTGACCGTGCCGGCCTCGGGCGCGCGGATGCTGTGTTCCATCTTCATCGCCTCCAGCACCACCAGGGCGGTGCCAGCCTCGACCGCCTGGCCGGGTTCGACCAGCACACGGACGATGCTGCCGTTCATGGGGGCGCTCAAGCCACCATGCTGGGCGTGGCTGGCCTCGGCGGCGGCAATGGGATCGAAGCGTGTGATCGCGTGCAGCTCGCCGTGCCATTGCAGGTAGAGGTTTTCGCTTTTGCGAATGGCGCGCAGACGCTGGCGCGTGCCGTCGATGTCGGCCAGCAGCTCTTCGCCTTGCAAGCACGCCCGATTGCTCGCGCGCACCTTGCGGCTCTCGCCCTGGCAACTCAGGTGCAATTCGATTTCCGCTGCACCGCCGGCACGCCAACCACTGCGGGCGGCCCAGGGTGAATGGCTGTCGTCCGCGCGCTGTACAGGGCTTTCGCTCTGTACCCAGGCGTCGGCCGCCAGTTGCCAGAAGGTTTCCGGCAACTCGCTGGGCGCAGGCAGCAACTGCTGCTGATGACGCGGGATAAAACCGGTATCCAGCTCGCAGGCGGCGAAAGCCGGGTGGGCGAGGATGCGGCGCAGAAACGCCAGGTTGGTCTTCACGCCGCCGACCAGAGTGTCGTCGAGCATGGCGAGCAGGCGCAGGCGTGCCTGTTCGCGGTTCTCGCCCCAGGCGATCAGCTTGCCCAGCATCGGGTCGTAGAAGGGCGAAACGCTGTCGCCCTCGGCCACGCCGCTGTCGATACGCCGGCCATCGCCGCTGGCGGCTTCGCGGTACAGCGCCAGGGTGCCGGTGGCGGGGAGGAAATCGTGATCCGGGTCTTCGGCGTACAGCCGCACCTCTATGGCGTGGCCGTTCAGCGGCACCTGCTGTTGGGTCAGCGGCAGCGGCTCGCCACGGGCGACGCGAATCTGCCAGGCCACCAGGTCGAGTCCGGTGATCGCCTCGGTGACCGGATGCTCGACCTGCAGGCGGGTGTTCATCTCCATAAAGAAGAAGTCGCCGCGCTCATCCAGCAGAAATTCCACGGTACCGGCGCCGACATAGCCGATGGCTTGCGTCGCCTTGACCGCCGCTTCGCCCATGGCGCGTCGCAGCTCGGGGCTCAGGCCCGGTGCCGGCGCTTCTTCCACCACCTTCTGATGGCGGCGCTGGATCGAGCAATCGCGCTCATTCAGGTACAGGCAGGTGCCGTGCTGGTCGGCGAATACCTGGATCTCCACGTGGCGCGGCTTGAGCACGTATTTTTCCACCAGCATGCGCGAGTCGCCGAAGGCGGATTGCGCTTCGCGCTGCGCCGATTCCAGCGTCTCGGCGAGCTGCGTTTCCGATTCGGCGACCTTCATGCCTTTGCCACCGCCGCCAGCGGCAGCCTTGAGCAGCACCGGATAGCCGATGCGCGCGGCGGCTTCGCGGAAGGTGTCGAGATCCTGCTTGTCGCCGTGGTAACCGGGCACCAGCGGCACGCCAGCGGCCTCCATCAGCGATTTGGCCGCCGACTTGCTGCCCATGGCGTCGATGGCCGGCGCGGGCGGGCCGAGAAAGATCAGCCCGGCCTGCTCGATGGCGCGGGCGAAGCCGGCGTTCTCCGAGAGAAAGCCGTAGCCCGGGTGAATAGCTTGCGCGCCGCTGGCCTTGGCGGCCGCGATGATCTTGTCGATCAGCAGGTAGCTTTCACCGGGTTTGGCGCCGCCGAGATTCACCGCCATGTCGGCCTCGCGCACATGCCGTGCATTGGCATCGATGGCGCTGTGTACGGCCACGGTACGGATGCCCATGGTCTTGGCCGTACGCATCACGCGGCAGGCAATTTCGCCACGGTTGGCGACCAGCAGGGTATCGATCATGGTCATTGCTCCTGCCAGGTGGGTTGGCGTTTTTCCAGGAATGCACGCAGGCCTTCCTGGCCCTCGGCGCTGACGCGAAGACGGGCGATGGCGTTCTCGGTGTAGCGGCGCAGGGCAGGGGTCAGTTCACCGCTGCCGACTTCGCGCAGCAGATCCTTGCTGGCGCGCATGGCTTGCGGGCTGTTGTGCAGCAGGTTGGCGACCCAGGCTTCGACCTGAGCATCCAGCTCAGCGGCTGGGAAGCATTCGGCAAGCAGGCCCAGTTCGCGGGCACGTTTGCCATCGAAGCGCTCGGCGGTGAGCGCGTAGCGCTTGGCGGCGCGCTCGCCGATGGCCTGCACGACGAAGGGGCTGATTACTGCCGGAGCCAGGCCGATACGCACCTCGGACAGCGAGAACAGCGCGTCTTCGCTGCCAATGGCCATGTCGCAGCAGCTGGCCAGGCCCACCGCACCGCCGAAGGCCGCGCCCTGGACGACGGCCAGGGTGGGGATCTTCAGTCCGTGCAGGTTGTACATCAGCTCGGCCAGCTCGCGGGCATCACTCAGGTTGGCGTTGTAATCCAGGGTGGCGGCGTGCTGCATCCAGGCCAGGTCGGCGCCGGCGGAGAAGTGCTTGCCGCGGCCACGCAGTAGAAGGAAACGCAGGCTCTTGTCTTCACCGACGGCGTCTAGGGCGAGGATTAGCTCGCGGATCATCTCGGCGTTGAAGGCGTTGTTCTTCTCCGCGCGGTTCAGCCACAAGGTGGCGAAGCCGCGCGGGTCTTTCTCAAGCTGTACGGTGGTGAAGTTGGTCATGGTGTCAGGCTCGAAGGGCTGGGTAGGAGCGGCTTCAACCGCGATCAGCGCGCCAGGATTCGCGGCTGAAGCCGCTCCTACAGGGGATCACATACGGAACACCCCGAAACGGGTTGGCTCGATGGGCGCGTTGAGGCTGGCCGACAGCGCCAGGGCTAGCACCTCGCGGGTCTGCGCCGGGTCGATCACGCCGTCGTCCCACAGCCGGGCGCTGGAATAGAAGGCGTGCGCCTGCTGCTCGTACTGCTCGACAATGGGCTGCTTCAAACGCTGCTCGTCTTCGTCGGAGTAGGGCTGGCCGGCACGCTGTGCCTGCTCGCGCTTGACCTGTACCAGCACGCCAGCGGCCTGCTGCGCGCCCATCACACCAATGCGCGCGTTGGGCCACATCCACAGAAAGCGCGGGTCGTAGGCGCGGCCGCACATGCCGTAGTTACCGGCGCCGAAGCTGCCGCCAATGATCACGGTGAATTTCGGCACCTGGGCGCAGGCCACGGCGGTGACCAGTTTGGCGCCATGCTTGGCGATGCCGCCTTCTTCGTACTTCTTGCCCACCATGAAGCCGGTGATGTTCTGCAAGAACAGCAGCGGGATGCCGCGCTGGCAGGCCAGTTCGACGAAGTGCGCGCCTTTCTGTGCGGCTTCAGCAAACAAGATGCCGTTGTTCGCCAGGATCGCCACCGGGTAGCCATTGATGCGGGCGAAACCGCAGACCAGGGTGGTGCCGAACAGTGCCTTGAATTCATCCAGTTGCGAGTCGTCGACGATACGCGCGATCACCTCGCGTACATCGAAGGGCTGTTTGGCATCGGCCGGGATCACCCCGTACAACTCCTCGGCCGGGTAGCGCGGGGCGATGGGCGCGCGGCTGTCGAGCTGGCCAAGCTTGCGCCAGTTCAAATTGCTGATGCAGCGCCGGGCCAGGGCCAGAGCGTGTTCGTCGTCCTCGGCGTAGTGGTCGGCCACGCCGCTGGTCTTGCAGTGAACATCGGCGCCACCCAGTTCCTCGGCGGTCACCACTTCGCCGGTGGCGGCCTTCACCAGCGGCGGGCCGGCGAGGAAGATGGTGGCCTGTTCGCGCACCATGATGGTCTCGTCACTCATGGCTGGCACGTAGGCACCACCGGCGGTGCAGGAGCCCATGACCACGGCGATCTGCGCAATGCCCAGCGCGCTCATGCTGGCCTGGTTGAAGAAGATGCGACCGAAGTGCTCGCGATCCGGGAAGACCTCGTCCTGGCGTGGCAGGTTGGCGCCGCCGGAGTCCACCAGGTAGATGCACGGCAGGCGGTTTTCGCGGGCGATGGCCTGGGCGCGCAGGTGCTTCTTCACCGTCAGCGGGTAGTAGGAGCCGCCTTTAACGGTGGCGTCGTTGGCCACGATCATGCACTCGACGCCTTCGACGCGGCCGATGCCAGCGATCACTCCAGCGGCCGGTACGTCTTCGCCGTACACCTCATGGGCGGCGAGCTGGCCGATTTCGAGAAAGGGCGAGCCGGCATCGAGCAGGCGGTTGATACGTTCGCGTGGCAGCAGCTTGCCGCGCGAGGTGTGGCGCTCCTGCGCCTTGACGCCGCCGCCTTCATGGATGCGGGCGAGCAGGGCGCGCAGTTCGTCCACCTGGGTGAGCATGGCTGCCTGGTTGGCGGCGAACTCCGGTGAGCGGGTGTTGATCTGGGTATGCAGGATGGGCATGGTCGCTTCCTGTAGGGTGCGCCGTGCGCACCGTGCCGTTGTCTGCGGTGCGCACGGCGCACCCTACGGTGTCATTTGGTCTCGTTGAACAGCTCGCGGCCGATCAGCATGCGGCGGATTTCGCTGGTGCCGGCGCCGATCTCGTAGAGCTTGGCGTCACGTAGCAGGCGGCCGGCCGGGTATTCATTGGTGTAGCCGTTGCCGCCGAGCAGCTGGATGGTGTCCAGGGCCATCTTGGTGGCCATCTCAGCGGTGTAGAGGATCACCGCAGCGGCGTCCTTGCGCGATTCCTCGCCGCGGTCGCAGGCCTTGGCCACGTTATAGAGGTAAGACTTGGAGGCGTTCATGCCGGCGTACATGTCGGCCAGTTTGCCCTGTACCAACTGGAACTCGCCGATGGATTGTTTGAACTGATGGCGCTCGTGCACGTAGGGCAGCACCACGTCCATACAGGCTGTCATGATCCCGGTCGGGCCGCCGGAGAGCACGGTGCGCTCGTAGTCCAGGCCGCTCATCAGCACGCGCACGCCACCGCCCTCGCTGCCGAGGATATTCTCTTCCGGTACTTCGCAGTCCTCGAACACCAGCTCGCAGGTGTTGGAGCCGCGCATGCCCAGCTTGTCCAGCTTCTGATGGCGGGAGAAGCCCTTGAAGTCGCGCTCGACGATAAAGGCGGTCATGCCGCGCGAGCCGGCGTTGATGTCGGTCTTGGCGTAGATCACGTAGGTGTGGGCGTCCGGGCCGTTGGTGATCCACATCTTGTTGCCGTTGAGCACGTAGCGGTCGCCGCGCTTTTCCGCGCGCAGCTTCATCGACACCACGTCGGAGCCGGCGTTGGGCTCGCTCATGGCCAGGGCGCCGATGTGCTCGCCGGAGCACAGTTTGGGCAGGTATTTCTGCTTCTGCGCCTCGCTGCCGTTCTTGTGAATCTGGTTGACGCACAGATTCGAATGCGCGCCGTAGGACAAGCCCACCGAGGCCGAGGCACGGCTGATTTCTTCCATGGCCAGCACATGCGCCAGGTAGCTCATGTCGGTGCCACCGTACTCTTCCTTGACCGTCATGCCGAGCAGGCCCATGTCGCCGAACTTGCGCCACATGTCCATGGGGAATTCGTTGTCACGGTCGATCTGCGCGGCGCGCGGCGCCAGCTCGTTCTGGGCGAACTGGTGCACCGAGTCGCGCAGCATGTCGAGGGTTTCGCCGAGGCCGAAATTGAGGGTGGGGTAGCTCATGGGGTCACCTGCGATTGTTCTTGTAGTGGGGGCGATTACGCGGTCGTTTCGGCCAAGGCAGCGAGACAGCGCTCCTCGGCGGTATCCAGTTCCAGCTGCATCTGCTGGATATCCAGTAACTGTTGTTCAAGCTGCAGACGGCGCTCGGCGATCTTGCCCATGAAGGTCTCCAACTGCTTGCGGCTGCCGGTTTCCGGGTCGTACAGCTCGATCAGCTCGCGGCATTCGGCCAGCGAGAAGCCGATGCGCTTGCCGCGCAAGATGAGTTTCAGCGTCACCTTGTCCTTGGCGCTGTAAACGCGCTCCTGACCGCGCCGCTCCGGGGCGAGCATGCCTTGCTCCTCATAGAAGCGGATGGCGCGTGTGGTGATGTCGAGTTCGCGGGCCAGATCGGAGATGGAGTAGGTAGTTGCCATGGTCATTGCTCGTTTACCTTTACGTTAACGTAAACCTGTGCAAATCTGCCTGTCAATCTCACTCCACAACAATCACAGAGGTTGAGCATGCGTATCGACGAATCCGTATTCCTGATCAGCGGCGGCGCCTCTGGTCTTGGCCTGGCCACCGCCCGCGAACTGGTCGGGCAGGGCGGTAAGGCGGTGCTGCTGGATATCAACGCCGAGGCAGGCCAGCAGGCCCTTGCTGAGCTGGGCGCCAACGCCCGTTTCGTGCGTGCCGATATCACTCGCGAAGAGGATGGCCGCGCTGCAGTGGAGCAGGTTCTTGAGGCTTTCGGGACCCTGCACGGGTTGGTCAATTGCGCCGGCGTGGCGCCAGCCGAGAAGGTACTGGGCCGCAGCGGCGCACATGGCCTGGACAGTTTCCGCCGCACTGTCGAGGTAAACCTGATTGGCAGCTTCAACCTGCTGCGCCTGGCGGCCGAGGCAATGGCGCAGAACGCGCCGAACGTTGAGGGCGAGCGTGGGGTCATCATCAATACCGCCTCGGTGGCGGCGTTCGACGGGCAGATGGGGCAGGCCGCCTATGCCGCCTCCAAGGGTGGCGTCGCGGCACTGACGCTGCCGGCGGCGCGTGATCTGGCGCGCTCCGGCATCCGCGTGATGTGCATTGCGCCGGGTGTGTTCGAGACCCCAATGATGGCCGGTATGCCCCAGGAGGTGCGTGACTCGCTGGCGGCCAATGTGCCGTTCCCGCAGCGCTTGGGGCGGCCCGACGAATACGCCGCACTGGTCCGGCATATCGTCGAGAACACCATGCTCAATGGCGAAGTGATCCGTCTCGATGGCGCGCTGCGCATGGCGGCTAAGTAGCGGGCTCTAGCTTTTGTGGGAGCGGCTTCAGCCGCGAAGTAAATGACGCAGCCTTCGCGGCTGAACCCGCTCTTACCGCCAGAACATGGCCCGGACGCGATCCGGGAATAACGCAGATCAGAAGGTGAAACTCATGAAACAGCAACTCGACCCCGTCGTCATCGTCAGTGCAGTGCGCACGCCCATGGGCGGCTTCCTAGGTGATCTGGCCGGCCTTATGGCGGCCGAACTGGGCGCCGCTGCCATCCGCTCGACCCTGGAGCGTGCCGGGCTCGCGGCTGAGGCAGTGGACACGGTGCTGATTGGCTGCGTGTTGCAGGCTGGCCAGGGCCAGGCACCCGCGCGCCAGGCCGCATTGGGTGCAGGGTTAAGCCAGGCCGCTCAATGCACCACGCTGAACAAGATGTGTGGCTCCGGTATGCAGGCACTGATGCTTGGTCATGACCAGTTGCTCGCCGGCAGCGCCGATGTGCTGGTGGCCGGCGGCATGGAGAGCATGTCCAACGCGCCCTACCTCCTGGCGCGTGCCCGCAGTGGCTATCGCATGGGGCATGGCCAGGTGCTCGACCATATGTTCCTCGACGGTCTGGAGGACGCCTACGAGCGTGGTCGGTTGATGGGCACCTTCGCCGAGGATTGTGCGCAGCAGTATCGCTTCAGTCGTGAGGAGCAGGACGCCTATGCCCTGGAGTCGCTGCGTCGCGCCCAGCAGGCGATAACGGACGGAAGTTTCTCCAGTGAGATCGTCGCCGTGGAGGCGCCGCAGGGGCGTGAACGGCGTCAGGTCAGCACCGATGAGCAGCCGCCCAAGGCTCGCCCGGACAAGATTCCCGGCCTGAAGCCGGCGTTTCGCGAGGGGGGTACGGTGACGGCAGCCAATGCCAGTTCCATTTCCGATGGCGCCGCCGCGCTGCTGTTGATGCGCCTGTCCGAGGCTCAGGAACGCGGACTGAAACCACTGGCGCGCATCGTCGGCCATGCTGGCCACGCCCAGGCGCCGAATCTGTTCACTACCGCCCCGGTGGCGGCGATCCAGCGCTTGTTGGCGCGTATCGAATGGCCACTGGAGACGGTCGATCTGTTCGAAATCAACGAGGCGTTCGCCGTAGTGCCCATGGTGGCCATGCGTGAATTGGGCATCGATCACGCCAAACTCAATGTAAACGGCGGCGCGTGCGCCTTGGGCCATCCCATTGGCGCATCTGGCGCGCGCATCCTGGTGACCCTGTTGGCAGCGTTGCAGCAGCGTGATCTAAAGCGCGGCCTGGCCTCCGTGTGCATTGGCGGCGGTGAGGCCACTGCTGTAGCCATCGAGCTGTACTGAGTATCCACGTACTTAACCTGTGGGAGGGGCTTCAGCCGCGACTGTCGCCGCTAAAGCGCCTCCCACGGAGTGATCGAACCGCATCATCGGAGCCAGCCATGCTGCCAAAAGAAGAAGACATCCTTATCCGTGACATGGCCCGCCAGTTCGCCCAGGAACGGCTGAAACCGTTCGCCGCTGACTGGGACCGCGAGCATCGTTTCCCTGCCGAAGCCATCGCCGAAATGGGCCAGCTGGGTTTTATGGGCATGCTGGTGCCGCAGCAGTGGGGCGGTGCCGAAACCGGTCACCTGGCTTACGCCATGGCCCTGGAGGAGGTGGCAGCTGGCGATGGCGCCTGCTCCACGATCATGAGCGTGCACAACTCGGTAGGCTGCATGCCGATCCTCAAGTACGGCAGCGAGCAGCAGAAACAGCGCTTTCTTCGCCCGCTGGCCGAAGGCAGCATGCTTGGCGCCTTCGCCCTGACCGAGCCGCAGGCCGGCTCAGATGCCAGCGACCTGCGTACCCGCGCGCGGCGCGATGGCGATCACTATGTGCTCAATGGTGCCAAGCAGTTCATCACCTCCGGCAGCCACGCCGGCATGGTGATCGTCTTCGCCGTTACCGACCCGCAGGCGGGTAAGAAAGGCATCAGCGCCTTTATCGTGCCGACCGATGCACCCGGTTTCTCGGTGGTGCGGGTGGAGGACAAGCTCGGCCAGCATGCCTCCGACACCTGCCAGATCCAGTTCGACGAGGTGCGCATTCCGGCCGATCTGCGCCTCGGCGAGGAGGGCGAGGGTTATCGCATCGCCCTGGCCAACCTCGAGGGTGGGCGCATCGGCATTGCCGCGCAATCGGTGGGCATGGCACGCGCTGCGTTCGAAGCAGCGCGTGATTACGCCCACGAGCGGGTGACCTTCGGCAAACCGATCATCGAGCATCAGGCGGTGGCGTTTCGCCTCGCTGATATGGCCACGCAGATCGCCGTCGCACGGCAGATGGTGCATCACGCTGCCAGCCTGCGCGAGGCCGGCCAACCCTGTCTGACCGAGGCGTCGATGGCCAAGCTGTTCGCTTCGGAGATGGCCGAGCGGGTGTGCTCGGCGGCGATCCAGACCCTGGGTGGCTACGGCTACCTCAAGGACTTCCCGGTCGAGCGCATCTACCGTGACGTGCGCGTGTGCCAGATCTACGAGGGCACCAGCGACGTGCAGCGGATGGTGATCGCGCGCAGTTTCTAAGCTCAAGGTGCGTACCCAACACACCTGTGCCCTGTCTAGGGCTCGATGCTTTCGAGCAACTGCAGTGCCAGGCGCACGCGCTCGGCATTCGGGTAGTTGCGGTTGGCGAGTATCACCAGGCCGGTATCACGCGCCGGAAGCAGCAGGATGTGGGCGCCGAAGCCATTGGTCGAGCCGGTCTTGTTCAGCAGCAGGTCGCCTTCGGCTGGCCTGGGCACACTGAAACGCGCCACGGTCTGCGGTTGCAGCGCCATTTCCGCTGAGTTGCCGGCCTGCAGTTTCTTCAGACTGATGGGGTATGCGTAGCGCTCCCAGCCCAGGGCCTGAGTCATGTCGCCGACCTGGTAGTAGCCGCGATGGGTTGAGCTGATCGCCTGGCGCAGTGGTGCGGGTAATTGATCCGGGTGCAGGTTGGCGTCGATGAATCGCAGCATATCGGTGGCGCTGGATTTCAGCCCGTAGGCTTCGGCATCCAGCGCGCCTGGAGTCACGCGCACCGCCTTGTCGTCGCGGTAGCCCCAGGCGTAGCGCTTCATCTGGACGGTCGGTATCTGTACGTAGCTTTCCTGCATGCCCAGCTGTGGTAGCAGATCTTTTTCCATCAACTGCTGAAACGGCTCGGCCATGCTGGCGGCGGCCAGGTGGCCGAACAGGCCAATGCTGGGATTGGAGTACAGCCGTTGCGTACCCGGCGGATACACCGCCTGCCAATTACGGTAGTAATCGAGCATCTGCTGTTCGTTGCTGACAGCGTCCGGGAATTGCAGCGGTAGGCCGCCAGCGGTGTAAGTCGCCAGATCCAGCAAGCTGATGTTATCGAAGGCACTGCCTTGCAGCTCTGGTAGGTACTGGCTGGCGTTGTCGCTGAGGTTCAGCGTGCCGCGGGCTTCGGCGTAGGCGCCGAGGGTGGCGGTGAAGAGTTTGCTGATCGAGCCCAGCTCGAACAGGGTGTGGCGATCCACCGCCTGGCCGCTTTCACGGGATGCCACTCCGTACTCGAAGAAATGCGACTGCCCCTTGTGGCTGATGGCGATGGCCATGCCGGGAATGGCATAGGTCTGCATCATCGACTTCGCAGCGGCGTCCACCTGTGTTTCCAATGAAGGCGATGCCGGCGCCTGGCTGGCGGCCAGCAGAGTCAGCGCGGCGAACAGGGGGCGATACAGGTGGCGCATGTTGAGTTCCTTTCGTGGCTGGCCGATGCCGGCCCGTTCGGGGTTCGGGCAGGGTGGCAAATGTATGGCTTGGGCCGATTCTTCGAGCAAAGGTTCAGGGCCGCACGCCCTGTTCGCGCAGGCGCTTGTACAGGGTATTGCGGCTCAGGCCAAGGTGGCGGGCCAGGTAGGAGATATTGCCGCCGCATGCCTGGTACTGGCTGGCCAGGTCGCCATCATCCTGCTCGAGATGCGCGGGCAGGGGCGCCTCTGTTGGCAGATCGAGGAAGAAGTCATCTGGCAGGTGTTCGGCGCGGATAGGCTGGTCGTCGGCCATGGCCAGCGCCACGCGCAACACGCTACTGAGCTGGCGCAGGTTGCCCGGCCAGGGGTGATGCTGGAACAGCTCCAGCACTTCGCGGCTGATACCTGCATGTTGGTCAGGTTCGCGATGCTGCTCCCAGAGTTTCTGGAACAGTGCCTGCTTGTCACTGCGCTCACGCAGTGGCGGCAGTTCCAGATTCAGGCCGCTGATGCGGTAGTACAGATCGGCGCGGAACTGGCCGTTGTCGACGTCCTGGCGCAGTGGACGGTTGGTGGCAGACACCAGACGTACATCCACCGGATGTAGCTCGCTGCTGCCCAATGGCTGTACGCAGCGCTCCTGCAACACGCGCAGCAGCCGCGCCTGCACACGCAGCGGCATATCACCGATCTCATCGAGAAACAGGGTGCCCTTGTGCGCCTTGCGGATCAGGCCGATATGACCCTTCTGGCTAGCGCCGGTAAAGGCACCTTTCTCGTAGCCGAACAGTTCCGACTCCACCAGCTCCGCTGGAATGGCCGCGCAGTTGACTGCGATGAAGGGCTGGTCGGCGCGTGAGCTGGCGCGATGTAGCGCCCTGACGAAAACCTCCTTGCCGGCACCGGTTTCGCCCTGCACCAGGATCGGGATGTCCTTTTCCAGCAGGCGCTCGGCCTGGCGGATTGCCTTTTCCATGCGTGCGTCACCCATGCTCAGTGCGTGCAGATGAGGCTCTTGTGGCGTGCTCTGCGCAACCTGCGGGCGGAAGTCACGAGGCTGAATGGGGGCCGGTCGGGTAGGGCGTCGTACCCGTGCGTGAAAGCGAAAGTGGCCGCTGGTGCGCAGGCTGAACGGCTGGCCGTCCGGCTGGTTGAGCAACTGCTGTAGAGGCACGTCGAACAGTTGCTCGACGGCGCCGTAGGTCAAAGGTTGGCCCAGCAGATTGTCAGCGCGGCGGTTGGCCGACACCACGTGGCCCTGTTCATCGAACACCACCAGGCCGGCCCACGGGCTGTCGAGGTTGTCGAGGCTGGTATTGAAGCTGAGCAGGTGGTACTGGTCGGCGAAAAGCTTGAGGATCAGGCGGTTCTCCACCGACTGGCTCATCATCTTGACCATGCCCAGGGTATGCGCCGGCGGCAGGTAGCTGTCGCTGGACACGTCGAGCACGGCGATCATGCGCCGCTGTTCGTCGAAGATCGGCGAGGCCGAGCCGGTCATGAAACGGTTGGCCTTGAGGAAGTGTTCATCGTGCTGGATATGCACGGCCTGGCCGCAACTGAGCGCGGTGCCGATGGCGTTGGTGCCGGTGTAGCGCTCCAGCCAGCTGGCGCCGGCGACGAAGCCGGCGGCCTGGCGCGGTTCGATAAAGCGCTGGTCGCCCCAGGATTGCAGCAGTCGGCCCTGGTCGTCGGCGAGCATGATCAGGCAGTTGGAGTTGGCAAGGATGGTGCCGTAGTAGGGCAGCACTTCCTGATGAGTGGTCTGCACCAGGGCCTGGCGGCTTTCCAGCAGCGCCGAAAGATCGCCTGGCGCCGGCGGGTCGAAGCGAGGCGCGCTCTGGTGAGTCAGACCGTAGTCACGGCAGCGCGACCAGGACTCCTGGATGATGGCGTCGTGAGCCGGTGCGCGGGCAGCTTCTGTCATGGTGCGATCTCTTCTTGTTGGTTCGCGATCTGCGCCGCGATCGATTCAGTGTCGTTCAAGCCTGTTCAAAGTCAACGAACGAATTGTTCAGTTGTTCACATTCGACTGTTCAAAAGTGTTCAGTGGGAAACCATTGCTGCACCGTTCTTTGGCGGTTTTTTCGATCCTGATCAACAGGATGCGTTGTTTTTTGTGGAGCTGGCACGCTTGTCGCTACCGATGTTCGTAATCGAATGGCACTACAAGAAAAAGGACAGGCCATGTCGCTCAAGCTCGAACACGTCACCCGTATCGTCGACGGCCAGGTTCATATCGACGATGCCAGCCTCAGTTTCGAACCCGGCTCCTTCAACGTTCTGCTCGGCCGTACGCTGGCCGGCAAGACCAGCCTGATGCGCCTGATGGCCGGGCTGGATCGGCCCAATAGCGGCCGCGTGCTGATGAACGGCGCCGATGTCACCGGCGTGCCGGTGCGCCAGCGCAACGTGTCGATGGTCTATCAGCAGTTCATCAACTACCCGACCCTGTCGGTGTTCGAGAACATCGCCTCGCCACTGCGTCAGGCCGGTGTGGCCAAGGAGCAGATCGTCGAGAAGGTCGAGGCCACCGCGCGCATGTTGCGCATCGAGAAACTGCTGTCGCGTTATCCGCTGGAGCTGTCCGGCGGCCAGCAGCAGCGCACGGCCATGGCCCGGGCGCTGGTCAAGGATGCCTCGCTGATCCTGTTCGACGAACCGCTGGTCAATCTCGACTACAAGCTACGCGAAGAGCTGCGCCAGGAAATGCGCGAGCTGTTCCAGGCGCGCCATACCATCGCGATCTACGCCACCACCGAACCCAACGAGGCGCTGGCCCTGGGTGGCACCACCACCATCCTGCATGAGGGGCGGGTGGTGCAGAGTGGCAAGACCGCCGAGGTCTACCACCGTCCGCGGCAGGTGCTGGCTGCCGAGCTGTTCTCGGAGCCGGCGATCAACCTGATGCCGGGGCGTATCAGCGGCTCCGAGGTGAGCTTCGCCGACTGCGTGCATTTTCCGCTCAATCCCGATCTGCGCGGCATCGCCGAGGGCGAGTACCGTTTTGGCGTACGCCCCAGCCATATCGGCCTGGTGCCGTCCAACGACGATGACCTGGAGCTGGCGGTAACCGTTGAGCTGGCCGAGATCAGCGGCTCGGAAACCTTCCTGCATGTGCGCAACGAGCAATTCGTGCTGGTGCTGCACCTGCCTGGGGTGCACGAGTACGCGGTGGACACGCCGATCCTCATCTACATCCCGACCCACAAGTTGTTCGTCTTCGCTGCCGATGGGCAGTTGGTGCAGGCGCCCAGTCGTCGTCAGGGGAGGGCCGCCTGATGGCCGAGATTCGCTTGCACAACCTTGCGCACAGTTACAGCGGTACGCCGAAAACGCCGGAAGATTATGCGATCCGCGAAATGAACCATATCTGGCAGCAGGGCGGCGCATACGCGCTGCTGGGGCCGTCAGGCTGCGGCAAGTCGACGTTGCTCAACATCATCTCCGGCCTGCTCAGCCCGTCGCAGGGCGAGGTGCAGTTCGACGGCAAGGCGGTCAACAGGCTGTCGCCGCAAGAACGCAACATCGCTCAGGTTTTCCAGTTCCCGGTGGTCTACGACACCATGACGGTGTTCGACAACCTGGCCTTCCCACTGCGCAACCAGGGTATGGATGAAGCCCGGGTGATGAGCAAAGTGCATGAAATCGCCGAGGTGCTGGAGTTGCATCCGCTGCTGCACAAGAAGGCGCGCAACCTTACCGCCGACGAGAAGCAGAAGGTGTCGATGGGCCGTGGCCTGGTGCGCGACGACGTGTCGGCGATTCTCTTCGACGAGCCGCTGACGGTGATCGACCCGCACCTGAAGTGGAAGCTGCGGCGCAAGCTCAAGCAGATCCATGAGCAGTTCAACATCACCATGGTTTACGTTACCCACGATCAGCTGGAGGCCTCCACCTTCGCCGACAAGATCGCAGTGATGTACGGCGGGCAGATCGTCCAGTTCGGAACGCCTCGCGAGTTGTTCGAGCGCCCCGGCCATACCTTCGTCGGCTATTTCATCGGCAGCCCAGGCATGAACCTGATCGACGTGCAGCGCTGCTCGGGCGGGGTGCGCTTCGCTGATACGGTGCTGCCGCTTTCCGAGGCGCTCAACCAGCGCCTGGCCGAACTGGATGGCAAGCGTCTGCAGGTGGGCATTCGTCCCGAGTTCGTGCACGTCTGGGATGGCGCCTATGAAGACGCGCTGTGTGGCCGGGTGCTGCATGTCGAGGATCTCGGCACCTACAAGATCCTCACTTTCGACCTCGATGGCCAGGTGCTCAAGGCGCGCCTGCAGGAGGATCAGCCTGTGCCCCACGAGCAGGTCTACCTGAGCTTTCCGGCGCAGTGGCTGATGCTCTACGCCGACGACTACCTGGTGGAGGTGGCGCCATGAAGGTGCAGAACAACAAGGCCTGGTGGCTGGTGCTGCCGGTATTTCTGCTGGTGGCGTTCAGCGCCATCGTACCGATGATGACCGTGGTCAACTACTCGGTGCAGGACATCTTCGACCCGGCCACGCGCTACTTCGTCGGCGTCGACTGGTACCGCCAGGTGCTGCAGGATCCGCGCCTGCATGACTCGTTGCTGCGCCAGTTCATCTTCTCCGCCTGCGTGCTGTTGATCGAGATTCCGCTAGGGATCGCTATCGCTCTGTGCATGCCGACTCGCGGGCGCTGGGCCTCACTGTGCCTGATCCTGATGGCCATTCCGCTGCTGATTCCATGGAACGTGGTCGGCACCATCTGGCAGATCTTCGGCCGCGCCGACATCGGCCTGATGGGCTGGGCGCTGAACAGTCTGGGGATCAGCTACAACTATGCGGCCAACACCATGGATGCCTGGGTGACCGTGCTGATCATGGACGTCTGGCACTGGACCTCGCTGGTGGCGCTGCTGTGCTACTCCGGGCTGCGCGCCATTCCCGATGTCTATTACCAGGCGGCGCGCATCGACCGGGCGTCGAACTGGGCGGTGTTCCGCCATATCCAGTTGCCCAAGCTGAAAAGCGTGCTGTTGATCGCGGTGATGCTGCGCTTCATGGACAGCTTCATGATCTACACCGAGCCCTTCGTGCTCACCGGCGGTGGGCCGGGCAACGCCACCACCTTCCTCAGCCAGACCCTGACGCAAATGGCTGTCGGCCAGTTCGACCTGGGCCCGGCGGCGGCGTTCTCGCTGGTGTACTTCCTGATCATCCTGCTGGTGTCCTGGCTGTTCTATACCGCCATGACCCACGACGACAAAACCCGCTGAGGCCGACCATGACGCTGCGCAAACGCCTGGTACTGCTGATCTACTTTCTGTTCCTGCTGGTGCCGATCTACTGGCTGCTGAACATGTCGTTCAAGAGCAATACCGAAATTCTCGGTGGGCTCAGCCTGTGGCCGCAGAATTTCACTCTGGACAACTACCGGGTGATCTTCACCGACCGCAGTTGGTACGAGGGCTACCTCAACTCGCTGTATTACGTCAGCCTCAACACCCTGATCTCGCTCAGCGTGGCGCTGCCGGCGGCCTATGCCTTCTCGCGCTATCGCTTTCTCGGCGACAAGCACCTGTTCTTCTGGCTGTTGACCAACCGCATGGCGCCGCCAGCGGTATTCCTGCTGCCGTTCTTCCAGCTGTACTCGTCCATCGGCCTGTTCGACACCCATATCGCCGTGGCATTGGCGCACTGCCTGTTCAACGTGCCGCTGGCGGTGTGGATCCTCGAAGGCTTCATGTCCGGCGTGCCCAAGGAAATCGACGAGACGGCCTACATCGACGGTTACAGCTTCCCGAAATTCTTCGTGAAGATCTTCATCCCGCTGATCCGCTCCGGTATCGGTGTCACCGCCTTCTTCTGCTTCATGTTCTCCTGGGTCGAGTTGCTGCTGGCGCGCACCCTGACCTCGGTGGACGCCAAGCCCATCGCGGCGGTGATGACCCGTACCGTGTCCGCCTCGGGTATCGACTGGGGCGTGCTCGCCGCTGCCGGAGTGCTGACCATCATCCCGGGGATGCTGGTGATCTGGTTCGTTCGCAACCATGTGGCCAAGGGCTTCGCCCTCGGTCGCGTGTAAGGGAGGTTCATCATGAGCTGGATGGCCTGGACTCTGCCGACCGCGCTGTTCTTCGGTTGCATCGCCGTGCTGCTGGCCGGCATGACGCTGGTCGAGCTGCGCTGGCCGTGCGTCGAGCGCAAGGGTTTTCTGCCGATCACCACCACCCGTGGTGATCGGTTGTTCATCGGTCTGCTCGGCAGCGCCTACCTGCACCTGCTGGTAATCGGCGTGACCGACTGGAGCGTGTGGATAGCGTCGCTGCTATCACTGTTGTGGTTGTGCGCAGTCATGCGCTGGGGCTGAGCCGGGCTGCCGCCGGTATGCCTCTCCCCATATCCTGAGATGGAGGTCTCTATGTTCGACAATAACAACAAGACCCGACATAGCTTGGCGTTGGCCGCCTTGCTGGCGTTGTCCGGTTTGAGCGGTGCAGCCTGGGCGGATGCCTATGAAGAGGCCGCGAAGAAATGGATAGCAGATGAGTTCAATCCCTCGACACTGACGCCGGAGCAACAGCTCGAAGAGCTGAAATGGTTCATCAAGGCTGCCGAGCCGTTTCGTGGCATGAACATCAATGTCGCTTCGGAAACCCTAACCACTCACGAGTATGAGTCCAAGGTGCTGGCCAAGGCGTTCAGCGAAATCACCGGCATCAAGCTCAAGCATGACCTGATGCAGGAAGGCGATGTAGTCGAGAAACTGCAGACGCAAATGCAGTCCGGCAAGAACATCTATGACGGCTGGGTCAATGACTCGGATCTGATCGGCACCCACTTCCGCTACGGCAAGGCGGTCTCGATCACCGACATGATGGCCAATGAAGGTAAGGATTTTACCTCGCCGACTCTCGATCTTGACGACTTCATCGGCCTGTCCTTCACCACCGGGCCGGACGGCAAGGTTTATCAGTTACCTGATCAGCAGTTCGCCAACCTCTACTGGTTCCGCGCCGACTGGTTCGAGCGCCCGGAGCTGAAGGCCAAGTTCAAGGAAATCTACGGCTACGAGCTGGGCGTGCCGGTGAACTGGTCAGCCTACGAGGACATCGCCGAGTTCTTCTCCAAGCACGTCAAGGAGATCGATGGTAAACGCGTCTATGGCCACATGGACTACGGCAAGAAAGACCCGTCGCTTGGCTGGCGTTTCACCGACGCCTGGTTCTCCATGGCTGGCGGTGGCGACAAGGGTCTGCCCAACGGTCTGCCGGTGGACGAGTGGGGCATTCGCGTCGACGGCTGCCGCCCAGTAGGTTCCAGTGTCGCCCGTGGCGGCGACACCAACGGGCCGGCGGCGGTGTTCGCCACGCAGAAGTACGTCGACTGGATGCGCCAGTACGCGCCGCCGGAAGCGCAGGGCATGACCTTCTCCGAATCCGGCCCGGTGCCGGCGCAGGGCGCCATCGCTCAGCAGATCTTCTGGTACACCGCCTTTACCGCCGATATGACCAAGCCGGGCCTACCGGTGGTCAACGACGATGGCACGCCGAAATGGCGTATGGCGCCGTCGCCCAAGGGGCCGTATTGGGAGGAGGGCATGAAGCTCGGTTATCAGGACACCGGCTCCTGGACCTTCCTCAACTCCACGCCGGAGAAGCAGCGCCTGGCCGCCTGGCTCTATGCGCAGTTCGTCACCTCCAAAACCGTCTCGCTGAAAAAGACCCTGGTCGGCCTGACGCCGATTCGTGAGTCGGACATCAACTCGCAGGCGATGACGGACGTTGCGCCCAAGCTGGGTGGCTTGGTGGAGTTCTACCGCAGTCCGGCACGTGTGCAATGGACGCCGACCGGCACCAATGTGCCGGACTATCCGCGTCTGGCTCAGCTCTGGTGGCAGTTCATCGCCGAGGCCGCCAGCGGTGACAAAACGCCGCAACAGGCGCTCGATGGCCTGGCGGCTGCGCAAGACACCATGCTCGGTCGTCTGGAGCGCTCCGGTGTGCTGGGCGAGTGCGGGCCGAAGCTGAACGAGCCGCGTGATCCGCAGTACTGGTTCGACCAGCCGGGTGCACCGAAGCCCAAGCTGGCCAACGAGAAGCCCAAAGGCGAAACCATCGCCTACGACGAGTTGCTCAAGTCCTGGGAGCAGGCGCGCAACTGATCCAAGTGGCAGAAACGACAACGGCACCCTCGGGTGCCGTTGTTCGTTATGCAGCGCTGCTTACTTATGCAGATGTTCGGCCGCGTGCAGGGTGTTCTCCAACAGCCCGGCGCGAGTCATTGGGCCAACACCGCCTGGAACTGGTGTGATCCAGCCGGCGCGGGGCAGGGCAGCATCAAAGGTCACGTCGCCAACCAGCTTGCCGTCTTCCTGGCGGTTGATGCCAACGTCGATGACGATGGCGCCTGGCTTGATCCACTCACCCTTGACCAGTCCCGGCTTGCCGGCAGCGACCACGACGATATCTGCCTGGCCGACATGGCCGGCCAGATCCTTGGTGAAGCGGTGGGTGACGGTCACGGTGCAACCGGCCAGCAGCAATTCCATGGCCATTGGTCGGCCGACGATATTAGACGCACCGACCACCACCGCATGCATGCCGTACAGATCGGCCCCGGTGCTTTCCAGCAGGGTCATGATGCCTTTCGGGGTGCAGGGGCGCAGCAGCGGCATGCGCTGTGCCAAACGGCCAATGTTGTAGGGATGGAAGCCGTCCACATCCTTGTCTGGACGAATGCGTTCGAGCAGCAGCGACGAGTCGAGATTCTCCGGCAGCGGCAGCTGTACCAGGATGCCGTCGATGGTCGGGTCTTCATTGAGCTCGTCGATCAGCGCGAGCAGATCGGCCTGGCTGGTCTCTGCCGGCAGGTCATAGGCACGGGAGAGGAAACCGACTTCTTCGCAATCCTTGCGTTTATGTGACACATAGACCTGGGAGGCAGGATCGGTGCCGACCAGGATCACGGCCAGGCCTGGCGCACGAAGGCCTTGCTGGCGGCGTTCGGCGACACGTTGGGCAATCTGCTGGCGGAGGCTGGCGGCGATCGCCTTGCCGTCGATCAGTTGTGCGGTCATTGCGCTGGTTAACCATTAATAAGGATGAAAAAAGGACGCGCATTCTCGCATGGGCGCTCACCCGGGCAAAGGCGCCTGCCGTCGTTTTCGCGTAACTCCTTTAAATCGCTGAATTTTTTTGAAAATTTCTGTTGACGAGGTTGGGAGGCGTCTATAACATTCGCCCCGCTTCTCAGGAACAGCCACTCGCTGGGTGAGGCGGCAAGAGCCAAGCCCTGGTGGTGAGGTTGGAGCCAAAAGCTTGTAAGTCTGCGCTAGCGGATGGATAAGTGCCCGTAGCTCAGCTGGATAGAGCATCCGCCTTCTAAGCGGATGGTCGCAGGTTCGAGTCCTGCCGGGTGCGCCATTTGGCGGTCAGGCAAGAGTAAGCAAATGCAATATGGTGGGCGTAGCTCAGTTGGTAGAGCACAGGATTGTGGCTCCTGGTGTCGTGGGTTCGATTCCCATCGTCCACCCCATATTCCAAAGCGCCAGGCCAAAAGCCTGGCGTTTTTGTTTTAAGCTGCAAAGCCACGCGGACGTGGTGGAATTGGTAGACACACCAGATTTAGGTTCTGGCGCCGCAAGGTGTGAGAGTTCGAGTCTCTCCGTCCGCACCATCTTACAAATCCTCCCGCATTCACGCCTGCTTCTAGGGTGACTTCTTACTATTGACCCTCTAGAATGCTTGGCCTTGAATTCGGGGCCGGTTCTAGCCGGCTTTTGTCTGTGCAACGAGGAATATCCATGCAAGTTTCTGTTGAAAGCACTTCTGCTCTTGAGCGTCGCATGACCGTCGGCGTACCCGTCGAGCGCATCGAGACTGAAGTCAACAAGCGTCTGCAACAGACTGCCCGTCGTGCCAAGGTTCCTGGCTTCCGTCCTGGCAAGGTGCCGATGAGCGTGATTCGTCAGCGTTACGAAGACGCTGCTCGTCAGGAAGCGCTGGGCGACCTGATCCAGGCTACCTTCTACGAAGCCGTGGTCGAGCAGAAGCTGAACCCGGCCGGTGCTCCGGCTGTCGAGCCGAAGTCCTTTGAGAAGGGCAAGGATCTGGAATATGTCGCTACTTTCGAAGTGTTCCCTGAGTTTCAGGTTTCCGGCTTCGACAGCATCGCCATTGAGCGTCTCGAAGCTGATGTGGCTGACAGCGACGTCGACAACATGCTCGACATCCTGCGCAAGCAGAACACCCGTTTCGAAACTGTTGAGCGTGCTGCCGAGAATGGCGATCAGCTGAACATCGACTTCGTTGGTAAGATCGACGGCGAAGCCTTCGCTGGCGGTAGCGCCAAGGGCACCCAGCTGGTGCTGGGCTCCGGTCGCATGATTCCGGGCTTCGAAGACGCCCTGGTTGGTGCCAAGGCTGGTGAAGAGCGCGTGATCAACCCGACTTTCCCAGAGGACTACCAGAACCTCGATCTGGCCGGCAAAACCGCCGAGTTCACTGTCACCGTGAACAGCGTCTCTGCTCCGCAACTGCCTGAGCTGAACGATGAGTTCTTCGCCCTGTTCGGTATCAAGGAAGGTGGTCTGGAAGGTTTCCGTGCCGAAGTTCGCAAGAACATGGAGCGCGAGCTGCGTCAGGCCATCAAATCCAAGGTCAAGAACCAGGTAATGGATGGCCTGCTGGCTGCCAACCCGGTCGAAGTGCCGAAAGCGCTGATTGGTAATGAAGTGAATCGTCTGCGCGTGCAGGCCGTTCAGCAATTCGGTGGCAACATCAAGCCAGATCAACTGCCGGCCGAACTGTTCGAAGAGCAAGCCAAGCGCCGTGTCGTGCTGGGCCTGATCGTTGCTGAAGTGGTCAAGCAGTTCGACCTGAAGCCGGACGAAGCCCGCGTACGCGAACTGATCGAAGAAATGGCCTCGGCTTACCAAGAGCCTGAGCAGGTCGTTGCCTGGTACTACAAGAACGACCAGCAAATGAACGAAGTGCGTTCGGTTGTACTGGAAGAGCAAGTTGTAGATACTGTTCTGCAGAAGGCCAACGTGACCGATAAAGCGGTTTCCTACGAAGACGCAGTCAAGCCGGCGGAAGCTCCTAAAGCCGACTGATCTGGTAACCTCGTTCGAGTACACCACCATAAGCCAGCCTCCGTGCTGGCTTATGCGTATTTGAGACATGACTATTAGAGAGTGAGCGCAAGACATGTCCCGCAATCCTTTTATGCAAAACATGCCTGAAATTCAGGCCGCTGGCGGCCTGGTGCCGATGGTCATCGAGCAGTCCGCTCGTGGCGAGCGTGCCTACGACATCTATTCGCGTCTGCTCAAGGAGCGCGTGATCTTCCTGGTTGGTCAGGTCGAGGACTACATGGCCAACCTGATCTGCGCCCAGCTGCTGTTTCTGGAGGCAGAGAATCCGGACAAGGACATTCACCTGTACATCAACTCGCCGGGTGGCTCGGTGACTGCAGGTATGGCGATCTATGACACCATGCAGTTCATCAAGGCGGACGTGTCCACCACCTGCATCGGCCAAGCCTGCAGCATGGGGGCATTCCTGCTGGCTGGCGGCGCCAAGGGCAAGCGTTTCTGCCTACCGAACTCGCGCGTGATGATTCACCAGCCACTGGGTGGCTTCCAGGGGCAGGCCTCGGACATCGAGATCCATGCCAAGGAAATCCTCTTTATCCGTGAGCGCTTGAACGAGCTGCTGGCGCATCACACTGGTCAGAGTCTGGAAATCATCGAGCGTGATACCAACCGCGACAACTTCATGAGCGCTTCGCGTGCCATGGAATACGGTCTTGTAGATGCCGTACACGAAAAGCGTCAAATGCCGGTCTAGATAAGGCTCCGTCTGCGGGCACCCTTCAATGACGCGACCTGCGCCCTTGAAAATGCCCGCATTTGCCTTCATCTTGTGTTTCAAGCCTACCGTATTGGATTGATCGAATGACTGATACCCGTAACGGTGAGGACAACGGCAAACTGCTTTATTGCTCCTTCTGCGGCAAAAGCCAGCATGAAGTGCGCAAGTTGATCGCCGGTCCTTCCGTCTTCATCTGCGACGAATGCGTCGACCTGTGCAATGACATCATCCGCGAGGAGGTGCAGGAAGCACAGGCCGAGAGCAGCGCGCACAAACTCCCGGCACCCAAGGAAATCAGCGGCATCCTCGATCAGTATGTGATTGGTCAGGAGCGCGCCAAGAAAGTGCTGTCGGTAGCGGTATACAACCACTACAAGCGTCTTAATCAGCGCGACAAGAAAGATGATGTCGAGCTGGGCAAGAGCAACATTCTGCTGATCGGTCCGACCGGTTCCGGCAAGACACTGCTGGCGGAAACGCTGGCGCGTCTGCTCAACGTGCCGTTCACCATCGCTGACGCCACCACCCTTACCGAAGCCGGTTATGTCGGTGAGGACGTCGAGAACATCATTCAGAAGCTGCTGCAGAAGTGCGATTACGATGTCGAGAAGGCCCAGATGGGCATCGTCTACATCGACGAAATCGACAAGATCTCGCGCAAGTCCGATAACCCGTCGATTACTCGCGACGTGTCGGGTGAGGGCGTGCAGCAGGCGCTGCTGAAACTGATCGAGGGCACTGTTGCCTCGGTTCCGCCGCAAGGCGGGCGCAAGCATCCGCAGCAGGAATTCCTGCAGGTCGACACGCGCAACATCCTGTTCATCTGTGGCGGTGCATTCGCCGGTCTGGAGAAAGTCATCCAGGCGCGCTCCACCAAGGGCGGCATCGGTTTCGGTGCGGAAGTGCGCAGCAAGCAGGAAGGCAAGAAGATCGGCGAGTCGCTGCGCGAAGTCGAGCCGGACGATCTGGTCAAGTTCGGCCTGATTCCCGAGTTCGTCGGTCGCCTGCCGGTGATTGCGACCCTGGAAGAGCTGGACGAAGCAGCTCTGGTGCAGATCCTCACCGAGCCGAAGAACGCGTTGACCAAGCAGTACGCCAAGCTGTTCGAGATGGAAGGCGTGGATCTGGAGTTCCGCTCCGATGCGCTGAAATCCGTGGCGCAGAAGGCGCTGGAACGCAAGACCGGTGCACGTGGCCTGCGTTCTATCCTCGAGGGCATTCTGCTCGACACCATGTACGAGATCCCGTCCCAGCAGGACGTGAGCAAGGTGGTGATCGACGAGAGCGTCATCGAAGGCACCTCCAAGCCGCTGTTGATCTACGAGAACAGCGAGCCGCCGGCGAAGGCCGCGCCAGACGCCTGACGGCTGTCACACGATGCAAAGAAGGGGCCCCTCGGGCCCCTTCGCTTTTCTGGACATTGCGCTTGTTTTTTATGGGAGCTACCCCCATCTTAAAAGCCAAGGGTAATCCCGCCTGTTTACGGCCTTATGGCCGCCGCTGAGCCGAAATCATGAAGACAACCATCGAATTGCCTCTCCTGCCATTGCGCGATGTAGTGGTCTATCCGCACATGGTCATCCCGCTTTTCGTCGGGCGTGAGAAATCCATCGAGGCCCTCGAGGCAGCGATGACGGGCGACAAGCAGATTCTTCTGGTGGCCCAGAAGAATCCGGCCGTCGATGATCCGGATGATCAGGATCTGTATCGCGTAGGCACCGTTGCCACCGTCCTGCAACTGCTCAAGTTGCCCGACGGCACCGTCAAGGTGCTGGTCGAGGGTGAGCAGCGTGGTTCCATCGAGCGTTTCATCGAGCTCGATGATCATTGCCGCGCCGAAGTGCAACTGATCGAGGAGGGCGAGACCGCCGAGCGCGAGTCCGAGGTTTTTACTCGTAGTCTGCTCAGTCAGTTCGAGCAATACGTGCAGCTGGGCAAGAAGGTCCCGGCCGAAGTGCTGTCCTCGCTCAACAGCATCGATGAGCCCAGCCGCCTGGTCGATACCATGGCCGCGCACATGGCGCTGAAGATCGAGCAGAAGCAGGAAATCCTCGAGATCACCTCGCTGTCCGCACGCGTCGAGCATGTGCTGGCGCTGCTGGATGCCGAGATCGACCTGCTGCAGGTCGAGAAGCGTATTCGTGGCCGCGTGAAGAAGCAGATGGAGCGCAGCCAGCGCGAGTACTACCTGAATGAGCAGATGAAGGCCATTCAGAAAGAACTGGGCGACATCGATGAAGGCCACAACGAGATCGATGAGCTTAAGAAACGCATCGACAATGCCGGCCTGACCAAGGAAGCGCTGGCCAAGGCCAATGCCGAGCTGAACAAGCTCAAGCAGATGTCGCCGATGTCTGCCGAAGCCACCGTGGTGCGCTCCTACATCGATTGGCTGGTGAACGTGCCGTGGAAGGCCGAGAGCAAGGTGCGCCTGGATCTGGCGCGTGCTGAGAGCATCCTCGATGCCGACCATTACGGTCTGGAAGAGGTCAAGGAACGCATCCTTGAGTACCTTGCCGTGCAGAAACGGGTGAAGAAACTCAAGGGGCCGGTGCTGTGCCTGGTAGGCCCGCCTGGTGTGGGCAAAACCTCATTGGCCGAGTCCATTGCCACCGCCACCAATCGCAAGTTCGTGCGCATGGCCTTGGGCGGTGTACGTGACGAGGCCGAGATTCGTGGCCACCGTCGCACCTATATCGGCTCGATGCCGGGGCGTCTGATTCAGAAGATGACCAAGGTGGGTGTGCGCAACCCGCTGTTCCTGCTCGATGAAATCGACAAGATGGGCCAGGACATGCGCGGCGATCCTGCCTCTGCGCTGCTCGAGGTGCTCGATCCGGAGCAGAACCACAATTTCAACGATCATTATCTGGAGGTCGATTACGACCTGTCGGACGTGATGTTCCTCTGCACCGCCAACTCGATGAATATCCCTGGGCCGTTGCTGGACCGGATGGAAGTCATTCGGCTGCCGGGTTACACCGAGGACGAGAAGGTCAACATTGCCATCAAATACCTGGCGCCCAAGCAGATACAGGCCAATGGTCTGAAGAAGGGCGAGCTGGAAATTGAAGAATCGGCGATTCGCGACATCATTCGTTACTACACGCGTGAAGCTGGTGTGCGCAGTCTGGAACGGCAGATTGCCAAGGTCTGCCGCAAGGTTGTCAAAGAACATGTGCGCGAGAAGCGTTTTCAGGTCACGGTCAGCGCTGACTCCCTGGAACATTTCCTGGGGGTACGCAAGCATCGTTACGGCCTCGCCGAACAGCAGGATCAGATTGGTCAGGTAACGGGTTTGGCGTGGACGCAGGTGGGCGGCGAGCTGCTCACCATCGAGACGGCGGTAGTGCCTGGTAAGGGCGTTTTGATCAAGACCGGCTCGTTGGGCGATGTCATGGCAGAGTCCATGACGGCGGCCATGACGGTGGTTCGCAGTCGTGCGAAAAGCCTGGGGATCGCAGCTGATTTCAACGAGAAGCGCGACGTTCACATCCATATGCCGGAAGGTGCGACACCCAAGGATGGCCCGAGTGCGGGCATTGGTCTGTGCACGGCCCTGGTCTCGGCATTGACGCAGATTCCGGTGCGGGCGGACGTGGCCATGACCGGAGAAATCACCTTGCGTGGTCAGGTGTTGGCCATCGGTGGTCTCAAGGAAAAACTTCTGGCAGCTCATCGGGGTGGGATCAAGACTGTGATCATTCCCGAAGAAAATGTGCGTGATCTGAAGGAAATTCCGGAAAATATTAAGCAAGACCTGCAGATTAAACCGGTTAAATGGATTGACGAGGTCCTGCAAATTGCGCTGCAATACGCCCCGGAGCCCTTGCCCGATGCGGCTCCCGAGATGGTTGCAACGGATGACAAGCGCGAGTCTGATTCCAAGGAGCGAATTAGCACGCATTAGCCGGGGGGCTTCCTTGACACAATTTTTGAGCCCTTGTTATAAAGCGGCTCTTATTGTGTCAGCAGGCCATCCAGCACCCGCTTTGCTTACACTAAAAATCAAGAAACAAACTAAACAGAAATAAGGGGACTTAGAGTGAACAAGTCGGAACTGATCGATGCCATCGCTGCATCTGCTGATATCCCGAAAGCTGTTGCTGGCCGCGCGCTGGATGCAGTGATTGAATCCGTCACTGGCGCTCTGAAGGCTGGTGACTCCGTTGTTCTGGTTGGCTTCGGCACCTTCGCTGTCAAAGAGCGCGCTGCTCGCACTGGTCGCAACCCGCAGACCGGCAAGCCGATCAGCATCGCTGCTGCCAAGATCCCAGGCTTCAAAGCTGGCAAGGCTCTGAAAGACGCCGTCAACTAAGCGTCTTCCGGGTTTGCCTCGCCGTCAGGCTTCATCTGGCGGCTGTTAGGGAGCAGCGCAGGTATTCCAAGACTCTTGCTCTGACTGCTTAACGCGTTACGAGAAGGCGCATCCAAGGATGCGCCTTTCTTCTATCTGGACATTACCCACACTGCGCGGCTGGTGACTCTGTACAGTCGTTCTGGGGGAAGCATGCTGCAAAACATCAGGGACAATTCACGCGGTTGGATTGCCAAAATCATCATCGGCCTCATTGTGATGCTGATGGCGTTTACCGGTTTCGAAGCTATCGTCACGGGAGCCAGCAATCGCAACAATGCGGCTGACGTGAACGGAGACACCATTACCCTCAGCGAGCTCAACCAGGCCGTTGAAATGCAGCGTCGCCAACTGCTGCAGCAATTGGGTCGCGATTTCGATGCCTCGCTGCTCGATGACAAGTTGCTGCGTGAGGCTTCGCTCAAGGGTTTGATCGAGCGCAAGCTGTTGTTGCAAGCAGCGGACGATTCCCACTTCGCCTTCTCGCAGGGGTCGCTGGATCAGGTCATTCTGCAAACTCCCGAATTTCAGGTAGATGGCCGCTTCGATGCTGCGCGCTTCGATCAGGTCATTCGCCAGATGGGCTACACCCGTCTGCAGTTCCGCCAGATGCTGGAAGAGGAAATGCTGATTGGGCAACTGCGTGCCGGTCTAGGCGCCAGTAGCTTCGTCACTGAGCAGGAGGCGCGTGCGTTCGCCAATCTAGAGCGCCAGACCCGCGACTTCGCCAGCCTCGTCATCAAGGCCGATAGTACCGCGATCAACCTGAGCGATGACGACGTCAAAGCCTATTACGACGAGCATGCCAGCGAGTTCATGAGCCCAGAGCAAGTGGTGCTGGAGTACGTCGAACTGCACAAGGACAGCTTCTTCGATCAGGTCGAAGTCAGCGATGAAGATCTGCAGCCGCTGTACGAGAGCGAGATCGCCAACCTGGCTGAGCAGCGTCAGGCTGCGCACATCCTTATCGAGGGCGATGACCAGGCCGCGCGCACCAAGATCGAAGAGATCAAGGCGCGTGTAGACGCTGGCGAAGATTTCGCTGCCCTGGCCAAGGAGTTCTCGCAAGACCCAGGATCGGCTGCCGATGGCGGTGATCTGGGGTACGCCGGTCCTGGCGTTTACGACCCGGCCTTCGAAGAGGCGCTCTATGCGCTGCAGCAAGGGCAGGTCTCCGAGCCGGTCAAGAGCGAGTTCGGTTGGCACCTGATCAAGCTGTTGGGTGTTCAGGCGCCTGAAGTGCCGAGCTTCGACAGCCTCAAGGACAAGCTGGCGCGTGACTTCAAGGCGCAACAGGTCGAGCAGCGCTTCGTCGAGGCAACCAAGCAGTTGGAAGATGCTGCGTTCGAAGCGTCGGATCTGGTGCAGCCGGCTCAGGAGCTGGGGCTTGAGGTCAAGACCAGCGAAGCCTTCGGCCGTGAGGGTGGTGCAACTGGTATCACTGCCAACCGTCAGGTACTGCAGGCTGCATTCAGCCCTGAAGTTCTGGAAGATGGCACCAACAGCTCGACCATCGAACTGGACCCAAGCACCGTGGTTGTCGTGCGCGTCAAAGAGCACAACAAGCCCGAACAGTTGCCGCTTGAGCAGGTCGCAGAGAGCATCCGCGCTCATCTGCAGCAGGAGCGTGCCGCCGCTGCCGCCAAGGCTGAGGGCGAGAAGCAACTGGCCGCTGCCGAGGCAGGTGACGCTGCCGATGCTGGCTGGCAGGTTCAGGAAGCCGCCACGCGCAGCCAGGACGGCGTTGAGCCGAAGGTGCTGCAAGCGCTGTTCCGTATGCCCAAGCCAGCCAAGGCGGGCGAGCCGACCTTCGCCGGCGTGACACTGAACAATGGTGACTACGTTGTGCTGCGTCTCGATGGCGTGAATGTGCCGGAAGAAGCGCTGGCTGACGAAGAGCTTGCCATGTACCGCAACTTCCTCGCATCGCGCGCAGGTCAGCAGGACTTCGCTGCACTGCGTAAGCAGCTGGAAGCCAAGGCCGACATCGAGCGTTTCTGATCGTTGTTCGCTAAGAAAGAGCCCCGCCAAGTGCGGGGCTCTTTCATTTTGAGGTCATAACAACCATTCGATGGGCAGCCAGGAAAGCAGGCGTACGCCCAGGTTTTTGAGCAGCCCCGTACCGGGCTCGCTGTCGAGTCGACGTTGCTCGCCATTCTGGCGCTCAAGCCAGTAGAGCCCGCCGTTCTCGCTTAGCCCCAGCTCATAGGCATTTGCCGGAATATCGGTTTCGAATGCCTGGCCGATGGCGGCAGCCAGTGCCGGGCTTTCGATGATGAAGCCCATCTCCGTGTTGAGGCGGGCGGAGCGTGGATCGAAGTTGAACGAGCCGATGAAGATGCGCTGGCCATCCAAAGCGAAGGTCTTCGCGTGCAGGCTCGAGCCGGAGCTGCCAAACGGTCCGGCTTTTTCCCGGGGGCCCTCATCGACGGCACCCAGGCGCATTTCATAGAGTTTGACGCCACCTTCCAGCAGGGCGCGACGGCGCTTGGCGTAGCCGGCGTGCACGGGCGTCACGTCGGTTGCTTCCAGCGCATTGGTGAGAATACGCACCTCTATGCCGCGTCGTACCATGCCGGTGAAGAGGTCGACGCCGGCTTGCGTGGGGACGAAGTAGGGTGAGACGAGATCGACCCGAGATGTGGGAGTGTCGAGCATGTCTTTCAGGTCGCTGATCAATAGTTCGCTATCACTGGCTGTGCCAAGGCCTTTGGCGGGATCGTCACTAACTAGCGTGGTCTCGCTCCATTCAAAGCTCAGATCCTTGTCCAGCAGGCGTGCAATGAAGTCGCTTTCCTGCAGGGCTTTCACGTAGCCGCTGGCTGCAGGTGTATTGGAAAGATCCGCAGCGATATCGTGTAGGCGCAATGGGGTGTTCTGGCTGCGCGGCACGATCAGCTCCAGCGGATAGCTCGAATCACTGGCCCAGTAACGATCAAAATCGTCCGAGGTATCGGCCACCACTGGGCCGATTGCCAGCACGTCGAGGTCGGCGAAAAGTACGCCCTCACTGGCATCGAAGTACTCGTCGCCAATATTGCGCCCGCCAATGATGGTGGCCTGGTTGTCGACGGTGAGCGACTTGTTGTGCATGCGCCGGTTGGCGCGGGAGAAATGCGTCAGATAACCCAGCATCTTGGCTTTGCGCAGGGAGAAGGGGTTGAACAGACGTACTTCGATGTTGGGGTGTTGATCGAGTGTGCTGAGTGTCTGGTCGAGACCGGCAATGCCGTTGTCGTCCAGCAGCAGGCGGACGCGTACGCCGCGCTCTGCCGCTCTGAGCAGGGCGTCGAGTAACAGGGTGCCAGTGACGTCATTGCGCCAGATGTAGTACTGCACGTCGAGACTGCGCTCGGCCGCTTCGACCATCAGCATGCGCGCGGCGAAGGCGTCCCTGGCCGCTGCCAGCGTAAGGATGCCGGACAAGCCGGGATGAGCGTCCCGCTCGCTACCCAGAGCTTGCCCCAGTGTGGTGTCGGCCGTTTCGGCCTGGGTGAAGGCCAGGCTTTCGCTACGGCCATCCAGTGGCGGTAATGCGCAGCCAGCCGCGACGCTGCATAGCGCGGTAATCAGGCAGGCTCGCCAGGTGCTTGTCTGGATCATTTACCCTTCTCGGTTCCAGGCCTCCCATCTAGGACCGCATCAGTGTTGATGCGTGCCGGGCTTTAATGAAATGTGACATCAGAACGCGGCTCGGCGCACCCAGCCTCTGCAAGGTTTGCTGGCGTCCTGACGAAAAAACGCCGCAGTCCCAAGGGGATCTGCGGCGTTTTCGTGCCGTTCAGCAGGGGGGCATCGATGCTGGTGGTCCAGTCGATGCTCGGTCCACTGCCGAAATCAGTCTTCCATGGCACCCATGGCGGTGGTGTTGAAGCCGCCGTCGACGTACATGATTTCACCGCTGACGCCCGAGGCCAGGTCGGAGCAGAGGAAGGCACCGGCGTTACCGACTTCCTCGATGGTCACGTTGCGACGCAGCGGGGTCTGCTTCTCGTTGGCGGCCAGCATCTTGCGGAAGCTGGCGATACCGCTGGCGGCCAGGGTACGGATCGGGCCGGCAGAGATGGCGTTGACGCGGGTGCCTTCCGGGCCGAGGCTACCGGCCAGGTAGCGTACACCGGCTTCCAGGCTGGCCTTGGCCATGCCCATGACGTTGTAATTGGGCATGGTGCGCTCGGCGCCCAGGTAGGAGAGGGTGAGCAGGCTGCCGTTGCGGCCTTTCATCATCTCGCGACCGGCCTTGGCCAGGGCGACGAAGCTGTAGGCGCTGATGTCGTGGGCGATCTTGAAACCTTCACGGGTGGTGACGTCGGTGAAGTCGCCATTGAGTTGGTCGCCCGGGGCGAAGCCAACCGAGTGGACGATGCAGTCCAGGCCATCCCACTTCTTGCTCAGCGCTTCGAATACCGAGGCGATTTCCTCGTCGTTGGCCACATCGCAAGGGAAGCACAGGTCAGCGCTGGAGCCCCAGCCGGCAGCGAAGTCCTCTACGCGGCCCTTGAGCTTCTCGTTCTGGTAGGTGAAGGCCAGCTCGGCACCTTCGCGGTGCATGGCAGCAGCGATACCCGAGGCGATGGACAGTTTGCTGGCGACGCCAACGATGAGTACGCGCTTACCGGTTAGAAAACCCATTGTGCTATTCCTCTTCCTGTTTCAAGGATCAGTGAGCCGTTGCCGGGGCCAGAAAAGCGGCTTCCAGCAACTGCTGCGTATAAGGGTGTTGCGGTGCACTGAAGATCGACTCTGCAGACCCTTGTTCGACCACCTGGCCCTGCTTGACCACCATCAACTGGTGGCTCAGCGCTCTGACTACCGCCAGGTCATGGCTGATAAACAGATAGGTCAGGTTGTACTTGGCCTGCAAGCCGCGCAACAACTCCACCACCTGACGCTGCACCGTACGGTCGAGCGCCGAAGTGGGCTCGTCCAGCAGGATCAGCGCTGGTTTCAACACCAGTGCCCGGGCAATGGCAATCCGCTGCCGTTGCCCGCCAGAAAACTCGTGGGGGTAGCGATGCCGCGTCTGCGGGTCCAGCCCTACCTCCAAAAGCGCGTCGATGATGGCTTGTTCCTGTTCCGCCTCGTTGCCCATACCGTGAATGCGCAGACCTTCACCGACGATCTGGCTCACCGACATGCGTGGGCTCAGGCTGCCGAAGGGGTCCTGAAACACCACTTGCATCTGCCGGCGCAGCGGACGTACTTCCTGCTGGCTGAGGCCCTGCAACTGCTGGCCCTGGAAGCGGATATCACCGCGACTGGCGAGCAGCCGCAGAATGGCCATGCCCAGCGTGGATTTACCGGAACCACTTTCGCCGACGATGCCCAGGGTCTGGCCCTGAGGCAGGCTGAAGTTGATGCCGTCCACCGCTTTGACATGATCCACCGTCCGGCGCAGCAGGCCCTTCTTGATCGGGAACCATACGCGCAGGTCGTCCACTTCCAGCAGCGGCTCGCCCGCAGGGTTGGCCGCAGGGTCGCCGCTGGGCTCGGCGCCGAGCAGTTCCTGGGTGTAGGGATGCTGCGGAGCCTGGAACAATTCTTCACACGACGCCTGTTCGACGATGCGACCGCGCTGCATGACACATACGCGATGGGCAATTCTGCGAACCAGATTGAGATCATGGCTGATCAGCAGCAGTGACATGCCCAGGCGCGCCTGCAGATCCTTGAGCAGTTCGAGGATTTTCAGTTGCACGGTGACGTCCAGGGCGGTGGTCGGCTCGTCGGCGATCAGCAGTTGTGGCTCGTTAGCCAGGGCCATGGCAATCATCACACGCTGCCGCTGACCACCGGATAGCTCGTGCGGGTAGGCCTTCAGACGCTTCTTCGGTTCGGGGATGCCGACCAGCTCGAGCAGCTCCAGCGTACGCGCACTAGCGGCCTTACCGCGCAGACCCTTGTGCAGTGCAAGCACTTCGTTGATCTGCTTCTCGATGCAATGCAGCGGGTTGAGCGAGGTCATGGGCTCCTGGAAAACCATGGCGATGCGGTTGCCGCGAATGCCGCGCAAGCGGCCTTCGCCAAGCTTGAGCAGGTCCTCGCCAGCGTATTCGATGCTGCCATGCGGATGCCGTGCGAGCGGGTAGGGTAGTAGACGCAGGATCGAGTGCGCCGTCACTGACTTGCCCGAGCCGCTCTCGCCAACCAGGGCCAGGGTTTCGCCCTTGTGTATATCGAAACTGACGTTCTCGACCACGCGCTGGCATTGATCGCCCATGACGAACTCGACGGCCAGATCGCGCACTTGCAGCAGGGTTTCGTTCTGGCTCATGTCATTTCCTCGGGTCGAAGGCATCGCGGGCGGCTTCGCCGATGAAGACCAGCAGGCTCAGCATGATCGCCAGCACGGCGAAGGCACTGATGCCGAGCCACGGGGCCTGCAGGTTGCTCTTGCCCTGGGCGACCAGCTCGCCGAGCGACGGCGCGCCAGGCGGCAGGCCGAAGCCCAGGAAGTCCAGGGCGGTAAGCGTGCCGATCGCACCGGTGAGAATGAAGGGCATGAAGGTCATGGTCGAAACCATGGCGTTGGGCAGAATATGGCGGAACATGATGGCGCCGTTCTCCATGCCCAGCGCCCGCGCCGCGCGCACGTACTCGAGGTTGCGGCCACGCAGGAATTCGGCGCGCACCACGTCGACCAGGCTCATCCAGGAGAACAGCAGCATGATGCCCAGCAGCCACCAGAAGTTCGGCTGCACAAAGCTGGCGAGGATGATCAGCAGATAGAGCACCGGCAGGCCCGACCAGATTTCCAGAAAGCGTTGGCCAAGCAGGTCGACCCAGCCGCCATAGAAGCCCTGCAGCGCACCGGCGATCACGCCGATCACCGAGCTGGCCAGGGTCAGGATCAGGGCAAACAGTACCGAGATCCTGAAGCCGTAAATCACCCGCGCCAGGACGTCGCGGCCCTGATCGTCGGTGCCCAGCCAGTTCTGCGCCGAGGGCGGCGCGGGGGCAGGTACTTCCAGGTCGTAGTTGATGCTCGAATAGCTGAACGGGATCGGCGGCCAGATCATCTTGCCGTCCTTTTCCGCGATCAGGTCCTGAATGTAGGGGCTCTTGTAGTTGGCCTGCAGCGGGAATTCGCCGCCAAACACGGTTTCCGGGTAGCGCTTGAGCACCGGGAAATACCACTCGCCGTCATACCGCACGGCCAATGGCTTGTCGTTGGCGATCAGCTCGGCGCCCAGGCTCAGGCCAAACAGGATGAGAAACAGCCACAGCGACCACCAGCCGCGCTTGTGCGCCTTGAAACGGTCGAAGCGGCGTCGGTTGAGAGGGGAGAGTTTCATGCTCAACCCTCCCGGCTTTCGAAGTCGATACGCGGATCGACCAGGGTGTAGGTGATGTCACCGATCAATTTCACGATCAGCCCCAGCAAGGTGAAGATGAACAGGGTGCCGAACACCACCGGATAGTCGCGGTTGATCGCCGCCTCGAAGCTCATCAGGCCGAGGCCGTCTAGCGAGAAGATCACCTCGATCAATAGGGAGCCGGTGAAGAAGATGCCGATGAAGGCGGCGGGGAAGCCGGCGATGATCAGCAGCATGGCGTTACGGAATACGTGGCCGTAGAGCACGCGATGGTTGGTCAGGCCCTTGGCGCGGGCGGTCACCACGTACTGTTTGTTGATCTCGTCGAGAAAACTGTTCTTGGTCAGCAGGGTCAGGGTGGCGAAGTTACCGATGACCAGAGCGGTAACCGGCAGCACCAGGTGCCAGAGGTAGTCGAGAATCTTGCCGCCGAGGCTGAGCTGCTCGAAGTTGTTCGAGGTCAGGCCGCGTAGCGGGAACCAGTCCCAGTAGCTGCCACCGGCGAACAGCACGATCAGCAGGATGGCGAAGAGGAAGGCCGGGATGGCGTAGCCGACGATGATCGCCGAACTGGTCCAGACGTCGAAGGCGCTGCCGTGGCGGGTGGCCTTGGCGATGCCCAGCGGTATGGACACCAGATACATGATCAGGGTGCTCCACAGACCGAGCGAGATCGACACCGGCATCTTCTCGATGATCAGGTCGATGACCTGGGCGTCACGGAAGAAGCTGGAGCCGAAGTCCAGCTGCGCGTAATTCTTGAGCATGATCCAGAAACGTTCCGGCGCCGACTTGTCGAAACCGTACATTTTCTCGATCTCGGCGATCAGCTGTGGATCGAGGCCCTGGGCGCCGCGGTAGTTGGAGCCGGCCACCGACACTTCGGCGCCACCGCCGCCGATGCGCCCCGTGGCGCCGCCGGCAGCCGCATCGAAACCTTCCAGCTTGGCGATCATCTGTTCGACCGGGCCGCCGGGTGCGGCCTGGATGATGATGAAGTTGATGACCAGAATGCCGAACAGGGTCGGGATGATCAGCAGCAGGCGGCGAAAGATATAGGCCAGCATGTTATTGCTTCGCCTCTTCGGTCGCTTGTTCTGCGGCTTGCTGCTGAACGTCGCTCGGCTGCTCCAGGCCTGGGCGCACCCACCAGGTGTGCAGGCCGATATCGTAGAGTGGCGTCACCTTCGGGTGTTCGAAACGGTTCCAGTAGGCGACACGCCAGGTCTTGATGTGCCAGTTGGGGATCACGTAATAGCCCCACAGCAGCACGCGATCGAGGGCGCGGGTATGGGCGATCAGGTTCTGCCGCGAGTCGGCGTTGATCAGACCTTCGACGATCTGGTCGATGGCCGGGTCCTTGAGCCCGATGAAATTGCGGCTACCGGGATTGTCGGCGCTGGAGGAGTGCCAGTATTCGCGTTGCTCATTGCCCGGCGAGTTGGACTGGCCGAAGCCGCTGACGATCATGTCGAAGTCACGCGAGCGCAGGCGGTTGATGTACTGCGAAACGTCGACGCGGCGAATCACCAGATCCATGCCAAGGTCGGCCAGATTGCGCTTGAATGGCAGCAGCACGCGCTCGAACTCGGTTTGTGCGAGAAGGAACTCGAAGCTGACCGGCCGACCATTGGCATCGAGCATGCGATCACCTTCGATACGCCAGCCGGCCTGTTGCAGCAGTTGATAGGCGCGGCGCTGTTGCTCGCGAATGATGCCGCTGCCGTCGGTGACCGGTACACGGAATTCCTCGCTGAACACTTCGGCCGGAATCTTGCCGCGCAGCGGTTCTAGAATCGCCAGTTCGTCTTCACCGGGCAGCCCCTGCGAGCCCAGTTCGGAATTGTCGAAATAGCTGCGGGTGCGGGAATAGGCGCCGTTGAACAGGCGTTTGTTGGCCCATTCGAAGTCGTACAGCAGGCCCAGCGCCTCACGTACGCGGCGATCCTGGAACTGCGGACGGCGGGTGTTGAAGATGAAACCCTGCATGCCGGTGGGGTTGCGGTTCTGGATTTCTTCCTTGATCAGCTGGCCGTTGGCAACCGCCGGGGTGTTGTAGGCCGTGGCCCAGTTCTTCGCGCTGGTTTCCAGCCAGTAGTCGAACTGGCCGGCCTTCAGCGCCTCCAGGGCCACGGTGTTGTCGCGATAGTAGTCGATCTGGATGGTGTCGAAGTTGTAGAAGCCGCGGCTCACGGGCAGATCCTTGGCCCACCAGTCGTCAACACGCTCGTAGCGGATGCTGCGGCCGGCCTGGACGCGGCCGACCTTGTACGGGCCGCTGCCCAGCGGTACCTCGAGATTGCTCTTGGCGAAGTCGCGCTCGGCCCACCAGTGCTTGGGTAGCACCGGCAATTGGCCGACGATCAGCGGCAGCTCGCGGTTGCCGGCGTGCTTGAACACGAAGCGCACGCTGTGCGGCGATTCCACTTCCACCTGCTCGACATCGGCGTAGTAGCCGCGGTACATCGGCGCGCCTTTTTCCATCAGCGTATCGAAGGTGAACTTGACGTCTTCGGCGGTGATCGGCGTGCCGTCGTGAAAGCGCGCTTCCTTGCGCAGCAGAAAGCGCACCCAGGCGTTGTCAGGTGCCTTCTCGATCTTTTCCGCCACCAATCCGTAGGCGGTGAACGGCTCGTCCATGCTCTGCACGGCAAGGGTGTCGTAGATCAGGTTGATCTCGTCGGCGGCCACGCCTTTGCTGATGAAGGGGTTGAGGCTGTCGAAGCCACCGAAACCCGCTTCGCGAAAGGTGCCGCCCTTGGGCGCGTCGGGATTGGTGTATTCGAAGTGCGTGAAGTTGGCGGGATATTTGGGCGGCTCGTCGTAGAGGGTGACGGCGTGTTTGGGGGCGGCGAAGGCAAGGCCGGCCAGGCCGAGCAGAATGAGGCTGCTACCGTGAAGCAGGAAACTGCGCAGCGGGTGGGTCATCGAGCGTTCTCCGTGGGCTTCAGCCACCAGGTGCGCAGGCCCAGTGTGTAGGGCGGCGTGGTGACGAAGGCGAACCGATTGCGGTACGCCAGGCGGTGATAATTGATGTACCAGTTGGGAATGCTGTAGTGCTGCCAGAGCAGGACTCGGTCCAGGGCCCGCGTGGCGGCTACCTGTTCGTCTCGAGTCTGCGCCGAAAGCAGCTTGTCGATCATCTCGTCGACCACCGGATCGTTGACGCCTGCATAGTTCTTGCCGCCCTTGATGTTCACCTGGCTGGAATGGAAGTACAGCGATTGTTCCAGGCCTGGGCTGAGGGTTTGCGGCAGGGTCAGCAGGATCATGTCGTAGTCGAACTGGTCAAGGCGTTGCTTGTACTGGGCGCGATCGACAGTGCGCAGGTTGGCGCGTATGCCGATACTGGCTAGGTTGGCAGTATAGGGCTGGAGAATGCGTTCGAGGCTGGGGTTGACCAGCATGATCTCGAACTCGAGGCGTTGACCGCGAGCATTACGCAACTCCTGGCCGGAGGGCTTCCAGCCGGCGTCGGCCAATAGACCGAGGGCGCGGCGCAAGGTTTCCCGGGGGATACCGCGGCCATCGGTTACCGGTTGTGTCAGTGGCTCGGTGAGCAGGCGCGCGGGCAGCTTGTCGCGATGCGGCGACAGCAGCAACCACTCTGCACCTTCGGGCTTGCCGGTGGCCGAGAATTCGCTGTTGGGGTAGTAACTGGCGGCGCGTACGTAGGCATTGTTGAACAGTGTGCGATTGGTCCATTCAAAATCGAACATCAGCCCCAACGCTTCGCGCACCCTGCGATCGTTGAACAGCTCGCGACGCGTGTTCATGAACAGTGCTTGGGTCTGAGTCGGGATCTGGTGCGGTATCTCGGCGCGAATCACGTCGCCGCGAGTCACGGCTGGAAAGCGGTAGCCGTTGCTCCAGTTCTTTGCCTGGTTCTCGATGTAGAAGTCGAATTCGCCGGCCTTGAAGGCCTCGAAGGCGACATGGTTGTCGCGGTAGAACTCCACTTCGACGCGATCATAGTTGTACTTGCCGCGGTTGACCGGCAGATCCTTGCCCCACCAGTCCTTCACCCGCTCGAACACCAGGCGCCGGCCAGGCACGACCTGGACGATGCGATACGGGCCGCTGCCCAGCGGGGCTTCGAATGTCGTGCTTTTGAAATCGCGATCTTTCCAGTAGTGCTGCGGCAGCACCGGCAGTTCGCCCAGGCGCAGGATCAGCAGCGGATTGCCGGCGCGCTTGAAGACGAAGCGGATGCGGTGACGACCGAGGATATCGACGCGCTTCACTTCCTGCAGGTTGGTGCGGTACTGCGGATGGCCGTCATTGCGCAGCAGGCGATAGGAGAAGGCTACGTCATAGGCAGTGATCGGCTTGCCATCGTGAAAGCGCGCTTCCGGCCGCAGATTGAACACCACCCAGCTGCGATCTTCGCTGTACTCGACGCTTTTGGCGATCAGGCCGTAACTGGAGGCTGGCTCATCGCCGGAAGGATCGTAAGCGCCTGTGCCGACCATCAAGGGTTCATTCAGCTCATTGGCGCCGTACTGCAGGAAATGCGCGGTCGAGATCGGGCTGCTGCCCTTGAGTGTGTAGGGATTGAGCGTATCAAAAGTACCGGACGCCATGATGCGCAACGTGCCACCTTTGGGCGCATCGGGGTTGACCCAGTCAAAATGACTGAAGCTGGCAGGGTACTTGAGTGTCCCGAACTGGGCGTAGCCGTGGCTCTCGCTGATAGTCGCAGAGGCGGGAAAGCTCAAGGCCAGGCTGAGGAACAGCAGGAGGAGGGGACGCATCGGGCGTGAGATCCGATCCATGGCGGCGTTTGGGCTCTGGGGCGGTACAGTAACAGCTTGTATGGACAGGAAAAAGAGTGCAGCGGTGGGCGGGCGGTTACCACGCGATGACATACACTTCAGGGACACGCCATGAGGGTACGAATTTGTCGGAACGAAGCCATGGTTTGCAGTCATGGATCGATCGCCTGAACCAAGCCGAACTGCCCGCGCTGGCTGCCGTCGTGCAGGATCTGCAACGCCTTGCGCAGCAGGATTCTGCTTCGGTGCAGCAGTTGGCCGATGTGTTGCTGCGTGACGCGGCGCTGACCAGCAAGGTGCTGCGGGTCGGTAACAGCGTCTACTACAACCCGTCCCAGGAAACCATCAAGACCATCTCGCGAGCCATTGTCCTGATCGGCTTCGACAATGTGCGCCTGATCAGCCTTTCTGTGAGCCTGATTGACGGGCTGCTCACCCGTGCGCCGCGAGAGCAGTTGCAGACATTACTCGCGCGTTCTTTCCATGCCGCGGTGCAGGCGCGCAACCTGGCTGGCTATGTCATTTCCGGGCACGCCGAAGAGGTATTCATCGCCGCACTGCTCCATCACCTGGGCGAGTTGGCGTTCTGGGGTTGTGGTGGGGCGCAGGCTGACGAACTGGCCGATGCCCTTGAACGCCCTGGTGTCGATGTCGATGAGGCGGTGCGTGAGGTGCTCGGCACCAGCTTTCGCCAACTTACCCAGGCGTTGCTGAAAAGCTGGAACCTGAGCGAAACCGCCATCCTCGCCCAGGCAGGCGCCAGCCAGCATGATCCGGCCGCTTACGCCGTACAGTTGGGCGTGCGGATTAGCGAGGTGGCGCTAGGTGGCTGGGATTGTGCAGAGATGGAGGGCGTGCTGGGCAAGGTGGCAGCGTTTATCGAGCTGACTCCCGAGGAAACCCTGCAGCAGGTGCTGGCCAGTGCGGATGAGGCGGTGAAGGTCGCCTCGACCTTCGGTGCCAGCAAGTTGTGCCGGCTGATTCCCAATACCGATCCTGAGCAGATTCGCCAGCAGCAGGAAGAGCGTCGTGCGCGTTTGCTGCAGCCGGATCTGTTAGTGATGCAGCAGGCACTGCAGGATCTCGGCCTGATGGTCAATGCCAGGGCCGATGTCGGGCTGGTGCTCGATACCTTGCTCAAAGGGTTGCATCGGGGCGCTGGCCTGGAGCGGGTGATGCTCACGGTTCTTGCCGACGGGCAGAGCCGCTTTCGCGCCAAGCGCGTGATCGGTGAAAAGTCGCAGCAATGGCTGGAGGAGTTCGTGCTGCCGGCCGAGCAGGTGGAGCAGCCGCATATCTTCAGTTATGCGCTACGCCATCGTGAGGCGATCTGGATGGGCGTACCCGCCAGCTACAACCTGGCCGAGCTGGTGACCCAGCCGATTCGGCGCAGCCTGGGTGCTGGCATGTTCTTCATTGCGCCGATCATCGCGGGTACGCGGGAAATCGGCGTGCTATATGCCGACAGTCGACTGTCCGGGCGAGCGCTGCGACATGAGCAGTTCGTGGCGTTTCAGCGCTTCACGCAATTGGCGGGGCGTTGTCTGGAAGCGATCAGCAAGCGCTGATCACGGCAGGTAGAGGGTCAGCATTTCGCCCGGACGCAGCCTGCTGCTGCGTGGGTTCCAGGCTTGCAGGCGCTTGAGGTCGATCTTGAAGCGCTTGGCGATCACATACAGCGAATCACCATGCTGCACGCGGTAGTAGGTGGCTTTGTCGCGCGAGCTGGAGGTACTGCGAGCAGTGCTGGCGACACGTGTGCTGCTATCGGCGGCGGCCAGGGTGAGCACCTGGCCGACCTTCAAATCATTGCCCTGCAGCTTGTTCCAGCGCTTCAGATCATGCACGGCGACCTGGTTGGCGCGAGCGATCTGCCAAAGGTTGTCGCCGTTCTTCACTTGATAGGTGCGGCTGGCCACGCTCTGCGCGGTGTCGCGCTGTTGATACAGCGGCTCGCTCGGCTGCGTGCCTGGTTTGCCTGGAATGGTCAGTACCTGGCCGATGCTCAGGTTGTTGCTGCTCAGGCGATTGACGTCCTTGAGCATGTTCACTGAAAGGTGATGACGATTGGCAATGGCGTGCAGGCTATCGCCGGAGCGCACGGTGTAACTCTGCCAGTCGACCATCTCCTGCGGTTTCATCAAGGCCAGGTTGGCGCTGAGCATCTCGGCTTTGTCGGTTGGTACCAGCAGATGTTGCGGGCCATCGAGAGTAATGCCGCGCTTATAGGCCGGGTTGAGCTGCAGCAGTTCCTGTTCATCCAGGTCGGCCAGTTTGGCGACGCGGGCCAGATCCATGTGCTGTTTGATCGCGATCTGTTCGAAGTAGGGCTCGTTGGCGATCGGCGAGAGGGTCACGTTATAGGCTTCCGGCGTCAGGATCACCTGCGACAGCGCCAGTAGCTTGGGCACGTAGTCCTCGGTTTCCTTGGGTAGCGACAGGTTCCAGTAGTCGCTGGGCAGGCCGAGTTTCTCGTTGCGTTCGATGGCGCGACTGATGCGGCCTTCGCCGGCGTTGTAGGCCGCCAGGGCGAGTAACCAGTCGCCGTTGAACATTTCGTGCAGGCGGCTGAGATAGTTGAGTGCGGCCTGGGTCGAGGCGGTGACGTCGCGGCGACCGTCGTACCAGTTGGTCTGGCGCAGGTTGTAGTAACGGCCGGTAGATGGAATGAACTGCCAGAGGCCGACCGCGTGCGCCGAAGAATAGGCTTGCGGGTCGTAAGCGCTTTCGATCACTGGCAGCAGCGCCAGCTCCATCGGCATGTCGCGCTCTGCCAGGCGTTCGACGATGTAGTGGATATAGGGGGCGCTACGTTCGCTGACGGTGTCGACGTGCTTCGGATTGCTGGCGTACCACAGGCGTACGCGTTCGATGCGCGGGTTGATGCCTATCTGGTCCTGCAGCTTGAAACCGTCGCGCATGCGCTCCCAGATATCGGTGTATTCGCGGGGTTTGATTTCGCTGCTGAGCCACTCGGGCTCACGTTCCATGCCGATAGCGCGAGAGGTATCGGCAGAGCGATCCGGGGTGTCGCTGGGCAGGCTCTGGCAACCGGCCAGGATCATGCAACACATCACTGCGAGCGCTCGAGAGCTTCGCGCCAATGCCTTTATATTCAATGGCTTGCGTGATGATAAAGGCATTGGCTGAGGTATTCATCCCGACGAAAAATTCGGGCGATTCTAGGAATCGAGGCGGTGCTGGTCAAGTTTTCACCAGTCCTGGACTGGTCTTTTGCGGGCCTGTCGACCTTTTTCTCAGCAGCTAGAACTTGTCTTTCCAGGCGCGCAGGCTAGCGAATACGGCGCTTGGCTCGTTCGACTGCCGGTCATCGCGTCCGTTGGTCGCTGCGAGGACCGAAGGTTCGCCAACACGCAGGAAAGGATTGGTGGCCAGTTCAAGTTCGATGTTCGACGGCAGGCTGATGCGGCCTTCGTCGCGCCAGCGGGTCACTTCGGCCAGGCGTTCGTTCAAGCGTGCATTGTCCGGCTCGACGGCGTGGGCGAAGCGCAGGTTGCTCAAGGTGTATTCGTGGGTGCAGTACACCAGGGTACGGGCGGGCAGGGCCGCCAGGCGGCTGAGAGACTGATGCATCTGTTGCGGGGTGCCTTCGAACAGGCGGCCACATCCGCCTGCGAACAGGGTATCACCACAGAACAGCAGGTCCTGTCCGGCGTGGTAGTAAGCGATATGACCGAGCGTGTGGCCAGGCACGGCCATGACCTGAAAGCGCAGGCCGAGCACGTCGATCTCGTCGTCGTCGTTCAGATCGAGGTCACGGGCCGGGATCTTTTCCGCCGCAGGGCCGGCGACACGTGCGCCGGTGGCGTTCTTCAGTGTTTCCACACCGCCGACATGATCGAAGTGGTGGTGGGTGATTAGGATGTCGCTGAGCATCCAGTCAGGACGGGCCTCCAGCCAGGCCATGACCGGTGCCGCGTCGCCGGGATCGACCACAGCGCAGCGCTTGCTGCTGGCGTCCTGCAGCAGCCAGATATAGTTGTCATTGAAGGCGGGCAGCGCGTCGATCTGAATCATTGCGGGTCGCTAAGCTGGTGATAAAGGTGCATCTTAGACACGACATGCAGAACCTGTCATGCGGAGGCAGCGATGACTGATGAGGCATTCGCCCAGGCCGACCCTGAGTGGCTCAAGCTTATCGGCGAGGCGCGCGACTGGCTTGCCGGGCCCCTCGGCCAACTGTTGCTGGAGGAAGAGCGGCGTTTGCTGGAAGAGGAGCTGGCGCGCTTTTTCGGTGGTTATCTGGTGAGCTACGGCCCTGGCGCCGAGGGTCCGCCGAAAGCGGGGCAGATCCAGCACAACGTGCGTCTTGGCGCGCCGATGCCAGGCGTGCAGATCGTCTGCGAAGAGCAGTCCTGGCCACTGGGCGAGCACGCTGCCGACGTGGTGGTGCTGCAGCATGGCCTGGATTTCAGCCTGTCACCCCATGGCCTGTTGCGTGAGGCGGCGCGCAGCGTCAGGCCTGGCGGGCACCTGTTGATTTTGGGTATTCACCCCTGGAGCGCCTGGGGCGTGCGTCGCCTGTTTGCCCGGGACGGTTTTGCCAAGGCGCGTTGTATCGCCCCGAGCCGTGTTGGCGACTGGCTGAGTTTGCTGGGCTTTGCGTTGGAGAAACGGCGGTTCGGGTGCTATCGTCCGCCGCTCGCTTCGCTGGCCTGGCAAATGCGCCTGCGGCGAATGGAGCGCTGGGGCGATGCCTGGCAGTTGCCGGGCGCCGGTTGTTACCTGTTGGTGGCACGCAAACTGGTGGTTGGTTTGCGCCCCTTGCGACAGTCGCGCCGCGAGCCGATGGGCAAGTTGCTGCCGATGCCAGTGGCGAAGGTCAGCCGACGTGATCTCGACAACTGATTGCGGCAATTTGCTGCCGGCCAGGCTGCGGCCAAACAATTCTGTACAGAGCTGATGAATGTCTGAAACCCATGATGTGGTGATTTACACCGACGGCGCCTGCAAGGGCAACCCAGGTCCCGGAGGTTGGGGCGCGCTGCTGGTGTACAAAGGTGTGGAGAAGGAGCTCTGGGGTGGAGACCCCAATACCACCAACAATCGCATGGAGCTGATGGCGGCGATTGCCGGCCTGATCGCACTGACCCGGCCTTGCTCGGTGAAGCTGGTGACCGACTCGCAGTACGTGATGAAAGGTATTCAGGAATGGCTGCCGAACTGGAAGAAGCGAGGCTGGAAGACTGCCGCGAAAGAGCCGGTGAAAAACGCCGATCTCTGGCAGAAACTGGATGAGGAAGTGAATCGCCATCAAGTGAGCTGGCAGTGGGTGCGCGGGCATACGGGTCACCCTGGCAACGAGCGTGCCGACCAGTTGGCCAATCGCGGCGTCGATGACGTGCGTGCGGCGCGCTGAGCGGTGATGCAGCACCTGAGTTAAGATACCGCGCTTGAATGTGCGGTAACCGCAATAGATGGGAGAAGCAAGGCGTGACAACCGATAACACCGTCAGACGCTACGTAGTACTGGATACCGAAACCACGGGTATGCCGGTCACCGACGGGCACCGCATCATCGAGATCGGTTGTGTCGAGTTGCTGGGGCGGCGCCTGACTGGGCGGCATTTCCACGTCTATCTCAACCCTGATCGCGAAATCGACGAAGGCGCCATCGCGGTTCACGGCATCACCAACGAGTACGTGGCCGACAAGCCGCGCTTCAAGGAAGTCGCTGATGAGTTCTATGAATTCATCAAGGGCGCGCAACTGATCATCCATAACGCCGCGTTCGACGTTGGTTTCATCAACAACGAATTTGCCTTGTTGGGGCAAAGCGAGCGCGCCGACGTCAGTGATTACTGCTCGGTGCTCGATACCCTGATGATGGCGCGCGAGCGTCATCCGGGGCAGCGCAACAGCCTCGATGCGCTGTGCAAGCGTTACGGCGTCGACAACTCCAACCGCGAACTACACGGCGCCTTGCTCGACTCGGAGATTCTCGCCGACGTCTATCTGGCGATGACTGGCGGGCAGACCAATCTGTCACTGGCCGGTGAAGGTTCCGATGGTGATGGCAGCGGGCGTCAGCAGGCCACGCCGATTCGTCGCCTTGACGCGTCGCGCCCACGTACTCGCGTCATTCGCGCCAGCGACGACGAGCTCGCGGCGCATATGGCGCGTCTGGCCGTGATCGAAAAATCCGCAGGCGGCCCGTCGCTGTGGGCGCAGTTGGAAAAAGCGCCGGAATAACCGAACAGCGCAATTGCGACCTTTTCTTATAGCGTGATGCACAGGGGGTTCCGCCGATCAGGGGGAGCCTCTAACCTGAGGCGATGGGCAGGGCAAGCCTGCCAGCCTTCAGGACGTCACAATGTATAAAGATCTCAAGTTTCCCGTCCTAATCGTGCATCGCGACATCAAGGCCGACACCGTGGCCGGTGATCGTGTGCGCGCCATCGCTCAGGAGCTTACCCAGGACGGTTTCAGTATTCTGCCCACGGCGAGCGCCGCTGAGGGGCGCATTGTCGCGTCCACCCACCACGGGCTGGCCTGCATCCTGGTGGCGGCCGAGGGGGCGGGGGAAAACAGCCGCCTGCTGCAGGACATGGTCGAGCTGATCCGCGTGGCGCGGGTGCGGGCGCCGCAGTTGCCGATCTTCGCTCTGGGCGAGCAGGTCACCATCGAGAATGCGCCGGCCGAGGCCATGGCCGATCTCAATCACCTGCGTGGCATCCTCTATCTCTACGAAGACACCGTGTCCTTTCTGGCGCGGCAGGTGGCGCGTGCGGCGCACAACTACCTCGATGGCCTGCTGCCGCCGTTCTTCAAGGCGCTGGTGCAGCACACCGCGCAGTCCAACTATTCCTGGCACACACCCGGTCATGGCGGTGGCGTAGCCTATCGCAAGAGTCCGGTGGGGCAGGCCTTCCACCAGTTCTTCGGTGAAAACACACTGCGTTCGGATTTGTCGGTGTCGGTGCCGGAGTTGGGCTCGCTGCTCGACCACACTGGCCCGCTGGCCGAGGCCGAGGCGCGTGCGGCGCGTAACTTCGGTGCCGACCACACCTTCTTCGTGATCAACGGCACTTCGACGGCGAACAAGATCGTCTGGCATTCCATGGTCGGGCGCGATGACCTGGTGCTGGTGGATCGCAACTGCCACAAGTCGATCCTGCACTCGATCATCATGACCGGCGCGATCCCGCTGTATCTCTGCCCCGAGCGCAATGAACTGGGGATCATCGGGCCGATTCCGCTCTCCGAGTTCAGCAAGGAATCGATCCAGGCCAAGATCGACGCCAGCCCGCTGGCGCGCGGTCGTGCGCCCAAGGTCAAGCTGGCGGTGGTGACCAACTCCACCTATGACGGGCTCTGCTACAACGCTGAAATGGTCAAGCAGGCGCTGGGTGACTCGGTCGAGGTGCTGCACTTCGACGAAGCCTGGTACGCCTACGCCGCTTTTCACGAGTTCTATGCTGGCCGCTATGGCATGGGCACCCAGTACGGCGAGCGCTCGCCATTGGTGTTCACCACCCATTCGACGCACAAGCTGCTGGCAGCCTTCAGCCAGGCCTCGATGATCCACGTGCAGGACGGCGGGCAGCGCCAGCTGGACCGCGACCGTTTCAACGAAGCCTTCATGATGCACATCTCCACGTCGCCGCAGTACGGCATCATCGCCTCGCTGGATGTAGCCTCGGCGATGATGGAAGGGCCGGCAGGGCGCTCGCTGATTCAGGAAACCTTCGACGAGGCGCTGAGCTTCCGCCGCGCGCTGGCCAACGTGCGGCGCAACCTGAGCGCCGAGGACTGGTGGTTCAGTATCTGGCAGCCGGGGGCGGCCGATGGCGCCGACAGCCTGACCACCTCTGACTGGGTGTTGCAACCGGACGCTGACTGGCATGGCTTCGGTGAAGTGGCCGATGACTATGTGCTGCTCGATCCGATCAAGGTCACGCTGGTGATGCCCGGCCTCAATGCGGCCGGCAAGCTGGAGCCGCAGGGCATTCCCGCCGCGGTGGTCAGCAAGTTTCTCTGGGAGCGTGGCCTGGTGGTGGAGAAAACCGGCCTGTACTCCTTCCTGGTGCTGTTCTCCATGGGCATCACCAAGGGCAAGTGGAGCACGCTGCTGACCGAGCTGCTGGAGTTCAAACGCAGCTATGACGCCAATTTGCCGCTGATCGACGTGCTGCCCTCCATCGCCCATGCGGGTGGCGGGCGCTATCAGGGTATGGGTCTGCGTGACCTATGCGACGCGCTGCATGGCTGCTACCGCGAAAACGCCACGGCCAAGGCACTGAAAAGCATGTACACGGCGTTGCCTGAACTGGCGATCAAACCGGCCGATGCCTACGACCGCCTGGTGCGCGGCGAGGTCGAGGCGGTACCCATCGATCAGTTGCAGGGGCGTATCGCTGCAGTGATGCTGGTGCCTTACCCGCCGGGTATTCCGTTGATCATGCCAGGCGAGCGCTTCACAGCGGCCACGCGCTCGATTCTCGACTATCTGGCCTTCGCACGGACTTTCGATCAGGCCTTCCCTGGGTTCGATATCGATGTGCACGGTTTGCAAACCGACGCGGGTGAGTACTGCGTGGATTGCCTGGTGGAGTAAACCTGACGTAGTTCTGTCAGAGAGCAAGATCCTCGACAGATCAATCTCTTATCTCTGACATTAAAAGCGGTTGTTAACGTCCGGGGCGTGCCCTGCGTCACAGTGGCAAGCATCGACTTTTATGGCGCGCTTGTTATAGTTGCTCGGTTATTAATCACAAAATTACTGCTGTGCTGCAGAGCCGCGGCTGAGGATGCCTGCCATGTCCGACTACAAAGCCTTCCGCGTCGAGCTGGCGGACAAGATCGCCCATGTGCAGATCAACCGTCCGGACAAGATCAACGCAATGAATGCCGACTTCTGGCGCGAGATCATCGAGATCTTCCAGTGGGTCGATGACAACGACGCGGTCCGTGTCGTGGTGCTCTCCGGTGCTGGCAAACACTTTTCTTCAGGCATCGACCTGATGCTGCTGGCTTCGGTCGGTGCCCAGCTGGGCAAAGACGTTGGTCGCAATGCCACGGCACTACGCCGCAAGATTCTCGAGCTGCAAGCCTCCTTCAACGCCGTCGACAATTGCCGCAAGCCAGTGCTGGCTGCCATTCAGGGCTATTGCATCGGCGGCGCCATCGACCTGATCAGCGCTTGCGACATGCGTTATTCCACGCTCGATGCACAGTTCTCGATCAAGGAAATCGACATGGGCATGGCTGCCGATGTCGGCACCCTGCAGCGTCTACCGCGCATCATCGGCGACGGCATGATGCGCGAGCTGGCCTTCACCGGACGCAACATCGACGGCACTGAAGCTGCCCGTATCGGCCTGGTCAATCGCACCTACGAAAATCAGGAGGCGCTGCTGGCCGGGGTGATGGAGATCGCCGCGCAAATTGCCGCCAAGTCGCCGATTGCCGTGCGTGGCACCAAGGAAATGATTCGCTATATGCGCGATCACCGGGTCGACGATGGCCTTGAATACATCGCCACCTGGAACGCCGCCATGCTGCAATCGGAAGACCTGCGCCTGGCCATGGCGGCGCACATGACCAAGCAGAAGCCGGAGTTCGCCGACTGATGCCGTATTCGCTGATGTTCGCTGCGAGGCCTAGAGCATGGTAAGTGGAGCCACATCCCTGAATCTGGTGCGCGACGAGCTGTTCGTCACCATGGAAGAGGCCGAGCAGAGTCTGGAGCATTTCATCGCCGAGCGGCACAACGGCAGTCTGTTGCAGCAAGCGGTGGAAAGCCTGCACCAGGTTCGCGGTACGCTCAACCTGATCGAACTGGCCGGCGCCGAGCTGCTGGCCCAGGAAGTGCTGGATCAGGCCACTGACATTCCCGCTGGCGCTGGTGAGGAACGCGACGCGCAGCTCTCGGCGCTGAGCAATGCTCTGCATGTACTGCGCCGTTATCTGGAAAACGTCGACGCTCATCGCCAGGAAATGCCTGAACTGTTGCTGCCGGCGATCAACGATTTGCGTCAGGCCGGTGCGCAGCAGCCGCTGCCGGAAAGTTTCTTCTTCAGCGTTCGCCTCGATCATGCCCGTCCGCACACGGCTACCCAGCCACTCGATGGCGCGGCCAAGCTGAGCGAGGGCAAGCGCCTGCGGCACATGTATCAGGTCGGATTGCTCGGTTTTATCCGTGAGCAGAATCCGCAGGCCAGCCTCAAGCTGATGGTGCGTGCCATGGCGCGTTTGGACAGCCTGTTCGCCAACGAGCCGCGTGGGCGCATGTGCTGGATTGGTGCCGCCGCCATCGAGGCCCAGTGCGACGGTCAACTGCTGCCACGCAAATCGCGCAAACAGCTGTTCTCGCGGGTTGATCGCGAGCTCAAACTGATGCTCGGCAATCCACAGTACGAAGCGCCGCGCAGCTTGCTGAAAGAGTTGCTGTACCTGGTCGCGCTCGCCGACAGCCATGGCCCACACGCCAGCGCCATGCGCGAAGTGTTCGGCCTCACGCCGTTGCCGTTCACCGACCATTTGCTGGAAGAGGAATACCAGCGCCTGGCCGGGCCGGGGCAGGCGGTGATGCGTTCGTTGTCCACCGCGATTCGCGAAGAATTGGCCAGCGTCAAGGACATGCTCGACCTGCTCGAGCGTGGCACCTTGCAAGGTGAAACCCTGGGCACCCTGCATGCGTTGCTGGGCAAATTGGCCAAGACCCTGGGCATGGTCGGTTTGAATTCTGCCGGCAACTCGCTCGGCGCTCAGCTGCCGCAGGTTGCCGCCTGGAGTGAAGATACGCCGCCGCAGGCGGAGCAACTGCACAAGCTGGCTGATGCCGTGCTCTATGTCGAAGGTATGGTGGCCAGCCTGGAGCGTGGCGAGGGTCGCGATCTCAGGCCGGCTGCTGTCGAGCCGGGTAATGAGGCCGACTCTTTCGCCACTCATCAACTCAACGAAGCCCGTATCGTGGTGGTCGACGAGGCCCAAGCCGGTTTGGCTCTGGCCAAGCGCGCGATCACCGCGTACCTGGAGTCGGCTGGCGACAAGATGCACCTGTCCAACGTGCCGTTCAGCTTGCAGGCCGTGCGTGGTGGCTTGTGGTTCCTCGACCAGCGTCGCGCCGCGATGCTGGTCGGTGCCTGCGCCGACTATATCCAGGCGCGCATGCTCGAGTCCGCGCAAATGCCGTCGGAACAGATGCTGGAAACCCTGGCTGATGCGCTGAGCAGCCTCGAGTATTACCTGGAAGCCGGCGCAGTGATGCGTCCAGAAACCCGTCCCAGCGTGCTCGATCTGGCTGAGGAAAGCGTCAAGGCGCTGGGTATGCCGGTGGCGGCCTGATGGTCTGGCGCAACACCTTTCTCGATCCTGCTCAGCCAGGCGGCTGGGCGCTGCTCTACAGCCAGCAGCATTTTCTCGCCGACAGCAATGGTGTGCTATTTCCGCGTGACTGGGTCAAGCGCCAGGACCTGCCGATTCTTGGCGAGCAGGGTATCGGTCATTTCGGTGACGACGCCGTTTACCTGCTGCAACTCAAACCCTCGGCGACGCTGGAGGGCTGCGCCTGGCAGAGCCTGCGTCAGTTCATGCTGCAGGGCGAAGCAGAAACCTTCCGCATGCTGGCCTACGCCGCGCAGATTGGCACCTGGTATGCCGAACACCGTTATTGCGGTAGCTGTGGTGCGCAGACTCGTCAGCTTCCTGGTGAGCGGGCGATGCGTTGCGACAGCTGCGAATCGCAGCACTATCCGCGTATCTCACCGAGCATGATCGTGCTGGTCAGCCGGGGCGACGAGGTCCTTCTGGCGCGCTCGCCGCGTTTCGTGTCAGGGGTCTACAGCACCCTGGCAGGCTTTGTCGAACCAGGCGAGTCGGTGGAGCATTGCGTGGCACGCGAGGTGCGCGAGGAAGTCGGTCTCGAGGTGAAGAATCTGCAGTACATCGGCAGCCAGGGCTGGCCGTTTCCGCATTCGCTGATGTTCGGCTTCCATGCCGAATATGCCGGTGGCGATATCGTCATGCAGGAAGACGAAATCGAGGATGCGCGCTGGTTTCGCGTTGATGACTTGCCGCCGTTGCCGGCGTCGCGCTCCATCGCTCGCCATCTGATCGACCTCTATGTCGCACGCCGCCTCGGTCTGCCCGAGCCGACGCTACCGACTTAGCACTCCTCATGTAGGAGCGGCTTCAGCCGCGAATTTCACCGACCATTTCGCGGCTGAAGCTGCTCCTGCACGATGCGATGTCCTGGCGGAGTTAACCGACCCAGTGCTGCCAGACCAGGCGGGCAGTAAGCGCTAGAACCACGGCGATGAATACCGGGCGGATGAATTTCGAACCGCCGCCAATCGCCGTGCGCGCGCCGAGAAAGGCGCCGGCCATCAGCGAAAAACCCATGCACAGCCCCAGCACCCAGGCCACCTGTCCGGCGATGATGAACACCGCCAGGGCGCAGGCGTTGCTGATGAAGTTCATCGAGCGTGCCACGCCGCTGGCGCGCACCAGATCGAGCGGGTACATGAGCAGCGTGCTGACCGTCCAGAACGCACCGGTTCCCGGGCCGGCTACGCCATCGTAGAAGCCCAGGCTGATGCTCTGGGGCCATTGCCGGCGGCTGGCGATGGGTAGGTCGGCGTCCAGCGGCGCCTCGGGCGTCTTGCCGAAGAGCAGGTACAGGCCGCAGGCGAATACCACCAGCGGCAGCATCTTGTTGATCCACTCGGCCGGCATCCAGTGCACTAACACTGCTCCGCCAATCGCACCCATGGCTGTGCCGGCCATTGCGTTCTTCCATTTGCCCGGGCTGAACAGCTTGCGCCGGTAGAAGGTGTAGCTGGCAGTTGCCGAGCCGAAGGTCGCGCACAGTTTGCTGGTGCCGAGCACCAGGTGCGGCGGCAGGCCGGTGGTGAGCAGGGCGGGGATGGTCAGCAGACCGCCGCCACCGGCAATGGCGTCGATAAAACCAGCGATGAAGGCGACCAAGGCGAGAATGGCCAGTGTGCTGGGGTCGATGGCGAGCTCGAGAGCGAAGGGCATATTTAAAGTGTCGACTTGTGGGCGAATGCGCAGCCTGCTGGCTGTTCGTCGTGGAGAGAGCTGCGCATAATGCCGGGATTTCGCCATAGAAGGAACGCAATCGATGCAATACGACGGGTTGGCCTGGGCCGTGGCGCTGTTGGCCATATTGGCGCTGCTGGTGGCACTGCGCATCCTGCTCAATACGGGCTGGTTCCTCGGTTGGTTGCGTGGCACCTGTGGTCTGGCATTTCTCGCGTTGGCCGGGCTGGTGGGCCTGGTGGCTTACGATCTGTATGCCTATGAGCCGTTGCAGCCGGGCAAGCCCTTGGTGACGCTGAGCTTCAAGGCCGACGGCCCGCAGCGCTATCAGGTGACGCTGCTCGAAGGTGGGCGCGAGCGCACGGTTACCTTGGAGGGCGACATGTGGCAGCTCGATGGCCGACTGATTCGCTGGAAAGGTCTGGCCGAGCTGATTGGCCTTGAGCCGGGCTATCGCCTGGAGCGCCTGTCGGGACGTTTTCTGGCCATCGAGCAGCAGGCGCTGGCGCAACACGGTCGCGTGCAGTTGGCCGAAAGCCCCTATGGCGTGGACCTGTGGCGCTGGCTGCGGCTGAGTCAGCGTGATCTGCTGCTGTTCGACCCGCAGGCGCTGCGAGTGACCTATCTACCGATTGCTGCCGATGCCGTCTATAGCGTCAGCCTTACGCCGACTGGTCTGCTGGCCGAACCGATGAACCCGGCAGCCGAAGCCGCGTTGAAGGATTGGTAAGCGGCAGCAGAGTGTGGCGGAAGTAGGGTGCGCCGTGCGCACCGATAGACCGAAACCATCTGCGATGCGCACGGCGCGCACTACAAAAAAGGCACCTGCAAGGTGCCTTTGTCGTTTATACCGTCGACCTCAGGAAAGGAAGCCGCCGTCCACGTTCAGCGCCACGCCGGTGGTGTAGCTGGAGGCGTCACTGGCCAGGTACAGCACAGTGCCGGCCATTTCGCTCGGGTCGGCCACGCGTTTGAGCGGGATACGTTGCAGGGCGTGCTTGAGGATGGCGTCGTTCTTGGTCAATGCCGAAGCGAACTTGGTGTCGGTCAGGCCGGGCAGCAGGGCGTTGCAGCGAATGCCGAACTGCGCGCATTCCTTGGCGAAGACCTTGGTCATGCTGATTACCGCAGCCTTGGTCACCGAGTAGATGCCCTGGAACTCGCCGGGGGAGACGCCATTGATCGAGGCGACGTTGATGATCGAGCCGCCGCCGTTTTCCTTCATCAGCTTGCCGCCTTCGATGGACATGAAGTAGTAGCCGCGAATGTTCACGTCCACGGTCTTCTGGAAGGCGGAGAGGTCGGTGTCCAGCACGTTGCAGAACTGCGGGTTGGTCGCGGCGTTGTTGACCAGGATGTCGAGACGGCCGAACTGTTCCTTGATCTGCGCGAAGACGTTGGTGATCTGTTCCATCTCGCCGATGTGACAGGCGATGGCAGTGGCTTTGCCGCCTTCTGCGGTAATGGCATCGGCCACGGCCTGGCAGCCGTCGATCTTGCGGCTGGAGACGATCACGTGGGCGCCTTGCTGGGCCAGCAGCTTGGCGATGGCCTCGCCGATGCCGCGGCTGGCGCCGGAGACGAAGGCGATCTTGCCGTCGAGGTCGAACAGTTGGGTCTTGGACATTGTGATTACCCCGGGGTTAGAGAGTGGATTTGCCGATGACCTGCAGGCACATCTGCTCCAGCAGCTTGTTCATCTGAATGAACTGGGCGAAGCGCTTGTCCTGGGTCTGGCCGTGATAGAAGCGGTAGTAGATCTGCTGCACGATGCCGGCCAGGCGGAACAGGCCGTAGGTGTAGTAGAAGTCGAAGCTCTTGATCTCGATGCCGGCTTTTTCGGCGTAGTAGTCGACGAACTGCTGGCGCGTGAGCATGCCCGGCGCGTTGCTCGGCTGGCGGCGCATCAGTTGCACTGGCGCCGGGTCGCCGGCCTCGATCCAGTAGGCCAGGGTGTTACCCAGGTCCATCAGCGGGTCACCGATGGTGGTCATCTCCCAGTCGAGCACACCGATGATCTGCATCGGGTTGTTCGGGTCGAGGATCACGTTGTCGAAGCGGTAGTCGTTGTGCACGATGCCCGGCTTGTGGTGATCGGCCGGCATCTTGTCATTCAACCAGGCCTTGACCGGCTCCCAGGTCGGTGCGTCCGGAGTCAGGGCTTTCTCGTAGCGCTCGCTCCAGCCCTTGATCTGACGGCCGACATAACCCTCGGGCTTGCCCAGATCACCCAGGCCGCAGGCGTTGTAATCGACGTTATGCAGCTCGACCAGCTTGTCGATGAAGCTCTTGCACAGCGTGCTGGTCTGCTCAGCGCTGAAGTTCAGCTCGGCCGGCATCTCCGAACGCAGGATGATGCCCTTGACCCGCTCCATTACATAGAACTCGGCGCCGATCACCGACTCGTCGGTGCAGTGCACGTAAGCCTTGGGGCAGTAAGGGAAGCCAGCGTTGAGCTGGTTGAGAATGCGGTACTCACGGCCCATGTCGTGGGCCGACTTGGCCTTGTGGCCGAACGGCGGGCGGCGTAGGACGAATTCCTGCTGCGGGTATTCGATCAGGTAGGTCAGGTTCGAAGCGCCGCCGGGGAACTGGCTGATCTTGGCTGTGCCGCTCAGGCCCGGAATATTGGCTTTCAGATAAGCGTCGATGACGTCGGCGTCGAGTTCTTCGCCAGTGCGGATGCGGGTGGATTGGTCGGTGAGCGCCATGCTTATCCCTTCTGCTTATGATGGGTGCCCTAGATAATTGGCTAATCTAATGCTGCACTCAGGCTGCCACAAGCAATACGCGCCGTTATAGGCGGGCGTGTTGCACCTCGATCAAACTGCCTGATCAGTCATTTCGATTTGTCGCCTTGACCGCAAATCACGGGCAAAAAAAACCGGAGTGCCAGGACTCCGGTTTTCGTGTTTGCGCTTAGCTCGCCGATCAGACCGGGAACAGTTCGCCCAGCTTCATGGCCAGCATCATGTCGCCTTCGGCGCGCAGCTTGCCGGCCATGAAGGCCTGCATGCCGTCGGTTTCGCCGCTGACGATGCCCTTGAGGGTTTCGCTGTCCATGATCAGGGTCACGTTGGCGTTCGGATTGTCGCCTTGCTCGAGGGCGCAGGTGCCGTCTTTTACGATCAGCGCGTAGTTCTCGCCATCTTCGATGTTGAATTGGAATACCAGATCCAGGCCTGCAGCGGCGCTGGCGTTGAACTTGGACTGCATGGTTTGGGCGATGTCAGCAACACTCATGGTCTTATCCTTTTTCGGTTTTTTCGCGCAGCCTCACGGCCGCAGTGGGCTGGAGCTCATCGGTAGGTGATGAGCTCCGGCGCCTTCAGCAGCTGTAAATGCACATGGCTGTTGAAGGAAGCCAGACTTACCTCGCTGCCGCGGAATTTCAGCTGGCTGAGCGAGGTATTGACGATTTGCCAATTCAGTTCGAAGGCCTTTGCCGCCGGGACGCCGGTAATCAGGCGGAGCAGGGCGGTGATGGTGCCGCCGGAGGTGAACACGGCGATATTCTGTTTGCTGGTGGCCTGTTCGAGGATGCGCTGCAGACCGCCTTCGACCTGTTCGACATAGGCCTGCCAGCTTTGCAGGCCTGGCTTGTCATGCTCCCCGGAAATCCAGCGGCCGATCAGCTTGGCGAACAGACGCTGGAACTCGGCGCGGTTCTGTGCACCGTTACGCAGGATATGCAGGGCTTCGGGTTCTTCCGGGAGCAGATCCGGCAGCAGCGTGCGAATCACCGCATCGGCATCGAATTCGTTGAAGGCTTCGTCGATATCCAGCGCCGGTGCCCTGCTCATGTGCTCCAGGGCGGCGTTGGCAGTGTGTTGCTGGCGGCGTAGGCTGCCACTGATGCAACGATCAAGACTGATGCCGAGTTGTTCCAAGTGCTTGCCCAGCACTTCGGCCTGGCGCACGCCGACGGGAGACAGGACATCGTAGTCGTCTGCACCGAATGAGGCCTGGCCATGTCGAATCAGATAGATGCTGCCCACGTCCGTATTGGTCCCGGCACGTTGAATGTTTGGCGAGGGTATGAGGAAGCTCGGGGGCTGTCAACGAAAAAACATACGCTTGTTTGAATTGCTTGTATGTCCATTGTGCAGTGCTGCCGCGCTTGGCCGGCGAGTCGCTGCGCCGGTATGCTTGGGCCTTTGTGCGCTCAGGCGCCGCTGCATTGTCCGAGGGGGATCCGTGGAGTTTCTTAGCGAGTACGCCAGCTTTCTGGCTAAAACCCTGACCCTGGTGGTCGCCATCGTCGTGGTGCTGGTGGCGATCGCCGCCACGCGCGGCAAAGGGCGGCGCGGCAGTGGTCAGTTGCAGGTGCAGAAGCTCAATGATTTCTACAAGGATCTGCGCGAGCGCCTGGAGCACAGCGTGCTGTCCAAGGATCAGCTCAAGGCCACGCGCAAGGCGCAGGCCAAGGCGGCCAAACAGGAAAAGAAAGCGCCGCCCAGCAAACCGCGGGTGTTCGTGCTGGATTTCGATGGCGATATCAAGGCGTCAGCCACCGACAACCTGCGCCACGAAGTGACGGCGCTGTTGTCCATGGCCAAGGCCGAGGACGAAGTGGTGCTGCGCCTGGAAAGTGGTGGCGGCATGGTGCATAGCTACGGCCTGGCTTCGTCGCAACTGGTGCGTATCCGCGATGCGGGTATCCCGCTGACCGTGTGCGTGGACAAGGTAGCGGCCAGCGGCGGTTACATGATGGCCTGCATCGGCCAGAAGATTCTCAGTGCACCTTTTGCCATCCTCGGCTCCATCGGTGTGGTGGCGCAGTTGCCTAACGTGCATCGTCTGCTGAAGAAGCACGAAATCGATTTCGAGGTGCTGACGGCCGGCGAATACAAGCGCACGCTGACCGTATTCGGTGAGAACACCGAAAAGGGCCGGGAGAAGTTCCAGGAAGACCTGGAAACCACTCACGAGCTGTTCAAAGGATTTGTCGGTCGTTATCGCCCGCAGCTGGATATCGACGCCATCGCCACCGGTGAAGTCTGGCTGGGTATGGCCGCGCAGGAGCGCCTGCTGGTGGATGAACTGAAGACCAGCGACCAGTACCTGGCCGAGCGCGCTGTGGAGGCTGAACTGTTCCATCTGCATTTCGCTCAGAAGAAGAGTCTGCAGGAGCGTGTCGGGCTGGCGGCCAGCATGGCGGCAGATCGCTTCGTCCTGACCTGGTTGAGCCGGCTCAATCAGCAACGCTTCTGGTAACGCTTCGTTCATGATGGGCTGCACGGCCGACTCGCGTCGCGCAGCCGCGAACCACGACAAGAGGAGAGGGTGATGACCGAGTTCAAGGCCTTGCTGGTCAGCGAAGGTGCCGATGGCGGTTTCCAGCGTGACATAGTCCAGCGCAACGTCGAGCAGTTGCCGCAGGGCGAGTTGTTGATCCGCGTGCGCTACTCCTCGCTCAACTACAAGGACGCGCTGTCCGCCAGCGGCAATCGTGGTGTGACCAAGGCCTATCCGCACACGCCCGGTATCGACGCGGCGGGTGTGGTCGAGGCCTCCAGCGTTGCCGAATTCGCCGTGGGCGACGAGGTGATCGTCACCGGCTACGACCTGGGCATGAACACGGCCGGCGGCTTCGGTCAGTACATTCGTGTACCGGCCGCGTGGGCGATCAAACGCCCGCAGGGCCTGCTGCTGCGCGAGGCGATGGTGCTCGGCACCGCCGGCCTGACCGCCGCGCTGTGCGTGGACAAGCTGGAGCAAGCTGGCGTCACTCCGGAGTCCGGTACGGTGCTGGTCACTGGTGCTACCGGTGGTGTTGGCAGTATTGCGGTCGTGTTGCTCAAGCAGCTTGGTTATCGCGTAGCCGCGGCTACCGGTAAGGCCGAGCAGGCGGATTTTCTGCGTGGTCTGGGCGCCGACGAGATCGTCAGTCGCGAGGAGCTGCAGCAAGGCAGCGAGCGACCGATGCTCAAGGAGCGCTGGGCGGGCGCGGTCGATACCGTGGGTGGCGACATTCTGTTCAATGTGGTCAAGTCGCTGCGCCACAGCGGCAGCGTGGCCTGCTGCGGACTGACCGCTGGCGTCGGCTTCCAGGCCAGCGTCCTGCCGTTCATCTTGCGCGGGGTCAACCTGCTGGGGGTGGATTCGGTGGAGCTGCCACTGGTGGTCAAGGCATCGATGTGGGACAAGCTCTCGCTGCAGTGGAAGCTCGATCTCTCGCCGCTGTGCCAGGAAATTGGCCTGGCGGAGTTGCCGGCGTCCATCGAGCGGATCCTGACTGGCGGCATGGTCGGCCGTATTCTGGTGCGACTCGACTGAATGTCTGAGCGAGGCCCGTCGATGACGGGCCTCTGCATTTCAGGCCTGGCTGACGTACATGGTGATCTCGGCGCGAAACACCGGCTTTTCACCGACGTAGGCCATTACTGGCACCTTGACGTCTCCGGTCTGCCCCCAGTCCACCTCGCTGCCATCGGCTACCGTGCGGATGTCGCCATCGGCCTTTGCCAGGTATTCCACTGTCATGCCCTTGGGAATCCAGCGGCAACCGGCGGGAATGGAGGCGTCGGTCATGCTGCCGGCGGCAAGCTCGGCAGCATTGCACAGCGCGATCGCGTGCACCGTACCTATATGATTCAGCACTTCGCGGCGTTTGGCGAAGCGGACCTCGGCATAGCCTGGACGCAGCTCGACCATTTGCGGGGCGATGCTGGCGAAGTAGGGGGCGACCTGACCGATCATCGTGCTGAACTGGGCAGCACCGGCTTGCTGGAACATCTGCAACATCTGACTCATGGCTTTCTCCTGCGTGTTTGCGATTGAAGATGAGCGCGCGCCGGAGCAGTATACGAAGATTAGAAAGTTATTCTAGAAAAATATTCTAGTCATAAGGAGCGGCATGGCTCGTCCATCACGCAAAGATGAGATTCTGCAGGCTGCACTGGCGTGCTTTACCGAGCACGGCGTCGATGTCACCACCATCGAGATGATTCGGGACCGCTCTGGCGCGAGCATCGGCAGTCTGTATCACCACTTCGGTAACAAGGAGCGGATCATCGCCGCGCTCTATATGGCCGGTACCGCGCAGTACGCCGACCTGCTGCAGCGCGGATTTGCCAGCACGACCAGCGCCGAGGCCTGCGTCAAGTTGCTGGTGACCAGCTACATCGACTGGGTGGTGGCCAATCCGGATTGGGCGCGCTTCATCCTGCACAGCCGCAGTCGGGTCGAAGCGGGGGAGATGGGCGAAGCCCTGCGCGAAGCCAATCGTCAGCATTTCGCGCAGATTCTCACGGCGCTCGCCGAGTACCGCCTGCAGGGGCTGTTCAAGGCGCTGCCGGATGACTGTTTTGCCTCGGTGGTGATAGGCCCGACGCATGACCTGGCGCGCAACTGGCTGGCCGGCCGCACCCAGAGCGAGCTGGGTGAATGCCGTGAGCTGCTGGCGCAGATCGCCTGGGACAGCGTGAGAAGCAGCGGCTAGTCGAAGCGATAGATATCCATACCCAATGCGCCGTAGGTGAAGCCTGCGTGAATCACGGAAAAGGCTTCGCCTGCGCCACGAGCGAAGAACAGCGGCAGCAGATGTTCTTCGCTGGGATGGTTACGTACGGCGTTGGGTGCCTGTCGGCGGTAGCGGTGCAAGGCCTCTTCGTCGTTCGCTTCGAGCTTTTCCACCACCCAGTCGCGAAACTCCTTGGCCCAGGGCGTGATGACGTCGGGGCCGGCGTGCCAATCGAGCTCGCCGAGGTTGTGGGTGATGCTGCCGGAGCCGATAAGTAATATGCCTTGTTCACGCAGGCTGCTCAGTGCACGACCCACACGCGTCTGCTGCTCGGGGCCAAGGCGGCTGGGTAGCGAAAGCTGCACCACGGGGATATCGGCTTGCGGATACATCAGCGACAACGGAACCCAGGCGCCATGATCGAATGGGCGCCGGGCATCGAGCGCTGCCGGCAGGCCCGCGTGATTCAATTGCTCTGCGATCTCCTTGGCCAGTTCTGGTGCACCGGGAGCAGGATACCGCACGGCGTACAAGGGAGCCGGAAAGCCGCCGAAATCGTGCCAGGTCTGCGGATGCTCGTCCGCCGTCAGCAGCAGTTGCTCGCTTTCCCAGTGCGCCGACACCACCACGATCGCCTTGGGCCTGGGCAGCTCGGCGGCCAGCCTGGCCAGTGCGGGGCCGCTGGCACCTGGGTCCAGGGCCAGCATGGGCGAACCGTGGGATATGAACAGTGAGGGCAGCATGACGATCAGCTCCTGAAGTAGGATGTCGCCATCTTCGTTGCTGGACCTATCGACTTCCAGCATAAATAGTTGAGCATTCCTATCGAATTTGTGGAGGTTTCACTCATGCACGAGGCGTTCTGGCAGGAGCGTTGGGCGCGCAGCCAAATCGGCTTTCATCAGGAGAAGGTCAACGGTTATCTGCGTCGACACTGGGCTCGGCTCGGGCTCACCGAACAGGCGGCGGTGCTGGTGCCGCTGTGTGGCAAGAGCCTGGACCTGGCCTGGCTGGCGGAACAGGGTCACACCGTGATTGGTGTCGAACTGGCCGAGCGCGCCGTGGAGGATTTTTTCGCCGAACGTGATGTGCAGCCGCAGGTCACTCGGCACGGCGCGTTCAAGGTCTACCAGGCCGGCAAGCTACGTATTCTCTGCGGCGACTTTTTCGCCCTGAGCCGTGACGACGTTGCCGAGTGCCAGGCGTTCTATGACCGCGCGGCGCTGATCGCGTTGCCGCCAGAGATGCGTGAGCGCTACGCCGCTCACCTGCAGGCGATTCTGCCGCCAGCCTGTCAGGGCCTGCTGGTGACCCTGGTATACGACCAGCAACGCATGGATGGCCCACCGTTCTCGGTCGAGGACGCCGAGGTCGAGCAGTGCTTCACGCCAGGTTGGGTGCCGCATGAGCTGGAGCGCAAGGATGTGCTGAGCGGTAACCCGCGGTTTGTCGAGAATCAGCTCGAGGCGGTGGAGGAAGCGGTGTTTCACCTGGCGCGCCGTTAAAGCAGCGAGCAATGAAAAAGGCGACCCTGAGGTCGCCTTGTGTTTTTCGGCTTCGATCAGCCGCGGCGGCGCAGCGCCTCGATGCGATCTTCCAGCGGCGGATGGCTCATCAGCAGACCGGCCAGGCCGTTCTTCAGGCCGCCGTTGATGCCGAAGGCAGTCAGGCTGTCGGGCATCTGCACCGGCACGCCCTGTTCGGCGCGCAGACGCTGCAGCGCCGCGATCATGGCGCCGGTGCCGGCCAGGCGGGCACCGGCTTCGTCAGCCTTGTACTCACGTTTACGCGAGAACCACATGACGATGATGCTGGCCAGGATACCCAGCACCAGCTCGGCGAAGATGGTCGCGACGAAGTAGCCGATACCGTGGCCGTCTTCGTTCTTCAGGATCGCCTTGTCGACGAAGTTACCGAAGATGCGTGCGAAGAACATCACGAAGGTGTTCACCACGCCCTGGATCAGTGCCAGGGTGACCATGTCACCGTTGGCCACGTGGCCGATCTCGTGGGCCAGCACCGCGCGCACTTCATCAGGTGAGAAGCGCTCGAGCAGACCCTGGCTGACGGCGACCAGCGCGTCGTTCTTGTTCCAGCCGGTGGCGAAGGCGTTGGACTCGTAGGCCGGGAAGATACCGACTTCCGGCATCTTGATGCCGGCTTCACGGGACAGCTCCTCGACGGTCTGCAGCAGCCACTGTTCGTGACGGGTGCGCGGCTGGGTGATGATCTGCGTGCCGGTGCTCATCTTCGCCATCCACTTGGACAGGAACAGCGAGACCAGCGAGCCGGCGAAACCGAACACGGCGCAGAAGATCAGCAGGCTGCCATGGTTCTGGCCGGTGAACCGATCGACCCCCAGCAGTTTGAGGGTGATGCTGGCGATAACCAGAACCGCCAGGTTGGTGGCCAGGAACAACATAATGCGCATCATGGTGTGAACGGACTCCTCACGGGGAAAGACGTACGAGTAATGCCGGCTATATAAGGGCGCCCCCCTGGGGCTTTCAACCAGCGACTATTTCAAACTATGTCTCTTGGCCGTGTAACGTGCTCTCGAACAGCAGGCGAGTGAGGCGGGCAGTGCGCTCACCGTGCTGCTGGGCCAGGGCCTCGCGTAGCTGAAAGGCCAGTGTGGCATGGACGCGGCGCACGCTCGGCGGCAGCACTTCACCTTCGCGCAGGGCATGGGGAATCGCGCGCGACAGGCGCAGAAAACCCTTCTCAGTCAACACGGCCTGATCCAGTGCGTCATAGGCGATGGTCGACTCGAAACGCAGATAGCCTTCTTCGGCCAGCCACAACAGTGCACCCAGGCAGGCCTGGTGACGCTTGCTCGGCAGGCCGAATTCGTCCGGCTCCTCGCGCCCGATCAGGTCTTCCACGTACAGCGCCATCTTGCGCGGGAAGGCCTGATAGAGCATGAGCAGGCCGCTGGCGGCGTCCTTGTAGAAGTCGTCGATCTGCAGGTCCATGTCGGCTTACTGGCTGTATCCCTTGAGGAAGTTGCCGATACGGCCGATGGCCTGCTCCAGGTCGTCGACGCGGGGCAGGGTGACCACGCGGAAGTGATCCGGCCACGGCCAGTTGAAAGCGGTGCCCTGAACGATCAGCAGCTTCTCGGAAAGCAGCAGGTCGAGGACGAACTTCTCGTCATTGTGGATCGGGCAGACCTTGGGGTCGATCTTCGGGAAGGCGTATAGCGCACCCATGGGCTTGACGCAGCTGACCCCGGGAATGTCGTTGAGCAGCTCCCAGGCGCGGTTGCGCTGCTCCAGCAGGCGGCCGTTTGGCAGTACCAGGTCGTTGATGCTCTGGTAGCCACCGAGTGCGGTCTGGATCGCATGCTGGCTTGGCACGTTGGCGCACAGGCGCATGTTGGCCAGGATATCCAGGCCTTCGATGTAGCTCTGCGCCCTGTGTTTGGGCCCGGAGATGGCCACCCAGCCAGAGCGGAAACCGGCCACGCGGTAGCTCTTGGACAGGCCGTTGAAGGTCAGGCAGAGGACGTCTGGTGCCAGCGAAGCGGTGCTGATGTGCACGGCGTCGTCGTAGAGGATCTTGTCGTAGATCTCGTCGGAGAAGATCACCAGGTTGTGCTGACGGGCCAGTTCGACGATGTCCTGCAGCACTTCCTTCGAGTACACCGCGCCGGTGGGGTTGTTCGGGTTGATCAGCACCAGGGCCTTGGTGTTCGGTGTGATCTTGGCGCGCATGTCGGCGATATCGGGGAACCAGCCGGCCTGCTCGTCGCACAGGTAGTGCACCGGCTTGCCGCCGGACAGAGCCACGGCAGCAGTCCACAGCGGATAGTCAGGTGCCGGAATCAGCACCTCGTCACCGTTGTTGAGCAGCGCCTGCATGGCCATGACGATCAGCTCGGATACGCCGTTGCCGAGGTAGATGTCCTCGATGGTGACGCCTTCGACCTGCTTTTGCTGGTAGTACTGCATCACCGCCTTGCGCGCGCTGAACAGTCCCTTGGAGTCGCTGTAGCCCTGCGCCGTAGGCAGGTTGCGGATTACGTCCTGGAGAATTTCTTCCGGAGCCTCGAAACCGAACGGCGCCGGGTTGCCGATGTTCAGCTTGAGGATGCGATGACCTTCCTCTTCCAGACGCTTGGCGTGCTTGAGCACCGGCCCGCGAATGTCGTAGCAGACGTTGGCGAGCTTGTTCGATTTGCTGACCTGCATGTAAGGAATCCCGAGCTAAGGAGAGCCCACGCAAATACGCTGCAAAATTCTCTCGACGGGGAATCTTGGCAGCCTGTAACGCGGGTGACAGACTGGGGTCGAATCATACGTGGCGCCCTGAGCGCGGCAAAGGTATCCGCCCGGCTTTTTTCTGGCCTGCCAAAGGGTGCACAGTGACCGAGCAGTCGCACACCGCTCGCTTTGGCAGCGGTTGCCACCAGGCGCTGGCGCAGCCTGCAACGCCGCGTATCGCCCATTACCGAGGAGGAACTCCGTTCGTGGATAAAGTCGAAAAACCCCTGGATAGCTGGCGCGAAGAGCTGACTGACGAGCAGTTTCATGTCTGCCGACTGGGTGGCACTGAGCGGCCGTTCACCGGCGCTTATCACGACAGCAAAACCCCTGGCATCTACCACTGTGCCTGCTGTGGCGAGGCGCTGTTCGATTCGGACGCCAAATACGACTCGGGCAGCGGTTGGCCGAGCTATTTTCAGCCGATCAATGACGAGGTGATCGCCAGTCTCGACGATTACAGCCATGGCATGCATCGCATCGAAGTCAAATGCGCCAAATGCGACGCGCACCTGGGGCATGTGTTCCCCGATGGCCCACGCCCGACCGGGTTGCGCTACTGCATCAACTCACTGTCGTTGAAACTGGTGCCGAGCGAGTAAGGTATGCGCGCTGGGCACGTTGAGAGCCCAGCGCAGCGGATTCACGCCTGCTGGCTGACGCGTTGGCGACTTTCTTCCAGGGCGTCACACGCCTCTTGGATCATGTCTTCGGTAATGGGCACTTCGCGGCCTTGGCCGTCGATGATAAAACCGCCCACCGGTTCCTGCTGTTGCACGGTGGCGGGGCATTGGGCGGCGTTGTCTTGCAAGCTCATGGCCTGTCTCCTCATCAGTGGTGTGCGCCAGTCTGGGACATCCAGATGAAGGCGCGGTGACAATCAGGAACCTGCTCGAAGTCTGCTGCACGTCGGCCATGCTGCGTTGAAATCGGGCTCAGAAAGCTCATTTACTACTCGTAAACTCGCTTGTTCGCCCGATTTCGCCTTGCCTGGCTCTAGCTCGCAATACTTTAAACAGATTCCAAGACGGCGGAACTCCGTCACAAAACACAGTGCAAAAATCGTATTGCAGGCTGCGTGCCAGCCTGTGTGGAACGAGGAACTCATGTCGCGTTTTCATATTGGTCTGATCATCAATCCGCTGGCCGGCCTAGGTGGCCCGGCAGCGTTCAAGGGCAGCGACGGCATGGCCGAGCAGGCGCTGGCTCTGGGTGTCGAGCCAAAAGCTGCACAACGTACGCGCACCGCGCTTGAGCAGTTGTTGACCCTGCAAGAGCGCATTGAGTTCGTCAGCTATCCCGGCGCCATGGGTGGCGATCTTTTGACGCAGATGGGCTTCGAGCATCGTTTGCTGGGTGAGTTGAGCGAAGGTGCGACTACCGCCGAAGATACCCAGCGTGCGGTGCGGCAACTGCAGGACGCCGGTGTGGCGTTGATTCTCTTCGCCGGTGGCGACGGTACCGCGCGCGATGTTTGCGCCGCTGTCAGGGACGGGCAGCCGGTGTTGGGCATTCCTGCAGGAGTGAAGATCCAGTCCGGCGTCTATGCCATCAGCCCGCGAGCCGCGGGCGAACTGACGGCGCGCCTGGTAGACGGCGGCTTGGTGCGATTGGCCAGCGGCGAAGTGCGTGATATCGATGAGAGCGCCCTGCGTGAAGGCCGTGTTACCGCACGCTGGTATGGCGAACTGTGCGTGCCGCAGGAGGGCGGTTACGTGCAGGCAGTCAAGCAGGGTGGCATGGAGTCCGAAGAGTTGGTGCTGGCCGATCTCGCTGCCTGGCTGGAGGCGGAGTGGGAGCCGGACGCGCGCTACGTGTTTGGCCCAGGCTCGACCCTGCACGGCCTGGCGCAGAACCTGGGGCTGGAAACCACCTTGCTGGGCGTCGATGTGATCGAAGCGGGGCAAGTGATTGCGCGTGACGTCAACGAAAGCGAGCTGTTCGACCTGGTCGACGGGCACCCGACTTACCTGCTGGTGACCGCAATCGGCGGTCAGGGCCATATTGTCGGCCGTGGCAATCAGCAGATCAGCCCGCGTGTGCTGCGCGCCATCGGCTTGGAGCGCCTGCGTGTGGTGGCCACCAAGCGCAAGCTGGCGACGCTGGAGGGCCGGCCGCTGCTGGTCGACAGTGGTGACGTGGCGCTGGATGATGCCTTCCCCGATGCCGTGCGGGTCTGGGCGGGGTACAAGGAAGAGTTGCTATACCCGCTGAGTCGATAGGAGATCGAAATGCGCATGCTGGTTCTACTGCTGGCTTGGTCGCTGGCACTTGCCGCGCAAGCCATAGAGGCTGACAAGCTGGTGCTTGATGCACGTAAGCAGGTCGGCGTGACCTTGGGTTATGACCCGGCCTACCGCACGCTGAGCTATCCGGGCGGCGACGTACCGATGGTCACCGGCGTCTGCACTGACGTGGTGATCCGCGCGCTGCGTCAGCAGGGGCTGGATCTCCAGGAGGCGGTGCATCGCGACATGCGCGGCAACTTCGCCGTCTATCCGAAGAACTGGGGGCTGAGTCGCCCGGACAGCAACATCGATCACCGCCGCGTGCCCAACCTGATGACCTGGTTCAAGCGTCAGGGCTGGGCGCTTGCGGTCAAGCAGGATGCTTCGGCCTACCGTGCCGGCGATATCGTCACCTGGGATCTGGGGCGTGGCCTTACCCATATCGGCATCGTCAGTGATCGTCAGGCTGCAACAGGCACACCGCTCGTGCTGCACAACATCGGCCGGGGCACGCAGGAGGAGGACATTCTGTTCGCCTACCGCATCACCGGCCATTACCGCCCGCTGGCGCAGCAGGCGAGCGCGGCTCAATGAGCAGGCAAACGCTACCGCCCGGCCTTGCTGCAGGCGAGCGCGTGGTCCTGTTCGACGGGGTCTGCAAGCTCTGCAATGGCTGGGCGAAGTTCCTCATTCGGCATGACCGCCAGCGCCAATTTCGTCTGGCTTCGGTGCAATCGGCGCAAGGCCAGGCATTGTTGACCTGGTATGGGCTGCCGACGGACCGTTTCGACACCATGGCGCTGATCGATGAGGCGGGGCTGCATGTACGCTCGAACGCGCTGCTGCGCATCCTTGCGCGTTTGCCCCAGCCTTGGCGTGCACTCGCCTGGCTGCGCCTGATTCCGCGCCCGCTGCGCGATTGGTGTTATGACCGCATCGCGCTGAATCGCTACCGTCTGTTCGGCCGGCATGAGGCCTGCCTGTTGCCCAGTGCCGACCATGCCGAGCGCTTCCTGCATGACTGAGGCGCGTCTGGCGCAGATTGCCTGGCTCGCTCGGCTGGCCTTGGCGTTGGTGTTCATCTGGCATGGGCTGGCACCGAAGATTCTCTGGCTCAGTCCTGATGAGGTGGCAATGATCACAGCCCATCACTTGCCAGACCATCCGTTGTTCGCGCCACAAGTGATCGCGATCATTGGCGGCGTGGCCGAGATTCTCCTGGGTATCCTGCTGCTTACGGTGCGTCTCCATCGTTGGCCCTTGTTGGTCGCGGGCGCGGTATTGCTGATGTTGCTGCTTGATGTTGCGCTGCTGAGCCCCCATCTGTTGATTCAGGCGTTCAATCCGCTTTCGACCAATCTGGCTGCGCTGGCCTTGTGTGCAGTGGCCTGGCTGGCTGAAGCGCCCTCGGCTGCTGACTCCTGAGACCTGTCATGACCTCGATGCTTTCTTCTCGCCAGCGTGGCGCCATACGTCTGGCCTGGCGTTTTATCGCGCCTTATCGCGGCCGAGTGGTGGGCGCGCTGTTGGCGCTGATGTTCACGGCGGCGATCACCCTGTCAATGGGCCAGGGCATCAAGCTGCTGGTGGACCAGGGGCTGGCCACGCAATCTCCGGCAGCGCTGCGGCACTCCCTGCTGCTGTTTTTCGTGCTGGTACTGGCGTTGGCCTTCGGTACCTACACGCGTTTCTATCTGGTGTCGTGGATCGGCGAGCGGGTGGTCGCGGATATCCGCCGGCGGGTGTTCGATCACCTGATCGAGTTGCATCCAGGCTTCTACGAGAGCAATCGCAGCTCGGAGATCCAGTCGCGGCTGACCGCCGATACCACGCTACTGCAATCGGTGATTGGCTCGTCGCTGTCGATGGCGCTGCGCAACCTGATCATGCTGATCGGCGGCAGCGTGCTGCTGGTTGTGACCAATCCCAAACTCAGCGGCATCGTCCTGCTGGCCCTGCCGCTGGTGGTGGCGCCGATCCTGCTGTTCGGCCGCCGTGTGCGCGCGCTGTCGCGGCAGAGCCAGGACCGCGTGGCGGATGTCGGCAGCTACGTCGGCGAGACGCTGGGGCAGATCAAGACGGTGCAGGCCTACAACCATCAGAACGAGGACAAGCGACGCTTCGGTGAGTCGGCCGAGGCCGCTTTCGATGTGGCGCGCAAGCGCATCGCCCAGCGTTCCTGGCTGATCACCGTGGTCATCGTGCTGGTACTGGGTGCGGTGGGGGTGATGCTCTGGGTCGGCGGCATGGATGTGATCGCTGGGCGTATCTCTGGCGGTGAGTTGGCAGCCTTCGTGTTCTACAGCCTGATCGTCGGCTCGTCGTTCGGCACGCTGAGTGAGGTGATCGGTGAGTTGCAGCGCGCCGCAGGCGCCGCCGAGCGTATCGGCGAGCTATTGCGCGCCAGTAACGCCATCGTGGCGCCAGAGCAGCCGCAGCATCTGCCGCAGCCAGTGCAGGGACGTATCGAGTTGCAGGGCGTGCGCTTTGCTTATCCATCGCGTTCGGACAGCTATGCCGTCGATGGCATCGATTTGCAGGTGGCGGCAGGTGAAACCCTGGCGCTGGTGGGGCCGTCCGGTGCTGGCAAGTCGACGCTGTTCGACCTGCTGCTGCGTTTCTTCGACCCGCAGGGCGGGCGCATCCTCATCGACGGTGTGCCGATCGATCAGCTCGAGCCGCGCGAGCTGCGCGCCTGTTTCGCCCTGGTGTCACAGAATCCCGCGCTGTTCTTCGGTTCGGTCGAAGACAACATTCGCTACGGCCGCCTGGATGCCAGCCAGGCCGAAGTGGAGGCGGCCGCGCGAGCAGCACACGCCCATGAGTTCATCCAGCGTTTGCCGCAGGGCTACCAGACTCATCTAGGTGAAGCCGGGCTTGGGCTTTCCGGCGGCCAGCGTCAGCGTCTGGCCATTGCTCGTGCCTTGCTGGCCGATGCGCCGATCCTGCTGCTCGACGAGGCCACCAGTGCATTGGATGCCGAGAGTGAACACCTGATTCAGCAGGCGCTGCCATCGCTGATGGCCGGGCGTACCACGCTGGTGATCGCTCACCGTCTGGCCACGGTGAAGCAAGCGGATCGCATCGCAGTGATCGAACAGGGCCGTTTGGCTGCCATCGGCAGCCATGCCGAGTTGATCGAAAGCAGCCCGCTCTATGCGCGGCTGGCCGAGTTGCAGTTCGGTACTTAACTTTTTGGCTTGATAGTGGCGGCCGCCCCGGCCGAGGCGACGATGATCGCGCCGACGGCCAGCCACTGGCCCCAGAGCAGCTTCTCGCCGAGAAAGGCCAGGCCGCACATTGCCGCGACTGCCGGCTCCAGGCTCATCAGTACGCTGAAGGTGCGCGCTGGTAGGCGCGTAAGGGCGACCATCTCCAGGCTGTAGGGCAGGGCCGAGGACAGCACCGCGACACCCAGGGCGATTGGCAGCAGGTCAAGGCTCAGCAGGTCACTGCCGGCATGCCAGACTCCGATGGGCAGTACCAGGAGGGCGGCGACCCAGGTGCCCAGGGCAACGGTGTGGCGGCCATGCTGGGCGCCGGCTTTCTGTCCGAAGATGATGTACAGCGACCAGCAAATACCCGCGCCGAGGGCCAGGGCTGCGCCGAGCGGATCGATGGCGTGTTGCGTGGCGCCGGTAGGCAGCAGCATCCACAGCCCGGCGACGGCCAGGATCACCCAGACGAAATCCAGCAGGCGGCGCGAGGAAAACAACGCCAGGGCCAGTGGCCCGGTGAACTCCAGGGCCACGGCGATGCCCAGTGGAATGCTTTGCAGCGACATGTAGAACATCAGGTTCATGCCGCCCAGCGCCAGGCCGTAAGCCAGCAGGGCATGGCACTTACGCGGGTCCAGACGTGCACGCCACGGTTGCATCACCAGCGACAGGATGATCGCGCCGAGCACCAGGCGCAGCGCCGTGGTGCCTTCGGCACCGACCAGCGGGAACAGGTTCTTGGCCAGCGAGGCACCGCTCTGGATCGAGACCATGGCCACCACGAGCAAGGCAATGGGGGCGAGAAGTGCGCTGCGTGGCATGGGTATGTCCTGCTGGTGAGCATGAAAGAAAAAACCGGCCGCGAGGGCCGGTTCTTCGTGGCGCCTGGTGGCTGCCAGGCCTTTGAAAAACGTAGGCGAGGCAGGCAAGACAAGGCAAAAACGACCGAAAAAGCGGAGTTTACGAGCTGTAAATGAGCATTTTGAGGTCGTTTTTAACGCGGGATTGCCAACGCAGGTAGTTTTTCAACGGCCTGTTAGCGGTATTCGCAGAGGTAGGCGGTGTCTACGGCTACCTTCAGCTGGAACTTGCTGTTGGCCTCGACGGTGAACTTGCTGCCGGCTTCGAAGGTGTTCCAGCTGTCGCTGCCTGGCAGCTTGACGGTCAGAGCGCCGGCAACCACGTGCATGACTTCCAGCTGGCTGGTGCCGAATTCGTATTCGCCCGGGGCCATTACGCCGATGGTGGCAGGGCCTTCAGCCATGGTGAAACCGATGGATTTGACGGTGCCGTCGAAGTATTCGTTGACCTTGAACATCTGCGATTCCTCGGAAGGGGTTGAAAAAGTTGCTGGGAGCCATGTTTAACGTCGTGTGACGACGGCCCGAAGGGTGACCGCCATGCATGGCAGGCCATAAAAGGGTCGCCAGTATGCCCAAGCGCCTTTTCTTCGTCATCAGTCTTTGAGGGGCAATACCAGTGGCAGCAGGCGGGCGGTGTTACGCGCATCTTCGAGGGCGCGGTGCTGTTGCCCTTGAAACTGCATGCCAGCCAGTTGCAGTGCACTGTGCAGACCAACCGGGCGCTGCAATTGGCGCGCCTTGGCGAAAGCCTGTTTGAGGTTGAGGTGCGGCACCTCGGTCAGCAGGCTGTGCACCTGATGTTGACGCCATTCCTGCTCCAGCTGGCGGCGGTCGTAATCACCCCAGCTGCTCCAGCCGACCAGGCGTGGCGCATGCTGGTTCAGCCAGCGCTCGAACTGAGCCCAGACCTGGGGCAGGGTAGCGGCGCTGTCGATCTCGGCCTGGGTGATATGGGTGAGTTCGCGGCAGAAGTCGGTCAGGCAGGGGCGGCGCTGTGGCCTGATGAAGCGTTGAAAGTGATCGCGCTCATGACCGTCTGCTCCGACCAGGCTGGCTCCGATTTCGATGATTTCCATTTCTTCCATCGCCCAGCCGCCTTCGTCGGTGGTGGCCTCCAGGTCGATGACTAGCCAATGCCCCATGGGCGCTCCTATTAGAACCTGTCTGCGATCTGTTGCGCTTCGGCCTCACTGCATGGAAAAGGTTCCTGGTATCAGGACCAAGTTCAAGCCCCTGTGCTGAGCGGTACCGCAGGCAGTATGGAAGGCCTTTTCGGCCAGGGCAAACGTCGTGTTAGGCTCTGGCGCCTATATCTACAGGAGGTCGCTATGGCAAAGGTCGCGTTTCTCGGTTTGGGCGTCATGGGCTATCCGATGGCCGGGCATCTGGCCCGCAACGGTCATCAGGTGACTGTCTACAACCGCTCGCCGGGCAAGGCCGAGCAGTGGATGGGCGAGTATGCCGGCAGCAGTGCGCCGACCCCGCGTGAAGCGGTGGCAGGCGCCGAACTGGTGATGTGTTGTGTCGGCAACGATGACGACCTGCGCAGCGTGGTGCTCGGCGAGCAGGGCGCATTCGCTGGCATGGCGCCGGGCGCCATTCTGGTCGACCACACCACGGCTTCGGCCGATGTCGCGCGTGAGTTGGCAGCCATCGCAGTCGAGCGTGGCCTCGGTTTTCTCGATGCGCCGGTGTCTGGCGGTCAGGCGGGAGCGGTCAATGGCGTGCTGACCGTAATGGTCGGTGGTGAGGCCGAAACCTATGCCGTGGCCGAGCCGGTCATCCAGAACTACGCGCGAATGATGCGCCTGATGGGGCCGGCCGGTAGCGGCCAGTTGAGCAAGATGGTCAATCAGATCTGCATCGCTGGTCTGGTTCAGGGGCTGGCAGAGGCGCTGAACTTCGGTCAGTGCGCAGGGCTGGATGGTCATGCGGTGGTCGATGTGATCAGCAAGGGCGCGGCGCAGTCCTGGCAGATGGAAAACCGCTACAAGACCATGCTGGCGGGTGAGTTCGACTTTGGCTTCGCGGTCGACTGGATGCGCAAGGATCTGTCGATTGTGCTCGAAGAGTCGCGTCGCAACGGCGCACAGCTGCCGGTGACGGCGCTGGTCGATCAGTTCTATGCCGATGTTCAATCCATGGGTGGTGGGCGCTGGGATACCTCCAGCCTGCTGGCCCGCCTGCAGCGTAACCGCTGATCGTGAAAGGCCTCGACGGCAAGTGTGGAGGTCATTAGGATCGCCGCCGTTCGTTTGTAGTCGAGGTCGTTTCATGGAGTGTCGTGCTGGTTGCGGTGCCTGCTGCATCGCGCCTTCCATCAGTTCTCCGATTCCAGGTATGCCCGACGGCAAGCCGGCCGGCGTGCGCTGCATCCATCTTGATGCCGAGTTTCTCTGCGCCATCTTCGGTCGCCCGGAGAGACCTGCTGTGTGCGGAGGTTTCAAGGCAGAAGAACAGTTGTGTGCGGATGACCGCGAGAGTGCCATTCGGATGCTGGGCTGGCTGGAGCAGGCGACGGCCTGACGATTTGAACCGCTTGCGGCCCGTGCGGGTCGAAACGCAAACAGTCCTCCCGGGAGTTGCTCGAAATGATGCGTTTTTCCGTTCTGGCCATGCTGTTGTGCGCGACCGCTGCCCAAGCTGCCGAAAGGCAGTGGCAGTTGGAGCGCGAGGAAGACGGTGTCAGCGTTTATCTGGCCGATGTGCCTGGGTCGAAGTACAAGGCCTATCGTGGCGTGGTGACGATCAAGGGCGACCTGGCTGCCGTACAAGCGGCGCAGGAGGATGTCGCCGGCTCCTGCTCCTGGATCTTCAGTTGCCAGCAGCAGCGACTGCTCGAGAGCAAGGGCGACGTGAGCGAGCTGTACACCCGTTTCGAAATGCCCTGGCCGGTGAAGGCGCGTGATTCGGTGATCCAGGTGACCACACGCACCGATGCAGATGGCGGCGTCACGCGTCTGCTCAAGGCGGTGCCGGAGCGCTTGCCGGAGGAAAAGGACTTCGTGCGGGTGCAGCGTGCCGATGGCGAGTGGCATCTCAAACCGCTGGGTCAGGGCGAGGTGGAAGTGACCTATGAGGTACATTCCGAACCGGGCGGCAGCGTGCCCTCCTGGCTGGCCAACAGTTTCGTCGTCGATGCGCCGCTGCAAACGCTGCAGGGCTTGCGGGCGAAGGTGGAAGGGCGCTGAGCCAGGCTCGCTCCGGGCAATAAAAAAGGCTGCCATTGGCAGCCTTTTTCGTTTCGCGGCGCTATCAGTCGCGGTTAGCCGGCAGATCACGCTGCTCGTAACCGGTGTACAGCTGGCGCGGACGGCCTATCTTGTACGGACCCGAAAGCATTTCCTTCCAGTGCGAGATCCAGCCCACGGTACGTGCCAGGGCGAAGATAACGGTGAACATCGAGGTCGGAATGCCGATGGCCTTGAGGATGATACCCGAGTAGAAGTCCACGTTCGGGTACAGGTTGCGCTCTTTGAAGTACGGATCGGTCAGAGCGATCTCTTCCAGGCGCATGGCCAGTTCCAGCTGCGGGTCATTGGTGATGCCCAGCTCGCCGAGGACTTCGTCGCAGGTCTGCTTCATCACGGTGGCGCGCGGGTCGCGGTTCTTGTAAACGCGATGACCAAAGCCCATCAGCTTGAACGGGTCGTTCTTGTCCTTGGCCTTGGCGATGAACTTGTCGATGTTGGAAACGTCACCGATCTCGTCGAGCATGGCCAGTACGGCTTCGTTGGCGCCGCCGTGTGCCGGGCCCCACAGCGCAGCGATACCGGCTGCGATGCAGGCGAACGGGTTGGCACCCGAGGAGCCAGCCAGACGTACGGTGGAGGTGGAGGCGTTCTGCTCATGGTCAGCGTGGAGGATGAAGATCTTGTCCATCGCCTTGGCCAACACCGGGCTGATCGGTTTGATCTCGCACGGGGTGTTGAACATCATGTGCAGGAAGTTTTCCGCGTAATTCAGGTCATTGCGCGGGTACATCATGGGTTGGCCCATGGAGTACTTGTAGGTCATGGCGGCAATGGTCGGCATCTTGGCCACCAGGCGCATGGCCGACACTTCGCGGTGCTGCGGGTTATTGATGTCCAGCGAGTCGTGATAGAACGCGGACAGGGCGCCAACTACGCCGCACATGATGGCCATCGGGTGGGCATCGCGGCGGAAGCCGTTGAAGAAGGTCTTCAGTTGCTCATGAACCATGGTGTGGTTCTTGATGGTGCTGACGAACTGGGCCTTTTCTTCTTTGCTCGGCAGTTCGCCATTGAGCAGCAGGTAGCAGGTTTCCAGGTAGTCGGATTGCTCGGCGAGCTGCTCGATGGGGTAGCCGCGGTGCAGCAGGATCCCTTGGTCGCCGTCGATATAGGTGATCTTCGACTCGCAAGAGGCGGTCGACATGAAACCAGGATCAAATGTGAACCGACCCGTGGCGGTCAGGCTCCGCACATCGATTACATCGGGACCAACAGTGCCGGTCAGAACGGGCAGTTCGACGGGGGCATTGCCCTCGATGATCAACTGCGCTTTTTTGTCAGCCATATGTGGCCTCCTAGTTATGCTTGAAATCATCAGACAGCCCCCCACGCAGGGCCCGCACCACTATAGTGGGATAAATCCGAAAGTCAATTTGCGAGAACCCAGGCAGTAGAAGGGTTTGAACGGTATTTTCAGCGAAAAAAGGCCGCTATTTACGCCATTTGTTTAAAGGCTGCAATGCGCTTTTTGGGGGAGGGCATTGCATTGTCATTAGTCTGCTAACTGTCTATACTCTGCGGCCGACCGCCACAGGCTTTAGGGCCGTGTCATGGCGGTTGTCACTCATTGGGTGATGGGTACCTTGCCAGTGCACTTCCCAACAACTTTGCCCTGATCGTTAGGGGCTCTCAGTGTGATAAAAAAGCCGTGAATAGCCAACGACCTGTAAACCTAGACCTTCGGACTATCAAGCTTCCGATCACCGCTTACACGTCCATTCTTCACCGTATCTCCGGTGTCATCCTCTTTGTCGGTATCGCCATTCTGCTGTTTGGCCTCGACAAGTCGCTGACCTCCGAAGAGGGCTTCGCCCAGGTGAAAGAATGCCTGACCAGCCCGCTGGCCAAGTTCGTGATCTGGGGTCTGTTGTCCGCTCTGCTGTACCACCTGGTGGCCGGTGTACGCCACTTGATCATGGACATGGGCATCGGTGAGACGCTGGAAGGCGGCAAGCTGGGCTCGAAAATCGTCGTCGTAGTGGCGGCGGTAGTGATCGTGCTGCTGGGGGTGTGGATATGGTAACTAATGTCACGAATTTCTCGCGTTCGGGCCTCTATGACTGGATGGCTCAGCGCGTTTCTGCGGTCGTTCTCGCGGCTTACACGCTGTTTCTGCTGGGCTATGTGATCTGTAATCCAGGTATGGGCTACGCCGAATGGCATGGCCTGTTCTCGCATACCGCAATGCGCATCTTCAGCCTGCTGGCCCTCGTTGCACTGAGCGTGCACGCCTGGGTTGGCATGTGGACCATTTCCACCGACTACCTGACGCCGATGGCGCTGGGCAAGTGGGCGACTGGTGTGCGTTTCCTGTTCCAGGCCGTGTGTGGCATCGCCATGTTCACGATGTTCGTCTGGGGCGTGCAGATTCTGTGGGGTTTCTGATTCATGGCTAGCATCCGTACTCTTTCCTATGACGCCATCATCGTTGGTGGCGGCGGCGCTGGCATGCGTGCCGCGCTGCAACTGGCTCAGGGCGGTCACAAGACTGCCGTGGTCACCAAGGTGTTCCCGACTCGTTCGCACACCGTTTCCGCTCAGGGTGGCATCACCTGCGCCATCGCTTCGGCCGACCCGAACGATGATTGGCGCTGGCACATGTACGATACCGTCAAGGGTTCCGACTACATCGGTGACCAGGACGCTATCGAATACATGTGCTCCGTCGGCCCGGAAGCGGTGTTCGAGCTCGAGCACATGGGTCTGCCGTTCTCCCGTACCGAGCAGGGCCGCATCTATCAGCGTCCGTTCGGTGGTCAGTCCAAGGGGCCGGATAACCCGACTCAGGCTGCCCGTACCTGCGCTGCTGCTGACCGTACTGGTCACGCCCTACTGCACACCCTGTATCAGGCCAACCTGAAAGCTGGCACCTCGTTCCTCAACGAGTGGTACGCAGTCGATCTGGTGAAAAACCAGGACGGCGCCATCGTCGGCGTCATCGCCATCTGCATCGAGACCGGCGAAACCGTCTACATCCGCTCCAAGGCCGTGGTTCTGGCCACTGGCGGTGCTGGCCGTATCTACGCCTCCACCACCAACGCCCTGATCAATACCGGTGACGGCGTGGGCATGGCTCTGCGTGCCGGCGTGCCGGTGCAGGACATCGAAATGTGGCAGTTCCACCCGACTGGTATCGCCGGCGCTGGTGTGCTGGTCACCGAAGGCTGCCGTGGTGAAGGTGGTTACCTGATCAACGCCCATGGCGAGCGTTTCATGGAGCGTTATGCGCCGAACGCCAAAGACCTGGCTGGTCGTGACGTCGTTGCGCGCTCCATGGTCAAGGAAGTCATCGCTGGCAACGGCTGTGGCCCGGACAAGGACCACGTACTGCTGAAGCTCGATCACCTGGGCGAGGAAGTGCTGCACAGCCGCCTGCCGGGTATCTGCGAACTGTCCAAGACCTTCGCCCACGTCGACCCAGTCGTCGCTCCGGTTCCGGTCATCCCGACCTGCCACTACATGATGGGCGGCGTGCCGACCAACATTCATGGTCAGGCAATCACTCAGGACGCCAACGGCAACGACAAGATCATCGAAGGTCTGTTCGCTGTAGGTGAAGTGGCGTGCGTGTCGGTGCACGGTGCCAACCGTCTGGGCGGCAACTCGTTGCTCGACCTGGTGGTATTCGGCCGCGCCGCTGGCCTGCACCTGGAAAAAGCGCTGAAAGAAGGCGTGGAAGTTCGTGGTGCCAGCGAAACCGACATCGAGCAGTCGCTGTCGCGTCTGGCCGGCGTCAACGAGCGCAGCACTGGCGAAGACGTCGCCCCGCTGCGTAAAGAGCTGCAACAGTGCATGCAAAACTACTTCGGTGTATTCCGTACTGGCGAATACATGCAGAAGGGCATCCAACAACTGGCCGACCTGCGTGAGCGCATCGCGAAAGTCAAAATCGCGGACAAGAGCCAGGCGTTCAACACTGCGCGTATCGAAGCGCTGGAACTGCAAAACCTGCTCGAAGTTGCTGAAGCGACCGCGGTCGCGGCCGAGGCTCGTAAAGAGTCCCGTGGCGCCCACGCTCGTGAAGACTTCGAGGAGCGCGACGATCAGAACTGGCTGTGCCATTCGCTCTACTTCCCGGGCGAGAAGCGCGTAGCCAAGCGTGACGTGAACTTCGCGCCGAAGACCGTTCCGGCATTTGAACCCAAGGTTCGGACTTATTAAGGGTGACTGATATGTTGCAAGTCAGTGTTTATCGCTACAACCCGGAGAAGGACGCTGCTCCGTTCATGCAGGACTTCCAGGTCGACACCGGCGGCAAGGACATCATGGTCCTCGACGTGCTGGCGCTGATCAAGGAACAGGACGAGGGCTTCTCCTACCGTCGTTCCTGCCGTGAAGGCGTATGCGGCTCCGACGGCATGAACATCAACGGCAAGAACGGCCTGGCGTGCATTACGCCGATCTCCGCTGCCGGCCTCAAGGGCGGCAAGCTGGTTATTCGTCCGTTGCCGGGCCTGCCGGTCATTCGTGACCTGGTCGTCGATATGAGCATCTTCTACAAGCAGTACGAGAAGGTGCAGCCGTTCCTGCAGAACGATACGCCGGCTCCGGCCATTGAGCGCCTGCAGACTCCGGAAGAGCGCGAGAAGCTCGACGGTCTGTACGAGTGCATTCTGTGCGCATGCTGTTCGACCAGCTGCCCGTCGTTCTGGTGGAACCCGGACAAGTTCCTCGGTCCCGCTGCACTGCTGCAGGCCTATCGCTTCCTGGCCGACAGCCGTGACACCAAGACCGCCGAGCGTCTGGCTTCGCTGGACGATCCGTTCAGCGTATTTCGTTGCCGCGGCATCATGAACTGCGTGAACGTGTGCCCCAAGGGTCTGAACCCGACCAAGGCCATCGGTCACGTGCGTAACATGCTGCTGCAGAGCGGTACCTGATTTGCAAGTTGCTATACCTGTAACACCTGCGAGTCCGGCTTAGGTCGGCCTCGCAGTAAAGCCAGAGCCGCAGCCCACAAAGCCGCGGCTCATACTCGAAAAATATGACGACCAGCAGGGGCATCCGGGCTGGTACCCGGACTATCTGCGGGAACCCAAGTGGCTTCATCCGAGTCGCAGCATCATGACTTTGATTAAGGCTATGCGGTATTCACGCCGGTGGTGTCCCCTTACCGAGGGTGACCAAGCATGCAAGAAAGCGTGATGCAGCGCATGTGGGACAGTGCCCACCTATCCGGTGGCAACGCTGCCTACGTGGAAGAGCTCTACGAGCTCTACCTGCACGATCCCAACGCTGTGCCAGAAGAGTGGCGCACTTACTTCCAGAAGTTGCCGACCGACGGCAGCGCTGCAACGGACGTATCGCATTCGACCATTCGCGATCATTTCGTCCTGCTCGCCAAGAATTCGCGTCGTGCCCAGCCGGTTTCCGCCGGGGCCGTCAGCAGCGAGCACGAAAAGAAGCAGGTGGAAGTGCTGCGCTTGATCCAGGCCTACCGCATGCGTGGCCATCAGGCCGCCCAGCTCGACCCTCTGGGTCTGTGGGTGCGCACTGCGCCGTCTGACCTGTCGATCAATCACTACGGCCTGACCGACGCGGATCTGGACACCACATTCCGCACTGGCGAGCTGTACATCGGCAAGGAAGAGGCAACGCTACGCGAAATCCGCGATGCGCTGCAGCAGACATATTGTCGCACCATCGGTGCCGAGTTCACCCACATCGTCGATTCCGGCCAGCGCAACTGGTTCGCCCAGCGCCTGGAAAGCGTGCGCGGTCGTCCGCAGTTTTCCGCCGAAGTGCAGGCGCATGTGCTTGAGCGCGTCACCGCTGCCGAAGGTCTGGAAAAGTACCTGGGCACCAAGTACCCGGGCACCAAGCGTTTCGGTCTGGAGGGTGGCGAAAGCCTGATCCCGCTGCTGGACGAAATCATCCAGCGTTCCGGCTCTTACGGCACCAAGGAAGTGGTCATCGGTATGGCCCACCGCGGCCGTCTGAACGTCCTGGTCAACACCTTCGGCAAGAACCCGCGCGACCTGTTCGACGAGTTCGAAGGCAAGAAGACCGAGGGTCTGTCGTCCGGTGACGTGAAGTACCACCAGGGCTTTTCCTCCAACGTTATGACCGCTGGTGGCGAAGTGCACCTGGCGCTGGCGTTCAACCCTTCGCACCTGGAGATCGTTTCTCCGGTGGTCGAGGGCTCGGTGCGTGCTCGGCAGGATCGTCGCAGTGACGCCACTGGCGACAAGGTACTGCCGATTTCCATCCATGGTGACGCGGCTTTCGCCGGTCAGGGTGTGGTCATGGAAACCTTCCAGATGTCGCAGACCCGCGGCTACAAGACTGGCGGCACCATCCACATCGTGATCAACAACCAGGTCGGCTTCACCATCAGTAACCCGTTGGACGCACGCTCCACCGAGTACGCGACCGACGTGGCCAAGATGATCCAGGCGCCGATCTTCCATGTGAATGGCGATGATCCGGAAGCTGTGCTGTTCGTGACGCAGCTGGCTGTCGACTACCGCATGCAGTACAAGCGTGACGTGGTCATCGACCTGGTCTGCTACCGTCGCCGCGGCCACAACGAGGCCGACGAGCCGAATGGCACCCAGCCGCTGATGTACCAGCAGATCGCCAAGCAGCGCACCACCCGTGAACTGTACGCTGATGCCCTGATTGCAGCCGGCGCACAGACCAGCGACGACGTGCAGGCCAAGATCGACGAGTACCGTACGGCGCTGGACAACGGCCAGCACGTGGTCAAGAGCCTGGTCAAGGAGCCGAACAAGGAGCTGTTCGTCGACTGGCGTCCTTACCTGGGCCATGCCTGGACCGCGCGTCATGACACCCGTTTCGATCTGAAGACCCTGCAGGACCTGTCCGCCAAGCTGCTGGAAATCCCGGAAGGTTTCCTCGTTCAGCGTCAGGTGGCGAAGATCCTCGAAGACCGTCAGAAGATGGGCGCGGGCGGCTTGCCGATCAACTGGGGCTTCGCCGAAACCATGGCCTACGCCACGCTGCTGGTTGAAGGTCACCCGATCCGCATGACCGGTCAGGACATCGGCCGCGGTACCTTCTCGCACCGTCACGCGGTGCTGCACAACCAGAAGGATGCGGCGACCTACGTCCCGCTGAAGAACCTGTACGACGGCCAGCCGAAGTTCGAACTGTACGACTCCTACCTCTCCGAGGAAGCGGTGCTGGCTTTCGAATACGGTTATGCCACCACCACGCCAAGTGCGTTGGTGATCTGGGAAGCCCAGTTCGGCGACTTCGCCAACGGCGCCCAGGTTGTATTCGACCAGTTCATCTCCAGTGGCGAGACCAAGTGGGGCCGTCTGTGCGGTCTGACCGTTCTATTGCCTCACGGTTATGAAGGGCAGGGGCCTGAGCACAGCTCGGCGCGTCTGGAGCGTTACCTGCAATTGTGCGCCGAGCACAACATGCAGGTCTGCGTACCGACCACCCCAGCGCAGGTCTACCACATGCTGCGTCGCCAGGTGATCCGTCCGCTGCGCAAGCCGCTGGTGGTGCTGACGCCGAAGTCGCTGCTGCGCCACAAGCTGGCCATCTCGACTCTGGAAGATCTGGCCGAAGGCTCGTTCCAGACCGTGATCGGCGAGATCGATTCGCTGGACCCGAAAAAGGTCGAGCGTCTGGTTCTGTGCAGCGGCAAGGTCTACTACGACTTGCTGGAGAAGCGTCGTGCCGAGGGCCGCGAAGACATCGCTATCGTGCGTCTCGAGCAGCTCTATCCGTTCCCGGAAGACGATCTGGCCGAAGCACTGGCGCCGTACAAGAACCTCAAGCACATCGTCTGGTGTCAGGAAGAGCCGATGAACCAGGGCGCTTGGTACTGCAGCCAGCACCACATGCGTCGCGTCGCTACTGCGCACAGGAAGTCGCTGCTCCTGGAGTACGCCGGTCGTGATGCCTCGGCTGCGCCAGCTTGTGGTTATGCGTCGATGCACGCCGAGCAGCAGGAAAAACTGCTGCAGGACGCCTTTACTGTTTAACGCCTTCATCCGGCAGGTGGCGAGTGCCACCTGCCGGTAAACCGAATTTAAGGAAACGCATACAATGGCTATCGAGATCAAAGCCCCAACCTTCCCGGAATCGGTTGCCGACGGCACCGTGGCCACCTGGCACAAGAAGCCGGGCGAAGCGGTCAAGCGCGATGAGCTGATCGTCGACATCGAAACCGACAAGGTCGTGATCGAAGTACTGGCCGAGGCCGATGGTGTCCTGGCTGAAATCATCAAGAACGAAGGCGACACCGTTCTCTCCAACGAGCTGCTGGGCAAGCTGACCGAAGGTGGCGCTGCCGCCGCCGCTCCGGCTGCCGCACCGGCCGCTGCCGCTGCTCCGGCCCAGGCTGCTGCTCCGGCTGCCGCTGCTGGTGACGACGCCATCCTCTCGCCGGCTGCACGCAAGCTGGCCGAAGAGAACGGTATCGACCCGAACAGCATTGCCGGCACCGGTAAAGGTGGCCGTGTGACCAAGGAAGACGTGGTCGCTGCCGTCGAAGCCAAGAAGAACGCCCCGGCCGTTGCTGCCAAGCCGGCTGCTGCTCCGGCCGCTGCCGCTGCTGTCGTCGCCACTGGCGACCGCACCGAGAAGCGTGTGCCGATGACCCGTCTGCGCGCCAAGATCGCCGAGCGTCTGGTCGAAGCCCAGTCCACCATGGCGATGCTGACCACCTTCAACGAAGTGGACATGACCGAAGTCATGGCCCTGCGCTCGAAGTACAAGGACCTGTTCGAGAAGTCCCACAACGGCGTGCGTCTGGGCTTCATGTCGTTCTTCGTCAAGGCAGCTACCGAAGCGCTGAAGCGTTTCCCAGCAGTCAACGCCTCGATCGACGGCAACGACATCGTTTATCACGGCTACGCCGACATCGGTGTTGCCGTGTCCAGCGACCGTGGCCTGGTGGTGCCGGTATTGCGTAACGCCGAGCAAATGAGCCTGGCTGAAATCGAGAGTGGCATCGCCACCTTCGGTAAGAAAGCCAAAGACGGCAAGCTGTCGATCGAAGAAATGACTGGCGGCACCTTCACCATCACCAACGGTGGTACCTTCGGTTCGATGATGTCGACCCCGATCGTCAACCCGCCGCAGGCTGCGATCCTGGGTATGCACAACATCGTTCAGCGCCCGATGGCGATCAACGGCCAGGTGGTGATCCGTCCGATGATGTACCTGGCGCTGTCTTACGACCACCGCCTGATCGATGGTAAGGAAGCCGTGACCTTCCTGGTAACCATCAAGAACTTGCTTGAAGACCCGGCTCGCCTGCTGCTGGAAATCTAAAAGCCAGTCTCCTCCACGGCGGCCCTGTTCTCAGGGCCGTCCGGTTTATTCGAGAAGGAATACGTTATGACCCAGAAATTCGACGTGGTAGTCATCGGTGCCGGCCCTGGTGGCTATGTAGCCGCCATCAAAGCAGCGCAACTCGGCCTGAAGACTGCCTGCATCGAGAAGTACCAGGGCAGCGACGGCAAGGTCGCTCTCGGCGGCACTTGCCTGAACGTCGGTTGCATTCCGTCCAAGGCGCTGCTGGACAGCTCCTGGAAGTACCACGAAGCGAAAGACGGCTTCGCCGTGCATGGTATCGAAGCCAAAGGCGTGACCATCGACGTCCCGGCCATGGTGGCGCGCAAGAACACCATCATCAAGAACCTCACCGGTGGTGTTGCCGGTCTGTTCAAGGCCAACGGCGTGACCCTGCTCGAAGGTCACGGCAAGCTGCTGGCTGGCAAACAGGTCGAAGTCACTGGCACCGATGGCAAAAGCCAGGTGGTTGAAGCTGCTCACGTGATCATCGCCTCCGGCTCCAAGCCGGTCGAGATCCCGCCGGCTCCGGTCGATCAGGACGTGATCGTCGACTCCACTGGTGCCCTGGAATTCCAGAGCGTACCGAAGAAGCTGGGCGTCATCGGCGCTGGCGTAATCGGTCTGGAGCTGGGCTCGGTATGGGCTCGCCTAGGTGCTGAAGTCACCGTTCTGGAAGCCATGGACAAGTTCCTCGCGGCTGCCGACGAGCAGATCGCCAAGGAAGCCCAGAAGACCCTGACCAAGCAGGGCCTGGACATCCGCCTGGGTGCTCGCGTGACCGGTTCGGACGTCAAGAAGAAGCAGGTTGTGGTGAGTTTCACTGACGCCAATGGCGAGCAGAAAATGACCTTCGACAAGCTGATCGTGGCTGTAGGCCGTCGTCCGGTGACCACCGATCTGCTGGCTGCTGACAGCGGCGTTGACCTGGACGAGCGCGGCTTCATCTTCGTCAACGACCAGTGCGAAACCAGCGTTCCGGGCGTCTACGCCATCGGTGACGTGGTCCGTGGCGCGATGCTCGCGCACAAAGCCTCGGAAGAGGGCGTGATGGTTGCTGAGCGCATCGCTGGCCACAAGGCGCAGATGAACTACGACCTGATCCCGTCCGTGATCTACACCCACCCGGAAATCGCATGGGTCGGTAAGACCGAGCAGCAACTGAAGGCCGAAGGCGTTGCAGTCAACGTCGGTACCTTCCCGTTCGCTGCCAGCGGTCGCGCCATGGCGGCCAACGACACTGGCGGTTTCGTCAAGGTCATCGCTGACGCCAACACCGACCGCGTGCTGGGTGTTCACGTGATCGGCCCAAGCGCTGCCGAGCTGGTACAGCAAGGCGCAATCGGCATGGAATTCGGCACCAGCGCCGAAGACCTGGGCATGATGGTCTTCTCCCACCCGACCCTGTCCGAGGCGCTGCACGAAGCGGCCCTGGCAGTGAACGGCGGCGCGATTCACATCGCCAATCGCAAGAAACGCTAAGCGTTAGTGGCCGACTCGTTCGGCCACTCGAGTTGTTGTAAGCCGCCGTGGTAGGCGGGGCGTCGTGTATTCGCCTCATCGCTACGGTGGTGTTTGCAAGCAGAACCACGTCGGGTGGCCCGCGTCGAGTCCAACTCGCAGCGCAAGCCCCCGACGGACTGCTTCGGCAGTCACAGGTGGCGCGGTATCACAAGTACAGCGCCGAATGCGCAATACCTAAACGAAGACGGTAGACAAGCATGAATCTTCACGAGTATCAGGGTAAGCAGCTGTTCGCTGAATACGGCCTGCCCGTATCCAAGGGTTTCGCGGTAGACACCCCGGAAGAAGCCGCAGAAGCCTGCGAAAAAATCGGCGGCAGCGAGTGGGTCGTCAAAGCTCAGGTCCACGCTGGTGGCCGCGGTAAAGCCGGTGGCGTAAAGCTGGTCAAGAGCAAAGAAGACGCCAAGGCCTTCGCCGCCAACTGGCTGGGCAAGCGTCTGGTGACCTACCAGACTGACGCCAACGGTCAGCCGGTCAGCAAAATCCTGGTCGAATCCTGCACCGACATCGCCAAGGAACTGTACCTGGGCGCTGTAGTGGACCGCTCCAGCCGTCGCATCGTGTTCATGGCTTCCACCGAAGGTGGCGTGGACATCGAGAAAGTGGCCCACGAAACTCCTGAGAAGATCCTCAAGGCCACCGTTGACCCGCTGGTCGGCGCTCAGCCGTACCAGGGTCGCGAGCTGGCTTTCCAGCTGGGCCTGGAAGGCAAGCAAGTCGCTCAGTTCGCCAAGATCTTCGTAGGTCTGGCCAAACTGTTCAAAGATCACGATCTGGCTCTGCTGGAAGTCAACCCGCTGGTCATCAAGGCCGACGGCGACCTGCACTGCCTGGACGCGAAGATCAACATCGACGCTAACGCCATGTACCGTCAGCCGAAGCTGAAGACCTTCCACGACCCGTCGCAAGACGATCCTCGTGAAGCCCACGCTGCCAGCTTCGAGCTGAACTACGTGGCCCTGGAAGGCAACATCGGCTGCATGGTCAACGGTGCCGGTCTGGCCATGGGTACCATGGACATCGTCAACCTGCACGGCGGTAAGCCAGCCAACTTCCTCGACGTAGGTGGCGGCGCAACCAAAGAGCGCGTGACCGAAGCCTTCAAGATCATCCTGTCCGACAGCAACGTTGCTGCCGTTCTGGTGAACATCTTCGGCGGCATCGTTCGTTGCGACATGATTGCCGAAGGCATCATCGGCGCAGTGAAAGAAGTCGGCGTGAAAATCCCGGTGGTCGTCCGCCTGGAAGGTAACAACGCTGAGCTGGGCGCCAAGGTCCTGGCTGAAAGCGGCCTGAACATCATCGCGGCAACCAGCCTGACCGACGCTGCTCAGCAAGTCGTCAAAGCTGCGGAGGGCAAGTAATGAGCGTCCTGATCAATAAAGACACCAAAGTCATCTGCCAGGGCTTCACCGGCTCGCAGGGTACTTTCCACTCCGAACAAGCCATCGCCTACGGCACCAAGATGGTTGGCGGCGTGACTCCGGGCAAGGGCGGCACCACTCACCTGGGCCTGCCGGTGTTCAACACCGTGAAAGAAGCCGTTGAAGCCACTGGCGCTGACGCTTCGGTCATCTACGTTCCGGCTCCGTTCTGCAAAGACTCGATCCTGGAAGCTGCATTCGGCGGCATCAAGCTGATCGTCTGCATCACCGAAGGCATTCCTACCCTGGACATGCTGGATGCCAAAGTCATCTGCGACGAGCTGGGCATTACCCTGATCGGCCCGAACTGCCCGGGCGTGATCACTCCCGGCGAGTGCAAGATCGGCATCATGCCGGGTCACATCCACCTGCCAGGCAAAGTCGGCATCGTGTCCCGTTCGGGCACCCTGACCTATGAAGCCGTGAAGCAGACCACCGACGCCGGTTTCGGCCAGTCCACCTGCGTGGGCATCGGCGGTGACCCCATCCCGGGCTCCAACTTCATCGATATCCTGAAGCTGTTCCAGGAAGACCCGAAGACCGAAGCGATCGTCATGATCGGTGAGATCGGCGGTTCGGCTGAAGAAGAAGCGGCTGCCTACATCAAGGCCAACGTCACCAAGCCTGTAGTTTCCTACATCGCTGGTGTGACCGCTCCTCCCGGCAAGCGCATGGGCCACGCTGGCGCCATCATCTCCGGCGGCAAGGGCACTGCAGACGAGAAATTCGCTGCACTGCAGGACGCTGGTGTGAAAACCGTGCGGTCCCTGGCTGACATCGGCAAGGCTTTGGCCGAGCTGACCGGTTGGGAAGTCAAGAAGGCCTAAGCCTTCGCTGACTGCACGCAAAAGGCCACCTTCGGGTGGCCTTTTCTGTTTTTGAGCTGTATTTGCTGGCGTCCTATCCCAAAAGAGGGGTGGAGACGCGAGTCTCAGTTGCCAGTCTCAATCGAACTGGTACTGCACACCCGCGCCGACATACCAGGCGCGCTCCGGGCCAGGTTCGTAGTGGCGGCCGTTGCTATCGCCGACGATCACCGAGCCGATGTACTCGCGATCCAGCAGATTGTCGATGCGCAGCACCTGGTTGAAGGTCATTGCACCAAGTTTCTGTTCGAAGCGTGCCTGCCAGTTGAACAGCGCGTAGCTGGGCGCGGTCTTGGCTGTGTTGCTGTCTTCGACATACAACTGGCTGCGGTACAGGCCTTCGATGGCGGTGCTGAACCAATCCAGCGGTTGCCAGGCCAGCTCGCCAAACAGCGTGCGCGCGGGAATGCCTGGCAGGCGATTGCCCGACTCGATCAATCGACCGTTGCTGGTGAAGTTCTTGCTATAAGTGGCGTCGATCTGTGTATAGGCGAGGTTGGCGCGCAAGGTATCGCTCAGGCGGCTTTCCAGGGCCAGCTCGACGCCGCGGCGGCGAGTCTGGGCGGCGTTCTGGAAGCGTGATCGGCCTCCGCTGGCTGATTCGACCACCAGCTCGTCGTCGGTATCGATCTGGAACAGTGCCAGTTGCAGGCTGGTGGCCTCGGCCAGGCGTGCCTTGAGACCGACTTCTACCTGCTCGCTGGTGGCCGGTTGCAGGTCGAAGCCGAAGCTGTTGTCGGGGCCTGAGTAGGACAACTCGTTCAGCGTCGGCGTCTCCACGCCCTTACCCCAGCTGGCGTAGACATTCAGGCCTGGCAACAGGGCGTAACTGGCGCCCAGGGTCGGCGTCAGTTCGCGGTAGGTCACCGAGCCACTATCGTCGCCATTGCTCAGGAAACGGTCGTCCACGTCAAATTCCACCTGGCTGTGACGCAGGCCGGCCTGCAGCTCTAGCTTGCCCAGTTGCCAAGCGGCCTGGACGTAGGGCGACAGGCTGGTGACCTCGTTGCGCTCGTCGCGGCGCAGGTTGCCTTTTACGCCCAGGGTGCTGCCGACGAAGTTTTCAAAACCCTGGCGGTCGTCTCGCGAATAGTCGTAATCCAGGCCGGTGGTGACGGTCAGCAGGCTGCTGCCCAGGTCGAACGACTGAATCCAGCGGTTGCCGATGCCGTGAAAGCGGCGCTCGAAGTCGATCACGCCCCCGCCCTGGCGGGCAGGCGTTTGCGCACCGACTGGAATCGACTGGTACTGAATCACCTGTCGCGTACCGCTATATAGCGTGCTTTGCCAGGTGCCAGCGGCAAAGCTGCGCTCGTAGTTGAGCGCGAACTGACGATGATCGACGGTCTTGCGTGTATCGAACGCCAGTGCGCTGGGCGCGGCGCTGCGGCGGTCGCTCTGCACCTGAGCCCAGGTCAACCCTTGCGGGTCTTGCGTGTCGTTCTGATCCAGCTCGCTGAAGCTCAAACTGAGCTTGCTGACATCGTCCGGGTACAGGGTCAGCTTGGCGAAGGTCTTGTCGAGAATGGCGCCGCTGTGGTCACGGTAGCCGTCGGTCTCGAAGTGCGAGCGGTTGATGATGAAACCAGCCTTGTCGTTGCCGCCTTCAGCTGCGACGCGGGTGCGACTGGTGCCATAGGCTGCTTGCGATGTGTCGAGCGACAGCTTGGGTGGACCTTCGCCGTCGCGCGAGAACAACTGGATGACCCCGCCGGAGTTGCTGCCGTAAACGCTGGCGAAGGGGCCGCGCAGCACCTCGATACGTTCCAGGGTGTCGAGGTCGAAGGTCGCGGCCTGGCCTTGACCATCGGGGCTGGACAGCGGCACACCGTCAGCCAGCAGCTTGATACCGCGAATGCCGAAGGCCGAGCGGGCGCCGAAGCCGCGCGAGGATATCTGCAGGTCCTGCGCATAGTTCTGCCGGTTTTGCACCACCAGCCCCGGCACGCTGCCGAGCGCCTCGAACAGATTGACGCCTGGTTTGCCCAGTGTGGCCTGTTCGGCATCAATGCGGTTGACGGAGAAGGGCAGTTGCCAGCCACTGGCCTGATAGCGGCTGCCGGTGACCACTAGCGGGTCGGCCTGGTAGGTGGCGTTTTCGGCCTGTGCAGTGAGTGACCAGAATAATGGGGGCAGCCAGAAGAAGGGGCTCAGCCGATACATAAGCGAAATGTCTCTCTTGGGGCCGGTAGGCGATCTTGAACGTGTCAGCCAGCAACGAGCCATAGCTGGACGATCATCATTAATGAAAATGCTCTACGAAATGTTGCCAGGGGAGGGTTGTCGAACGATTTGGATAGCGCTAACATTCGGCTCAAACAATGAGCGGTACCACCTTGATGGTGCCCATGGAGTTCCCATGCAACAGCAGCCTCCCGCACTGCCTGCCCGTACCACCCTGGTGGTCATGGGTGTCAGTGGCTCCGGCAAGAGCGAGATCAGCCAGGCAGTCGCCACTGCCCTCGGTTGGCGTCATATCGAAGCCGATCATTTCCACCCCCCTGAGAACGTAGAGCGCATGCGCGCGGGCACCCCGCTGAGCGACGAAGACCGTCGCCACTGGCTGGATGCGCTGTGCGAGCAGATGCTGGCCGCGCAGGCCGCTGGTGAGTGCTTTGTGCTGGCCTGCTCGGCGCTCAAGCGCGCCTACCGCGAGCGCTTGCGTCAGGCGATTCCGGGGTTGCAGTTCGTGCACCTGGATATCGATCACGCGACCGCTGTGCAGCGAGTAGGTGCTCGGCCTGGACATTTCATGCCGACTTCGCTGGTTGACAGCCAGTTCGCCACTCTCGAAAGCCCGGCAGGTGAACCATACGTACGTGTCGTCGATGCGCAGCAGTCGCGGCAAACGTTGGTGGCCGAGATCCAGGCCTGGGTACGTCGCGAAGCGGCGGAGGCCGTGTCGAGCCGGGCTCAGGATATGCTCGACAGTGAAATTGATAGCGCTAACCAAGCGGTTCAGCTAGGTGCCGAACCCATCTATGAGGGGCGCGTCGCGCGCCTGTTCGATCGCCTGACCGATGGAATGATGGCGGTGCTGATGGCCTTCATGGTGGTGGCGGTGTTCACCAACGTGGTGCTGCGCTACGCATTCGGCACGGGTTGGCCTGGCGCAGAAGAGTTGTCGCGCCTGGCCTTCGTCTGGCTGGTATTCGTCGGCGTGGCCTCTGGGATGCGGCGGGGCGAGCTGATGACATTCCGCATGATTCGCGACCGCTTCCCGTTATTGGCGCAGCGACTGGTGGATTCATTGAGCTGGATTCTCGTGGCAGGAGCGAGCCTGCTCTCGGCCTTGGGCGCCTGGAATCAGGTGCAGTTCGGCTGGGGCAACGTCAGTACGGTGGTTGGTTACCCAGTGGTGCTGGCGATGCTGCCGGTGCTGGCGAGCATGCTGGTGCTGGCGATTCTCGCCGTGGTGCAGTTGATCAACCTCTGGCGGCGTACGCCGCAGCCGGCCCTGAGCCAGGCGCACGTCGAATGATGCTGGCTCCATTCCAACAAGACGGGCACTGCCCACCGAGGACCTGCCGATGACTGTCGCGGTATTTCTTTCTTCCCTGCTGGGGTTCATGGCATTCGGCATGCCCATCGCCTTTGCCCTGATCCTTACCGCGGCCGTACTGATGTGGTACCTGGATTTCTGGGACGTGCAGTTGCTGGCGCAGAACCTGCTGGCCGGCGCTGACAGCTTCCCGCTGCTGGCGGTACCTTTCTTCATCCTGGCCGGCGAGCTGATGAACGCCGGCGGTATTTCTCGCCGTATCATCGCCATGGCCCAGGCCTACTGTGGCCACCTGCGCGGAGGCCTCGGTTACGTTGCCATCGCCGCTGCCGTGCTGCTGGCCAGTATGTCCGGTTCAGCACTGGCCGATACTGCGGCGCTGGCCACCTTGCTGTTGCCGATGATGCGCCAGCGTGGTTATCCCGTGCATTCCTCGGCGGGCCTGGTAGCCGCTGGCGGCATCATCGCGCCGATCATTCCGCCATCGATGCCGTTCGTGATTTACGGTGTGGTCACCAACACCTCCATCAGCCAGCTGTTCATGGCGGGGCTGGTGCCGGGGCTGATCATGGGCGCAGGCCTGATTGTCGCCTGGACGCTGATCGCCCGCGGCTTCACCGAGCCGACGCCGCCCAAGGCAACTGCCGCCGAGCGTCGCCGTGTGCTGATCGATGGCGCCGCTGCCTTGATGTTGCCGGTGATCATCGTTGGCGGTCTGCGTTTCGGCATCTTCACCCCTACCGAAGCGGCGGTTGTTGCGGCTGTCTACGCTCTTGCCGTTTCCACCTTGCTCTATCGCGAGCTGAGCTGGAACGATCTGATGGAGACCCTGACCCGCGCCAGCCGCACCACGGCGTCGGTGATGTTCCTTTGCGCCGCTGCCACGGTATCGGCCTACATGATCACCCTGGCCCAGCTGCCGGACGAGATCGGCGCCATGCTCGGGCCACTGGCTGATCATCCAAGACTGCTGGTACTGGCGATCATGCTGTTGATGATCGCGGTAGGCATGGTGCTCGACCTGACGCCGACCATCTTGATTCTGGCACCGGTACTGGCGCCTATCGCGATCAAGGCCGGCGTCGATCCGGTGTACTTCGGCGTGATGTTCGTACTGATCGGCTCCATCGGCCTGATCACCCCGCCGGTTGGCACGGTACTCAACGTCGTCGGCGGTATCGGCAAGTTGCGCATGGAAGTGCTGGTACGCGGCGTCATGCCGTTCTTCCTGATCTATCTGATCATCGTCGCGGTGCTGGTGGCATTCCCGTCCATCGTTACCGTGCCGTTGGCCTGGTTGCGCTGAGTTGACCCAGCGGCGCTGGCGCGCCGTCATCATTCACAACAATAAGAGGTAGTCCCGATGAAACGTCCACTGCTCGCCATCCTCACTGCTGCCATGCTGTGCAGCCCGCTCGCCAGTTTCACTGCCCATGCCGATGACGTGCGTTCGCGCATGATCCGCTTCGGTTATGGTCTCAACGAGAACAGCAACCAGGGCCGTGCGGCCAAGCTGTTCGCCGAAGAGGTGGCCAAGGCTTCCGACGGCAAACTCAAGGTGCGCACTTTCGGCGCCGCCAGCCTGGGCTCAGACGATCAGATGCAGAGCGCACTGATCGGTGGCGCGCAGGAAATGATGGTCGGTTCTACCGCGACTCTGGTGGGTATCACCAAGGAAATGGCGGTGTGGGACACGCCGTTCCTGTTCAGCAGCGCCGAGCAAGCCGATGCCGTGCTCGACGGCCCGGTGGGCCGCCAGGTCATGGACAAGCTGGAAGAGAAAGGCCTGGTCGGCTTGGTGTACTGGGAAAACGGCTTCCGTAACCTGACCAACAACAGCCGTCCGATCAGCAAGCTGGAGGATTTCTCCGGGGTCAAGTTGCGCGTGATGCCCAACCCGGTGTTTCTCGAGACCTTCAAGCTGATGGGCGCCAACGCGGTGCCGCTGCCGTTCTCCGAGCTGTTCACCGCGCTGGAGACCAAGGCCGTCGACGGCCAGGAAAACCCGTTCAACACCATCCTCTCCTCGAAGTTCTACGAGGTGCAGAAGTACCTGACCGTGACCAATCACGTGTACAGCCCGTGGATCGTCACCGTGTCCAAGCGCTGGTGGGACGGCCTGTCGCAGACCGAGCAGAACATCCTGCTGGAGGCGGCCAAGAAGGCGCGTGACTTCGAGCGCAAGGATACCCGCGAGGAGGCAGCCCGCGCCCTGGCCGAGCTGAAGGAGAAGGGCATGCAGATCAACGAAGTGGAGCCAGCCGAAGTGCAGCGCATGCGTGAGCAGGCCGCGCCGGCGATCCAGAAAGTTGTCGATACGGTGGGCCAGCAACTGTTCGATCAGGTCCAGGCTGAAGCCGAGAAGGCCGCTCTATAAGAACTTGCCCATGTTCAGGTGCGACTGACGCGCAGCCGATCGTGGGCAGGTTTGCAGTTTCGCGGGGCACGCAGGTGGTAACGCTCCTTGCATGGTGACGTTACCCCGGGCGGCGTGTCCCGCGCTTTATTCATCGGCGGGGCTGGTAGAATCGCACACTGGTAAACAATGGAGGCGCTATGACTCAACGCCGTCGCCGGTCCGCCGAACGCGTCACCCTGTCCGATGTGGCCAAGGCAGCAGGCTGTTCGCTGATGTCTGCCTCGCGCGCCCTGTCGCAGCCGGGGCGGGTTTCCGATGCGCTGCGCGAGCAGGTGATGCGCGCGGCCCAGTCGCTGGGCTACGTGCCCAACCCTGCCGCGCGGGCGCTGGCCAGTTCGCGTTCGAACCTGGTGGCGGTGGTGATTCCGTCGCTGTCCAACTCGGTGTTCGTCGATACCGTCGAGGCCATCCAGCGTGTGCTGATGCCGGCCGGCTTCGAGATGATGATTGGCGTCAGCCACTATCGGGTGGAGGAGGACGAGCGCCTGCTGCGCTCCTACTTGGCGCACCAGCCAGCTGGGCTCTTGCTTACGGGGTTCGAGCGCAGCGACGCGGCGCGGGAAATCCTCGGCGCCAGCAGTTGCCCGTTGGTAACGCTGATGGAGCTGAGCGAGGAGCCGGAGGACTACTGCGTCGGTTTCTCTCAGGTAGACGCTGGCGCCGCCATGACCCGTGCCCTGGTGCAGCGTGGTTACCGCCATATCGCCTTCGCCGCGGCGCAGCTCGATCCGCGTACCTTGCAGCGTGCCGAGGGCTATCGCCAGGTGATGCAGTACCTCAATCGCCACGACCCGGCGCTGGAGCTGCTGACACCGCAGTTGTCATCCATCGGCCTGGGCGCCGAACTGCTCGACCGCCTGCTGGCGCAGCAGCCGCAGATCGATGCGGTGTTCTTCAACAACGACGACCTGGCCATGGGTGCGCTGTTCCGCGCACGGCAACTGGGGTTGGATGTGCCAGGGCGCCTGGCCATCGCCGGCTTCAACGACCTGCCTGCGGCGGCCTGGATGCATCCGGCCTTGAGCACGGTGCGTACCACCCGGGGGCGTATCGGCGAGCTGGCGGCGAACATGCTGCTGGCGCTGATGCGTGGCGAAATGCCGGAACAGCACTGCATTGACGTCGGTTTCGAACTGGTGATGCGCGACAGCGCCTGACGCTACTGTTTCTTGCTGGCGGCTGCCAATTGCTCGGCAGCATCCAGGCGCAGGCGCTCACGCTCATCGAAACGTTCGGCGGCCAGGGCCTCGATTGCCGCACGTTTGTCACCCGCGCTGAGGCCTTCGCTGGCGTCGATTCGCGCTTTCTCTGCGAGATAGCCATCCAGGCGTTTCTGCCAGTTCTGCCGCTGGCTATCCAGCGCCTCCAGGCGCGTGGTGGCTTCGGCGCCGACCAATTGCTGACGCATCTGGCGGATCTGCGCGGCGCTGGCGCCCTCGGCCTGCAGTCGGGCTGTGTTCTGCCGCAGTTCCTGTTGCAGTTGTGGCAATACGGCGTCATGCAGCTCTTCCGGCAGGGAGGCGCGCAGGCGGTCGACGGCAACGCCTTTTTCCTCTGCGCTCATTTTGCCGTCGTGCTGGATAGCCAGGCGTTCCAGGGTGAAGCGGTTGTAGCCTTCCTCACGGGCGAAGAAGGCCAGGTGTGTCTCGTTGTCGAACAGGCGCGCACGCAGCGCTTGTACGGCAGTTTCGCGCTGGCGCATGGCATCGAGGCTGGCCATTTGCGGCAGGTCGCGCTCCAGCATAACCAGCTCGCGCTTGTAGCTCAGGTACTGCTCCAGCAGCGTCTGTGCGCGGGTTCGCGCCGGTTCCTGCAATTGGTTGTCGATGTAGCTGCGCAGGCGTGAAACGCTGGCATCCAGGCTTTCTTCGCCGACGCTGGCAAGGAAGTAATCGAAGATCCGCCGGATATCTTCGCTGATGACCAGATTGCCGGCGGCATCCACGCGAAAGCGGCCGTCGACTTCGGTGCCTACGAAGGAGCTGGGCAGGGCCAGCTTGCTGACCTTCTTCTGCTTCTGCGCGTCCTCGACGCTCGGGGTCATTGCCTGGGGAGCCGGCTGCGGCGCGGGCGGCGCAGCCGTGGCGGCGGGAGGGGTGAGGTGGGTGGTTTGGTGTCCGGGTTGCAGGTAGAGCATCAACGCCAGGCTGGCGGCGATCAGTAGAGGTAGGATGAATAAGGCTTTCTTCACGGCAGCTTCCAGTAAGGCGTCGGACCGGGATTAGAGCTGATGCCTCGTAGGGTGCGACGTACACACCCTACGAGGCTTGGCTGTTTAGAGCCCGGCGTTCTTCAGGCGGTTGGCGTGCTGGCGGTAGACCGTCACCGGGTCGGTCTCGAACAGGCTGGTCAGGCCCAGGGTCTGGTTAACCTCGTCGAGGTGGTTCATCCGGTAGTTGTCACGAATCACCTGGCCCATGCGCGAGCTGCAGCGACCGACCAGGCCGTCGTTGGCTTCGCTGCCGAAGGTCAGCGAGGACGCGCCCATCAGCAGGTCGCTTGGGTCGAGCAGGTTGGTCAGCGGGCTGGTGCCGCTCCAGGAGTAGTAACGCACGCCATTGACGCTGTAGGCGCCTTCGCCGCAGGCGCTGGTGGGAATGCCTTGCGGAAACTTCGCATTGAAGCGCGCTGCGCCCTGGCTGTTGAGCGATTCCAGTGAGCCCAGTGCATTCTGTGGCGTGGTGCTGGAGCTGCCGGAAAGGAAGTTGATCAGCGTCCCCAGGCCGTTGACGATACCCACCAGCAGCGGCGTGGCAACCGGGCCGGCCGGGCCGTCGCTGATGCCCTTGAGGAAGTCGGCGGTGGCCGAACCCTTGTGCGGTGCGCCGACGCTGGTGACGGAGGCGACTAGGTCCGGGCGGACGGCGGCGACATAGCGGGTGGTCGGGCCACCGTGGCTGTGGCCGATCAGGTTGACCTTGCCCTTGCCGCTGATGGCGATGATATCCTCGACCTGCTGCAGTAATTGCTCGCCGCGTGCTTCGGAGGTGTCCAGCTGGCTGACTTCGGTGACATAGACGCTGGCGCCATCGCGGCGCAGAGCGGCCGGGATACCGTACCAGTAGTCGACGCCGAGGATGCTGTCGAAACCGAGCATGCCGTGGCCGAGGACGATGGGGTATTTGGTCTGGGTATAGCCGGATGAACCGAACCAGAAAGCCTGGGTCTGGCCACTGGCGAGCAGGCCGGTACCGAGACAGAGGGCGAGCAGGGTTTTATTGTTTTTCATGGGCGCTCTCGATGGATTTTGTTGAGGCGGTCAGCTGCTTCCAGCAACACAAATCACGCCCATCCTGTGGCGCGTACGGCGCAAGATTGATGGCAGGAAGCATGCCAGCGTCGCTGAATCACAAGCGAAGCCTCTAACCCGGGACTTTTGTTGATATTGGTGCGAGCTGGCGGCGATATCGCTGGCTAAGTTCTGTTACGTGTCGACACGCAAGATCATGCAAAAAGCCTCGACTCATCTGTTCATCGTGTGATTTTTGAGGCGGTGGCGGGGTGGTTTAGAAGGGGGTAAGTGGGCCGATTAGCCGCCGCCCAATCGAAGGTTGGGGTAACGCTGGGTGCGCCTTGACAGTTTGCCGTGGGCTTCTCTAGGATGCGCGCTGCGCCGATTTAAACAGCTACTTGCGGGGCGCCACAGGGTGTTGTCATCAGCGCCTGAAATTCCGCTAAAGCGCTGGTTCGGTGTCGCCTCTCACCGCTGCCCAGCGGCATTCTCGAGGCGGAGACGCGACCATGATCTGTCCCCAACCCCTTATTCGCCTAGCGCCCATCACTTCGGGCCTGCTGCTGCGCAATCCGCGCGTGCTGCTGGGCGGCAGTCACCAACCTACCTTGCTTCGCTATCTCGAAGGCTGGCCGAAGCGCTGGGCTGGGTCACGTGCCTTTCGCATTCAGTTCGTGCAGAACGGTGAGTCGTTGAGTCGCTTCGCGCGGGATAGTTTTGACCTAGCGGTGATCCAGGCGCCGAGCGCCGAGGACCTGGCGCAAACCGTCGGTGAGCTGGTGCGTGTGGCGCGCCAGGGGCTGATCACCCGGCGTTAGTCGGGTTGCGAAGCCGGCCATCTGCGTAGGAGCGAGCTCTGCTCGCGAAGCTCTTCAAGCACCAGTATTCGCGAGCACCTAGAGGTAATCGATCTCGACTATGTAGCAGGTCTTCTCGCCGCTGGGGCTGTGCACGCGAACCTCGGCATCCAGTTCCTTGCCGACCAGGGCGCGGGCCAGTGGCGAGTCGATGCTGATCAGGCCCTGCTTCAGGTCCAGTTCGTCCGGGCCAACGATACGGTAGCGCGACTGCTCGCCGTCCTCGTCTTCGATGGTGACCCAGGCACCGAAGTACACCTTGTTCGGGTCGGACGGCTTGTCGCTGACGACCTTGAGCTTCTCCAGGCGCTTGGTGAGAAAGCGCACGCGGCTGTCGATCTCGCGCAGCATTTTCTTGCCGTAGGTGTACTCGGCATTTTCCGAGCGGTCGCCCTGGGCCGCGGCCTCGCTGACCGACTGCGTCACCTGCGGGCGACGCACGTGCCACAGCTCGTGCAGCTCGGCGCGCAGGCGCGCTTCGCCTTCGGGCGTGATCAGTGGTGTACCGGCAGGGCGAGGGGGGCGATAGCGGCTCATGGTGTTCAGGATCTGAAGAGGGGCGCCAAGTCTAGCAAACCCCTCTCAGGGTTCTCAGCCTTCACGTAGCACGCTCAGCGGGCTGGCATTGAGTGCGCGTCGGGTGCCGAGAACACCGGCCAGACCGATCAGCAAGGCACCAATCAGCGGCAGCAGAAGCAGCCAGGGGTGCGGTTGCCAGCTCATATCGAAGGCGTAGCGGTAGAGCAGGAAACTCACCAGCTCACAGCCCAGCGCGGCGAGCAGGCCGGCGGCTGCGCCGAGCAGGCCGAACTCGGCACGTCGGGCGCTGATCAGCAACTTGCGCTCGGCGCCCAGAGCGCGCAGCAGTGCACCCTGACGAATACGTTCATCCAGGGTCGCCTGCAGTCCTGCGAGCAGAACGGTGATGCCAGCCGCGAGCACGAACAGCAGCACGTATTCGATGGCCAGGGTGACCTGGGCGAGGATGCTGCGCAGCTGTGCAAGCAGGGCATCGACCTGCAGCAAGGTGACGCTGGGGAAGGCGCGACTGAGCTTGATCAGCTCTGCATCCTGGCCAGGCGGCAGGTAGAAGCTGGTCAGGTAGGTGGCAGGTAGATCCTGCAGGGTCTGCGGCTCGAAGATCATGTAGAAGTTGGGCTGGAAGCTGTCCCAATCCACCTGGCGCAGGCTGGTGACCTGCGCCTCGCGCTCGATGCCGCCGACGTTGAAGCGCAAGCGGTCGCCGAGCTTCAGCTGCAGACTTTCGGCCAACTCGGCCTCGACGGAAACGCCAGGCAGATCGCTGGCGTGCTCGGCCTTCCACCAACTGCCGGTGATGATCTGGTTGTCCGACGGCAACTGCTCGGCCCAGGTCAGGCTCAGATCGCGTTGGATGGCGCGTTCACCGCGACTTTCCTTGGTCACCAGCTGGCGTACCGGTTCGTCGTTGATCATGATCAGGCGACCCGGTACCACCGGATACAGTGGCGCCGGGTGTGGCGACAGTTCAGCCAGGCGCGCGGCGAAGGCATCGCGCTCGGCAGGCACCACATTGAGGGCGAAATGATTGGGCGCGTCCTCCGGCAACTGGTCCTGCCAGGTATCGAGCAGCTCGCCGCGCAGCAGGGCGATCAGTGCCATGGCCAGCAGGATCAGACCGAACGCCAGCGATTGTCCGGCTGCCGCCAGCGGATGGCGCAGCAGTTGGCCGAGGCCCAGGCGCCAGGGCAGGGAGGCACGCTGCAACAGGCGGCGCAGGCTTTGCAGACCGAGCAGCAGCAGACCGCCGAGCAGCAATGCGGCGAGTAGACCGCCACCCAACAGTGCCAGCGTCAGTTTCAGATCCAGGCTCAGGCGCCACATGATCAGGCCCAGCGCAACCAGCGCCGCGCCATAGACCAGCCAGGAACTGGCCGGTACCGGCAGCATGTCGCGGCGCAGGACGCGTAGCGGCGGCACGCGGCCGAGCGCAGCCAGCGGCGGCAGGGCGAAACCGGCCAGTGCCACCAGCCCGGTGGCCATCCCGGCCAATGCAGGCCACAGATTGGCAGGTGGCAGGTCATCAGGAATCAGGCCACGCAGCAGATAGAACAGCACGTGCTGGCCAGCCCAGCCCAGCAGCGCGCCGATCACGCAGGCAACCAGCCCGAGCAGCGCCAGTTGCAGGCCGAACAGTGCCAGCGCTTCGCGTCGCGACAGCCCGAGGCAGCGCAGCAGGGCGCTGGCGTCGAAGCGCCGTGCGGCGAAGCGTGCCGCCGACAGTGCCACCGCGACGCCGGCGAGCAGCACCGCCGCCAGACTGGCCAGGTTCAGATAGCGTTCGGCACGGCCGAGGGCGCCACCTACCTGGCGATTACCGTCGCGGGCGTCGTCCAGGCGCTGATTGGGCTCCAGACCGGCTTCTACGGCCTGGCGGTAGGCGGCCAGGGCGTCGGCATCGCCGCGCCAGAGTTCGCGGAAGCGCACGCGACTGCCAGGCTGCACCACCTCGGTGGCGGCAAGGTCGTCCAGGTGCATCAGCACGCGCGGCGTCAGGCTGTAGAAATCGCCAGCGGTGTCGGGGTCATAGGTCAGCACTCGGCTCAAGCGCAGGGTCTTGGACCCTATTTCCAGTTCATCGCCAATCTTCAGGTTCAGCGCGACCATCAGGCGTGCTTCGGCCCAGACTTCACCGGGGTGCGGGCTGGAACCCGCTTCCTCTGGTGCGTAGGGTTCGGCTGCGCTCCTCAGTTCACCACGCAGCGGATAAAGGCTATTGGCTGCCTTGACGCTGGCCAACTGAATGCCATCCGCAGCGGCAACCACACTGGAAAACTCCACCGCCTGGGCGTGATCAAGACCCAGCTTGAGTCCTGCGTCTATCTGTTCCTGGCTGGCGGGTGAGCTACCGCTGAGGCGTAGATCCGCGGCGAGAAACTCGCTGGCGCGCAGCAGCATGGCGTCATTCAGGCGTGCGCTGAAATAGCCAATGGCGCTGCTCGCTGCCACCGCGACCAGCAAGGCGAAGAACAGCACCCGCAACTCGCCAGCACGGGCATCGCGTAGCAATTGGCGGGCAGCGAGCGAAAACAGGCGAGTCAAGGGCACGCGCTTCATCAGGGCTCCACGCGGTCGATCAGGTGTCCGGCTTCCAGACGGATCAGGCGCTGGCAGCGGTGCGCCAGGCGCTCGTCATGGGTGACCAGCACCAAGGTGGTGCCGCGTTCCTGGTTGAGCTGAAAGAGCAGGTCGCTGATACGTTCGCCAGTGTGGCTGTCGAGGTTACCAGTGGGTTCGTCGGCGAACAGCACGTCGGGCTCGGCGGCGAAGGCCCGCGCGATGGCCACGCGCTGTTGTTCGCCGCCAGAAAGCTGGCGCGGGTAGTGGGTCAGGCGCTGGCCCAGGCCGACGCGTTCGAGCAGGGCTCGGGCGCGCTGGCGGGCATCGGCGTGACCTTCCAGCTCCAGCGGTAGCATCACGTTTTCCAGCGCGTTGAGGCTGTCGAGCAACTGGAACGACTGGAAGACGAAACCCACGTGCTCGGCGCGCAGGCGTGCACGCTGGTCCTCGTCGAGCTCGCTGAGGTTGTTGCCGGCCAGCAATACGGCGCCGCCGCTGGGCAGGTCGAGGCCAGCCAGCAGGCCGAGCAGGGTGGATTTTCCGGAGCCAGAGCTGCCGACGATGGCCAGGCTATCGCCTTTGTTCAGGTCGAGGTCGAGGTCATGAAGGATTGTCAGCTCGCCTTCCGTGCTGCTGACCACTTTGCTAAGGTTCCGCGCAGCGAGAATGCTCGAAGTCATGGAGATTCCAAATGCGTGCATGGTGGCTGAGTGGTGCCTTGGCCCTGATGTTCTGGGCTCAGGGAGCGGTTGCAGGCACCCTGCTTGTGGTCGGCGATAGTATCAGCGCCGCTTTTGGCCTGGATAGCCGCGTAGGGTGGGTTGCTTTGCTGGAAAAACGCCTTCAGGAGGAGGGTTTCGAGCACGCCGTGGTCAACGCGTCGATCAGCGGCGATACCAGCGCAGGCGGCGCCGCGCGGCTCTCTGCGCTGATCGCGGAGCATAAGCCGGAACTGGTCATCATCGAGTTGGGTGGCAACGATGGCCTGCGCGGGCAGCCTCCTGCGCAATTGCAACAGAATCTTGCGTCGATGGTCGAGAAGTCGCAGCAGTCCGGGGCCAAGGTGCTCATTTTGGGGATGCGTCTGCCGCCAAACTACGGGGCGCGCTACACCACGGCTTTCGCCCAGGTGTTTGCTGATTTGGCGGAGCAGAAGAACCTGCCGCTGGTGCCGTTTTTCCTCGAGGGCGTTGGTGGCGTGCCGGGAATGATGCAGGCCGACGGCATTCACCCGACCGAGTCTGCGCAGGCGGTGTTGCTGGACAACGTCTGGCCGACTTTGAAACCCATGCTTTGAGCGCCTGTGGATGTCGGAAAACTGAGTAGGCAGAGGCTTTTCCGCCTCAGGCCTTTCGGCTAATGTGGCCGACCTGTCACGGAGCCCCAGATGCCGCGTCCCGCCTGGTCCCTTTATGCCTACCAACTGATCGAGCCGGATGAGCAGCTGGATCTGTTCGCCTGTCGTGAGGTGCGTGTGCACCTGGTGGCTCGTCAGTTGCGCCTGGGTGGGCATGCTGATCGCACATTGTGTGGCGGTTTGTTGCCGGCACAGCCGCGTTGGCGGACCTTGGAAAAGGCCTGGCTGCGTGATCGTAGCTTGTGCCCAGCCTGCCTAGCGACATTCGAGGCCCAGCGTCAGGGACTGTGCTCGAATTGGGCAGATGGCTGACGCCTGCCCGCCTTGCAAATCGCGGTGTACAATCGCCGTAATATCATTCAACTCTTCAAGGGACATCCCGGATGTTGTCGCGCTTTTCTGCGGTCAACCGCTGCCTGACTCTGGTCGCACTGTGCTCCAGTGCCGCAGTGCAGGCTCTCGAACTTCCACTGCCGCCGCCAGGCGAGGATGTGGTGGGCCAGGTACAGGTGATCAAGGCCAAGTACGAGGACACCTTTGCCGATCTGGGAACGGCAAACGACCTCGGCTATCTGGAAATGGTTGCAGCCAACCCAGGCATCGACCCCTGGCTGCCGGGCGAGGGCAGCGAGATCATCCTGCCGACGCGTTACGTGCTACCGCCGGGCCCGCGTGAAGGAATCGTGATCAACCTGGCCGAGTATCGTCTGTACTACTTCCCGAAAGGGCAGAACGTCGTGCATACCTTCCCACTGGGCATCGGTCGTGAAGGCTGGGGATCACCACTGGGTGTTGGCCGGGTAACGGTGAAGACGCCGAACCCGGCCTGGTATCCGCCCCAATCGATCCGTGATGAGCACGCTGCTGATGGCGATATTCTGCCCACTGTTGTGCCGCCAGGCCCGGACAATCCACTGGGCCCATACAAGATGACACTGTCGTTCCCGGGTTACCTGATCCATGGTTCGAACAAGAAGTTCGGTATCGGCATGCGCGTCAGCCATGGCTGCTTCCGCATGCTCAATCACAACGTGCTGGAGTTGGCGGGCATGGTGCCTGTCGGCACTCCCGTGCGCATTCTGAACGAGCCGTACAAGTTCGGCGTCAGCGGTGGCAAGGTCTATCTGGAAGCGCATGCGCCGCTGGATGATGAGGGTGATCCATCTGTCGTCGACAAGCACACGGCGGTGATCAATGCACTGCTCAAGCGTGACGAACTCAGCGGCCTGCGTCTTGACTGGGAGATGGTTCGTGAAGTGGTTGCTGCCGAGGACGGCATGCCGGTGCCCATCGCGGCACAGACCGAGAGCGTGGTGGCGAGCAGCGACAACCCGTTCTGATCACCCCAGTTGCAAAAGCCCGCCTGCATTCGTGTACGCGGGTTTTTTATTGCCTGGTAATCGAGCTGTTCTGAGAGTGGCAGGTCATTAGTGGGGAATAAAAAAGCCGCACCAGTTGCCTGGGGCGGCTTTCGAAAAAACGAGTCGCAATTACTTGCGGCTGGCTTTTTCCAGCATGCGCAGAGCGCGCTCGTTGGCTTCGTCAGCAGTTTGCTGAGCTTTCTGAGCGGCGGCCAGAGCTTCATCAGCCTTGCGGTAGGCTTCGTCAGCACGGGCTTGAGCGCGAGCTGCTGCGTCTTCGGTAGCAGTCAGGCGAGCTTCGGTTTCTTTGGACATGCTGCTGCAACCGGTAGCCAGAACTGCGGCCAGAGCCAGAGCAGAGAATTTCAGAACGTTGTTCATCGTGTTCCCCTTGAGGTGGAGTTTTTCCATAAAGAGCAATTCCCCAACTGCGGGAAATTAGCCGGCGTACATACTACCTATTACTTTTAGTAAGTAAACGGAGCCAGGGCAAGAGTTGCAGGTTTTTTTTCTTCGAGCTGGGCGCTGAAGGGTAGAGCCTGCGCGGGCTGGCTAAAAAACAGCCAGTTACGTAATCCATACAGTGTAGCGATTGTACGAACTGTTATAACTGTCCCGACGTTGAAACTAAAACAATAAAGAGGGGATGCAGATGCTTGGGAATTTGGGGCTCTTGCTGGGCTTGGCGCTACTTATCTTCATGGCGTTGCGCGGGGTGAACATATTCATCGCCGCATTGCTCTGTTCGATTTTGGTGGCACTGACCAATGGCGTCGCCGTACCAGGTGCGCTGCTCGAGCACTTTCCATTCGGCCCCTTGGGTGCATTCACCTTTGCCGGCAAGTTCTTCGTGCTGTTTCTCTGTGGGGCGATCTTCGGCAAGGTCATGGCTGCCAGCCAGGCGGCCAGCAGTATTGCTCAGGCCATCACCCGCGGCCTGGGTACGCAGCGCACGCTCTGGGTGGCGATGCTGGTGTGTGCCGTTCTCACCTATGGCGGGGTGGTGGTATTCGTGGTGATCTTCACCATGTATCCGCTGGGTATTACCTTGATGCGCGAGGCCAATCTGCCCAAGCGATTGTTCTGCGCAGCCACGGCGCTGGGTGCGGGAACCTTCACCATGACGGCCTTGCCTGGCTCACCGTCGATTCACAACGTGATCGCTGCCAGTGCGCTGGGTACCGATCTGTTCGCAGGTGCCTGGATTGGTCTGCTCGCCTCGCTGGCAATGATCGTGTTGGGTATGGCCTATCTGCAGCGCGAATGGCGTCTGGCGCGCGAGCGCGGTGAAGGGTTCGAGCCTAACGCGCAGGACGAACGTATGCAGCAGTTGGCCGGTGCGCCGGGTAGCGGGCCGCATTGGGGGATGGCGCTGGTGCCGATCATCGTGGTGCTGGGAATCATACTGCTGCCGCGCCTGCTCGCTCTGTCCGGTGCGGCTGTACCGGGTGAGGGGGCTCTAGGTGGATTGTTGGCCTTCAGTCAGTCGCAGCCGATTCTCTGGCCCAGTCTGGCCTTGGTGATCGCTACCGGTGTCGCTGTGCTGATGTTTTCGGCGTTGCGTCGTAATACCCTCGGCCTGCTGGGGCAGGGGGCGGACGATGCGATCATGCCGCTGCTCAATACCGCTGCAGTTATCGGCTTTGGCGGTGTGGTTACCCAAACCGCAGGGTTCGCTCAGTTCGCCCAGTGGATACTGGGGGTGGATCTGCCGCCGCTGTTGTCGGTGTTCGCATCGGTCAGCGTGGTATCGGGGATCGTCGGTTCTTCGTCTGGTGGCCTGCAGATCTTCATGCAGACCCTGGCGCCGCGTTACCTGGATATGGGGGTGGACCCTGAGGTGTTGCACCGGATCGCCAATATCACCGCAGGTGGTCTCGATTCGCTACCACATTGTGGTGCAGTGATTGCGATGCTGATGATCATGGGCCTGACTCACAAGCAGGCATACAAGGATATCTTCGTCATCACGGTACTGATCCCCGTGATTGCGGCTTTGCTCTGTATCGCAGTGTTGAGCTTCTGATTGCTCGTGGCTGGGCGGTTCGCCGACTGATAAGCTTGGCCAATTGCATAGGTCGGAAGTGGCATCAGAATTTGCGCTTTTGCCGCAGCACCGGTATGAAGTAAAAATAGATGCGCCGCTAATGGTTGGCGGCTAGAGGAGTGAAGATGAGCGAGGGTTTGTCCATCCACCATGACCAGACGAGTCACCAGTTCGTGACGACCGTCGATGGTGATCGTGCCTATCTGGCCTATATGGATCTGGGCAAGCAGACGCTGGACATCTATCGCACCTTCGTACCCAACGGCCTGCGTGGCCGTGGCATCGCCGCCGCACTGACCGAGCATGCCCTACAGTACGCCGAAGGCAAGGGTTACACGGTGATTCCGTCGTGCTCCTACGTCGAGCGCTACATGGAGCGACGTGCGCGTCACCAGTAGGATCGATTTGGAGACTTACAGCCCGCGCTGAGCGTCATGGTGGGCTGAAGCCCACCCTACGTGAATGCGGATACGAAAACGCCGGGCATTGCCCGGCGTTTTCATTGCTGCTGCGCCCCTAGAGGGTGTTTACAAGATAGGCGAACGAAGGCAAGACAAGGCGAAAACGATCGAGAAAGCGGAGTTTACGTGCCGTAAATGAGCATTTCGAGATCGTTTTCAACGCAGTATTGCCAAGTGCAGCCATTTTGTAGACAGCCTCTTAGCCGCGAGGGCGCTTGGGCAGCACATCCTTGAGCTTGGCGTGCATGCTGCGCAGGCTTTTCTCGGTGGTATCCCAGTCGATACAGGCATCGGTGATGGATACGCCGTACTTGAGGTCGCACAGATTCTTCGGAATCGACTGGTTGCCCCAGCCCAGGTGACTCTCGACCATCAGGCCAACGATGGAGTTGTTGCCTTCGAGAATCTGGTTGGCCACGTTCTCCAGAACCAATGGCTGCAGGGCCGGGTCCTTGTTGGAGTTGGCGTGGCTGCAATCGACCATGACGTTCGGGCGAATGCCGGCTTTTGTCAGTTCCTGCTCACAAATGGCAACGCTGACCGAATCGTAGTTGGGCTTACCGTTGCCGCCGCGCAGTACCACATGGCCATAGGCATTGCCCTTGGTGGTGACGATGGAAACGCCACCTTCCTGGTTGATGCCGAGGAAGCGGTGCGGGCTGGAAACCGATTGCAGGGCGTTGATGGCCACGGTCAGGCCGCCGTCGGTGCCGTTCTTGAAGCCAACGGCCGATGACAGGCCCGAGGCCATTTCGCGGTGGGTCTGGGATTCGGTGGTACGGGCACCGATGGCCGACCAGCTGATCAGGTCCTGCAGGTACTGCGGGGAGATCGGATCTAGCGCCTCGGTGGCGGTGGGCAGGCCCATTTCTGCCAGGTCGCGCAGCAGCTTGCGGCCGATGTGCAGACCGTCCTGGATCTTGAACGAGTCATCCAGGTAGGGGTCGTTGATCAGGCCTTTCCAGCCGACCGTGGTACGCGGCTTCTCGAAGTACACGCGCATGACCAGGAACAGGCTATCGGACAGCTCGGCAGCCAGCACCTTGAGGCGCTGGGCATATTCGTGAGCGGCCTTGATGTCGTGGATGGAGCAAGGGCCGACGACCACGAACAGGCGATGATCCTTGCCGTCGAGGATGTCACGTACCACCTGGCGACCATGGGCAACGGTCTTCAGTGCAGCATCGGTCAGAGGGATTTCGCGTTTGAGCTGATCGGGGGTGATCAGCGTTTCGTTGGAAGCGACGTTGAGGTCGTCGATCGGTAAATCAGCCATCGTGCTATTCATCGGGTCAGGTCGTCAGGTCACGGGTGCCGGCCGCCAGCGATCCCCTATGGCGGTGCACAGCTAGTTGGTGCAGGGGGAGCCGAACCTTAGCGCGTACGGGGCTGCGCGACAATGGGCGTGAAGTCCAATGAGCCTCATAGATTGGCAGTATGAGGTGGCGTTTTGCTCCTGCAGAGGGTTTATTCAGGCGAGATAGGGAAACTCCGCAGCATGCTTGGCGATCCAGTCCTGAGCGCATTGCTCGATGGCCATGGGCTGGCCCGACTCATGTTCGAGTTGTTGCCGGTAATGCTGGATCTGGCAGACCTGCTCGACCATACGCGCACGAAACAAGGTGTCTTCATCGATGAAGGCGATGCCCACCAGATAATCGCCCTCCTGCCGCCGACACCAGGCCACGACGCCGGGATAGCGGGCCTGGTCGCCTAGTAGGGGAATACGTAGCTCCACCGAGGTACCGCGACGAAACCCCCGCGACGAGTTGCACGCGACGCCGCCGAGGCTGATATTGTTCAGCCGTTGCCGGGGAATGCAGGCTTGTTTGCGCAGTACCAGTTCTACCGGCATGTCGCTTGGATGACGCAGAAACTTACGCATGAACACCGACCTTCAATGCAGGCAAACTGATATCAGTGAATTCAGTATAGCGACGCAATTGGAATTGACCGATCTGGATGCTGATCGCCGCCTGCTCGACCTTCCCGGTGCGTCGCTACTGGTGTTCACAAGCACGGGCTGTGCCAGCTGCCGCTGGGCGCGTCAGGTCTTGCCTGGCATGCCGCTGCCAATAGAGCGACTGTGCTGGGTCGATGCAGGACATAACGCTGGATTGGTGACGCGCTACGAGGTATTCCACTTGCCGGCGCTGTTTCTGATCAAGGACGGTCATTTCTTTGGCGCACTGCACACACGCCTTACCCATTCCGATCTGGTTACCGCCTTGGGCGAGGCCTTGCTTCGCCCGGCTGAGGAGCTTCCCTGATGTCTCAATCCCCCACGCCGCGTATTGGTATCATCGGCACCGGTGCCATTGGCGGTTTCTACGGAACGATGCTGGCTCGCGCTGGCCATGACGTGCACTTTCTGCTGCGCAGCGAGTATGGCGCGGTGGTCGAGCGAGGCCTGCAGTTGAACAGTGCGGTACATGGTGCAGTGAACCTGGCCCCGGTACAGGCCTACCAGCATGTCGACGAGATGCCGCCCTGCGACTGGTTGCTGGTGGGCACCAAGACCACCGCCAATGCCGAGCTGGCGCCGCTGATTGCCAAGGCCGCAGCGCCAGGCGCCAAGGTGGTACTGCTGCAAAATGGCCTGGCAGTGGAAGATGAGCTGCGCCCACTGTTGCCCGACGACCTGCACCTGCTAGGCGGGCTCTGCTACATCTGCGTTCATCGTAGTGCCCCGGGCGTGATCGAACATCAGGCGCTGGGGGCGATCAATCTGGCCTATCACTCGGGCCCTCTGGCCGACGACGAGGCGCGCCTGGCGCTGGCCGAGGAGGGCGCCAGCCTGCTGCGCAGCACCGGCCTGGATTCGGCGGCGATGCGCGATCTGGCGCAAACGCGCTGGCAGAAGCTGGTGTGGAATATCCCTTATAACGGCCTGTCGGTGTTGCTCGATGCCGACACGAAGCGCCTGATGGGCAATCCCGACAGTCGCGCGTTGATCGCTGACATGATGCAGGAGGTGGTACAGGCCGCTCAGGCGCTGGGCTACGGCATGCCGGACAGCTACGCAGACAAATTGCTGGCCGCCACTCAACGCATGCCTGATTACCTGCCGAGCATGTACCACGATTTCGCCCAAGGCCGCGTGGCGGAACTGCATGCCATCTACGAGGCGCCACTGGCGGCTGCGGACGCAGTGGGTTTCGATATGCCCAAGGTGCGCGCTCTGTATCAGGCACTGCGGTTCATTCAGGCTCGCCAGGAGGCCTAAATATGGGTAAGGGGCTGGGGGACAAACTGGTGCTGGCGATCTCTTCGCGGGCGCTTTTCGATCTGAGCGAAAGCCACCAGATCTACGAAAGCGAAGGCGTGGAGGCCTATCGCCGCTATCAGATCGAGCATGAAGACGAAGTGCTGATGCCGGGCGACGCCTTTCCCCTGGTGGAGAAGCTGCTGGGTCTCAACACGCGTCTCAGCGAGCAGCGTGTGGAAGTCATTCTTGTGTCGCGCAACAGTGCCGATACCGGGCTACGCGCGTTCAACTCCATCCAGCACTACGGGCTCGGCATATCCCGCGCCGCCTTCGTGGGTGGCCGTAGCCCCGATCCTTATCTGGCAGCCTTTGGCTGTCATCTGTTTCTGTCTACTCATGCCGACGATGTGCGCAATGCACTGAAGGCCGGTTTCGGCGCAGCCACGCTGCTTTCCGGTGGCGCGCGGCGGGCGAACAGCAACGAACTGCGCATCGCCTTCGATGGCGATGCCGTGCTGTTCTCCGACGATTCCGAGCGCGTCTACCAGAGTGGCGGTCTCAACGCCTTCCAGGATCATGAGCGCGAAGCCGCAAGGCAGGCGCTGCTGGGCGGGCCTTTCAAACCCTTCCTGGCGGCTCTGCACAGCCTGCAGCAGGAGTTTCCCGAGGCAGATTGCCCGATCCGTACCGCGTTGGTGACCGCACGTTCGGCGCCGGCGCATGAGCGGGTGATTCGCACCCTGCGGGAATGGAATATTCGTCTGGACGAATCCTTCTTCCTCGGTGGGCTGGACAAGTCGGCGGTGCTCGAAGCCTTCGCCGCCGACGTGTTCTTCGATGACCAGACAGGACACTGCGAAAAGGCTCGCCAAGTGGTCGCCACTGGTCATGTCCCGCATGGGGTGAGCAACGAGTTGCTGCCCTGAGCCGATGCAGGCGCTCAAGCGCCTGCATATAGCCATTCGTCCTAAATAACGCTGCCAATCTTGCTTTGTCTGATGCGCTGCTAAGCTCAATGAAGGGCCTGCGCCAGCAGTCGAGGAGGCCGTGTGATCCGTTCGATACTCTATGCCACCGATCTGGGGCTTTATGCTTCCTATGTGCTGCAGCACGCCCTTGCCATGAGCCGTAGCTTCAAGGCTGATCTGTATGTGGTGCATGCGGTTGAACCCATGGGGTTGTTCGCTGAGTCCGTACTCCAGACCTATCTGGATGAAGAAACCCTCGGGGAGCTTCGTCGCAATGGGTTGAGCACGGTCATGGCCAGCATCGAGCAGCGTGTGCTGGAGGGATTTCGCGACGAGTTGGGTGATGCTCAGCAGGATCTCGAACTGATTCGTGCTGTGCGGGTGCTGCAAGGGGACCCGCCGGCAATGATTCTTGAGGAGGCGCAGAAACTTGGGGTGGATCTGCTGGTCGTAGGCAGTCATAGCCATGGTGCGGACTTGGCCGTGCCGCTGGGTCGCACCGCCGCACGGATCGTGCAATTGTCGGAAGCACCGGTGTATCTGGTGCCAATGCTGCAACACCGTGGGCATGGGGATTTGTAAGAGGGGGTAAATAATAAAACGTTCTAGGCTGTTCTATTAAACCAATAATATGGTTATATACGGCATTGGCGGCTGTTGGCCTGCCTTACTGCTCTGAGGGAAACATATGAAGCTTCAGCAATTGCGCTACATCTGGGAAGTTGCGCACCACGACCTCAACGTATCGGCTACCGCTCAGAGCCTGTACACCTCGCAACCAGGGATCAGCAAGCAGATTCGCTTGCTCGAGGATGAGCTGGGCGTGGAAGTTTTCGCCCGCAGCGGCAAGCACCTGACCCGCGTGACCCCAGCCGGGGAGCGCATCATCACAACGGCCGGCGAGATTCTGCGTAAGGTGGAGAGCATCAAGCAGATTGCCCAGGAGTTCTCCAACGAGAAGAAGGGCACCCTGTCCATCGCCACCACCCACACCCAGGCGCGCTATGCCCTGCCGCCGGTGATCAGCGCGTTCATCAAGCAGTACCCGGACGTCGCTCTGCACATGCATCAGGGCACGCCGACGCAGATCGCCGAAATGGCGGCCGATGGCAGCGTGGATTTCGCCATCGCCACCGAAGGCCTGGAGATGTTCAACGACCTGATCATGATGCCTTGCTACCGCTGGAACCGCTGCGTGGTGGTGCCGCAGGGGCATCCGCTGACCAAGCTGCCGAAGCTGACCCTCGAAGCGCTGGCCGAGCACCCCATCGTCACTTACGTATTCGGCTTCACCGGTCGTTCGAAACTGGACGAGGCCTTCAGCCATCGCGGCCTGACGCCCAAGGTGGTGTTCACCGCAGCCGATGCCGACGTGATCAAGACTTATGTGCGCCTGAACCTGGGTGTGGGCATCGTGGCCAAGATGGCTGTCGACGCCAAGCTCGATCCGGATCTGGTGGTGCTCGATGCCGATGACCTGTTCGAGCCCAGCGTGACCAAGATCGGTTTCCGTCGCGGCACCTTCCTGCGTGGCTTCATGTGCGATTTCATCGAGCGTTTCGCCCCGCACCTGACACGCGACATGCTGGCCAAAGCCGTGCAGTGCCACAACAAGTCCGAGCTGGAAGAGTTGTTCAGCGGCGTCGAACTGCCGATGCACTGAAGCCTGCTCTGAAACGAAAAATGGCGCCCAATGGGCGCCATTTTCGTTTCCGCACGAGCGTGATCAGTGGCTCAGGTGCAGGCCGCACTCGCGATTGTCTTCGCCCTTGGTTGGGTCGAAGTAATCGAATTCGTTCGGCAGGTCATGGGCGACCAGGTACTGATACAGATCCTTGGACGACCAGTGCAGCAACGGAGCAACCTTGATCAGACCGTCCGGGTTGATGCTGATCGGCTCCATCTGCGCGCGCACTGCGGTGTCGGTCGCACGCAGGGCGGTGAACCAGACGCTCGGAGCAGTCTCGCGCAGGGCGCGGGCGAACGGCTCGAGTTTCACCTCTTCGGTGAACGCTGCGTGACGCGGATCATCCAGGGCGGGTACCGGGCCGTCGATGGCTTCGCGATGCGCACGCGAGCGCTTGGGCAGGTAGGTGATGAGGTTGAGGTTGAGCTTGCGGGCCACTTCATCGGCGAAGCGGTAAGTGGCCTCGGTGTTGTAGCCACTGTCCATCCAGACTACCGGGATATCCGGTTTGACCTGGCTGACCATATGCAGGATCACCGCTTCGAAGGGGCGGAAGTTGGTGGTGCAGATGGCGGGTTTGCCCAGTCCGATGGCCCATTGAACCAGCTTTTCTGGCTGGTTGCCGAATTCGGCGTTGAGCGCGTCCAGGTCGAGTTCCATGGTGAGGACTCCAGATCGTGTGCGTGAGGGCGCGATGGTAGCAAAGGCAGGTTATGCGGCTAAATAACTAAGACGCTTGATGCCCTTCACTCCAGTTATAAGCAGGTCGCATTGCGCCAACCAAGCCCAGCGGCTAGAGTGCCGGCTCCTTTTTGGCTCAACCGAGGAGTGGCCTGTGGAAATCGCGTGTCTCGACCTGGAAGGTGTTCTGGTTCCGGAAATCTGGATCGCCTTTGCGGAAAAAACCGGCATCGAGTCGCTCAAGGCGACCACCCGCGACATCCCCGATTATGACGTGCTGATGCAGCAGCGCCTGCGCATTCTCGATGAGCACGGCCTGAAGCTCAAAGACATCCAGGACGTCATCGCTACCCTGAAGCCGCTCGATGGCGCCGTGGAGTTCGTCGACTGGCTGCGTGAGCGTTTCCAGGTGGTGATTCTCTCGGACACCTTCTATGAGTTCTCCCAGCCGCTGATGCGTCAGCTGGGTTTCCCGACGTTGTTGTGCCACCGCCTGATCACCGACGAGAGCGATCGCGTGGTCAGCTACCAACTGCGCCAGAAAGATCCCAAGCGTCAATCCGTTCTCGCCTTCAAGAGCCTCTACTATCGCGTGATCGCGGCCGGTGACTCGTACAACGACACCACCATGCTCAGCGAAGCCCATGCTGGCATCCTGTTCCATGCGCCGGAGAACGTGATCCGCGAGTTCCCGCAATTCCCTGCCGTGCACACCTTCGAGGCGCTCAAGCAAGAGTTCCTCAAGGCGTCGAATCGCAAGCTGAGTCTGTAACGCCGATGCATGAAAAACGCCGCGAAATCGCGGCGTTTTTCATTTGGGGTACTTATTCGGTTGTGGCTGGCAGGCCTTCCAGCGTTTCCAGCAGCACCTTCACCTTGGTGATGGACTCCTGATACTCGGCCTGCCAGTTGGAGTCGGCGACGATGCCACCACCGCCCCAGCAGCTGATCTTGCCGTCCTTGACCAGCAGGCTGCGAATGGCAATGGAACTGTCCATCTCGCCGCGCACGTCGAGATACAGGAGCGAGCCGCAGTAGAGCCCGCGCTGGGTCGGCTCGAGCTCATCGATGATCTGCATGGCGCGGATCTTCGGCGCCCCGGTGATGGAGCCGCCGGGGAAACTGCAGGCGATCAGGTCCAGCGCATCCTTGCCAGACGCAAGCTCGGCGGTGACGCAACTGACCAGGTGATGCACGTTGGGATAGCTCTCCAGGGCGAACAGCTCCGGCACTTTCACCGAGCCGATGCGGCAACTGCGGCCGAGATCGTTGCGCAACAGGTCGACGATCATCAGGTTCTCGGCGCGATCCTTGCGGCTTTCCAGCAGCTCCTGTGCCTGCGCCTTATCGTCCTCAGCGTCATGGCCGCGGCGCCGCGTGCCTTTGATCGGGCGGGTTTCCACCTGACCGTCGCTGACCTTGAGAAAGCGCTCGGGCGACAGGCTGAGAATGGCATCACCATTGCCCAGACTCTGGAATCCCGAGAAGGGGGTTGGGCAGGCCTGGCGCAGTGCCAGGTATGCGGTCCAGGGATCGCCTGAGCAGGGCGCCTGAAAGCGCTGGGCGAAGTTCACCTGATAGCAATCGCCAGCGAGGATGTAGCCCTGGATTCGTTCGATCGCCTGGCGATAACGGTGCTGGTCGATAGCGGCCTGGAACGGCTGGGTCAGGTGGAAGGGCGCAGGCGCTTCGCTATGCGCTGCTTCGAACAGCGTCTGCAGGCGTTGGCGCTCTGCCTCTGGCAGTGCCGGGTGAAACAGCAGGACGCTGGTCTCCAACTGATGATCGCTGATCAGCGCCCAGGCGTAGAGGCCGAAGCGCGCATCTTCAAGGTCGAGATCATCGACGCTGTGCTCGGGTAGCACTTCCAGGCGGCGGCCGAAGTCATAAGACAGGTAACCGATCAAACCACCGGCGAATGGCAGCTCCTGTTGCGCGGGTGCTTCGGCGGCCCCGAGGCTCTGTAGTGCGCTTCGCAGGCGCTGCAGGAAGTCGTTGGCCGATTCGTCGGACATGGGCGCCAGTTCTGCCAATGGCCAGGCGCTCATAAGGTCATAGCGTCCACGCTTGGCACTCGGTCGCCCGGCATCCAGCAGTACGGCACCGGGAGCCTGGCGAATGCGCTGGAAGTAGTCGCTGGGATCGGTGCGGTAAGGAAGAGGGTGCAGAGAGCAACTGGGCATGCGTGGCAGTCGAAAGGGATGAAAGAGCGATTGTAGTCCGCCGCTAATATTCATCCTAGAGCTTCGGCCAGGTTTGCTCCGGTAGGCTCGGCTGATTAGTATGGAGTCGTGCCAGGATGTTGAACTGTCGTACCAAAATAATAATGAATGAAAGGATCCAGGCCATGGATGTAGTGATCGCTCCAGCTGCTGGAAGCCTGCTGCGTTCAAAGCTGTCACCGCCTCAGGCATCTGCGGACTATCTGGCAAGACCGCAGGTGGATGCCGCGCTTTCGGCCCATTCCCACGCCCGTCTGGTACTGTTTTGCGCGCCTGCTGGCTTTGGCAAGACTACCGCGTTGGCGATGCTGCTCGAGCAGCGTCGTCAGGCCGGCAGCGCTGTTGCTTGGCTATCGTTGAGCTCTTCTGATGACGAGCCGGTACGTTTCTTCCAGCAACTGATCGGCGCCTTGGGGCGTGCACTGGACGGGCTGGGTGATTACGCCCTGGGTTATCTGCGCAACACCATGCGCGTGCCTGTCGAGGCGGTGATGGAAAGCCTGCTGGTAGACCTGTCGCAGCGATCGGAACCGCTGCTGTTGGTGCTCGATGACCTGCACCTGATTCAGGATGGCGAGCTTCTCCGTGCACTCAATCGCCTGGTCAAGTTGGCGCCGCCGAATTTCACCCTGGCCATCGGCAGCCGTTCGCAACCCGCTCTTGGGCTCGCCACGTTACGCGCCAAGGGGTTGTTGCTGGAGCTGGGTAGTGACGAGCTGAGGCTCAATGCCGAAGAGATGCGTGCTTATCTGCAGCGCAGCGGCCTGCATCTCGATCCTGAGGCGTTCGATGCGCTGTACCGTCATACCGAGGGCTGGGTGGTGGGAGTGCATCTGGTCAGCCTGTGGCTGCGTAACCACCCGCAACCGACTGCGCGCCTTGCCGAGTTGGGCGCAGGCAAGAATGTGCTAGGCGACTACTTGCTGCGCTCGGTGTTCGAGCAGTTACCTGGCGAGCGGCAGGAGCAGTTGTTGGCGCTCGGCGTGGCACAGCAGCTCAGCGGTGAGCTGGTCAATGCCCTGACCGCGCGTCAGGATGGTCAGCAACTGCTGGAAGAACTGGAGGCCATGCAACTGTTTCTCCTGCCCATGGATCGCGAGCGCCAGTGGTATCGCTTCCATAATCTGTTCGCCGAGTTTCTCCGCAGCCGGCTCAAGGACCGCGATCCGGAGCGTTTCAAACAGCTGCATTTCAATGCCAGCCTGTGGTTCACCAATCACCATATGCAGAACCTGGCCATCGAGCACGCCTGCTTGGCCGAAGACGCCGAGATGCTCGCCGCGCTGCTCGACGGCTGTGGCCTGGAGCTGATCAATCGCGGCCAGCTCAACCTCATCTACAAGTGGCGACAGCATGTGCCGGACGAAATCGCTGCGCGCTTTCCGGTGCTGGTGCTGGCCGATGTCTGGACCCGTGCGGCCGAGCTGGGCCTGAAAGAGGCCAATCGCATGCTCGATGAGCTGCTGGAACGTTGGGCCGAGTCGCGCGCGAGCGGACCATTGAGTGAGAAGGTGTTGGCGACCCTGACGATCAAGGCGGTGATCGCCTTGCAGAAAGATGACCTGGATACCTGTGTCGATCTGGCGCGGCGCATCGAGGCGCAGTTGGGGCAGCACACTGCGTTTCTCGAGGTGGCGATCCTCACCGTTGGCGCCCTGGCCAACGTGATGCTTGGCCAGGCCGAGCAGGCGCGCAAGTTGCTGGCGCTGGCGCAACAGCGCAACCACTTTCTCGAAGGCCGTTATCTGGACATGCAGTTGGCCAATGTGGAAGTGCTCCTGTGTCTGGAGCAGGGGCGGGTAAAGCAGGCGCAGCTGCTGTTCGAGCAGTTGCGTGCGCGGATGATGCCCTGGTTCGGCGAAAAGTCCCGAGCTCTGGTTCTGCCAACCATCAGCGAGTCGCTGATCGCCTATCAGCAGGGCCGCCTGGATGGCCTGCAGGATCGGCTGCGTTGGGCGTTGGCCACGGTCGATGTGATCAATCCAATCGACCTGTACGCCCAGGCGATGCTTTGCCTGGCACGGGTTCAGCGCCAGCAGGGGGCTCCGAAAGAAGCGGCCGCGACGCTGGTGATGATGCAGAACCTCGCGGCGCGCAACCATTCCTGGCGTTTTTATGTGCAGGCCGTGGGTGAGGAGATTGCATTGATCCTGCAGGAGCCAGCGCCCGAACGCAGCAAGCGCGCAGAGCAGCGTTTGAAGTCGGTGGATTGGAGCAAGCTGGAAGGGTATTACGCGCAGCGCAATTTCAATCCGGTGCCGTGGATGCTCGGTCTTAGCCGGGTGCGCCTGCAGCAGGCGCGCGGCTATTACAGTGAGGCGCTGCATGAGATCAGCCAGTTGCGCAGCCAGTTGCAGGATGACCGGCATGGGCTGCAGCAACTGCGTCTGGATCTGCTCGCTGCGCTGAGCTACCAGCGCCTGGGCTACCGGGAGCGGGCGCAGAGCTTGCTGGTGCAGTGCCTGATTGGCGCGGAGCGGGAGGAGGCGCGCACTCTGTTCATCGAGGAGGGCGAGGCTGTGCGCCAGTTGCTGCAACAGCTGGAGTCTACTGAGCGCCAGCCGGCATTGCAGGCTTTCATCCGCAGTCTGTTGAGTGCCTGGCCCGGCCAGGAGTCGCAGCACGCCCTGGACGTGCTGGAGGAGGGGTTGACCGAGCGCGAGCGCGAGGTGGTCTGTCTGGCCGCCAAGGGCATGTCCAACGAAGAGATCGGCCAGCAGTTGGCGCTCGCCTTGGGTACCGTCAAATGGCACCTGCACAACATTTACGAAAAGCTCAAGGTGCGTAATCGCACCCAAGCCATACGACGTGCACGTGAGCTGAGCCTACTCGAATCATGAACAGCCAGAATCCGTCCCGCCAATCCGCTATCCCGTTATTGCGTACCAAGCTGTATCCCTCCCATGCCGAGGGCGCTCCGCTGCTGGAGCGCTCGGTTTTGATCGAGCGATTGATGGAGGCGCGTAAGCAGCGCCTGATCGTCCTCAGTGCACCCGCCGGCTTTGGCAAGAGCACTGTTCTCAGCCAGCTGCGCAGTCGCCTGCAGGCACAGGGAGCGCGAGTTGCCTGGCTGTCGTGCGACGACAGCGACAGCGAGCCGGCGAGGCTGCTGCAGTACCTGGTGGCGGCTGTCGCCGCTGTTTGTCCGGGCTTCGGCAGCAGTGCCACTGCATTGCTGCAGGGTGAGATCAGCTGGCCGCTGGAGACGGCGATCGATGCATTTATCGACGATCTGAACGGGCTGTCGGAGAGCCTCTATCTGATGCTCGATGACTTCCACCGTATCCGTCATCCCACGCTTGGTCAGAGCTCGCGCTATCTGCTCGAGCGCCTGCCCAGGCAGGTCCGGCTGGTAGTCAGCACCCGTTATCAGCCGCGCTTTCTCGACGAGCCGCCTTCGTTCGGTGCCTGGGCATTCTGGCTCAAGGCCGAGGACCTGCGCTTGACACGCGCGGAGACCGCTGCTTACTTGCGCTGCATCAAGCGTCTGGCCCTGGAAGACAGCGAGATCAACCAGTTGCATACGCGTACGGAAGGCTGGATCACGGCCTTGCACCTGGCGGCGCTGGCCTTGCCGCGTCAGCACAATCGCGCGGCCTTTCTCGCCGGGCTGTCAGGAACCGAACGCAACATCGCCGATTATTTGGCCGAAGACGTGGTAGCCAGCCTGCCGGAAACCGTGCAGCTGTTTCTCGACCAGACTTCGGTACTTGATGAGTTCAACGCCGAGCTGTGCAACGCGCTGACCGGGCGCCATGACGGTGGCGACATGCTGCGCCGCCTGCAGGGCGAGCAACTGTTCGTGATCGCGCTGGACGAGCAGGGCCAGTGGTTCCGCTATCATCACCTGTTCGCCGAGTTCCTGCAGGGGCGACTGGCTAAGCGCGGCGACCCGGCTCACCTGCTGCACGCGGCGGCGCGCTGGTGCGAAAGCCATGACCTGGCTGACAAATCGATCAAGTACGCGTTGCGCGCGCGTGATTACGCCTTCGCCGCCGAGCTGCTGGAACGCCAGGGCGCGCGCTTGATCGCCGGCAACCGGGTATACGGCATCCTCGCCATTCTCAAGGAAGTTCCGTCGCTGGTGATCACCGAGCAGCCGGTGTTCCAGATCTTCTATGCCTGGCAATTGGCTTTCGAGCAGAAGTTCGCCGAGTCCGAGGCGTTGATCGAGGAGGTCAGCGCGCGCCTGACGCAGGGGCGTGGCAAGGGCATGCATTTCGGCCTGATCGAGCTGCTGGCTGCTGCTCAGGTGCTCAAGGCATTGGTGTTGCTCTACCAGGACAAACTCGACGCCTGCCTCAAGGTCGCCGGCCATTGGCTGGCGCTGGTACCGCAGAACCAGCCGGTATTTCGTGCCAGCCTGGCCTGCGTGCAGGCTGCAGCGTTCGCATTGCTCGGCGAATTCGGCGAGGCCGCCAAGGCCATCGCCGTGGCGCGTGAGAGTCTGCGTGATTGCGACAGCGAATACCTGCATGTCATGGCCAGCTTGATCGAGGCGCTGATCTGCAAAGAATACGGCGAACTGGAGCGTGGTCGCTCCCTGGCCGAAGCTGCGCGGGCAAGGGTCGTGCAGGTGTTTGGGCGGCGCAGTCGAGTTGGCGGCCCGCTGGGGCTGGCTTATGCCGACCTGCTTTACGAACAGGATCGCCACGCTGCGATTCTCGCCGAACTGCCGCTGGCCACTACCTGGCGTGATGTCGCCACGCCGGTGGAGCTGATCAGCCGCGGCAAGCTGGTCATGGCGCGCGCGCGTTTCTTCGCCGGTGCAGGGGAACAGGGGCTGGAGGAGCTTGATGAGTGGTTGAGCGGTTTACAAGGGCCCGGCTACGAGCGGGTATTCGCCATCGCCATGGGGTGCAAGGTGCAGTTCCTGCTGTGGTTGCGCCGCCCCAATGAGGCGCAGCGTGTTTATCTGCAACTGGAGCGTCATCTCGCTGTACTGCCCATCGAGCGCTATGGCGATGCGCATACGGCGTTGACGCTGAGCCAGGCGCGCTTGGCACTGAGCGAACACTGGGTAGAGAGAGCCCAAACCAGCCTGGAGGAATGTCTGGCCAAGCAGGGGGCGGACCACCAGCGGGATCGGCGCCTGCACCTGAGCCTGCTGCTGTCAGTGGCTTACTGGCGCAAAGGTAATGGCGAAAAAGCCTTCGTGCTGTTGCAGGCGACTCTCGAAGAGGCCTGGCAATGTGGTTATCGCCGCTTGTTTCAGGACGACGCCTTGTGGCTGCTGCCGCTCTGGAATGCCTGGAGCCGCGCTGAGCCCGAGCACGCCGCGGCCTGGCAGGGCATTGCCGAAATGCTACGCGAGCAGTGCCGCAGGTTGGCTATCGATCCTGACAGTCTCGAGGAAAATCAGGGGGTGAGTCATCGCGAGCGGGAGATATTGCGGCTCGTGGCAGCGGGGCTGTCGAATCGCGATATTGCCGATGCGGTGCACTTGTCCGAAGCCACCATCAAATGGCATCTGCACAACCTGTTTTCCCGTTTGGGCGTACGCAGTCGCACGCAAGCCGTGCTCAAGGGAAAGAGCTTGGGGCTGCTGAGCGAGGCGTGAGGAAGGCGGGCAAGTAGAGGCGGGGGCGCGTTGGCGACAGGCTATTGAGCGAGTCGCGAAGTGCAGCCGGGTCTGGGCGACCCGGCTGCACTTCGCGGCGCTGCTGGTCAGACTTCCTTGCTGACGATGTGGCCGAACAGCTCCTGGGAGAAGCGTACGCGCTCTTCGGCGTCTTCCTGAATGCCTTTGGCTTTCAGCTCTTCCAGGCGCGCTTCCACGGCATGGGCGCGGTGGGTCAGGCCACAGTCGTTGGCGATCTGGATGTTCAGCCCGGGGCGGGCGTTGAGCTCGAGAATCAGCGGGCCCTTATCCTGATCCAGCACCATGTCCACACCGATGTAACCCAGGCCGCACAACTCATAGCAGCCGGCGGCGAGCTTCATGAAGCCGTCCCAGTTAGGCAGTTGCACGCCGTCCACTGCGTTGGTGGTGTCCGGGTGCTTGCTGATCTTGTTGTTCAGCCAGGTACCACGCAGGGTGATGCCAGTGGCCAGATCGACACCGACACCAATGGCGCCCTGGTGCAGGTTGGCCTTGCCATTAGACTGACGTGTCGGCAGGCGCAGCATGGCCATCACCGGGTAGCCCATCAGCACGATGATGCGGATGTCCGGCACGCCTTCGTAGCTGATGCTCTTGAAGATGGTATCCGGGGTGACCCGGTATTCGATCAGCGCACGGTCACGGTGACCACCGAGCGAATACAACCCGGAGAGGATGCTGGAGATCTGCTGCTCCAGCTCCTCGTGGCTGACGATCTTGCCGGATACCGTCTTGAAACGATCCTCGAAGCGGTCAGCGATAACCGTGATGCCGTCACCGCCAGCACCTTGCGCCGGCTTGATCACGAAGTCATTGCGCCCGGCAATGATCTGATCGAGCTTGTCGATATCCTTCTCGGTCTCGATGACGCCGTACATTTCCGGCACATCGATGCCGGCCTCGATGGCCCGCTCCTTGGTGATGATCTTGTCGTCGACGATCGGGTACAGGTGCCGTTTGTTGTACTTCAGCACGTAGTCCGCGTTGCGTCGGTTGATGCCCATGATGCCTTTGGCTTCAAGGGCCTTCCACGTCTTGATCAGGCCGAACATGGTCTTAGTCCTTGAGGAAGGCTTTGAAACGGAACAGTTCGGTCAGGCGATAACCGCGGTAGCGGCCCATCGCCAGCATGAAGCCCACCAGGATCAGCAGGATCGCCGGGAAGGTGAACACGAAGTACACCAGCTCGGGCACGCTCATCAGCAGGTGCGCGATAGTGGCGGCGAACAGCGTGCCAATGGCGACCTTGAAGGCATGGCTGCCGCCACGTTCTTCCCAGGTGATCGACAGGCGCTCGATGGTCATGGTCAGAATCACCATCGGGAACAGCGCAACCGACAGGCCGCGTTCGAGACCCAGCTTGTGGCTGAACAGGCTGATGGCGGCGATCAGTACCACGACGAAGGTCAGTACTACCGACAGGCGCGGCAGCATCTGCAGCTTCAGATGTTCCAGGTAGGAGCGTAGCGACAGGCCGAGCGCAGTAATCACCGTGAACAGGAAGATACCGAAGCCCAGTTGGGTTTCGCGGAAAGCGAGGGCGATCAGTACCGGGGTGAAGGTACCCAGGGTCTGCAGGCCGCCGAGGTTGCGCAGGATCAGAATGACCAGCACGCCGATCGGGATCATCACCATGATCATGAACGTCTGCTGAGTCTGCAGCGGCAGGCCGTATAGCGAGTATTCGAGGAAGCTGGCGTCGGTGTTCTCGTCGGTCAGCTTGGCCAGGCGGATGGCGTTCATCTCGCTGTTGTTCAGGCTGAAGCTGACAGAGGCTTGGCGACCGCCTTCCAGGCTGACCAGATCGCCATCGCCGATCCACCAGACCAGGCGGTCGGCCGGCAGGCCTTGCTCACCGGATTCGGGGTTGAAGTACAGCCACTTCTGGCCGTTGAAGCTGCGTAGCCACAGTTCTGGCGATTGAGCGACTTCGGCTTGCAGGCGAATGGTGTGCACGCGTTCCATCGGCACGTGAGCGATGGACAGCAGCAGCTCGACGACCTTGGCCTTGTTGACGGTGGAGGCATCGCCGCCAAGCAGCAGCTTGACGTTATCGTCGTTGGCGTTGTTGACGCGCTTGATGGTCTCGCTTATGAAGGTCTCGACGTCCGCCGAGTGCTGGCGAATCGGGGCCAGCAGGGCTTCGGCCGCAATCTTCTCAGGGCCTTCGACCGGGATGCTGTCGCGGAAGATCGGGCCTTTTGCAGGTGTCTGCTCACCGCTGTAACGCTTGGTCAGTACCAGGCGGTAATAGAGGGTTTGTTTGCCGCTGGCGCGACGGGCCGACCAGGTGACGCGGCGGTTGCCGTCGACACGGTTGACGCTGACGCCGTAGTTATTGGAAATGAAGCTCTCGTTGAGGCTTACGTAATCCTGGTTCAGCGGCGGCACGAACATCTGCAGTTTCACCGGCTCACGCGGCGTCGCCTGGAATTCGACCCTGGCATCGATGTTCCACAGATCGTCGGTTTCGTCCTCGGTCACCGGAATGCCGAGAATGAAGATTTGGTATGCCGTAATCAGAACGCCCAAGGCCACCAGCAGGGTGATCAGGACTTTCAGATGTAGGTTCAGAGAGCGCATGGGAATTACTCGCCAGGGGTTGCGTCATCGGTGCAGTTGGGTTTGCCAGCTGCATATTTAAGGCTTGGATCGACCATGGCTTCGAAATGCTTGAGCGCTTCGGAGCCGATCAGAAGCGGGTATTGGAATGCGCTTCGGTCGGTCAAGTTCACTTCGATCGTGCGCAGGGTCTTGCCCATGCACAATTCAAGGTCGATTACCGGGCGTGCCGTGTAGGTCTTGCCTTCATCGGGATCGAAGTCGCCAGCACGGCGTTTGATCTTGCTGATACGTGATAGCGGACGCTCGATGGTGCGCTCATGGGCATCATCGATGGCCAGCACGAAACGCACCCAGGTTTCTCCGTCGCGTTTGAAGCGCTTGATGTCACGGGCGCTCAAGGACGCGGTTTTTGCGCCTGTATCGAGTTTGGCGGCTACCTGCAGGTCCAGTTCTTCTACGTGGATATATTCGTTCAGACCATAGATTGACTTGCCCATGGCCAGAGCCGGGCACAAGGTCAGCAGGCAGATCAGTAAGGAGAAGGGTTTCAGTCTCATGTGTCCTTGAGAGGGTATTGCCAGGGGCAGGTGAAGGGCAGCGTCTGGCGGCATCCTGCCATACAACGGCCTGCCATGAAGTCTAGCAGCCATGGCAAAAGGCGATAGCCGGGCATGAATGCGCGGATTCTAACATGGAGATTTTCCGTGCCGACAGACGCTTATGTAGCTTTCTGCAAGTAAGGTCGCGGCTCGCTCGCCTTGTTTGGCTGGAAACATTGTCGACAATACTTTGGTCTGCTTTGACATTTATGGCTTTTTGACGTAATTTCACGGTCATTGCATCTCTGTGGTGTCGACAATCATGCTGCTCGAGTCCGAAGTGTCTACAGCGCCCCAGGTGGATTCGGAAACACTTTCCGAACATGTTTTCCGCTTGATTCAGGCTGCCATCGTCAAGGGCGAGATCGCCCCGGGTAGCAAGATTTCCGAGCCTGAGCTGGCGCGCACCTATGGCATCAGCCGTGGTCCGTTGCGTGAGGCCATCCACCGTCTGGAAGGGCAGAAGCTGCTGGTGCGCGTCCCGCATGTGGGCGCGCGGGTGGTATCGCTCAGTCATGACGAACTGGTCGAGCTCTACGAAATTCGCGAGTCCTTGGAAGGTATGGCCTGCCGCCTGGCCGCCGAGCGCATGACCCAGCATGAGATCGATGAACTGCGCCGGGTGCTGGAGCTGCACGAGCAGGACGCCGCGTTCAAGGCCGGTGTCGGCTATTACCAGCAGGAAGGCGACTTCGACTTCCACTACCGGATCATCCAGGGCAGTGGCAACCGCACCCTGGCCAAACTGCTGTGCGACGAGCTCTATCAGCTGGTGCGCATGTACCGCCTGCAGTTCTCCGCCACACCCAACCGGCCACACCAGGCCTTCGCTGAACACCACCGCATTCTCGACGCCATCGAAGGCCGTGACGGCGAACTGGCCGAGCTGCTGATGCGCCGCCATATCGGCGCCTCCAAACGCAATATCGAGCGCCACTATAGAGAGACGCTCGCCACTTCATCCAAGACCCGAGGTGATTCATGACCCAGCTTTCTGCCGGCCAGCGCTTCCGCCAGGCCCTCGCCGAAGAGCAACCGCTGCAGGTGATCGGCGCGATCAACGCCAACCACGCACTGCTGGCCAAGCGCGCAGGCTTTCGTGCCATCTACCTGTCTGGTGGTGGTGTCGCGGCCGGCTCGCTCGGTTTGCCGGATCTGGGCATCAACACCCTGGATGACGTGCTCACCGACGTACGCCGTATCACCGATGTTTGCGATCTGCCGCTGCTGGTGGACATCGACACCGGTTTCGGCCCGTCGGCTTTCAATATCGAGCGCACCATCAAGAACCTGATCAAGGCCGGCGCCGCCGCCGCGCATATCGAGGATCAGGTCGGCGCCAAGCGCTGTGGCCACCGTCCGGGCAAGGAGATCGTCTCCTGCGAGGAAATGTGCGACCGCGTGAAAGCTGCCGCTGATGCCAAGACCGATCCTGACTTCTTCCTCATCGCCCGTACTGACGCGATCCAGGCTGAAGGTGTCGACGCCGCCATCGAACGGTGCCTGCGCTATGTCGAGGCCGGCGCCGATGCAATCTTCGCCGAAGCGGCTTACGACCTGCCGACCTATGCACGTTTCGTCAAAGAGCTGAATGTGCCGGTGCTGGCCAATATCACCGAATTTGGCGCCACGCCGCTGTTCACCCGCGACGAGCTGGCTTCGGTCGGCGTCGCCATCCAGCTCTACCCGCTGTCGGCCTTCCGCGCGGCGAACAAGGCGGCGGAAAGTGTCTACACCTCGATTCGCCAGAACGGTCACCAGAAGGACGTGATCGAGCTGATGCAGACCCGCGCCGAACTCTACGACCGCATCGGCTACCACGCCTTCGAGCAGAAGCTCGACGCGCTGTTCGCCGCCGGTAAGAAGTAAAGCGGCGCACGGATTTGCTTTGTGTAGGAGCGAATTTATTCGCGATTCGCGGATGAATCCGCTCTTACGGTTCGCTACCGCTGACAGTAAGCAGAACAAGAAGATTTGAGGAGATAACAATGAGCGCCACCGAAACCACGCCAGGCTTCAAACCGAAGAAATCCGTCGCCCTGAGCGGCACCGCCGCTGGCAATACCGCGCTGTGTACTGTCGGTCGTACCGGCAATGACCTGCACTACCGCGGTTACGACGTGCTCGATTTCGCCAACCGCTGCGAATTCGAGGAAATTGCCCACCTGCTGGTGCACGGCAAGCTGCCTAACATCGCCGAGCTGGCTGGCTACAAGGCCAAACTCAAGGCCCTGCGCGGTCTGCCGGCCGGGGTGAAGGCGGCTCTGGAGCAACTGCCGCCTTCGGCTCATCCGATGGACGTGATGCGCACTGCCGTATCCGTGCTCGGCTGTCTGGCGCCGGAAAAGGACGATCACAATCATCCGGGCGCCCGTGATATCGCCGACAAGCTGATGGCTAGCCTGGGTTCGGCACTGCTGTACTGGTATCACTACAGCCATAACGGCAAGCGCATTGAGGTGGATACCGACGACGATTCCATCGGCGGTCACTTCCTGCATCTGCTGCATGGCGAGAAACCGCGCGAGTCCTGGGTGCGCGCTATGCACACCTCGCTGAACCTGTATGCCGAGCATGAATTCAATGCCTCGACCTTCACCTCGCGGGTGATCGCCGGTACCGGCTCCGACCTGTTCTCCTGCATCGCCGGCGCCATCGGCGCGCTACGCGGGCCGAAACACGGCGGCGCCAACGAAGTGGCCTTCGAGGTGCAGAAGCGCTACGACAGCCCGGACGAAGCCGAGGCGGATATCCGCGAGCGAGTAGGGCGCAAGGAAGTGGTGATCGGCTTCGGTCATCCGGTCTACACCGTGAGCGACCCGCGCAACAAGGTGATCAAGGAAGTGGCCCGCGAGCTGTCCGTGGAGCAGGGCAATACCAAGATGTATGACATCGCCGAGCGCCTGGAAACCATCATGTGGGACATCAAGAAGATGTTCCCCAACCTCGACTGGTTCAGCGCCGTGAGCTACCACATGATGGGCGTGCCCACCGCCATGTTCACCCCGCTGTTCGTCATCGCCCGCACTGCCGGTTGGTCGGCGCACGTCATCGAGCAGCGCATCGACGGCAAGATCATCCGCCCGAGCGCCAACTACACAGGCCCTGAAGACCTGAAGTTCGTGCCGCTCAAGGACCGCAAATAAGATGAATGACACCGTGAATAGCCAATACCGCAAGCGCCTGCCCGGCACCGCACTGGATTACTTCGACGCACGTGAGGCGGTCGAGGCGATCCAGGCTGGCGCCTGGGCGAGGCTGCCTTACACCTCGCGCGTACTCGCCGAGCAACTGGTGCGCCGCTGCGATCCGCAGGATCTGAGCGCATCGCTGGAGCAGCTGGTCTATCGCAAGCGCGACCTGGACTTTCCCTGGTACCCGGCGCGCGTGGTCTGCCACGACATTCTCGGCCAGACCGCGCTGGTCGACCTGGCAGGCCTGCGTGACGCCATCGCCGAGCAGGGCGGTGATCCGTCCAAGGTCAACCCGGTGGTGCCGACCCAGTTGATCGTCGACCACTCCCTGGCCGTGGAAGCGCCGGGCTTCGACCCGGATGCCTTCGAGAAGAACCGTGCCATCGAGGATCGCCGCAACGAGGATCGCTTCCATTTCATCGACTGGACCAAGACCGCGTTCAAGAACGTCGACGTGATCCCGGCCGGCAACGGCATCATGCACCAGATCAACCTGGAGAAAATGAGCCCGGTGATCCAGGCACGCGGCGGCATTGCCTTCCCCGATACCTGCGTCGGCACCGACTCGCACACTCCGCACGTGGATGCCCTGGGCGTGATCGCCATTGGCGTCGGCGGCCTGGAGGCCGAGACGGTGATGCTCGGCCACCCGTCGATGATGCGCCTGCCCGATATCGTCGGCGTCGAGCTCACCGGCAAGCGTCAGCCTGGCATCACCGCCACCGATATCGTGCTGGCGATCACCGAGTTCCTGCGCAAGGAACGAGTGGTCGGTGCTTGGGTCGAGTTCTTTGGCGAGGGGGCGGACAGCCTGTCCATCGGCGACCGCGCGACCATCTCCAATATGTGCCCGGAGTATGGCGCCACGGCCTCGATGTTCTATATCGACGGCCAGACCATCGACTACCTCAAGCTCACGGGGCGTGAGCCGGAGCAGGTGGCGTTGGTGGAACACTACGCCAAGACCCTTGGCCTGTGGAACGACGCGCTGAAAACCGCCGAGTATGAGCGCGTGCTGCGCTTCGACCTGGGCAGCGTGGTGCGCAATATGGCAGGCCCGAGCAACCCGCATCGCCGCCTGCCGACCTCGGCACTGGCCGAGCGCGGCATTGCTGACGAGGCCAAGCTGCAGAGCGGCAAAGTCGAAGAGGCCGAAGGCCTGATGCCCGATGGCGCGGTGATCATCGCCGCCATCACCAGTTGCACCAACACCTCCAACCCGCGCAACGTCATCGCCGCCGGTCTGGTGGCGAAGAAGGCCAATGCGCTGGGCTTGGTGCGCAAGCCCTGGGTGAAAACGTCGTTCGCGCCGGGTTCCAAGGTCGCCAAGCTGTACCTGGAAGAGGCCGGTCTGCTGCCGGAGCTGGAGAAGCTCGGCTTCGGCATCGTCGCCTACGCCTGCACCACCTGTAACGGTATGTCCGGCGCGCTCGACCCGGTGATCCAGAAGGAAATCATCGACCGCGACCTGTATGCCACCGCCGTCCTGAGTGGAAACCGCAACTTCGACGGGCGCATCCATCCCTACGCCAAACAGGCCTTCCTGGCCTCGCCGCCGCTGGTGGTCGCCTATGCCATCGCCGGTACTGTGCGTTTCGATATCGAGCAAGATCCGTTGGGTACCGATGCTCAGGGCAATCCGATCACGCTGAAGGATTTGTGGCCGAGCGACGAGGAGATCGACGCCATCGTTGCCGCTTCGGTGAAGCCCGAGCAGTTCAAGCAGATCTATATCCCGATGTTCGACCTGGGCAGCGTGCAGGAGGCAGAGAGCCCGTTGTACGACTGGCGCCCGACGAGCACCTATATCCGCCGTCCGCCTTACTGGGAAGGCGCGCTGGCCGGCGAGCGCACGCTCAAGGGCATGCTGCCGCTGGCGATCCTGCCGGACAACATCACCACCGACCACCTGTCGCCGTCCAATGCCATCCTGGCGGACTCGGCCGCTGGTGAATACCTGGCGAAAATGGGCCTGCCGGAAGAGGATTTCAACTCCTACGCCACCCACCGTGGCGATCACCTCACCGCGCAGCGCGCCACCTTCGCCAACCCGCAACTGATCAACGAGATGGCCGTGGTCAACGGGCAGGTGAAGAAGGGTTCGCTGGCCCGTGTGGAGCCGGAAGGCCAGGTAATGCGCATGTGGGAGGCCATCGAAACCTACATGAATCGCAAGCAGAACCTGATCATCGTCGCCGGTGCCGACTACGGCCAGGGCTCGTCGCGGGATTGGGCGGCCAAGGGCGTACGTTTGGCGGGCGTGGAAGTGATCGTCGCCGAAGGCTTCGAGCGCATCCACCGCACCAATCTGGTGGGCATGGGCGTGCTGCCGGTGGAGTTCAAGCCGGGAACCACGCGCCTGACGCTGGGCCTGGATGGCACCGAAACCTATGACATCGAGGGCGATATCTCGCCGCGTTGCGACCTGACCCTGGTGGTTAATCGCCGCAACGGCGAGGTGGTTCGAGTGCCGGTGACCTGCCGACTGGATACCGCGGCGGATGTCAGCGTGTACAACGCCGGCGGCGTGCTACAGCGCTTCGCCAAGGACTTCCTTCAGGGCGCGGTGGCGTGATGTAACGACCGGCCCATAAGCGGGCCGGTACAACTTCCGTAGGAGCGAGCTCTGCTCGCGAACGAAGCTTCTCCGCGAGGCTATTCGCGAGCAGAGCTCGCTCCTACAAGAAACGGTAGCGCTCGCCCGGATGTGATCCGGGAAGAACCTGCATCATCATTCTTTCAGGACTGCACTCATGGCTTATCTGCCGCAAGTGAAAATCCCCGCCACCTACATGCGTGGTGGCACCAGCAAGGGCGTGTTCTTCCGTCTGCAGGATCTACCCGAGCGTTGCCAGGTGCCTGGCGAGGCGCGCGACAAGCTGTTCATGCGCGTGATCGGCAGCCCGGATCCGTATGCGGCGCAGATCGACGGCATGGGCGGTGCTACCTCGAGTACCTCCAAGTGCGTGATTCTGTCGAAAAGCACTCAGCCCGAGCATGACGTCGATTACCTCTACGGCCAGGTCTCCATCGACAAGGCCTTCGTCGACTGGAGCGGCAACTGCGGCAACTTGTCCACCGCCGCCGGCGCCTTCGCCATCCATGCCGGCCTGGTCGATCCAGCGCGTATTCCTGAAAGCGGTACCTGTGTGGTGCGTATCTGGCAGGCCAATATCCAGAAAACCATCATCGCCCACGTGCCGGTCAGTAATGGCCAGGTGCAGGAAACCGGTGATTTCGAGCTGGACGGCGTCACCTTCCCAGCAGCGGAGATCGTGCTGGAGTTCCTCGACCCGTCCGATGACGGCGAGGATGGCGGTTCGATGTTTCCCACCGGCAATCTGGTCGATGACCTCGAAGTGCCCGGCGTCGGCACTTTCAAGGCGACCATGATCACCGCCGGCATCCCGACCATCTTCGTCAATGCCGAGGACATCGGCTACCAGGGCACCGAGCTGCGTGAGGCCATCAATGGCGACCCGGCGCAACTGGCGCGTTTCGAGCAGATCCGCATTGCCGGTGCGCTGCGCATGGGGCTGATCAAAACGGCCGAGGAGGCTGCGACACGTCAGCACACCCCGAAGATCGCCTTCGTCAGTCCGCCCAAGGATTACCGCACGTCCAGCGGCAAGGATATCAGGGCCGGCGAGGTCGACCTGCTGGTGCGTGCGCTTTCTATGGGCAAGCTGCACCACGCCATGATGGGCACCTGCGCGGTGGCCATCGGCACGGCGGCGGCGATACCGGGCACTCTGGTCAACCTGGCTGCCGGTTGCGGCGAGCGTGAGGCGGTGCGTTTTGGCCATCCGTCCGGCACCTTGCGGGTTGGTGCACAGGCTCGTCTGGTCGATGGTCAGTGGACAGTGACCAAGGCAGTGATGAGCCGCAGTGCGCGCATCCTCATGGAGGGCTGGGTGCGTGTGCCGGGGGGCAGCTTCTAACGGCTGAAGCTAGGTTCTGTGCGAAAAGTGCCTGCGCTCGGTGAGGCTTCGTTAAAAACAGGTTCGGAATGCTCATTTACAGCTCGTAAACTCCGCTTCCTCGCCTGTTTTTGCCTCGCCTGACCTTCGCTCGACGACTTTTCGTACAGAACCTAGAAAAGGCTCGAGGTATCGAGCCTTTTCTCTTTTGAAACATGAGTTTATGGTGGTTATTTAAGGCGTCGTTCAACACCTTTTTCCACCAGGATCTTGGCCGAAATCTCCTCGACCGAGAAATGCGTGGAGTTGATGAAGGCGATGTTTTCACGGCGGAACAGACCCTCCACCTCGCGCACTTCGAACTCGCACTGGGCGAAGCTGGCGTAGCGGCTGTTGGGCTTGCGCTCGTGGCGGATGGCGGTGAGGCGATCCGGGTCGATGGTCAGGCCGAACAGCTTGTCGCGGTATTTTTTCAGTGAGTCCGGGAGCTGCAGGCGCTCCATGTCGTCTTCGGTCAGCGGGTAGTTGGCGGCGCGGATACCGTATTGCATGGCCATGTACAGGCAGGTTGGCGTCTTGCCGCAGCGCGACACGCCGACCAGGATCAGGTCGGCCTTGTCGTAGTAGTGGGTGCGGGCACCATCGTCGTTGTCGAGGGCGAAGTTGACCGCCTCGATGCGCTCCATGTAGTTGGAGTGCTGGCCGATGGAGTGCGACTTGCCGACGGAGTAGGAGGAGTGCGAGCTCAGCTCCTGCTCCAGTGGCGAGAGGAAGGTCGAGAAGATGTCGATCATGAAACCATTGGCGGTATCGAGAATCGCACGAATATCGCGGTTGACGATGGTGTCGAAGATGATCGGACGGGCGCCGTCCCTTTCGGCGGCGGCATCGATTTGTTGTACCATGGCGCGCGCTTTATCGACGCTGTCGATGTAAGGGCGGGTCAGTTTGGTGAACTGAATGTTCTCGAACTGCGCGAGCAGGCTCTGGCCCAGGGTTTCGGCGGTGATGCCGGTGCCGTCGGAGATGAAGAAAGCGGTACGTTTCATTTGCGCCAAAGGCCTTAAGCTGAGTTCGATTCTTGGCTATGATAGGCCGCGTTTTACGCCGGGCCCACCGGGTTCGGCATTGTTACTTATACAAGGGCAAGGCCACAATCGCGCGACTTCGGTCGTTCGACATTGCGCAGCCCAATGAGCTTTTCCAATACAGTTAGTGGAGAGATCACCTTGGTAGAGTACGTAGTTTCCCTCGATAAGCTCGGCAATCACGATGTTGAGCATGTGGGGGGCAAGAACGCATCCCTCGGCGAGATGATCAGTAACCTGGCCGGCGCCGGTGTCTCGGTTCCCGGCGGTTTCGCCACTACGGCTCAGGCTTATCGCGACTTTCTCGAGCAAAGCGGCCTGAATGCTCAGATCCACGCAGCGCTCGACGCACTCGATGTCGATGACGTCAACGCCCTGGCCAAGACTGGCGCGCAGATTCGCCAGTGGGTGATGGACGCCGAGTTCCCGGCTGAGCTGGACAAGCAGATTCGCGAAGCCTTTGCCACCATGAGCGCAGGTAACGACAACATGGCTGTGGCCGTGCGCTCCTCCGCTACCGCCGAAGACCTGCCGGACGCTTCATTTGCCGGTCAGCAGGAAACCTTCCTCAATATCCGCGGCGTGGACAACGTGATCCGAGCGGCCAAGGAAGTCTTCGCTTCCCTGTTCAACGACCGTGCCATCGCCTACCGCGTGCACCAGGGCTTTGACCATAAGCTGGTCGCCCTGTCTGCTGGCGTGCAGCGCATGGTGCGTTCGGAAACCGGTACCGCCGGTGTGATGTTCACCCTGGACACCGAGTCCGGCTTCCGTGACGTGGTGTTCATCACCGGCGCCTATGGCCTCGGCGAGACCGTTGTGCAGGGCGCAGTGAACCCCGATGAGTTCTACGTGCACAAGCCAACCCTGGAAGCGGGTCGTCCGGCGATCCTGCGCCGCAATCTGGGCAGCAAGGCGATCAAGATGATCTACGGCGACGAAGCTAAGGCTGGTCGCTCGGTCAAGACCGTCGAAGTCGATCGCGCCGAGCGAGCGCGCTTCTGCATCAGCGATGCCGAGGTCAGCGAGCTGGCCAAACAGGCACTGATCATCGAGAAACACTACGGCCGCCCGATGGATATCGAGTGGGCCAAGGACGGTGACGACGGCAAGCTCTACATCGTGCAGGCTCGCCCGGAAACCGTGAAGAGCCGCGCCAGTGCCACCGTGATGGAACGCTACCTGCTGAAAGAGAAGGGCACCGTTCTGGTCGAAGGCCGCGCCATCGGCCAGCGTATCGGCGCTGGCAAGGTACGCGTGATTCACGACGTGTCCGAGATGGACAAGGTGCAGCCGGGCGACGTGCTGGTCTCCGACATGACTGATCCGGACTGGGAGCCCGTGATGAAGCGCGCCAGCGCCATCGTCACCAACCGCGGCGGTCGTACCTGCCATGCGGCGATCATCGCCCGTGAGCTGGGCATTCCGGCCGTGGTCGGTTGCGGCAATGCCACTCAGGTGCTGAAAGATGGTCAGGGCGTCACTGTGTCCTGCGCCGAAGGCGATACCGGCTTCATCTTCGAAGGCGAGCTGGGCTTCGACATTCGCAAGAACTCGGTCGACGCCATGCCTGACCTGCCGTTCAAGATCATGATGAACGTCGGTAACCCGGACCGTGCCTTCGACTTCGCTCAACTGCCGAACGAAGGCGTGGGCCTGGCCCGCCTGGAGTTCATCATCAATCGCATGATTGGTGTGCACCCCAAGGCGCTGCTGAACTTCGCTGGCTTGCCGCCGGAGATCAAGGACAGCGTCGAGAAGCGCATCGCCGGCTACGGTGATCCGGTTGACTTCTACGTCGAGAAACTGGTCGAGGGCATCAGCACCCTGGCAGCGGCGTTCTGGCCGAAGAAGGTTATCGTGCGCCTGTCGGACTTCAAGTCCAACGAATACGCCAACCTGATCGGCGGCAAGCTATACGAGCCGGAAGAAGAAAACCCGATGCTGGGCTTCCGTGGTGCTTCGCGCTACATCAGCGAATCCTTCCGCGACTGCTTCGAGCTGGAATGCCGTGCGCTGAAGAAAGTGCGCAACGAGATGGGCCTGACCAACGTCGAGATCATGGTGCCGTTCGTGCGTACCCTGGGCGAGGCGTCGCAAGTGGTCGAGCTGCTGGCCAGCAATGGCTTGGCCCGCGGTCAGGATGATCTGAAGGTCATCATGATGTGCGAGCTGCCGTCCAACGCCATCCTGGCTGAAGAGTTCCTCGAGTTCTTCGATGGTTTCTCCATCGGTTCCAACGACCTGACCCAGCTGACCCTGGGCCTGGACCGTGACTCCGGCATCGTCGCCCACCTGTTCGATGAACGTAACCCGGCCGTGAAGAAGCTGCTGGCCAATGCCATTACTGCCTGCAACAAGGCCGGCAAGTACATCGGCATCTGTGGTCAGGGCCCGTCGGACCACCCGGATCTGGCCAAGTGGCTGATGGAGCAGGGTATCGAGAGCGTGTCACTGAACCCTGACTCGGTACTCGACACCTGGTTCTTCCTGGCCGAGACTCAGCCTGCCTGATGTTCATTGCGCAGGGCGGGTGTAACCCGCCTTGCGTAGAGGCGAAGGTTCAAGAAAAACGCCGCGATTTCGCTTAGAAGTTGCGGCGTTTCTCTTGAGCGGCTGGCAACAGGGCCGTTCCTGGCCTGATTTCCTTTGTGGCATAGCGCCATTGCGGTCACCTGATCCATGCAAAGCAGTAGTGAGCTTTTTCCCGTCGCCCTGATCAGCGCCGAACTACGCGGTGATCTGAGCGAGGATGTCTATCTTCTCAAACCCAACAACAGCCCCGACTCCAGCGTCGAGCTGGCCCTGACCCGGCTCGGCCGCGCAGGTGCCGAAGGCGAGCGCGGCGTCCCCGTGGTATTGCTGCATGGCAGCTTTTCCAATCGGCGCTTCTGGTATTCACCCAAGGCCATTGGCCTGGGGCCTTACCTGGCGCGTGCGGGGTTCGATGTGTGGATCGCAGAAATGCGCGGCCACGGCCTGTCGCCGCGCAACGAAAACTATCGAGACAACCACGTGGCGCAGTACGTGCGCTATGACCTTCCAGCCATTGCTGATTTCATCATCGAGCAGACCGGGCAAACCGCGCACTGGATCGGTCATTCCCTCGGCGGAGTGATTCTGGCGGCAGCCCTGGGCGGCGGTTATCTCGATGAGGCGCGTGCGCGCTCGGCAGCCTTGTTCGGCAGCCAGATCAGTCGTATCTACTGGCTGCTCAAGTTGCCGCCGGTGGAGTGGGGCGGCCGCCTGCTGTTGCGTGCCTTTCCTTACCTTTCCGGGCGCCGGCTGAAGCGCGGCCCCGAAGATGAGCCGACCGGCCTGGCACTGGAAACCCTGCGCTGGCTCAAGCTATTCGGTCGTTTCGGCGATGCCGATCAGGATTGGTGGGCTGGCCTGACTGAGGTGCGTATACCGATTCTGGCCGTAGGGGCGGCAGCCGATCAGCAGGACCCTGCCTGGGCCTGTCGCAAGTTGCTGGAGCAGTGCAGTGCAGCGCCGTCGCAGTTCTTGCTGCTAGGCAAGGAAAACGGCTTCTCCAGCGACTTCGGGCATATCGAAATGCTGGTCAGCAAGGAGGCGCAGCGTGAGGTATGGCCACTGACCGAGTATTGGTTGCAGCATCTGCAACTACCCGCCGGTTTTGCCGAGCAGGCCTCTGCTATAGGATCTTGAGCTGTTGCTTGAGATCGTCCCGGCCGTTTCTTCGGCACGGGCTTAGCGGTAAGATGTGACGCATCATGCGTAGGCGGTCATTTCAGGTTCGCCTGCTTGCTTGTCGTTCATTGCCGGGCGGGTTCGTAGCGATAGCCCGATGCTGAATTGACTCGCTTCAAGCAGGTCCATGAAGGTGGCTGCCTTCTCATCCATTGTCGAAAGGAGCTCTGTCATGCACTACATCACCCCTGATCTGTGCGATGCCTATCCGGAATTGGTCCAGGTCGTCGAGCCGATGTTCGCCAACTACGGCGGCCGCGATTCTTTCGGTGGCCAGATCGTCACCATCAAGTGCCATGAGGACAACTCGCTGGTGAAGGAGCAAGTCGATCTGCCAGGGCACGGCAAGGTGCTGGTCGTGGATGGCGGCGGCTCCCTGCGACGTGCACTGCTTGGCGACATGCTGGCCGAGAAGGCGGCCAAGAACGGTTGGGAAGGCATCGTCGTATATGGCTGCATCCGTGACGTCGACGTCATCGCGCAGACCGATCTGGGCGTTCAGGCGCTGGCCAGTCATCCGATGAAAACCGACAAGCGCGGCATCGGCGACCTGAATGTCCCCGTCACCTTCGGCGGTGTGACTTTCAAGCCCGGCGATTACCTGTACGCCGACAACAACGGCGTCATCATTTCCCCGCAAGCCTTGAACATGCCGGAATAATCCGATGCAGGATCAGGATTCGGCGCTGTTACACGCTTTCGTGCTCGATGGTCGTGGCGGTGCGCGCAGCATCAGTCGCGAAGAACTGGACACCCTGCAGCCAGGCGAACAGGAAAGCCTGTGGCTGCACTGGGATCGCAGTCAGGAACAGTCGCAACACTGGTTGCGTGAGCACAGCGGGCTGGATGAGTTCAGCTGCAACCTGCTGCTGGAGGAAAATACCCGGCCACGTCTGCTGCCTCTGCCCGACGACGAGCTGCTGTTGTTCTTGCGCGGCGTCAACCGTAATCCCGGCGCCGAGCCGGAGGACATGGTATCGGTGCGAATCTTCGCTGATGCCCGGCGAGTTATCTCCCTGCGTCAGCGTCCACTGCACGCAACCGATGCATTGATTGCTGATCTGCTGGCGGGCAAGGGGCCGAAGACGTCGTCCGAGCTGCTCCTGGAGCTCGCCCGTCACCTCACCAGTCGCGTCGATGATCTGATTGCCGAGCTGAGTGAGCAGCTCGACGTCGAGGAGGATGGCCTTGATGGCGATGAGCGCTATCGTCCTGATCACGGTCTGGTGTTGCAGATACGCCGGCGGGCGGCCAGCTTGCGTCGGTTCCTGGCGCCGCAGCGAGATCTCTACGCGCAACTGGCGCGCAATCGACAGCCCTGGTTCGTCGATGACGACGGTGACTACTGGAACGAGTTGAACAACCGCCTGACCCGCTATCTGGAAGAGCTGGAGCTGATTCGTGAGCGCGTCGGCCTGGTGCTGGAGGCAGAAAGCCGGCGTCTTGGTGAGCGCATGAACCGCATCATGTACCGCTTCACCGTGATCACTGGCCTGTTCCTGCCACTGACCTTTCTGACCGGTTTGCTGGGCATCAACGTTGGCGGAATCCCCGGGGCGGAAAATCCCGTCGGCTTCTTCATCGCCTGCGGCCTCATGCTCCTTCTGGCACTGGCCCAATTGCTGCTTTTTCGCCGTTGGCGTTGGCTGTGATGTGTGACTCATCCGCTGGCTACTTCGTCTAGCCGTGACATCCCGTGAGGTGCGCATGCACGATCCATTCGAAGAGTCTCTACGCGATTTGCTCAAGTCCTCGCCGTCCAGCCATGACGACGATGCTTGCCTGCACCGGGTTCTCAAGACCGCCAATCGCCAGGTCGGTGCTGGTGACCTGTTCAGCCTGATAGGCCACTGGGCTCAGGCTCTGATGATCGCTCTGAACAACGGTTCGGCGCATGTCGCGCCGGTTTCGCGCCGTAACCAATCCTCTGCTTCTGCTGATAAGGCCGACTGAAATGGAACTCGATCCCTGGACCCAAAGCCTGATCTCCGCGATGACTGCGTTGTGGACCAAGGTTGCTGGATTCATACCTAACCTGTTCGTTGCACTGGTATTGGTGCTGCTTGGCTTCGTTGTCGCCAAGTTGCTCGACACGCTGCTGTCCAAGTTGCTCGGCAAGGTTGGCCTGGACCGCCTGATGACAGGTACCGGTCTGACCAAGCTGCTGGCGCGCGTCGGCATTCACGCAACGGTATCGACCCTGGTCGGCAAGATCGTCTATTGGTTCGTGCTGCTGATCTTCCTGGTGTCGGCCGCTGAATCGCTTGGTCTGCAACGCGTTTCCGCGACGCTTGATGTGCTGGCGCTGTATCTGCCGAAAGTTTTCGGCGCTGCCTTGGTGCTGCTTGCCGGTGTGCTGCTGGCGCAATTGGTCAGCAGCCTGATACGCGGTGCTGCCGAAGGTGTTGGCCTCGAGTACGCCAACGGGCTGGGGCGTGTCGCTCAAGGTCTGGTGATTATCATCAGTATCTCGGTGGCCATTGGCCAGCTGGAGATCAAGACCGATCTGCTCAACAACGTCATTGCCATCGTACTGATCTCCGTTGGTCTGGCGGTCGCGCTGGCGCTGGGTCTGGGTAGCCGCGATATCGCCAGCCAGATTCTCGCTGGCATTTATGTGCGCGAGCTGTATCAGGTCGGGCAACAAGTGCAGGTTGGTGAGGTCGAAGGGCAGATCGAAGAGATCGGCACAGTGAAAACCACCCTGTTGACCGATACCGGTGAGCTGGTATCGGTGGCAAATCGAGTGATGCTCGAGCAACGCGTGAACAGTCGCTGACGCCAATCTGTTATTTTATGCAGCTGCCCGACAGGCGTGACCTGCCGGGCGCTTTTCGTCCTGACCGTCGGCCCGACTCGTTTTGAACAAAGCCCAGCCCTTGCCCACGCGCTATGACCCCCGCGAGCTCACTGATGAAGAGCTGGTGGCGCGCGCCCACGACGAGCTTTTTCATATAACTCGTGCTTATGAAGAGCTGATGAGGCGCTACCAGCGCACATTATTTAACGTTTGTGCACGTTATTTAGGGAACGAAAGGGATGCTGATGATGTCTGTCAGGAGGTGATGCTCAAAGTTCTCTATGGCCTTAAGAATTTTGAGGGTAAATCCAAGTTCAAGACCTGGCTTTACAGCATTACTTATAACGAATGCATTACTCAGTATCGAAAAGAGCGGCGAAAGCGTCGATTGGTTGACGCCTTAAGTTTGGACCCGCTCGAAGAAGCTTCCGACGACAAGACACCCAAAGTCGAGGAGCGAGGCGGTCTGGATCGCTGGTTGGTTCACGTCAACCCGATCGATCGCGAGATTCTAGTGCTACGTTTTGTCGCAGAGCTCGAGTTTCAAGAGATTGCTGACATCATGCACATGGGCTTGAGCGCAACAAAAATGCGCTACAAGCGGGCATTGGATCGGTTGCGGGATAAATTTTCGGAAACCTCCGAAACTTAGTTCAGCATTCCGACCACTAAGGGAGTGGCGAAACCTGATAAAATCGCCAACAAGTTGCCGACTGAATTAACGGTGACTTATTAACCACCAAGATGGGGATTTAACGGATGAAAGTAAAAAACACCTTGGGCGTAGTCATTGGCTCTCTCGTTGCCGCAACCTCCTTCGGCGCGCTGGCGCAAGGCCAAGGCGCCGTCGAGGTGGAGGGCTTCGTCAATCGCTACTTCACCGACGTTCAGCGTGATTACGCGCACAACGAAGGCAACCTGTTCGGTGGCAGCATCGGCTACTACCTGACTGACGACGTCGAACTGGCGCTGTCCTACGGCGAATACCACGACCTGCGTGGCGAAGGTTCGCAAGGCAGCAAAAACATCAAGGGCAACCTGACCGACCTGAAGGCCATCTACCACTTCGGTCAGCCGGGTGTTGGTCTGCGTCCGTACGTCTCTGCCGGTTTCGGCCATCAGAGCATCGGTGATGCCAACAGCGGTGGTCGCAACCACTCCACCCTGGCTATCGCTGGCGCTGGTGCCAAGTACTACTTCACCGAAATGTTCTACGCCCGTGCTGGCGTTGACGCTCTGTACAACATCGACCAGGGCGACACCGAGTGGCAAGCTGGCGTGGGTGTTGGTCTGAACTTCGGTGGTGGCAGCAAGCCTGCTCCGGCTCCGGTCGTAGCTGCTGCACCTGAGCCGATGCCAGAGCCTGCTCCTGAGCCGGTAATGGAAGCTGTTCGCGTTGAGCTGGACGTCAAGTTCGACTTCGACAAAGACCGCGTCAAAGAAGAAAGCTATGGCGACATCAAGAACCTGGCTGACTTCATGAACCAGTACCCGCAGACCACCACCACTGTTGAAGGTCACACCGACTCCGTTGGTAGCGACGCTTACAACCAGAAACTGTCCGAGCGTCGTGCAAACGCCGTTCGTGAAGTACTGGTTAACCAGTACGGTGTTGACGGTAGCCGCGTTAGCACTGCCGGTTACGGTGAAACCCGTCCGGTTGCTGACAACGCCACCGACGCTGGTCGCGCTATCAACCGTCGCGTTGAAGCTGAAGTAGAAGCCCAAGTTAAGCAGTAATGCTTCTGGTGCTTTAAGAAAAACCCGGCCTCGGCCGGGTTTTTTCTTTTCTGGAATAAAAAAGCCCGCCGAGGGGGCGACGGGCAAACAACGGCCTCGCAGGAGCGTGAAGCATTCACGCATGCAGGAGCTGGGGCATGCTGATCTGGGTGCTGGCGCGGGCGACTTCGCCGATCACCAGAATGGCCGGGCTTTTCAGAGCGAAGGCCATCGCGTCGTCCTGCATCGTTGCGAGGTGGCTGCGGCATTCGCGCTGCTCGGGCAGCGAGGCGTTCTCGATCATCGCTACCGGCATCTCGCCGCTCATACCGCCAGCGAGCAGGCCGTCACGAATGTCCGCCAACTTGGCCACGCCCATATAGACCACCAATGTCGTGCCGCTCTGGGCCAGGGCTGTCCAGTTCAATGAGCTGTCATCCTGAGTATGGGCCGTGACCAAGGTGACGCCGCGAGCCACACCGCGCAAGGTCAGAGGAATACCGCAGTTGGTGGCGCCAGCCAGCCCAGCGGTAATGCCGTTGACCATTTCCACGTCGATTCCATGTTCGCCGAGCCAGTCGGCTTCCTCGCTGCCGCGACCAAAGATGCACGGATCGCCGCCTTTCAGGCGCACCACGCATTTGCCCTGGCGTGCATAGCGCAGCATCAAACGATGGATGAAGGCCTGCGGGGTGGAGCGACAGCCGCCGCGCTTGCCTACCGAGATGATACGCGCGCTGCGGCAGTGTTCGAGCACGGCCGGGTTGACCAGATCGTCGATCATCACGATCTCGGCTTGGTTCAGCGCCTTGACTGCCTTGAGCGTCAGCAACTCGGGATCACCAGGGCCAGCGCCTACCAGCCAGACTTTTGCATTCATCTTTACCACCTCTCGTTGGGTGTCGCGGGGCCGCCTAGGTCGTGCGCACCGACTTTTTGCAGCGGTGCGCGTAGCGCACCCTACGCGTGTGTCGCCACTGACTGCTGGGCCAGCAGGCGTTTGATTTCAGGTACACAGGAGCCACAACTGGTGCCGCATTTGAGCGTCTGCTTTAACCCATCCAGGTCCAGGCCGCGCTCTATGCCGACACGCACCGCGCCTTCGCTGACGTTCAGGCAGTTGCACAGAATCTTGCCGCCCAGGGTGGCGCTGGAATTGCCCGGCGGCGCGGAGACCGGCGCCAGCAGCCAGCGACGCAGGTCGGCATTGGCCTGGCCGTCCAGCCACAGGCTTCTGAGCCATTCACTGGCGGCGGTTTCGCCGGCCAGGCGAATGCTGACGATACGGCCATCCTCGATACGTACACGTTTGCCTACCGCACGGCGCGGGTCGTCGTAGGCCAGCACCGGACCTTCATTCAGGCGCAGCAGTTGGTCGATCTGCGTCAGCAGCTCTGGCTGCGGCGCCACGGCTCTGGCGGCTCGGATCAGTAGAGCGGGGCGCTCGCGACCGGTAGGGGTGAGACTGGCGTAGGCGAACGCTTCGAACAGCGGGCGCAGGGCCTCGAAGCGGCTCTGTACGTCACCCTCGACCAGGGCGAACAGCTGCCAGGGCAGTTCCACCTTGTCCACCTCGACGCCGGCATGCTTGAGTTCCGGCTGTTTGGATAACGGATCGAACGCTGGCTGGGTCAGCACGTTGGTGCCTAGGCCCTTGAGGAAGCGATCGCCCCAGTGCATCGGCAGCCAGGCCTGGCCGGGGCGCACCGACTCGTCGGCCTGCACCGGCAGGATCAGGCTGCCACGGCGGCTGCGCAGTTTGATCAGGTCGCCGTCCTGCAGGCGTCGGCGCCGCAGTTCGTCCGGGTGCAGGCCGAGTACGGCGGATTCGACATGGCCGAACAGCCGTGCGGCGGTGCCGGTGCGGCTCATACCGTGCCATTGGTCGCGCAGGCGGCCGGTATTGAGGGTGAGCGAATAGCGCGCCTCGCGCTTTTCCTTCGGCACGCGGTACGGGTCGGCGTGGAACTGCGCGCGCCCGCTGGCGGTGGGGAAGCGGCCGTCGGCATAGAGCCGTGCGGTGCCCTGGCGTGCGCCGACCGGGAACGGCCACTGCTGAGGACCTTGATCATCCAACAGCGCGTAGCTCAGCCCCGAGAGGTCAAGATCGCGGTGGGCGGTCAGGTGCTTGTATTCCTCGAACAGCGCTTCGCTGTCGGCGAAATCGAACAGGCTGGGCAGGCCGGGGCGGAGCAGGGGTTCCAGGCGACGGGCGAAGTCGCAGGTGATCGACCAATCGGGCCGCGCCTCTGCGGGCGCTGGCACGGCGCGGCGCACATGGCTGACGCGGCGCTCGGAGTTGGTCACCGTGCCTTCCTTCTCGCCCCAGCTGGCGGCGGGCAGCAGCAGGTCGGCGTAGCGGCAGGTCTCGGTGGTGAAGAAGGCCTCTTGAACGACAACGAAGGGGCAGGCGGCCAGGGCCTCGTGCACCTTGTTCTGGTTCGGCAGCGATTGCGCCGGGTTGGTGCAGGCGATCCACAGCGCCTTGATGCGGCCGTCGTGCACCGCATCGAACAGCTCGATGGCGGACAGCCCCGGCGTCTCCGGCAGGGCGTCGACGCCCCAGTAGGCGGCGACTTCGGCGCGGTGTTCGGCGTTGCCGGCCTCGCGATGCCCAGGCAGCAGGTTGCTCAGGCTGCCGGTTTCGCGACCGCCCATGGCGTTGGGCTGGCCGGTCAGCGAGAAGGGGCCGGCGCCGGGCCTGCCGATCTGTCCGGTGGCCAGGTGAAGGTTGATCAGCGCGCTGTTCTTCGCGCTGCCGGACGAGGACTGATTGAGCCCCATGCACCACAGAGAAAGGAAGGAGGGCGCCTTGCCGATCAGCTCGGCGCAGCGCTGCAGGCTGTCCAGGCTGATGCCGCAGATATCGGCGGTGGCCGCCGGGCTGTAGTCGCGCACCAGGTTCTTCAGCGCCTCGAAGCCTTCGGTATGGGCGTCGATATAGCGGCGGTCGATCCAGCCTTCCCACAGCAGGATATGCAGGATGCCGTGAAACAGCGCGACGTCGGTGCCGGGCAGGATCGCCAGGTGTAGGTCGGCCAGCTCGCAGGTGTCGGTGCGCCGCGGATCGATGACGATGATCTGCATCTCGGGGCGGCGAGCCTTGGCTTCTTCCAGGCGGCGGAACAGCACCGGGTGGGCGTAGGCCATGTTGGAGCCGGCGATCAGCAGGCAGTCGCTTCGCTCGATGTCTTCGTAACTGCAGGGCGGGGCGTCGGCGCCGAGGCTGCGCTTGTAGCCGACCACCGCGCTGGACATGCACAGGCGCGAGTTGGAGTCGATATTGTGGGTGCCGACCAGGGCGCGGGCCAGCTTGTTGAAGGCATAGTAGTCCTCGGTCAGCAGTTGGCCGGAGATATAGAAGGCCACGCTGTCCGGGCCGTGTTCGCGGATGGTTTCGGCGAACACCGCTGCAGCGTGGTCCAGGGCGCTGTCCCAGTCCGTGCGGGTACGGGCCAGGCCTTTGCCCAGGCGCAGCTCGGGGTACAGGGCGCGGGCATCAAGGTCGCCAGTCAGGTGCAGGGTCGAACCCTTGCTGCACAGTTTGCCGAAGTTGGCCGGGTGGCTGGGATCGCCGGCGACGCCGAGAATCTTCTCGCCGTCGTGCTCGATCAGCACGCCGCAACCCACGCCGCAGTAGCAGCAGGTGGAGGCGGTGACTTGAGTGGGGCTGGCCATGTTCGGAGCTCCTGAGGCGCGGGGAAGTTCTGGTGGGAGGGGCTTCAGCCGCGACCGTCGCCGCTGAAGCGCCTCCCACAGGGCTGGCTAGTTGCGTTGCGCGAATGCCAGCAACACGCGGCCGCTCTCCACCTTGGCATGGTGCCGATGGGCGCAGCCCACATCCGGCGCCACGGCCTCGCCGGACTCCAGCTCGATCTGCCAGTTGTGCAGCGGGCAGGCCACGCGCTTGCCGTAGATCAAGCCCTGGGACAGCGGCCCGCCCTTGTGCGGGCAGCGGTCGTCGAGGGCGAATACTTCATCGTTACTGGTGCGGAAGATGGCGATATCGCCTTTCGGCCCGGCGATGATGCGCGAGCCGAGCACGTTGATCTCTTCCAGGGCGCAGATATCCAGCCAGTTCATACGGTGGCCTCCTCGATTTGCACGACCTTGATGGTGTCGAACTCTTTCTTCAGTTGCGGCGTCTCGATGCGCTCCTTCCACGGGTCCTGCTCGAACGACAGGGCGTAGTGCAGGCGTGCGGCCAGGGCCTTGCGGTTGGCCTCGTCTTCCAGCACCGCCTTCTTGATGTGTTCCATGCCGACGCGCTGCAGGTAGTGCACGGTGCGCTCGAGGTAGAAGGCCTCCTCGCGGTACAGCTGGAGGAAGGCGGCGTTGTACTCGCGCACTTCCTCGGCGGTCTTGACCTTGACGAAGAACTCGGCCACCTCGGTCTTGATCCCGCCGTTACCGCCGATATACATCTCGAAGCCGGAGTCCACACCAATGATGCCGACGTCCTTGATGCCGGCCTCGGAGCAGTTGCGCGGGCAGCCGGAGACCGCCAGCTTGACCTTGTGCGGTGACCACATGTTGAACAGGTCGTGCTCCAGGTCGATGCCCAGCTGGGTGGAGTTCTGCGTGCCGAAGCGGCAGAACTCGCTGCCGACGCAGGTCTTCACCGTGCGGATGGACTTGCCGTAGGCGTGGCCGGAGGGCATGTCCAGATCCTTCCACACCGCTGGCAGGTCGTCTTTCTTGATGCCCAGTAGGTCGATGCGTTGGCCGCCGGTGACCTTGACCATGGGTACGTTGTACTTGTCGGCCACATCGGCGATGCGGCGCAGCTCGGAGGGATTGGTCACGCCGCCCCACATGCGCGGCACCACCGAGTAGGTGCCGTCCTTCTGGATATTGGCGTGGGCGCGTTCGTTGATCAGGCGCGACTGCGGGTCGTCCTTGGCCTCGCCCGGCCAGGTGGAGATCAGGTAGTAGTTCAGCGCCGGACGGCAGGTGGCGCAGCCGTTGGGCGTGCTCCAGTTGAGAAAGGCCATGGTCTGCGCCATGGACGTCAGGTGCTGCTCGCGGATGGCCTTGCGAATCTGCCCGTGGTTGAGGTCGCTGCAGCCGCAGATGGCCTTCTCGCTCTTGGGCTTGACGTCGGCGGCGCCGCCGACCGTGCTGATCAGGATCTGCTCCACCAGGCCGGCGCAGGAGCCGCAGGAACTGGCGGCCTTGGTGTGCTTCTTCACCTCGTCGACCGAGAACAGCCCGTTCTCCTGGATGGCCTTGACGATGGTGCCCTTGCACACGCCGTTGCAGCCGCAGATTTCCATGCTGTCGGGTATGTTGGCGGTCTTGTCGGCGCCCTGGTGGCCGACGTCGCCGATGGCGCCTTCGCCGAACATCAGGTGGTCGCGGATTTCGCTGACGTTGTAGTTCTCGCGGATCTGCCGGAAGTACCAGCCGCCGTCCGCGGTGTCGCCGTACAGGCAGGCGCCGACCAGCACGTCGTCCTTGATCACCAGCTTCTTGTACACGCCGCCGATGGGGTCGGAGAGGGTGATGGTCTCGGTGCCTTCGGCGCCCATGAATTCGCCGGCGGAGAACAGGTCGATGCCGGTGACCTTGAGCTTGGTCGAGGTCACCGAGCCCTGATAGCGGGAGAAACCGAGCTGGGCCAGGTGATTGGCGCAGACCTTGGCCTGCTCGAACAGCGGCGCCACCAGGCCGTAGGCGATGCCGCGGTGACTGGCGCACTCGCCGATGGCGTAGACGCGCGGGTCATAGGTCTGCATGGTGTCGTTGACCAGGATGCCGCGGTTGCAGGCGATGCCGGCGCTCTCGGCCAGTTCGCTGTTGGGGCGGATGCCGGCGGCCATCACCACCAGGTCGGCGGGAATCACTTCGCCATCCTTGAACTTCACCGCACAGACGCGGCCTTCGCCGTTGTCCAGCAACTCGGCGGTGTGCTTGGGCAGGAGGAACTTCAGGCCACGGTCTTCCAGGGATTTTTGCAGCAAACGGCCTGCGGTGCTATCGAGCTGGCGTTCCAGCAGCCAGTCGCCGATATGCACCACAGTGACGTCCATGCCGCGCAGCTTGAGGCCGTTGGCCGCTTCCAGGCCGAGCAGGCCGCCGCCGATGACCACCGCGTGCTTATGAGTCTTGGCGGTGTCCATCATCATCTGAGTGTCGGCAATGTCGCGATAGCCGATCACGCCCTGCAGGTCCTTGCCCGGAATCGGCAGGATGAAGGGGTTGGAGCCGGTGGCGATAAGCAGGCGGTCGTACTCGGCCTCGCTGCCATCGTCGGCGATCACCAGGCGCTTCTTGCGGTCGATCTTGACCACCTTGCGCCCGAGCAGCAGCTTGATGTCGTTTTCCGCGTACCAGTTGAGATCGTTGAGCACGATCTCCTCGAAGGTCTGTTCGCCGGCCAGTACCGGGGAGAGCAGGATGCGGTTGTAGTTGGGGTGCGGCTCGGCGCCGAACACGGTGATGTCGTAGAGATCGGGGGCGAGCTTGAGCAGCTCCTCGAGGGTGCGTACACCCGCCATGCCGTTGCCGATCATCACCAGCTTGAGTTTTTGCATGCCGGCCATCTCCTGAAGAAAAATCACGGTCGAAAAATTTGTCGGGAGCAATTTTTAACGTCGCTCCGCGACGGCTCGAAGAGTGGCCGCCAGGGATGGCAGGCCATAAAAAAACAAAAAAGGCGTCCCGCTAGTCACCTAGCGAGGACGCCTTTGTCCAGGTCCCGTTCTATCGGGAAGTGCAGCCTTCGTCGTTGAAGGTCGCGCTTTATGTGGTTTGTGGTAGTTATGAATGCAGCCCTTGTGCCAACTCGATCAGGTCACGGTTTTTCAGGCTTTTCAGTCACTTGGCTGGCGCTGTAGGTTGGGTTTATGCACCGTTGAGAGGCGTTTTGCGCTGCTTTGGTGCGGGGTGGGCTATTTGAGCTGCAGGAACGCCAGCAGCAGGTTGAGCAGCAGCGACACCAGCGCCACGCTGCGCCACACCAGTAGCGGCTCGCGCTCCAGCAGCGGTCGTGGGCGGTTGTTCAGGGATTGGCGCTCGCCACTTTCCAGTGCCAGCAGCCACTCCTCGGCGGTCTCGAAGCGCTGCGCTGGGGCGGCGGCTACCGCGCGGTTCAAGACCTCATCGAGCCAGGCAGGCAAGTCCGGGCGGTAGCGGCTGGCCGGCACCGGCTGACCGAAGCGCGGGTGCTGGAAGGCTTCGACTTCGCCATGGGGATAGTGTCCGGTGAGCAGGTGATAGAGCGTCACGCCGGCGGCGTAGAGATCCTGCTGGGCGCTGGGCGGCGTACCGGCGAAGGCTTCGGGGGCAATATAGCTGGGCGTGCCGGGCAGGCTGTGGGCCTCGTCGCGGGTCAGGCCCGGGCAGTAGGCCAGGCCGAAGTCGAGCACGCGCAGTTCGCCGTCGTCGCCGAGCAGCAGGTTCTCGGGCTTGATGTCGCGGTGGATGATATTGCGCCGGTGCAACAGGCCGAGCGCCTTGATCAGGCGCGGGGCCAGGTCCTGCCAGTCGGCCAGGCCCAGCGGGCCACTCTGGCGCAGGCGCGCGGCCAGGGTCTGGCCGGCATATTCGCGCTGCACGTAATACAGATGCTGGCGCTGCGGCAGCGCATGCAGCTCGGGGAAGTGGCGACCGGCGACGCGGCGCAGGAACCACTCCTCCTGCAACAGCGCCGGGCCGGCCTGTTCCTCACCGGCGCGGCTGGGCGGCAGGGTCTTGAGCAGCCAGGGCAGGTTGTCAGCATCGCGCACCCGGTAGATCAGCGACTGGCGCGATTCGCCGAGCAGGCCTTCGACCTGCCAGCCCTCGAACTCCTGGCCTTCACGCAGGCGCGGCGGCAGAGGCCAATGTTCGAGCTGGGCCAGGGTGTCGGCCAGCGCGGCTTCTGGGAGCTGCTCGATGTGCACCAGCAGGGCGCTGGCGTTGTCCTGGCTACCGGCGTGGTGCGCCTCGTCGACCAGTGCCTGGCAGATCGCTTCGGCGTCATCGTCTCGTTGCAGCAATTCGCCGATGCGCTTGTCGTTAAGGCAGGCCCAGACGCCGTCGCTGACCAGCAGGAAACGGTCGCCGGCCTGCAGCTCGCCGTCGCGGTAGTCCACCACCAGGTGTTGATCCAGACCCATGGCGCGCTTGAGCACGTGCTGCATGCCCGGCTGTTCCCACACATGGTCCTCGGTCAGGCGCAGCAGCTGGCCGTTGCGCCACAGGTAGGCGCGGCTGTCGCCGATGTGCGCCAGGGTGTAGCGCCGCCCGCGCAGCACCAGGGCGGTGAGGGTGGTCAGCAGCGGCTGGCCGCCGCCGTTGGCCTGTAGCCAGCGGTTATGGGCAATGAGCAGGCGGTCCAGGCTGTGCTGAACCGGCCAGGTTTCCGGGGTGGAGTAGTAATCCAGTGCCAGCGCCTGCAGGGTCGCGCGTGCGGCCAGGCCGCCGTCGGCGCACTGGCTGACGCCATCGGCCAGACCGAGCAGGTAGCCCTTGCTGGCGGCCAGGGCCGGCGCCGGGGTGACCACACGCAGGGCGTCCTGGTTCTCGCTGCGCGGGCCGATGGCGCTGGTTTCGCCGATGCTCAGTTGCAGGGCCATGATGCGGTTTCCGTAGATCTTTGGACCGTAGAGTGCGCCGTGCGCACCAGATTCGACGCAAATCGCTGGTGCGCGCGGCGCACCCTACGGAGTGTGGCTGGTCGTCGAGAACTCGCTTACACCCGCGCGGCGGTGACTGCGGCGCTGCCCCAGGTGGTGCGCCAGCGCTGCTTGACCCCGTGCAGACCGATCCAGGCCAGCACGCCGAGGCTGGCGAATAGCCACAGTCCCAACTGGTAGTCGCCGGTGTGCTGCTTGATGGTGCCGAGGCCGGCGGCGAGGAAGAAGCCACCGATGCCGCCGGCCATGCCGATCAGCCCGGTCATCACGCCGATTTCCCTGCGAAAACGCTGCGGCACCAACTGGAACACCGCGCCATTGCCAGCACCAAGGCCGAGCATGGCGGCGACGAAAAAGGCCAGGGCAGCGGTCGCGCTGGGCAGGTTGAAGCCCACCACGGCAATGCACAGCGAGGCGATGGTATACATCATCAGCAGTGTACGAATGCCTCCGATGCGGTCGGCCAGAGCGCCGCCCAGCGGGCGCAGCAGACTGCCGGCGCAGACGCAGGCGGCGGTGTAGTAACCGGCGGTCACCGGGTTCAGCCCGTACTGGTCGCTAAAGTAGCCGGGCAGGGCGCTGGCCAGGCCGATGAAGCCGCCGAAGGTGACGCTGTAGAAGAACATGAACCACCAGCTGTCGCGATCGCCGAGGGCCTTGAGGTAGTCGCCGAAGGCCTTGGGCTTGGGTCGCTCCGGCGCATTCTTGGCCACCAGGGCGAAGACCACCAGGGTCGCCAGCAGCGGGATCAGCGCCCAGCCGAATACGTTCTGCCAGCCGGACAGTGCCGCCAGGCCCGGGGCGAACAGCGCCGCCAGAACCGTACCGGAGTTGCCGGCGCCGGCAATGCCCATGGCCTTGCCCTGGTGTTGCGGCGGGTACCACTGCGAAGCCAGCGGCAGGGCCACGGCGAAGGCGGCGCCGGCAAAGCCGAGGAACAGGCCGAGTAGCAATGCTTGCTCATAGCTGCCGATGCCGATCTGCCAGGCGCAGAACAACGCGACGATCACCACCACCTGACCGAGCAGGCCAGCAGTCTTCGGTGACAGGCGGTCACAGAGGAATCCCATCAGCAGGCGCAGCACGGCACCGGCGAGAATCGGCGTGGCCACCATCAGGCCGCGTTGCTGGGCGTTGAGGTCGAGGTCGGTAGCGATCTGCACCGCCAGTGGGCCGAGCAGGTACCAGACCATGAAGCTCAGGTCGAAATAGAGGAAGGCGGCAAACAGGGTGGGGGCGTGGCCGGCTTTCCAGAAACTTGTATTCATCGATCACCTCATCAGCGAGAAGGAGCCCGGCCAGGCGCGGCGAACCGTGGTCGTGGACACGGCGGCCGCGCCTGCCGGGAAGGCCCTGCACTTGTGGTGCAGAGCCCTGCGGCCGAAGCCACAGCAGGTTTGAGCGATTGCGGTGCAGGCTCGGATCGCGATGCCTGCGCCGGCCCCGGTCACTGGGGCGAACACGAAAAAAAACGCCGCTTCACCACAGGCCATGAAGGCGAGGTGAGGCGACGTCTTTGTCGTGAGGGAGGTGGCCGCCGTTGGCTACCTGGTGCGAGGGAATAAGCAAGAGCCGAGCCAACCGAGCAGAGGCCCTGGGATCAGGCGCTACGCAGCTTCAGCCAGCGCCGTGCTGCCGCAAAACGAGGCGTTTGCGCCATCGATGCCCCCGAACGGGGCGAGCGCTGCGCTCAGCTACGGTGCGTGCTGAGAGTGGCGTGTGATTGGACGCTGGAAAGTTGGGCAACGCTGGTTGCGTGAGTGGGTAGCGGCAGGGTCAGCAGGGCGATTGCCAGCAGATTGCTCAGCAGCCCCGCCTGACGGGCACGGCGGTAGGTGTCGGTCATCCTCGATCCCCCCTTTTTTCTGTTCTGACCTAGGCGTAGCAGACGAATGACAATGTGTCACGTTATTAGCAGCAATAACTGTGCAAGTTTTGCCAGACGCCTGTTCGCCCGGGGCCCTGAAGCATTGGAATCGCTGAGTCAGTCGAGCCGATTGACCTTGGGGAACTTGGCGCTGAAGGCTTCCGGCATCGGCACCACCTTCGACTGACGATAATCGAAGAACACGAAGCCGGACTTGGCCATGGCCACCAGCGTGCCGTCGGCCGGACGGGTGATGCGGAAGGTGATATCACCGCCATATCGGTTGAAATCAATCACGCCGACTTCGAACAGCAGCTGGTCGCGGGCATGGGCCTCGGCCCTGTAGGTGGTGGCCAGGTCGGTGACGATGATTCCAGTGCCTTTGCCGTCGGTTTCGCGAATGCCGAACTCGAAGAGGAAGCGGGCGCGTGCCTCGGAAATCATCGAGATCATCGAGTCATTGCCCAGATGGTTGGCACCGTTGATGTCGGTAACGCGCACGGTCAGGTGAGTGCTGTAGCAGTACTGGTCTTCGGGAAAATCGAGGGTCAGGCGTGCCATGGTCGAGCCTTCGTCTAGGAGGGCGGCGATTGTAAACCGCCGCGTTCCTCAGCGGTGCAGGCTGTTGAGGTGATAGAACGTGACCCGACCACCTTCGCTATCCGCTCCGGAATTGTCCTGGATATAGGCGCCCGCCTTGAAGTACAGGTACTGCTTGCTCCAACTGCTGCTCAACTGGCGGTAGAGCGAGCCATTGTCGCCATCGGTGCTGGCCACGCTGATGCCGATGCGTCCGCTGGGCGTGACGCGCAGGTCGTAGCCGAAGCGCTCGCCAAGCTGGATGTTCTCGGCCAGCAGGATGTTCTGCACCTCGCTGTCGCCTGGGCGGGCACGCAGCAGTGCTTCCACCCGGCCAACACCTCGTCGATAGTGATATTGCAGCTTGAGCAGCGGATCGTTCTGGCTGCCTGGCGCATCGGTGCTGTGGATCTGACCGATCACCACCTTGTTGCGGCTGGGCACCTGGTCGACCTGCAGCACGGCACTGAGATAGCTGTCCGAACTGGCATGCAGCCAGTTATCGAGTGTGCCGTCGTGCTGGGTTTCGCGCAGTTCGCTACGTGGATAACGCGCATCGGGCGTGGTCGAACCGGTAACCGGCACCCAGAAGGTCACGCTACCGTCGGCATTGCGCCGAAAGTAACGGCTCTCATAACCGTTATTCAGCCGTTCGGTGGTGATGGTGGTCGGTGCCGGTTCGGTGGGAATCGACAGATTCCAGGTGGTGAGATCGAGCACGGGATTCTCTGCTTGTCGGTTGAGGGCCTTGTTCGTCCCTGCGATGGAGCAGAGGTTCAACCGCCCCGGCCCTTGCGCCAGAGCGGTTCATTGCGCTCAGGCGGCCGGGCGTTGCTGGCGCTGGTAGAGGAATTCCAGCACGGCGGTGCGGTAGGCGTGGTACTGCGGGTCATTGGCCAGCGCCAGGCGGTCACGCGGGCGCGGCAGGTCGACGGCGAGGATTTCGCCGACGGTAGCGGCCGGGCCGTTGGTCATCATCACGATGCGATCGGACAGCAGCACAGCCTCGTCAACATCATGCGTGACCATCACCACAGTGCTTTGGGTCTGCCCGACGATGCGCAGCAGTTCGTCCTGCAGGTGTGCGCGGGTCAGCGCATCGAGGGCACCGAACGGTTCGTCCATCAGCAGCACTTTGGGCTCCATGGCCAGGGCGCGCGCAATGCCTACGCGCTGCTTCATGCCACCGGATATCTCGTTGGGGTGCTTGTGCATGGCATGGTTGAGGCCGACCATGTTCAGCGCCTGCTCGGTGCGGGCCTGGAGCTGGGCCTTGTTTTCACGTGCACCGAAGACCTTTTCCACGGCCAGGTGGACGTTACCGAAGCAGGTCATCCAGGGCAGCAGGCTGTGGTTCTGGAACACCACGGCGCGCTCCGGGCCGGGGCCGTCGATCTCGCGACCGTTGCAGATCAGCCCACCTTCGTTGGCGTCGAGCAGGCCGGCGATCAGGTTGAGTACGGTGGATTTGCCGCAGCCGGAATGGCCGATCAGCGCCACGAACTCGCCGCGAGCGATGCTCAGGTTGACGTCTGCCAGTGCCTGGAAGCGGCCTTTCTTGGTGTCGAAGTGCTTGCTGACAGAAGTCAGCTCCACGAATTTGTCCATCGGAGTTCTCCCGTTCTGGCGCTGTGCTCCGAATTCAATCAGAGGCACTTTCATTTAAAACAAAGACTTGGCGTCTATTGTTGAACTGACTTGTAGGTTGCGTAGCCCGATGCAATCCGTGGAAACGGAGGTCGCGTTCCGGCTTGCATCCGGGCTATGAGTTGGCCGAACGCGCCGCTTCAGCTTGCGTAGTCAAAGCGTTTGGCGATCAACAGCAGCATCTGCTCCAGCGCCAGGCCGACCAGGCCGACGATGATGATGGCGATGAGAATGTGCTCGACGTTGAGGTTGTTCCATTCGTCCCACACCCAGAAGCCCAGACCAATACCGCCGGTGAGCATCTCCGCGGCGACGATCACCAGCCAGGCCACGCCGATGGCCAGGCGGATGCCGGTCATCAGGTGCGGCAGCACGGCGGGAAACAGGATGCGCGTCAGCACCTTGAACTCTGACAGCTTGAGCACCCGGGCCACGTTCAGGTAATCCTGCGGCACGCTGGCCACGCCGGCGGCGGTGTTGAGGATGATTGGCCAGATCGAGCTGATGAATATCACCCAGATCGAAGCCGGGCCCGCCGCCTCGAACACCAGCAGGCCGATCGGCAGCCAGGCCAGCGGCGAAACCGGGCGCAGCAGGCTGATGATCGGCGCGAGCATGCCGGCGAGAAAGGTGAAACGGCCGATGGCAAAACCCAGGGGAATGCCCACCAGCGCGGCGAGGCCGAAGCCGACGCCGACGCGGCCGAGCGAGTTGAGGATGTTCCAGCCGATGCCCATGTCGTTGGGGCCGTTGTCGTAGAAAGGATCAGCGAACAGCACCAGGGCGGCTTGCCAGGTGCTCAAGGGGCCTGGCAGGCCTTCACTGTACTGCGCCAGCAGCGACCAGAAGCCGATGAAGGCGATGATGCCCAACAGCGGGGCGATGCCTGCCTTGAACAGGCTGCCCAGTGCGGCGGCGCTGGGCAGCAAGGCTTGCGCAGAGAAACGCGGTTTGGCGATCGGCGGCAACGGGGTTTTCAGGGGCGCATTCATGCTCACCTCCGGTCAGGCTTTGATGGCGAAGGAGTCGGCGTAGGCGGCCGGATTGCTGCCGTCCCAGACCACGCCGTCGATCAACGTGCTGCTGCGCAGCGGGCTGCTCGGCACGGGCAGTTTCAGCGCGCCAGCGGCCTCGGCGTAGAGCGCGGTTTGGTTGACCTGGGCGGCCACCGCCGCGTAATCCGGCGCATCCTTGAGCAGGCCCCAGCGCTTGAACTGGGTGAGGAACCACATGCCATCGGAGTGATAGGGGAAGTTGACGCTGCCATCCTTGCAGAAGGCCATGGCGTGTTCGTCCTTCCAGCTGTTGCCGAGGCCGTCCTCGTATTGGGCGAGAAAGCGCGGCTCGATCACCTGCACCGGCGCGTTGACGTACGCCTTGCCGGAAATCAGCTTGGCGGTACTCTTGCGGTTCTCCTCGCTGGCCTCGATGAAGCGGCTGGCATCGAGAATCGCCATGATCAGTGCGCGGGCGGCATTGGGATACTGCTCGATAAAGGCGCGGGTGGTGCCGAGTACCTTCTCCGGATGGTCCGGCCAGATCTGCTGCGTGGTGGTGGCGGTGAAACCGATCTTGTCGAAGATCGCCCGCGCGCCCCAGGGCTCGCCGACGCAGAAACCGTCCATGTTGCCGACGCGCATGTTAGCCACCATCTGCGGCGGCGGCACGACGATGGTCTTCACGTCGCTCATCGGATTGATACCGACGCTGGCCAGCCAGTAATACAGCCACATGGCGTGGGTGCCGGTGGGGAAGGTCTGGGCGAAGGTCAGCGGGTTACCGCCTTTCTTCACGTGCTCGGCCAGTTGCGTGCCGTTGGTCACGCCGGCCTCGCGCAGTTGCTTGGACAGAGTGATGGCCTGGCCATTCTGGTTCAGCCCCATCAGCACTGCCATGTCCCGCTGTGGCCCGGCCAGGCCGAGCTGGGCGCCGTACATCATGCCGTAGAGCACGTGGGCAGCATCCAGTTCGCCGGTGTTGAGCTTGTCGCGCACGCCGGCCCAGGAGGCCTCCTTGCTCGGGTTGATAGTCAGGCCGTATTTCTCGCCAAAACCCTGGGTTGCGGCGACCACCACTGAAGCGCAATCAGTCAGGGGAATGAAGCCGACGTTCAGCGCGGCTTTCTCCGGCGCATCGGAGCCGGCCGCCCAGGCTGCGCTGCGCAGCGAAGCCGGCGCTGACAGACCGAGTGCGGCGATGCCGCTCACGGCGCCGGCCAGGGCGATGGATTGCTTGAGGAAGTTACGGCGGCTGGTGGCCAGGGGCTTGTTCGAATCACGATCGGTCATGGATCTAATCCTTGTCAGGCGCATAAACAAAAAACGGCGTACGCCAGGCCACCTCGATGAGAGGAAGGTGACCTGACGGACGCCGTTGTCCGTGATCCTCGGCCCGCCACCGTTGGCGTGCTACATAGGATGATTGACAGGGACAAAGCAAAGGGCTTGCCAGCTTTCGTGTACGACGGCCGAGCACGGATATTCGGCGCCTGACAGGCACAATAAAGATGCCGGCCTGTCAATTCTTAGCTATTAACAATCAATAAGTTACAGATTCTTTATGAAGTGTTTTATCCAATCTAGGAGCCAGTCCGCGCGCGGCTCACTTCGTATACTTCTGAGCCATTGCCGTGCATGAGCGGGCACCGCTGAGCCTTTTGGGGTCGTCAGGAGGCTGGTTGAACGCGCGCCTCCTCGACGAAGTCGCGCAGCCAACGCAACACTTCTACGGCTTCCCAGCGAGCTGGATCGAACAGCGCATAGGCCAGCCCCTGGTAACCGACCACATCCAATTGCCGATGGTAGCCAGCGCGCTGCAGCAGCGCCTCGATCTCGGCGAAGCAGGTATTGAAGTGCTGACGATTGAAGGGGGTGCGGCTCTCGGTGACGATGCCCTCGAGCTGCAGTTCCTCGACCATCTCGCGTACCCGCTCCAGCGGCATTCGGTTCACTCGGTGTTTCAGCTGCAGTACGTCCAGCATGATGGCGCTCCTGTGCAATCGATCATTTACCTGTGATGCCAAGCCTAATTCAAAAGAACTGTACAAATAAACAGTATTGGTGAATAGTAAGGCCACTGCAGACCTATCCGCCCACAAAACGGGCGCCTTGCGAGAGGAGAATTGGCAATGCAACAGATGTTGATGACGATTGTGCTATCGGTCTTCCTGTACGGCTGCGCTCAGCCCCAGGTCGAGCGACCCCAAGCCAACGGTGCCTATCTGGTGATCGAGGGCGAACAGGCCTGGGCCGTACTGGTCTCCGATGGCCAGCGTGTCGAGGAGGTGGGCACGGTGCTCGACGTGATTCGACTGCCCAGCCATCACTCAAACATAGCCGCCAGTTACGTGATCGAAACGCCCAACTGCGGCAAGCTGCAGTGGCTGACCGAACGCCATGGCGCTGCAGAAGGTGAAACCACGCTGTTGCCGGCCGCCTTCAACGAGCAACTGAGCAAGCCCGGTTGCGTGCTCGCACAAGGCCTGAGCCGAGCCTGGACCGCTTTGGACTACTCCGGCTAATCCGTAGGGTGCGCCGCACGCACCGACAGTCGCCGGCGGATTAACTGGCTAGACGCGCAAAGAAAAAAGCGCCGCGACCTCAACGGAAGCGGCGCTTTTCATTTATGGGTCGCCGAGTGCTTACAGCAGATGCTGCTTGTCCATCTCGATGGCGGCATCCAGGGTTTCCAGCAGCGCCTTGCGCACCTTCAGCTTGGTGTTCTTGTGCGCGGTCATGTTGATCTTCTTCATCTGCTGAGCCACCGCCTGAGCGGTAGCCTGCAATTGTTCGGCCGGCACCACCTTGTCCAGGAAGCCGGCATCTACCGCGCCAGCCGGGTCGAACATCTCGCCATTGATCACCGAACGGTGGAATGCCGACTTGCGCAGGCGATCACGAGCCAGCTCGATACCGACGTGGTGCATGGTCATGCCGATCTGCACTTCATTCAGGCCGATATTGAACGGGCCTTCCACGCCGATACGGTAATCGGCCGACAGCAGGATGAACGCACCCTTGGCCACGGCATGACCAGCGCAGGCGACGATGATCGGGTAGGGGTGAGCGAGCATGCGCCGCGCCAGGGTAGAGCCAGCAGCGACCAGGTTGATTGCATTCTGCGGGCCCGAGGTCATCACCTTCAAGTCATAGCCGCCGGAAAGAATGCCCGGCTGGCCGGTGATGATGACGATAGCGCGATCCTGCTCGGCGCGGTCGAGGGCGGCATTGAACGCAGCGATCACTTCAGGCGAGATGGCGTTGACCTTGCCATTGCTCAGGGTGAGGGTGGCGATGCCGTCGTCGAGTTGGTAGCTGATCAGGTCGCTCATGGCGGTTTTCCTTGTTAGAGCCTTGGGGGCGAATGTGGGCAGAAGGTACTCAGCCGCAGCGCTCTGGTAAAGCGCCGCGGCTGACTGGCTGGTCAGTGTTTTTGCCTATCGCGGCTATGCCGGATGGCAATTGGTCGAACGCAAAGCCAGGCCTTTATGGTGAGCAGCGAACCGAAGGAGCTGCCCCATGAACACCCTCTACTCCATCCTTTATATGTTTGCCGTGATCGGCCTGCTGCTGGCATCGGTCGTGCTCAGCGAAACCTTCTACCTGCGCAGCCCGTCCGGCGTGCTGCTGCTATTCGGCTTGGGCCTGTTCATGTCCCTGGGTTTTCTGCTGTTCGGCCACATTCGCTTCGACGAGCAGCCCTGCGAGAAGCACGACGAAAACCCGCTTCGCTCTTAAGCGCATGAATCCTTTAAAAAAAATTTGCCATCGGGAAAACATTCGACTACATTAGCGCGCCTCGACGGGGTAAACGCCAAAACGTCGAGATCCGGTGAAGTGTCCGAGTGGTTGAAGGAGCACGCCTGGAAAGTGTGTATACGGGAAACCGTATCAAGAGTTCGAATCTCTTCTTCACCGCCACTTTCGCAATACCTAAAGCCCTGAAAGCTGACAAGCTTTCGGGGCTTTTTGATTTCTGGCTTGTCGCTCTTCTCTCGGCTCAAGACGCTAATCAGCCAACTGCTCGCTTCAATTCGATGGAGCAGGTGACTGCCTGGAGTGCCGTACACGTTCGCGCAGGCTAGCGAAATATCGCTGGTTGGCAGGCTTTGCTGGCTTGGATTCGGCACCAGCCAGCAACTGATTGCGTAGTTGCTGGCGTTTGTCGTTTGGCATGGACGCTCCCTTGAAGAGATTAACCTAAAAGGTTATTTTGTGCGGCATGGAAAAGCGCAAACCCCATTTCAAGCTTGAGCTGGTGAAGCAGGCCGTAGCCGATCAGCGTTATCGCTTCACCCGCGTAGCCCTGGAAGGGGGTGCCGAGCTGGGTATGGAGATGGCTGACATGCTGGCCGTCATCAGTGCCCTGAACAGCCGCGACTTTTTCAAGAGCATGACAACCTATGCGGATCATACTAGCTGGCAGGACGTTTACCGACCCGACACCGAATTCGGGCAGGTCTATCTGAAGTTCACGCTGGTGGCCGATCTGCTGATCGTTTCCTTCAAGGAGAAGTGACCATGAAATGTCCAGTATGCGGCGGGGCGGAACTGGTTCACGACACCCGCGATATGCCCTTCACCTACAAGGGGCAGACCACCCAAATTACTGCAGTAACGGCTGACTGGTGCGATGCGTGCGGCGAGTCCCTGACTGGGCCGGCTGAGAGTGAGCGCGTTATGCGTGCCATGAACGAGTTTCGCCAGCAGGTGAGCGCCCAGGACGGCAATCAGGAGCTTATTCGCAGTGTGCGTAAGCAGTTGCGGTTGAGCCAGCGCGAAGCCGCCGAGCTGTTCGGTGGTGGCCCGAATGCGTTTTCTCGCTATGAGCGAGGCAGTACGGAAGCACCGCAACCATTGGTGCAGTTGTTCAAGATCCTGGGCCGGCACCCGGAGTTGATCAACGAGCTGCGTGCCGGTTGAGTGCCGAAATCATAGAGCCGAATAGCGACGAAACGAGCCGGTGAGGGGAGCGTAAAGCCCCTATTGAGCGGGTTTGACATGGACTGACACGCTACCGACACGGGTTCGAATCTGTTCTTCACCACCACTTTCGCAAAGCCCCTGCAGGTAAACCTACAGGGGCTTTTGTTTTTCTGGTCCCCACAATTTTCACGCTATGTGTACCCATGATGCGTACATATACGCCTGTCATCATTCCTTCGTCGTTCCGTCATATCGCTGCCACCGCGATTGGTTGCAATCGCAGCATAGGCCAGGAGGATGCTGCGATGCAGATATGCGTGATTGGAGCAGGGTACGTAGGTTTGGTGACGGCCACCTGTTTTGCCGAGATGGGCAATCAGGTGGTCTGCGTCGAGCGAGATCCGCAGCGCGTCGCGATGCTTTCGCGAGGTGAGGCGCCGATCTACGAACCTGGCCTGGAGGCGATGCTTAGGGCGCAGTTAGCCGGTGGGCAGCTCAGTTTCACTTCGCAGTTGAAGGCCGGCATCCGTCGCGCCGAGGTGATTTTCATTGCGGTGGGTACGCCCAGTGGCGAGGACGGTTCGGCCGATCTGAGCCATGTACTGGCGGTTGCCGACGAGCTGGGTGAACGGCTCGATCATGCGTGCCTGGTCGTGGACAAGTCTACGGTGCCGGTGGGCACCGCTGAGCGTGTGGCGCAGCGTATCAACGCTGGTCTGGCACGTCGGGAGCAACGAGCGCGGGTGACCGTGGCGAGCAATCCGGAGTTTCTCAAGGAAGGCTCTGCAGTCGAGGATTTCATGCGCCCTGATCGGGTGATCGTCGGCTGCGACGACGAACGTGGGCGCGAGTTGCTGCGCCGGCTGTATGCGCCATTTCTGCGCAATCACGATCGCCTGTTGTGCATGGGCGTGCGCGCCGCCGAGTTCAGCAAGTACGCGGCCAATGCCTTTCTGGCAACCAAGATTTCCTTTATCAACGAGATGGCAGGTATCTGCGCGCGGTTGGGCGTGGATATCGAGGAGGTACGCCGCGGTATAGGTAGCGACCGGCGTATCGGCACGCACTTCATCTACGCCGGTTGCGGTTATGGCGGCTCGTGCTTTCCCAAGGATGTGAAAGCGCTGATCCGTACGGCTGAGCACGAGGGCATCGAGCCGGGCATCCTGCGTGCGGTCGAAGCGCGCAATGCGTTGCAGAAAACGCTGCTGTTCCAGGCCCTGCGCGAGCATTTCAATGGCCACTTGCAGGGGCGGGTCGTCGCGCTCTGGGGGCTGGCATTCAAGCCCGGTACTGACGATCTGCGTGAAGCGCCCAGTCTGGTGCTGCTAGACGCACTGCTGACCGCCGGCGCCAAGGTGCAGGCTTGCGACCCTGCTGCTACGGCAGCTGTTGCTGCACGCTATGCGGCGGCCGTCGAGGCGGGGCAACTGGTGCTGAGCGAATCCCCCTATGCTGTCGCCCAGGGTGCCGATGCGCTGGTGCTGGTGACGGAGTGGAAGCAGTTCCGTCAGCCGGACTTCCCGCGTATTCGCGGTGCGATGCGCATGCCGGTGCTGTTCGACGGGCGCAACATCTATGACGCCGATCAGCTGGCGGAGCTGGGGTTTCTTTATCGCGGCATCGGTCGACCTGCAAGCGGCAGTTGTAAGGCTAGCGCGGCTTGATAGACTGAGCGCGCATTCCAACCATCCCCACTAGGGAGTCCCATGATCAAGAAATGCCTGTTCCCCGCTGCCGGTTACGGCACGCGCTTCCTGCCTGCTACCAAGGCAATGCCCAAGGAAATGTTGCCGGTGGTGAACAAGCCACTGATTCAATATGGGGTTGAAGAGGCACTCGAGGCTGGCCTCAACCAGATCTCCATCGTCACCGGCCGCGGCAAGCGTGCGCTGGAAGACCATTTTGACGTGAGCTACGAGCTCGAACACCAGATCAAGGGCACCGACAAGGAGAAGTACCTGGTTGGCATCCGCCGTCTGATCGACGAGTGCAGCTTCTCCTACACCCGTCAGGTCGAAATGAAAGGCCTGGGCCACGCCATCCTCTGCGGTCAGCCGCTGATCGGTGACGAGCCGTTCGCCGTGGTTCTGGCCGACGACCTGTGCCTGAACCTGGAAGGCGATAGCGTACTGGCGCAGATGGTCAAGCTGTACAACCAGTTCCGCTGCTCCATCGTGGCGATTCAGGAAGTGCCGAAGGACGAGACGTCCAAGTATGGTGTGATCGCCGGCGAGATGATCCGCGATGACATCTACCGCGTCAGCAACATGGTGGAGAAGCCCAAGCCCGAGGACGCGCCGTCGAACCTGGCGATCATCGGCCGCTACATCCTCACCCCGGATATCTTCGATCTGATTCGCAGCACACCGCCGGGCAAGGGTGGCGAAATCCAGATCACTGATGCGCTGATGCGCCAGGCCCAGCAGGGCTGCGTGATGGCATACAAGTTCAAGGGCCAGCGTTTCGATTGCGGTAGCGCCGAAGGTTACATCGACGCGACCAATTTCTGCTTCGAGAACCTGTACAAGACTGGCAAGGCGTTCTGATACGCCTTAAGGTAAACGAAACGCCACCCTCGGGTGGCGTTTTGCATTTCAGGGGATGGGCATTTCCTCGGAGCCAGGCCCGAGCGGCTGGCCGTAGCTGAACTCGACGTAATTGCCGGCCGGGTCGCGCAGGCCGCAGTAATAGCCAACCGGATAGGGTTCGTCGCGTGGTGCCCAGATCAGGCAGCCGTCGTCCTCGGCCATGGCGGCGATGCGATCGACCTCTGCGCGGCTGCCCAGGGCAAAGCCGAAGTGGCTGTAGTCATTAGCAGCCAGGTTACGGTCTTGCCCGCCCGGCATGATCACGAAGATGAACTGGTGTTCCTTGCCCGGCTCGGCCATCCAGACGATGCGTGTGCCCTTGCCGGGGCGCTCGTGGATCACCTGCATGGCGCAGAAACGTTGATAGAAGGCGATGCAGGCGTCGAGATCGGGGACGTGCAGGGCCAGGTGAGTCAGGGTAGGGCGCATGTTCTCCACCTCCGGCGTTCAGCTTAGCGCGGGCCTTTACGGTATGCTCCCCGTCTGCCAAGGAGATACCCCATGAGTTACGACTTCGACCTGTTCGTGATCGGCGCCGGTTCCGGCGGCGTACGTGCGGCGCGCTTCGCCGCTGGTTATGGTGCCCGCGTCGCGGTCGCCGAGAGCCGCTACCTGGGCGGCACCTGCGTCAATGTCGGTTGCGTACCGAAAAAGTTGCTGGTGTACGGCGCGCATTTCGCCGAGGACTTCGAGCAGGCGTCCGGTTTCGGCTGGTCGGTGGGCGAAGCGAATTTCGACTGGGCGACATTGATCGCCAACAAGAATCGCGAGATCGAACGCCTCAATGGCATCTACCGCAATCTGTTGACCAACAGTGGCGTCAGTCTGTTCGAAGGTCATGCGCGTATCGTCGACGCGCATACCGTCGAAGTGAACGGCCAGCGTCACAGCACTGAACGCATTCTGATCGCCACCGGCGGCTGGCCGCAGATTCCCGATATTCCTGGTCGCGAGCACGCCATCAGCTCCAATGAGGCCTTCTTCCTCAAACAACTGCCCAAGCGCGTACTGGTGGTTGGCGGCGGTTATATCGCCGTGGAGTTCGCCTCGATCTTCCATGGCCTGGGCGCGCAGACTTCGTTGCTGTATCGCGGCGACCTGTTCCTGCGAGGTTTCGACGGTGCAGTACGCGAGCACCTGCGCGATGAACTGAGCAAGAAGGGCCTGGATCTGCAGTTCAACGCCGACATCGCCAGCATCGAACGCAAGGCCGATGGCAGTCTGGCCGCGACGCTCCAGGATGGTCGCGTACTGGAGGCCGACTGTGTGTTCTACGCCACCGGCCGCCGGCCGATGCTCGATAACCTCGGCCTGGAAAACGTCGAGGTGAAACTGGACAAGCGCGGCTACGTCGAGGTCGACGACCTGTTCCAGACCTCCACGCCATCGATTCTCGCCCTTGGCGATGTGATCGGCCGCGTGCAGCTGACCCCGGTCGCGCTGGCCGAAGGCATGGCCGTGGCGCGCCGGTTGTTCAAACCCGATGAGTACCGGCCGCTGGATTACAGCATGATCCCCACCGCCGTGTTCAGCTTGCCGAACATCGGCACCGTTGGCCTCAGCGAAGAGCAGGCCATCGAGGACGGGCACAAGGTGAAGATCTTCGAGAGCCGCTTCCGCCCCATGAAGCTGACGTTGACCGAAGATCCCGAGCGCACGCTGATGAAGCTGGTGGTCGATGCCGATAGCGACCGCGTGCTCGGCTGCCACATGGTCGGCCCGGATGCCGGAGAGATCGTTCAGGGCCTGGCTGTCGCGCTGAAGGCTGGTGCGACCAAGCAGATCTTCGATGAGACCATCGGCGTGCACCCGAGCGCCGCCGAGGAGTTCGTCACCCTGCGTACGCCGGTCAGCCGCTGAGGACAGCATGGAAAAGCTTTTCTATGTCGCCGACCTGTTCGGCGTAGCGGTGTTCGCCATCACCGGTGCGCTGATGGCGGGGCGCAAGTCCATGGACCTGTTCGGCGTGCTGGTGATGGCCATCGTCACCGCACTGGGTGGCGGTACGTTGCGCGACCTGATTCTGGACAACCACCCGGTCAGCTGGATTCGCGATGATACCTACATCCTGGTCGCTTCCCTGGCGGCGCTGGGCACCGTGGCCTGGGTACGCATGACCCGCCCGATTCACGAGAAGGGCCTGTTGATCGCCGACGCCTTTGGTCTGGCTGTGTTTACCGTGTACGGCACTGAACTGGCGCTGCAACACGGTACGCCGATCAGTACCGCGGTGATCATGGGAGTGATGACCGGTGTGGTCGGCGGGGTGATTCGCGACGTGCTATGCAACGAGATTCCGCTGATCTTCCAGAAGGAAATCTACGCTACGGCCTGCATCGCCGGCGCGCTGACTTTTATCGGCCTGCGTGCCCTGGGCACGCCACACTGGCTGGATACCGCAGCGGCAATGTTCGTAGTGCTGGCAGCGCGCCTGGCGGCGATCCACTGGCACCTCGGGCTGCCACGTTTTCATCTTCTGGACAGGCATTGAGCATGATCGAGAGACTGGACCATCTGGTACTGACAGTGGCGGACATTGACGTCACCGTCGACTTCTACCAGCGTGTGCTGGGCATGCGCCACGAGCGTTTCGGTGCCGGGCGTAGCGCTCTGGTATTCGGCCAGCAGAAATTCAACCTGCATCAGGCCGGGCGAGAGTTCGAGCCCAAGGCGATCAAGCCAACACCGGGCGCCATCGATCTGTGCCTGATCACCCTGTGGTCGCTGGAGCGCGTAATGGCTCATCTGGCCGAGCAGGCCGTGACGGTAGAGGAGGGGCCGGTGGCACGTACTGGCGCCGTCGGGCCAATCGAATCGGTGTATTTTCGCGACCCGGACGGCAATCTGATCGAAGTGAGCCGTTATCTCGCCTAGAGGGCGGCTTATCGTTAGCTGTGGCACCTCGACATCCGCTGGCTGAGGTCGAGGTGTCGCACTTCGCAAAATTGCAGCAGCGAAACGGTGCCTGCTGAAATATCTTGAACCGTAAAGGTTCTAAACGGGTCAGGTTCTAGTACCGAGTCACTCAATTGGTATAGAACCCATGATCAAGAAATGTTTGTTTCCCGCGGCCGGTTACGGCACCCGTTTTCTTCCCGCTACCAAGTCGATGCCCAAGGAAATGCTGCCGGTGGTCGACACCCCGTTGATCCAGTACGGCGTCGAAGAAGCACTGCAGGCCGGGCTCAATGAAATCGCCATCGTCACCGGTCGCGGCAAGCGCTCGCTGGAGGATCACTTCGATATCAGCTACGAGCTGGAGCACGAGATCTCCAACACCGGTAAGGAAAAATCCCTCAGTGGTGTGCGCCACCTGATCGATCAATGCACTTTCTCTTACACCCGCCAGTTGGAGATGAAGGGCCTGGGCCACGCCATTCTGACCGGTCGCCCGTTGATCGGTGACGAGGCTTTTGCCGTGGTGCTGGCCGATGACCTGTGCCTGAACCTCGACGGCGACGGCGTGCTGACCCAGATGGTCAAGCTCTACGAACAATTCCGCTGCTCCATCGTCGCCATCCAGGAAGTGCCGATGGACGAAGTCTCGCGCTATGGCGTGATTGCCGGCGAGGCGCTGCGCGACGATATCTTCCGCATCGACAGCATGGTGGAGAAGCCCAACCCGGAAGACGCGCCGTCGAATCTGGCGATCATCGGCCGCTACATCCTCACGCCCGACATCTTCTCGTTGATCGAGCAGACCGAGCCGGGCAAGAGCGGCGAAATCCAGATCACCGATGCGCTGATGAAGCAGGCCCAGCAGGGCTGTGTGCTGGCCTACAAGTTCAAGGGCCGCCGCTTCGATTGTGGGTCGGCCGAAGGCTACGTGCAGGCCACCAACTTCTGCTTCGAGAACCGCCACAAGACCCATCCGGTGATGACTGCGAGCCCGCAACTGAAGGCCGTCTGAACACCTGCGAAGGAGGAGTGAAGGATGAACGACAAGACCCTGCCGCCTCAGCATCAGCAGCGGCAGCCTGGTGTCGAACACGCCATGCACCCTGAGCCGATCTACCTTGCCGATGATTACCGCGCCGCCGGCAAACTGACCGGCAAGGTGGCGATCATCACAGGCGGCGACAGCGGTATTGGCCGCGCTGTCGCCGTGCACTACGCCCTGGAAGGCGCCAAGGTTGCATTGGTTTACCTGAACGAGGATGAAGATGCGCAGAAAACCCTCGACGAGGTGAAACATCACGGCGGCGAAGCCATCGCCCTGGCTGGTGACGTGGGCGACGGCGGCTTCTGCCAGTGCGTGGTCGACGCGGTGATCGCCAAGTGGGGACGTATCGACATCCTCATCAACAACGCTGGCGAACAGCATCCCGAGCATAACCTCGAGGCCCTCGACCAGGCGCAGTGGGAGCAGACCTTCCGCACCAATATCTTCGCCATGTTCCACCTGACCAAGGTCGCGCTGGAGCATCTGCAGCCGGGCTCGAGCATCATCAACACCAGTTCGGTGACGGCCTACAAGGGCAACCCGATGCTGCTCGACTATTCCTCGACCAAGGGCGCGATCACCTCGTTCACCCGCTCGCTGTCGATCAACCTGGCGCCGCGTGGCATTCGCGTCAATGGCGTTGCACCCGGGCCGATCTGGACGCCGCTGATCCCGTCCACCTTCAGCGCCGAGAAGGTCTCCGAGTTCGGCGCCGACACGCCGCTGGGGCGCCCCGGACAACCGTCGGAGGTCGCCCCGGCATTCGTTTATCTGGCCAGCAACGATGCCTCTTACATCACCGGGCAGATGTTGCATGTCAACGGCGGCAGCGTGATCAACGGCTGATGAAAAAAGCCTGAACGACTCGTGGCAGAGCCTGCCTCATTTTATGTAGAGGCAATAACGCCTCGCGAGTCACTATCAGGAGGTACCAGCAATGGCGACCAGTAAAAATCCGGGTAACTTCGCAAACGATCGTCAGAAAGCATCCGAAGCCGGCCGTAAGGGCGGTCACAACAGCGGCGGCAACTTTGCCAATGACCGTCAGAGAGCCGCCGAGGCCGGACGCAAAGGTGGTCAGAAAACCAAAAGCAGCCGCGAGTCGTGACTGTCATACCGGGGCCCGCTTTGCAGCGGGCCCTGGCATTTTTGTCGATGTGATTGGTAGACCCGAGGAGAGCAACACGATGAATGCCATCGAACTGCTGAAGAAGGACCACGAAACCGTCAAAGACCTGCTGAGCAAACTGGAAGTAACCACTGAGCGAGCGGTGCAGACGCGTAAAAAGCTGCTGCTCAAGATCGAGCAGGAATTGAAGGTCCATACCGAGCTCGAAGAGCAGATTTTCTATCCCGCCTTCAGGCGCGCTGGCAGCAAGGACGACGCCGTGCTGGCCATCGAAGCGAAGGAGGAGCACCGTGCCGTCGAGGCGCTGGTACTGCCCGACATCAAGGAAACGTCGCCATCCACGCTCGAATTCGCAGGCAGGGTCAAGGTGCTCAAGGAGCTGCTGGAGCACCATATCGAGGAAGAGGAGCGCGACATGTTCCCGCAGGCCCGCAAGCTGCTGAGCAAGCAGCAGCTGGAGCAACTGGGCGAATCGATGGAAGTGCTGCGCAAATCCCTGAAGAGCGGCGCGCAAGCCAAAGCGGCTTGAGTACAAGTGGTGGCCTGCGCCTACGTATGTTCGGCGCAGGTACTACAACCCTTTTTTTACAGCGCCTAGCGCTGGCGCAGACCAGGCTGATAGGTCAGGCGCAACGCCACGCAGGCAATACGCTCAGGCTGGGCATACTCGGCTTTCTGCAACTCTTCACCGAACACGTCCGGATCGATCTCTTCGTAGTCCCAATCCCAGCAGGTGTCACGCAGCGATAAGCGTATGGCATTGAGCAAAGGATCCTCGCCATCGACGATCGCTACCCCGGTGTAGAGCAGCAGCGTGCCGCCGGGCGCCAGTCTTTCCATCGCCGTATCGAAAATCGCCAGGGACAGCCCGGCGCCGTGCTTGCCGCCGCCGTGGCGATAGGTGCGCTGCTGTGGATCGAGCATATAGGGCGGGTTGGCGATGATCAGATCGAACTGTCCATCCACATCGCGCAGCAGATCGCTGCTCTGTATGCGCAGGTTGTAGATGCCGGCCAGTCGGGCATTCACGGCGGTCAGGTTCAGCGCTTTGGGGTTTATATCCAGTGCCATCACTTCAGCACCCGGCCGCAGCAAGGCCGCCGTGATCGCGCCTGGGCCGGCGCCGCAGCCTATATCGGCAATACGTCGTAGCGGCTGATTGCTGTGCGTCAGGTAATCGCGCAGCAGGCGGGTGAAACGGTAGGTATCGGGGCCGAAGAACACCGCGTCGCTTTCCTCCGTTGGAAAACGCGAGTGCACATAGAGCCCGTCGCCCAGGCTGGACCAGCGCACCTGGCTGATCCAGCCTTGCGCGTGAGATTGCAGCACTTCGGCCTCGCCCATGCATTCGACGATTTCCTCATCCAGCACGCCGTCAGCGAACGGCCGGCTCCAGCCGAAAACATCGCGCAAGTCCTTGGCCAACGCATTACCCGGACGCTGGTTGACGCGCTGATGAGTGAGCGGCGTCGGGGTGACGAAGCGATAACCGCGGGCACGCAAGAGCGTACCCAGGCGTAGCAGGGCGAGACTCTGCGGGGCGTTGAAGGCGGGTTCGAGCATGCGCGGGTTCCAGGGGCAGGGCGGCTACTGGATCAGCGCCGCGAAGGTACGAGTGGCTGCCAGGCCAGCACTGGACCAATGCTGTGCGGGCGCCTGCAGGCCGATCAGACGAGCTTCGCGGCGATAGACGTCCATACCTTGCAGCTCCTGAATCAGCTCGCGGCGTTCGCGGTCCAGTTCGCCATGCTGCGTACCGCCTGCGAGCGAGAGTGCGGGTTGTGGCCGGCGCCGTGGACGGAAGGGTTTCGCTGGCGCGTCCGGTTGCCAGCTGCCGGCAATCCAGTCGTGCAGCAGCTGGCGCTCGTAGTTGCTGAAAACACCGAACATGGCGGCGCCAGGGCCTTGCATCAGGCGCCAGAAACGGCTGCAGGCCGGGTCCGTGTCGCGGCGTATCCAGTTATTGCTTTGCAGCGCTTCGAGAAAGCTCGCCACACTGCTGGTGCTGCCCAGCCATTCATTGACCGTGCGACCGGCGATGCGGCAGTAGTCGGAATGCACCTGGCTGGCAACCGCACGCTTTTGCTCGAACATCTGCAGCAACTGTTGCTCCAGGTCGAAGCTTTCGATCACGTCCGTCGAGCCCACACCCAGCTCATTGAGCATGTAGCCACGCAGCACACGCTGGTAGAACACCTGGGCGTCGCCCACGCGCGGCAGGTTGGTCAGCACGCTCTGTACGGCCTTGGCAGCGTGGCCGCTGGAGCCATTGTCGATGGTGACGTGCAGCTTGAAATAGTAGGCGTCGATGTCCAGCTCATTGAGCTCGAAGGCACTGATCAACAGGTGCAGCGGCAATTGTTCGTAGCCGAGGTTGTAGCCGATCACTTCAGGCAGAAACTCGTCGGCCAGCAGGCCCAGCGCCAGTTGGATCGCACCCTGGCGATACAGGCCATCATCCAGTTCCAGAGTGTCGTCACAGCCTTGGCCAGCCAGCAGGCGCTGGTAGATCAGTACGTGATTCTGCGCCGCGAGCCCATCGCCAAGTTCTTCCAGGTAGGTGCGCACCAGCGGATACACGCGATAGTCGCGCCAGTGCGGTAGAACGCCGTACAGCCAGGCACCGTCGACCAGTTTTGTCGGTGCCACGGCCCGTAGAAAATGCAGGGCATCAGCTTTGCGCGGGAAGTAACGGCGGCCTTCACCGGCATGTCGCTTGGCGAGATAGTCAGCGTAGTCCGCTGCCACGCGCTGGTGATGACGTTGCGACCAGGCCGCCAGTTCAAAGGGGCTTTGAGGCAGCTCGCTGGGTAGCTCCGCCACCTCCTGCAAGCACTCCAGCAGAAACTCGCGCGCCTGCGGATGGCCCGGTTCGGGCTCAGCCAACAGTTGCTGATAAAGGCTCTGAAACGGGCCTGAAACGGGAGCGAGAGAAACGGGCTGGGCTCCGGGGCTGTCGATGAAACTGGCTATCGACATGAGGCAGATCTCCTGAATAAGTCCATCTATAAGAGGGCGATGTGTTGCATAGGAGCTGTTCACCCGAATAAAGATTCCCCATGAATTTTCGCTGCCCGACAACTGATCAAAGAGGTTGAACTCAGGCCTCCCGACGGTTCTCAACTACAGGAATAACGGGAGCAGGCGAGTCATGGCAGCGAGCACATTCGGCATCGAGGAAGAGTATTTTCTGACAGACCTGGCCAGCCGCCGTGTGGCGCAGCACGGGGTCGAGGCATTCGCCATATCCAGTCGTCGCGCACTCGGCCAGCGAGTGACGCGAGAGATGTTCGCCGCGCAATTCGAAGTGGTGACTCCAGTGCTGCACAGCCTCGATGAGGCGCGCGACTGTCTGGGCCAGGCGCGCACGACCATGGCCGAGCTGGCCAGCGAGTTCGGCTGCGGCATTCTCGCTGCTGGCACCCATCCGTTGGGGCAATGGCGCAGCGTGCAGGCGACCGATATGGCGCGCTACCGGGCGATCTTCGACGACTATCGGATCGTCGCCAGCCGCAGCGTGCTGGCCGGGCTGCATGTGCATGTCGGTGTGCCCGAAGGCGTCGATCGCATCCGCCTGATGAACCGGCTGACGCCTTGGCTGCCACTATTGCTGGGGCTGAGTGCGTCCTCGCCGTTCTGGGATGGCCGCCCGTGCGGCTTGATGAGCTATCGCCAGGCGGTGTGCGATGAATGGCCGCGGATGGGCATTCCCGATCACTTTCGCGATGACGCCGAGTACCGGCGCTATCTGAAGGTGATGACCGATACCGACTGCATCGGCTCGGCCCTCAATCTGTGGTGGAACATTCGCCCGTCATTGCGTTTCCCCACCCTGGAGTTGCGTATCGCCGATGCTTGCCCGCGTCTGGACGATGCCCTGTGCATCGCCGGGCTGTTTCGCGCCATGCTCGGCCATGCCCTGGAAGCGCCGCACGATGATTGGTTCGATGACCCGCTGACCCGCATCCTTACCCTGGAAAACCGCTGGCGCGCGAAGCGCCGGGGCCTGCGCGGGCTGTTCATCGAACCGCGTAGCCAGAGCACCTTGCCATTCTCGGCCTGGCTGGACGAGGTGCTGGCCTGCATCGGTGAGCAGGTTGCGCCCAAGGACAGCTGGATCATTGCCCACGCGCGCAAGCTGGCGCGTGTCGGCGGCAGCGCCGAGTCCCAGCTCATTACCTACCGCCGCGCTCGCAGCGGTGGCGCCGAGCATCGCGCCGCGCTGTTCGACGTGGTCGACAGGCTGATGCAGCAGACCGCCCTGCAGGACGTTCGGCAAATAGCCTGAACCTTTGCCGTGCACCTGACTTTCTAAATCTCACGGAGGCCGCAATGGGCTCCGCCATCCAACGCTAAGGAGAAACGCCATGTCACTGACGCATAACGTTCATCGTCTGGAACGTGCCATCTCACTCGCCTCCGGCGCCACCGCCATCGTCGCCGGCGTTTGCCAGGGCGGCTCGTCAGGCGTGCTCAAGGCCCTTGGCGGCGCCGCGCTGCTGCAGCGCGGGATCAGCGGACATTGCGTGGTCAAGGGCTTGATCAGCGATCCCAGGAGCGAACTCCAATGCCTGCGTGAGTGCGTGGCCGATCTACGCGCGGCGCTACCGAAACTGCAGAGGGAAATGGAGCGGGTCAAAGGGCGCCAGGAAAGTCGGCTGAATCATGCGCTGGAAGAAACCTTTCCTGCCAGCGACCCGATTTCGCCTTGAGTCGAGCGTACGGGCGATGGCGCATCTGCGCTGTCGCCACGCGCGGCCCATATCGTTCGAAGGAGGCATCCCATGAAAGACACGATTCCAAGCTCCACCGCGGAACGAATCGATGAACAGACGCTGGACTTCAGCGATGAGGAAGACAGCCTCGGCACCGGCGAGCCCACCTTGCAGCGGACCGCGCGCCCATCGTCCAACCCAGAGGATGAAATCGGCCTGACCGGCGCAGCGACCCTTGGCGAAAGCGAGCATGAGGACAACGTCAGCCTTGACGATCTCAGCCCGGATACGCTGATCGACGACAGCGGTGCGCGCTCGCCGCTTGAGCGTGGCGGCGACGGCGCTCTCGATGAAGAGCTGAGCGTGGTCGACCAGAATGAAGTCGGTGGCGGCTTTGGCCTCGACGAAGCGGAACTGGCGCGCTCGGCTCCGCTCGATGGCAAACCCTGGACCGATGAAGTGGTATCCACCGACGACGAGGAGGGCGAGTCATGAGCGCACATACCTGTGCATGCCCGCATTGCGATTGTGCGGTCGAGTCCCGCGAGTGGGTGCACGAAGTGGCGGGCGAAGATCTGCTGTATTGCTGCGAAGCCTGTATGCAGCGTCATCCCAAGGGCATGGTTCCGTGCCAGAGCGCTGGCTGCGATTGCGGCGAGCGTGTGGAACGTGAGCGAGAACTGGTGTCTTGATGGACGTCGCTCCCGCGCAGGCGCGTAGCGCGTAGGCGGGAGTCCGGCTCGCAGGGTGTTCTGGGTTCCCGCCTGCGCGGGAATCCTGCGCGGGAATGACGAGACCTTCAGGCCGGCCTAGTGATTGCCCGCGGAGGTAATGCGCCTCAGGCGCTGGCCTTGCGTAGCGCCTGCAGCAGCTCGTCCTTGCTCATGCTGGAGCGCCCACTGATATCCCGCTTGCGTGCCAGGCCCATCAGCTGGGTCTTGGTCATCGCTTCCAGGCGCTGGCCGGGCCGGGGCACGCCTTCGCGGGTCGCCACCGCACGCCGTGCCGAGGACTTGCGAGCAGCCTCCTTACTGGCCGCGCTGGTCTTCTGCCCGGAGCCGCCGGCTTTCTCGCCACCGCCGGACTGCTTGTTGACCGTGGCCCAGGCGCGCGCCTCGGCCTCGTCTTCGGGTACGCCGCGCTCCTTGTAGCTGTCCTCGATGTGTTCGGCCTTGCGCTTCTGCTTGGCGGTGTATTTGTCTTTGCTGCCACGTGGCATGAGCATTCTCCCGACTGGTTTGGGTCTCTAAGGGAACTGAATGCCTGATTGAGCACAGGTTCCCGGTTTCGGATAACCGGCGGCAACGATGACTCGAACCTCTGCGCGCCGGATTGGCTCTGATGCAAAGCATCCATGGAGATTGAACGACTATGGACGTACTCGAACGAATTCTCACGACCCTGGCGCAGGAGTTCTCCGACCTCGGCCAGGTGGAGCACATCACTCGCGCCACGTTGCGCCTGCTTCTGGCCATGTTCCTTGGCGGGCTGCTCGGCTACGAGCGCGAGGTGATGGGCAAGGCCGCCGGCATGCGCACGCACATGCTGGTGTGCCTCGGCGCAGCGATCTTCGTCATGGCCCTGGAGCAGGACGGCGCCGAAGCCGATGCAATGAGCCGGGTGATCCAGGGCATCGCCGCGGGCGTCGGTTTTCTCGGCGCCGGCACCATCCTCAAAGGCCAGAACATTTCCGACGTCAAAGGCCTGACCACCGCAGCCGGCCTGTGGGCCTCGGCCGCCATCGGCGTGGCGGTCGGCCTCGGGCGCGAGGCCACCGCCGTGCTGTCCACGGTGATTGTGCTGGTGGTGCTACACCTCATGCCGCTGATGGTAGATCCAGGCACCAGAACCAGGCCGGACGACCAGGCCGATGAAAAGCCGGGCGACAGGCGATAACCGTCAGCCCGGTGAACGGGCAAAAACTGCCTGAACTTTTCCCACTGCCTCCGCCTCGGAATTTCTGACAGGTGCAGCGCTTCGCGCGCTGTCGCAAACCTGCCTGCCCATCCCTTCGAACACGTCTGCCAGGCGTAGAGGAGCCAGGAAAGATGCCGTCCCCGCAGCATGCCGACCAGACCGTCAGACACGCCATTGCCCAGCCCAGAATCGCCATTGAAGCGGTACAGCCGATCATTGAAGGTGGCCGCTTCGCCAGCAAATGCCTGAGCGGCCGGCCGTTGCCGGTCAGTGCGGTGATATTCAGCGATGGACATGAGCAACTGGCCGCCGACCTGCTGTGGCGCGCAGGTGGCGAAGCCACTTGGCAGCGCAAGCCGATGCAGGCGCTGGGCAATGATCACTGGAGCGCAGAGCTGCGCATCGACCAGCAGGGCCGTGGTGAATTTGCCATCGAGGCCTGGCTGGACGTTTACGCCAGCTTCCGCCAGGAACTGGTGAAGAAGCTCGGTGCCGGTGTGCCGGTAGAGCTCGAACTGCAGGAGGGCGCGCAGCTGGTCCGGCGTATCGCCGCGCAGGCCCCGGAACCATTGCGTGCCGAGCTTACAGCGCTGATCGAACGCATGGAGGCCTCGCAATCGCAGTCTGAACGCGAGGCGGTGCTGATCGATCCTTCGGTCAACGAGCTGATGCGCCGCGCCGAATATCGGCCGCACCTGCTGCACACGCCGAACTACCCGTTGGACGTCGAGCGCAGCCTGGCCGAATTCGCCAGCTGGTATGAGCTGTTTCCCCGCTCGCTGGGCGACGAGCAGCGCCACGGCACCTTCGCCGACGTGCACGCACGCATCCCCGAGATCGCCCGGATGGGCTTCGATGTGCTGTATTTCCCGCCGATTCATCCCATCGGCCGGGCGCACCGCAAGGGGCCGAACAACAGCCTCAAGGCCGGCCCGGGCGACCCCGGCAGCCCCTACGCGATCGGCAGCGAGGAGGGCGGTCACGACGCCGTGCACCCGCAGCTCGGCAGCCTCGAGGAATTCCGCCAGTTGGTCCGTGTGGCCCGCGAACACGGCCTGGAAGTGGCGCTGGATTTTGCCGTGCAGTGCTCGCCCGATCACCCCTGGCTCGAGCAGCACCCCGGCTGGTTCAGTTGGCGCCCGGACGGCAGCATTCGCCATGCCGAGAACCCGCCGAAGAAGTACGAGGACATCGTCAACGTCGAGTTCTACGCCGAAGCGGCCATGCCCGACCTGTGGCTGGCATTGCGCGACGTGGTACTGGGCTGGGTGGAGCTGGGCGTGACGCTGTTTCGCGTCGACAACCCGCACACCAAGCCGATGCCGTTCTGGGAGTGGCTGATCGCCGATGTACGTGAACGCCATCCCGAGGTGATCTTCCTCTCCGAGGCCTTCACCCGCCCGGCCATGATGGCGCGCCTGGGCAAGCTGGGCTTCAGCCAGAGCTACACCTACTTCACCTGGCGCAACACCAAGGCCGAGCTGCAGGCCTACTTCGAAGAGCTTAACCAGCCGCCCTGGCGCGATTGCTACCGACCGAACTTCTTCGTCAACACACCGGATATCAATCCCTATTTCCTGCAGCGCAGCGGCCGGCCAGGCTTTCTCATCCGCGCCGCGCTGGCGACCATGGGATCGGGGCTGTGGGGCATGTATTCGGGCTTCGAGCTGTGCGAGGCCGAGCCGGTGCCGGGCAAGGAGGAGTACTTCGATTCGGAGAAGTACCAGCTGCGTCCACGCGACTACCAGGCCCCCGGCAACATTAACGCCGAGATCGCCCGGCTCAACCAGATTCGCCGCGAGAACCCGGCGTTGCAGACCCACTTGGGCTTCCAGGCCTACACCGCGTGGAACGACAACATTCTCTACTTCGGCAAGCGCACGGCCGATCTGAGCAATTTCATCCTGGTCGCCGTCAGCCTCGATCCACATCACGCCCAGGAGGCGCATTTCGAATTGCCGCTGTGGGAACTGGGCCTGCCCGACGATGCCTCGCTGGCCGGCGAAGACCTGATGAACGGCCACCGCTGGACCTGGTACGGCAAGGTGCAGTGGATGCGTATCGAACCCTGGCACCTGCCTTTCGGCATCTGGCGAATCCAGACCGCCCGCTGAACAACGGAGTGACACCATGGCCAAGCGCAGCGCCGGCAAGACCTTCCTCAACGATCCGCAGTGGTACAAGGACGCGGTTATATATCAGGTCCACGTGAAGTCGTTCTTCGATGCCAACAACGACGGCATCGGCGACTTCCAGGGCCTGATCGACAAGCTCGACTACATCGCCGAATTGGGCGTGAACACGCTCTGGCTGCTGCCGTTCTACCCCTCGCCCCGGCGCGACGACGGCTATGACATCGCCAAATACAACGACGTACACCCTGACTACGGCTCGCTGAGCGATGCCCGGCGCTTCATTGCCGAGGCGCATCGGCGCGGTCTGCGTGTGATCACCGAGCTGGTGATCAACCACACCTCGGACCAGCACCCCTGGTTCCAGCGCGCGCGCCGGGCGAAGAAGGGCTCCAAGGCGCGCGACTATTACGTCTGGTCCGACAGCGACGAGAAATACGCCGGCACGCGGATCATCTTCATCGACAGCGAGAAGTCCAACTGGACCTGGGACGCCGTGGCCGGCCAGTACTTCTGGCACCGCTTCTACTCGCACCAGCCAGATCTCAACTTCGACAACCCCAAGGTGCTCGAAGCCGTGCTCGGGGTCATGCGCTTCTGGCTCGACATGGGCGTCGACGGCCTGCGCCTGGACGCCATCCCGTACCTGATCGAGCGTGACGGCACCAGCAGCGAGAACCTGCCGGAAACCCACGCGGTGCTCAAGCGCATCCGTGCTGAACTGGATGCGCGCTATCCGGATCGCCTGCTGCTGGCCGAGGCCAATCAGTGGCCGGAGGACACCCGGCCCTATTTTGGTGAGGACGACGAATGCCATATGGCCTTCCACTTCCCGCTGATGCCGCGCATGTACATGGCCATCGCCCAGGAAGACCGCTTTCCGATCACCGACATCCTGCGCCAGACGCCGGAGATTCCGCCCAATTGCCAATGGGCGATCTTCCTGCGCAACCACGATGAGCTGACCCTGGAGATGGTCACCGATGACGAGCGCGACTACCTGTGGAACTACTACGCTGCCGACAGTCGCGCACGGATCAACCTCGGCATCCGCCGGCGTCTGGCGCCGCTGGTGGGGCGCGACCGGCGACGCATCGAGCTGCTTAACAGCCTGCTGCTGTCGATGCCCGGCACGCCGACGCTGTACTACGGTGACGAGCTCGGCATGGGTGACAACATCTACCTCGGCGACCGCGACGGTGTACGCACGCCGATGCAGTGGTCGGTGGACCGCAACGGCGGCTTCTCCCGCGCCGATCCGGCCAGTCTGGTGCTGCCGCCGATCATGGACCCGCTGTACGGCTACCAGACCATCAACGTCGAGGCGCAGGGGCGCGACCCGCATTCGCTGCTCAACTGGACGCGGCGCATGCTCGCCATCCGCAACCAGCACAAGGCCTTCGGCCGTGGCTCGCTGACGATGCTGACGCCGAGCAACCGGCGCATCCTGGCCTACCTGCGCGTGCATCGAGGCGAGGATGGCAGCGACCAGCAGATACTCTGCGTGGCCAACCTGTCCAGCGCGGCCCAGGCCGTCGAACTGGAACTGGCTGACTACCGCGACCGGGTACCGGTGGAAATGATCGGCGGCGCCTCGTTCCCGCCCATTGGCCAGCTCACCTATCTGCTGACGTTGCCGCCGTACGGTTTCTACTGGTTCTACCTGGCCGACGCCTCGCAGATGCCCAGCTGGCACCAGAAACCGGTGGAACGTATGCCAGAGCTGCAGACCCTGGTGCTGGGGCGCGCCCTGAGTGAAGTGATGGACGGGCGCGCGCGGCAGACGCTGGAGCGCGAGTCGCTGCCGCTGTATCTGCCCAAGCGCCGCTGGTTCGCGGGTGAACAGCGCCCGGCCGTCAGCGTGTTGTACGTGATGCCGCTTGGCGGCGATGCCAACGCGCCGCTGCTGGCCGAGGTGCAGGTGACGGGGGCGGCCGGCGTCGAGTATTACCGCTTGCCGCTGGCTGCTGTGCCGGAACGCGCCGAGGGTAACGATCTACCACAGCAACTGGCGCTGGCCCGGCTGCGCCGGGGTCGCCATGTGGAGCTGCTGACCGATGCCTTCAGCCTGCCGCAATTCAGCCAGCAGGTCCTGCGCCTGCTGCGTGAGCAGGCGGTACTGCGCAGCGCTGGCGGGGAATTGCAGTTCCGCGCCGAGGCGGCGTTGCCGGCACTCGAGGGTATCGACGAGAACGACTTCAAGCTGCTTTCGGCCGAGCAGTCCAACAGTTCGGTACTGATCGGCGAGCAGCTGTTGCTCAAGCTGTTGCGCCGCGGCGTCCCCGGTATCCACCCGGAGGTGGAGATGGGGCGCTTCCTGACCGATCACGGCTACGCCAACGTCGCGCCATTTCTTGGCGAAGTGGTGCGCGTCGATGAGCAAGGCCAGCCCCACACACTGATGGTGATGCAACGTTATCTGGACAATCAGGGCGACGCCTGGCAATGGACGCTCAACACCCTTGACCGCGCCATCCGCGATCAGCTGGCCGGCGGCACCGCCAATCCGGATGTCGATGCGCTGGGCGAACTGCAGCAGTTCGCCGGCGTACTCGGCAAACGCGTCGGCGAGATGCACGCGGTACTGGCGCGGCCGGTTGAGAATCCGGACTTCGGTTATCAGCTCAGCGGCGAGCGCGACAGCGCCCACTGGGCCAAATCCATCACCGCGCAGCTGCAGGAAGCCTTGCAGGCTCTGGCTCGTCAGCGTGACGCCCTGAGCCCGGCGGCAGCCGAACAGGCCGACTGGCTGCTGGCCAGGGAAAAATCCTTGCTGGAAGCGGTCACCCGCCTGGCAACGCAGGCGGCAGGTGGCCTGCGCATACGGGTGCATGGCGACCTGCACCTGGGCCAGGTGCTGGTGGTGCAGGGCGATGCCTACATCATCGACTTCGAGGGCGAGCCCAACCGCTCGCTGGAGGAGCGCCGCCAGCGCCACAGCCCGTTCAAGGACGTTGCCGGCATGCTGCGCTCCTTCGACTACGCGGCCGCGGTAGCCCAGCGCAACGCCGGCGGCGTGGAAGGCGCGGCGGACGCCCAGCAGGTAGTTCGCGACGTGGTGTCACGCTACCGCGAGCAAGCGTGCAGTGCCTTTCTCGATGCCTATCGTCTGGCCGCCAAGTGCTTGCCCCACGAATGGCACCAACGCGACGGTGAGGGCGCCGCCCTTGACCTGTTCTGCCTGGAAAAGGCTGTCTATGAAATCGTTTACGAAAGCGGCCACCGCCCCGACTGGATCGATGTCCCGTTGCAGGGGCTGGTGGATCTCGCTAACCAATTGCCAGGAGTGCGACCTTGAATCAGAACAGAGTGCAGCGCCTGCAGCGCGCCGAAGATGGCGACCCGTTCAGCTTCCTTGGCCCGCATCCGCAGGGCGCCGAGAGCCTGGTGCGAGTCTGGCTGCCCGGTGCCGACGCGGTTGACTTGCTGGCCAGCGACGGCTCGCCGCTGGGGCGCATGGACTGTAGCGATCCGCAGGGCCTGTTCGAATTGCAGCTGGCCCAGGTACAGCGCTACCGCCTGCGCATCCACTGGCCGGGCAGCGTGCAGGAGACGGAAGATCCCTATGCCTTCGGCCCGCTGCTGGGTGACACCGACCTCTACCTGTTCGCCGAAGGCAACCATCGCCAATTGTGGCGCTGTCTGGGCTCGGCACCGATGGAGCATGAAGGCGTGCCTGGGGTGCGCTTCGCCGTCTGGGCGCCTAATGCGCGGCGGGTTTCGGTGGTTGGCGACTTCAATAGCTGGGACGGGCGCCGCCACCCCATGCGTCTGCGCTATCCGGCGGGCGTGTGGGAGCTGTTCATCCCGCGGCTGCAGCCCGGCGAATGCTACAAATACGAAATTCTCGGTGAGCACGGTGTGCTGCCGCTGCGCGCAGACCCCATGGCGCAGGCAACTGAGGTGCCGCCGGCCACCGCTTCACGGGTGCCGCAAGCTGAAGCCTTCGTCTGGCAGGATCAGCGATGGATGAGCGAGCGCGAACAGCGCCACGCTTCGCAGGCGCCGCTGGCGATCTACGAGCTGCATGCCGGCTCCTGGCAATGGCATAACGATCACGCACCAGACTGGGACGAATTGGCAGAACGGCTGATTCCCTATGTGCAGGACCTGGGCTTCACTCATATCGAACTGATGCCGATCATGGAGCACCCGTTCGGCGGTTCCTGGGGCTATCAGCCGCTGTCGATGTTCGCGCCCACCTCACGCTTCGGCAGCCCGCAGCGCTTCGCCGCCTTCGTCGATAGCTGCCACCGCGCGGGCATCGGCGTGATTCTCGACTGGGTGCCGGGGCATTTCCCCAACGATGCCCACGGTCTGGCCGAGTTCGACGGCACCGCGCTGTACGAGTACGCGCACCCGTTCGAGGGCTTTCACCCGGACTGGAATACCTGCATCTACAACCTCGGCCGCACCGAGGTGCACGGCTTCATGCTGGCCAGCGCGCTGTACTGGCTGCGCGAATACCACATTGATGGCCTGCGCGTGGATGCGGTGGCGTCGATGCTCTACCGCGATTATTCGCGTGAAGCGGGGCAGTGGATTCCCAACCGCCACGGCGGGCGTGAGAACCTGGAGGCCATCGAATTTCTCCAGCACCTCAACGAGGTGGTGCGCAGCGAAGTGCCCGACGCCTTGATGATCGCCGAGGAATCCACCGCCTGGCCTGGCGTCAGCCGCCCGGTGCAGCAGGGAGGTCTGGGCTTCAGCCACAAGTGGAACATGGGCTGGATGAACGACAGCCTGAGCTATATCCAGCAGGACCCGATGTATCGCCTGCACCATCACCACCAGATCACCTTCGGCCTACATTACGCCTTCTCCGAGCGTTTCATCCTGCCGATCTCCCATGACGAGGTGGTGCACGGCAAACGCTCGCTGCTCGGGCGCATGCCGGGTGATCGCTGGCAGCAATTCGCCAACCTTCGCCTGTTCCTCGCCCTGATGTGGAGCCACCCGGGCAAGAAGCTGCTGTTCATGGGCTGCGAGTTCGGCCAGTGGGGCGAGTGGAACCACGATCAACAACTGGACTGGTACCTGCTGCAGTACCCCGAGCATGCCGCTGCCCAGGCGCTGGTACGCGAGCTGAATCGCCTGTACCGCGAGGAGCCGGCATTGCACCGCCTCGATGACCAGGAGAGTGGCTTTCAATGGCTGGTCGGCGATGACGCGCGCAACAGTGTATTCGCCTGGTTGCGCATGGGCGGCGAGGGCAGTGCGCCACTGCTGGTGGTGCACAATTTCACCCCGCAGGTGCTCGACGGCTACCGGATCGGCGTGCCCCACGCAGGCCGCTGGCAGGTGCTGCTCAATACCGATGACAGCTGCTGGAGCGGCTCAGGCGCTGGCACGCAGGGTGAGCTGCACAGCGAGCAACTGGCCGCTCATGGCCAGTCCGATTCGTTGAATCTGCAATTGCCACCGTTGGCGACGCTGATTCTGCGACCAACCCAATAAACGTCGCCGCTGAAGCGCCTTCCACAGAGACCGAGATGTACCTTGGCAGTGATGATTCTGGTCCAGCCAATTCCTTAGTGGGAGAGGTTTAGCCTATCGCGGCTAAAGCCCCTCCCACAGAGGGTTAGTGAGCGGAGGTCACTCCGCGCAGCACGGTGTCGTTGGCCATCCGGCTGTGACCAGAGGCGATGTTGCCCAGCGAAACGATGCCAACCAGACGTTTCTCACGGTTGAGCACCGGCAAGCGGCGCAGCTTGATATCGGCCATATTGGCAGCCACGTGTTCGATGTCCTCGTCGTCGAAGCAATAGCGCACATCGCTGCTCATCACCTGGCGCACCGGAGTGCTGCCGTCCAGGCCAGCGGCCACGGCGCGCACAGCGATATCGCGGTCGGTAATCATGCCGATCAGACGGTCGCCTTCGTTGATCAGCAGTGCGCCGCTGTCTATATCGGCCATCAGCGTGGCGGCCTCGCGAATGCTGCGCTCAGGTTGGAGGGTGCGGACGTTGCGGGTCATGATTTTGCTGATTTTCATCGGTGTCTCCTTTTGCAGGCTGAGTGGGCGAATGCCCAGAACGAACCGCGGCATCGAAGGCTCAACGATTCAGGAATAGCGCACCAGGTGATGCGGGTAATCGCCTACCCGCGCGCCTACCACCATCTCGCTGACCCAATCGATCAGGATGCGCGTATAGGCTTGCTGGTGGCGGTCCTCACTGAGCCCGTGGTCGGCGCCGGCCATGGTGCGATGGCTCAGCGAGTGCGCCTTGTCGAAGGCATTGCGGTAGCTCATCAGCGTGGTGTGTGGGACGAAGTCGTCATGCTCGGACTCTACCAGCAGCACGTCGCCGCGAAATTCGCAGCAGGCAGCGAGCGCCAGATTGTCCTGCGCGCGCTGCGGCGTGCGCCGGTACTCGGCCAGCCGTACAACGTCCAGTTGGCGTTTGGGCAACTGCCATTGCGCGTCCCAGTACAGCGCCGGCACGCGCAGGGCCAGCCAGCGCACCGGGCGCCGCACGCTGAGCAAGGTAGCGAGGTAGCCGCCGTAGCTGGTACCGATCACTGCGATGCATTCGGGGTCGACCGCTTCGTGTGCGGCCAGCAGGTCGTAGGCAGCGAGAATGTCGGCCAGGTTGTCTTCGCGTGATACGCGCTCCTGTGCTTCGACGTTGCGTTCGTGCCCGCGCAGGTCGAAGGTCAGGCACACGCAGCCCAGCCCGGCGATACCACGGGCACGGGCCAGGTCGCGTTGCTGGCTGCCGCCCCAGCCATGGACGAAAAGCACACCGGGAACTTTGCTCGGTGGGGTCAGCAGGGTACCGGCGATGTGCTGGTCACCCACCAGAATGTCCAGGCTCTGGCTGCAAGCACTCATGACGGACCCACCTTGACGTATTTGGCCAGCGGGCCGTCCTCGCTGGCCTGGCCCTGATACAGGCAGATCGAGCCGGGCGGCGGTGGTACATCCCGATAGTATTCATGGGTCGAGGCCTGCAGCGTGTGCAACTGCGGGTTCTTGATGAATGCTTCCAGGGCGAAGATTTCCGCCGCGCTGGCCCCGCCGACGCGCCAGGATTGCTCCAGCACGCCACTGCGTGTCTGCCCTCGTGCGTTCAGCCCCTGAGCCACATCGTAGTTGCGCCGCGATGCCTGAATCGACGGGTAGGCTTCCAACGCTGCCAGCTCGAAGATGCGCGCCTGCTGCACGGCCAGGCGTACGGCGCGCGGCAAGTCGAGGGTCATCAGTGCCGAGTAGTCACCGCGCACCAGCGTCAGGCGCGAGCCGCCGTAGACCTGGTTACCCTGGCCATCCTCGGTCAGTTGCTGGGTGCCGTGATAGCTCAAGGTGACGCCCGCCACTCGGATCTGGCCAACGCTGTAGGTAGTGGGCTGCTGCAGGTCCTCTTCCAGCACCAGGCCCTGTTCCCTCACATGCTGCTCATCCAGTGCGGCCAGGGCATTGTCCAGCTCATCGGGCGAGCGCACGACCTGCTGGCCTCGACCGCCGGTGCCGTCCACCGGTTTCAGGCGAATCGGCCCGGCGCGCAACAGCTGTTGTCCGGCCTCGACGGCATCCTCCAGAGCGAAGGCGCTGAAACCCTGCAAAGTGACGCCCTCGATCTGCCGGGCGAGCCGCTCGGACCAGCCCACAGGCAAATGGCGAGGAGCGTCGAGGGCAGGGTGACTGATGGCCTTGGTGGCCAGAAAGGCATGTTCGACCTGGCCGCCGAAGAAATCGTCCGGCCCGCCGATGCCCAGTGCGCCGACATCGCCGATCAGGGTGTCTTCAGGCAGGAAATAGTGGCGCCCGCGAATCTGCGTGCCCGGCTGATGCGGGCCGAGGAAGGGGCAACCGAGCAGGGCGGCGAGTTTCTCGCCGAGCTGACGCTGCACCATGCGTTCATGAGCCATGTGCTGAGCGGTGCCCGGCAGCAAAAGCAGGCCTTTGTATGCGCCCATCATTTGTCCCGCCAGGTGCCGCCAGAATTCTCACAGTCGATGCGCACCTGCTTGAGGTCGCCTGCCCGGTAATAGTAGGTGAGCACCTTGGCCTCGTTGGGCACGGCGGGGCGCGCCTCGCCGCGATCATCGTCGCCGGAGCGGTAGTTGGTCAGGGTTTCCTGGGTCAGCGCTGCTTCGCAACTGCCCAGTTTGGCCTCGGCACAACTGGCGACCTTGCGTTGCTCGCTGTTGATCATGTCACCGGTTGCGTTATTGCACGACCAGTCGATGGCGCCCTTGTCCATGCCGGTGAACTCGTAGCAGAACTCCTGTTCGACCTCCGCAATGGCATCGCTGGATGCGCTGGCACTGACGTAGCAGGCCTCGGCCAACGCGTCGCCGGCCGCTAACGCGCCGACCAGAAGGCCGGGAATGATGGCTCGCATGATGATCTCCTCGACAGTGGCGTTCATGAGTTGTGAGGGGAGCCGCCAAGTCGAAGTTCAGGCTTTTTGATCAATGGGGCGCAGGCAGAAAAACCCTGAACTCATCAGCGCTGCGAAGGCCACAAAGAAAAGCCGAACCCATCGTTTCGGCTGTAATCGACGCACGCGCGCGTGAGGGGATCCATATGAGCGAATCGCACAGCGAGGCCGAGAGTGCCGTAGCAGCGTTCAAGGCGGCCATCCTGGCCAAGCTGCGCTACGCCGTGGGCAAGGACCCGAGCACAGCTTTCGACCATGACTGGTTCGAGGCGCTGGCGCTGGCCACGCGCGACCATATGATCGACCGCTGGGAAGAGTCCTCCGCCCAGGTCGAACGCCAGGGCGCTAAACGCGTTTATTACCTGTCTCTGGAGTTTCTGATCGGCCGCTTGCTGGTGGACAACCTGAGTAACCTCGGTTTGCTCGACGTGGCGCGCCAGGCCATGGCCGAACTCGGTGTGGAGATGGAGCGCATTCGTGAGGTCGAGCCCGACGCGGCGCTTGGTAATGGCGGGCTAGGGCGTCTGGCTGCCTGTTTCATGGAGAGCATGGCAACCCTGCGTCTGGCCGCTCACGGCTACGGCATTCGTTATGAACACGGGCTGTTTCGCCAGGCGATCGTCGATGGCTGGCAGGCCGAGCAGACCGAAACCTGGCTGGACTTTGGCAATCCCTGGGAGTTCGAACGCCCAGAGGTGGCGTACCGCATCGGCTTTGGCGGTGGCGTGGAGACTCTGGACGACGGTACAGGCGGCACACGCCAGCATTGGCATCCGCAGGAGAGGGTACGTGCCATCGCCTACGACACACCGGTGGTGGGCTGGCGCGGCGCCTCGGTCAATACTCTGCGCCTGTGGCGTGCGCGCGCCGAGGAAAACCTACAGCTGGATCGCTTCAATGCCGGCGATCACTTCGGCGCGGTGGCCGGCGAGGTCCGCGCGGAGAGCATCTCGCGGGTGCTCTATCCAGCCGACGATACCGAGGCCGGCCAGGAGCTGCGCTTGCGTCAGGAATACTTTCTGGTTTCCGCCTCGCTGCAGGACCTGATCGAGCGCCACCTGCGCCTGCATCAGGACCTGCAAAGCCTGCCGCAGCAGGTGGCGATCCAACTCAACGACACCCACCCGGCCATCGCCGTGGTCGAGCTGATGCGCCTACTGGTGGACGAGCATCGCATGCCCTGGGCACAGTCCTGGAAGCTGACGGTGGCCACCACCGCCTACACCAACCATACGCTGCTGCCGGAGGCGCTGGAGTCGTGGCCGGTATCGTTGATGGAGCGTCTGCTGCCACGGCACCTGCAGATCATCTACCTGATCAACGCCGAGCATATCGATGCGCTGCGCGCCAAGGATATCCATGACTTCCGCCTGCTGCGCGCGGTGTCGCTGATCGAGGAAGACCACGGCCGCCGCGTGCGCATGGGCAACCTGGCGTTCCTAGGTGCGCACAGCATCAACGGCGTTTCAGCGCTGCACACGCGGCTGATGCGCGACACGGTGTTTCGCGATCTGCACCGGCTCTATCCCGATCGAGTCAACAACAAGACCAACGGCGTGACCTTTCGCCGCTGGTTGTTCCAGGTCAATCCGGGGCTGACCCATCTGCTGGTCGACGCGCTGGGTGAGCAGGTTCTGCATCGCCCCGAGGATCATCTGCAGGCGCTGGAACCTTTCGCCGAACGCCAAGGTTTTCGCGACGAATATGCGCTCTGCCGCCAGCGCAACAAGGAAGCGCTGGCAGCACGGGTCCGGCAACTGCTGGGGATCAGCCTCGACACCACGGCCATCTTCGATGTGCACGTCAAACGCATCCACGAGTACAAACGTCAGCTGCTCAACCTGCTGCACACCGTGGCTCTGTACCAGGCCATCCGCAACGATCCGACCACCGATTGGGTGCCGCGGGTGAAGATTTTCGCCGGCAAGGCGGCGGCCAGCTATCGCCAGGCCAAGCTGATCATCAAGCTGGCCAACGACATCAGCCGCACCATCAATGGTGACCCGACCGTACGTGGGCTGCTTAAGGTGGTGTTCATCCCCAACTACAACGTCAGCCTGGCCGAGACCATCATTCCTGCAGCCGACCTTTCCGAGCAGATATCCACCGCCGGGCTGGAAGCTTCCGGCACCAGCAACATGAAGTTCGCCCTCAATGGCGCGCTGACCATTGGCACGCTGGACGGCGCCAATGTGGAAATGTGCGAGCGGGTCGGTGAAGAGAACTTGTTCATCTTCGGCATGACTGCCCAGCAGGTTGCCGCCCGGCAGCGCCAGGGCCTGGAGATGAGCGATGTGGTGGCAGATTCGGAACGACTGGAAGCCGCCCTTGGCGCCATTCGCGGCGGGGTATTTTCGCCGGACGATCCGGCGCGCTACGTGGGGTTGGTGGATGCGTTGCTGTACGAGGACCGTTTCATGGTCTGCGCCGACTTCGATGCCTACTGGAAGGCACAGCGCCAGGTCGATCAGCGTTGGCAGCGGCCCGAGCAATGGTGGCGTTCGGCGGTACTGAATACCGCGCGGATGGGCTGGTTTTCCTCCGATCGCACCATCGCCGAATATGCCAAAGATATCTGGCAGGTGCCGCTGCCGCTGCGTGAGGGAGACTAGGCGCGGCCTGTTCAACCTCTTGCAGCGACCCACTGCAAGAGGTTGAACAGGCTTTCAGCGCTGTACGCGGTGCGCAGGCGTGCTGCCACCTTTCTTCGGATGCAGGATGCGCGTGACCTGCACGTCGGTGAACTCGTTGGGCCATTCGAAGGTGTGCAGGGCGCTGAGGTAGAAGCGCGCCTGGTCTGGCGAGAGTTGCTCGCGCTCCGACTCCACTTCAACGCTGTGGGGCTGGTTGTGCAGGATGTAGCTGATCAGATGCAGTGGCTTGGCCATGCGAGGCCTCCGTTTTTGCTGAGTGATGTGAGATAGACCAGCCCACCTCGCTTGCAAGTTCCCGCCATCCGCCGGATGGCACCTACGGGGTACTGCCGCCTCTGCATCCGTTGCGCCTGGTGCAATTGCACCAGGCGTCGCTTGCTTTCGCTATTCGTTAGCCGGGCTGGGTCTCGATGTGCTGCTCACCCTGCTTGCGCAGGGTTTTCGCACGCTTCTCCAGCACCAGGTAGGTGACGCTGGCCAGCAGCAGAGGCAGCAGGTAATAGAGCACACGATAGGCGAGCAGGGCGGCGATCAGGCTCGCCTGGCTGTACTGATGCTGCAGCAGGGCGAGAAATACCGCCTCGAGCACGCCCAGGCCGGCGGGGATATGCGCCACCACTGCGGCCATGCAGCTGATCAGCAGCACGCCGAGTACCGAGGTGTAGGCCGCACCCTCCGGCAACAGCCAGAAGATCAGCGCCGCCATCAGCGCCCAGTTGCTTGCGCCCAGGCACAGTTGCAGCAGTGCCATCTTCAGTGAGGGCAGGGTGATCGACCGCTCGCGCAAGTGCCACACGCGTTGCCGCGAGAAAGCGCAGATGCCGATGTAGGCACTGACCACCCCCAGCAGCGCGAACCCCACCAATTGCAGGCCGGTGACGCCCAGGCCCCAGTTGTCGGGCAACTGCACCAGGCGCATGGAGAAGATCACCCCGGCCAGCGCCATGTAGCCGGTCCAGTTGGTGAGCAGGCTGAGGCTGAGGATGCGTGTCACCGTCGAGGCGCTCAGGCCAAGGCGCATGTACAGCCGGTAGCGCATCGCCACGCCACCAATCCAGGTGGTGAAGTTCAGGTTGAAGGCGTAACAGACCATCGCCACCGGCATGACCTGGCGCGCAGGCAGATGATGGCGGCTGTACTGGCGGCCAAGCAGGTCATAGCAGCTGAACACCAGATAGCTGGCGCAGGCGATCAACGCACCTACTGCCAGTGTTTGCACGCTGTAGTCGCTGAGCGACTGGCGCACTTCGCCCCAGTCCAGATTGCGCGCGAGCATGTACAGCAATGCCGGTATGGCCAGTAGAAAGAACAGGGTCAGTGCGCGTTTTCCCCAGCGCATCCAGGGGTTGTTCTGGGCACCATTCATCCAGTTTTTTCCTCTTCATAGCCGCTGGCCTTGTCGGCTGGCTCCAGCGGTTTCAGTCTCTTGCGGTGCGCCGGCAGCCAGCCGGCGATAGCCGGGAAGCGGCGCAGAAAGTGAAAGCACAGGAACACCAGTGGCGCGCGCCACCAGTAGCCGCGTATCACGCGTTCGAGTTCGATGCGCTTGCAGTGCTCGGCGGACAGCTCGAGCAAATGGTCATGCAGGTAGTGGTTGAAGGCCTGATCCTGAATCACCAGGTTGGCTTCCAGGTTCAGCGCCAGGCTCAGCGGATCGAGGTTGCTCGAGCCCACCGTGGACCATTCGTCATCCACCAGCGCCACCTTGCCGTGCAACGGGCGCTGGCAGTATTCGTAGATCACCACGCCATCGCGTAGCAGATAGTTGTAGAGCAGGCGCGAGAAGGCCTGGACCCAGCGCATGTCTGGCTGGCCCTGCAGGATCAGGGTGACCTGTACGCCACGCTGCGCCGCATTGCGCAAGGCGCGCAGCACGCGGTAACCAGGGAAGAAATAGGCGTTGGCAATCACTACGCGTGTGCGCGCCGATTCGAAGGCGCGCAGGTGTTCGTCCTCGATATCAGTGGTGTGGCGCTCGTTGTCGCGCTCCAGCAGCATCACGCGCGCATCGCCCACCGGCTCTCTGGATGGCTGCGCCGGGCTCGGCTCGCTTAGCGCCGGACGTAGTAAGCGCTGCATGGCTACGTGCAGGTCGCTGACGATAGGGCCTACCACTTCGACGGCGTAGTCCTGCTTGGCCATTTCACCGAAGTCGCCGAGATGGTCGGCCGAATAGTTGATTCCGCCGACAAAGGCGCGCTGGCCATCGATCACCACCAGCTTGCGGTGCAGGCGGCGGAACAGATTGGTACGCATGCCAAAGCGCCGGGGACTGGGATCGAAGACATGGATCTTCACGCCCTCGCGGGTCAGTGCTGCGACATACTCATGCTGCAGGTCGGCGGTGCCGTAGCCGTCCACTGCGAGGACGATGCGCACGCCACGCCGCGCCGCTTCGATCAGTACCTCCTGCAGTTCGAGGCCGACCTTGTCTTCACGGATGATGAAGGTTTCCAGCAGCACCTCGATGCGCGCCGCGCGAATGCATTCGAACACCCGCGGGTAATAGTCTTCGCCATTGATCAGCAGGCGCAGCTGGTTGCCGTCTCGCCATATTCCGCTCACAGGTGAATCTCCGCTGCCAATGGCGCGTGATCGGAGAGGTGCGACCAGGGCCGGGTAGATAACACCTGCGGCTCGTGTGCCGAGGCATTGCGGGTATAGATGCGATCCAGACGCAGCAGCGGCATGCGTGCCGGGAAACTGCGCGCAGGTTTGCCGTGGCGATGCTCGAACGCTTCGCGCAGGCCATGGGGTACCAGCAGGTCGTCCGCGCGCAGGCGCCAGTCGTTGAAGTCACCGGCGACTATCACCGGTGCACTGGGTTCGAAGGTCGCCAGCAAATCCAGTAACAACCCCATCTGCTGATGACGGTGCGCCTCACGCAACCCCAGGTGCACGCACACCGCATGCACGGCATCGTGCCCCGGCACGTCGAGACGGCAATGCAGCAGGCCGCGTTGCTCGGTGCCACTGACCGTCACGTCGAGGTTGTGATGTTCGAGAATGGGAAAGCGCGAGAGCAGGGCGTTGCCGTGGTGGCCGTCCGGGTAGACGGCATTGCGCCCGTAGGCGAACTGCGGCCACATGCTATCGGCGAGAAATTCGTACTGCGGCACGCTCGGCCAATCATGGAAACGCTTGGCGTGTAGGGCATGGTCGCCGAGCACTTCCTGCAGAAATACCAGGTCCGACCCGGTGGACTGCACGGCGCTGCGCAATTCCGGCAGGATGAAACGACGGTTGAGAGCGGTGAAGCCCTTGTGCGTGTTGATCGTCAGCACGCGCAGGCGCTTGACCGGTGTCACTCGGTCGATGATCACCTCCGGTTTGGCAATGGTGTTGTTCATGTTCGGTCACGCTCGCTCACAGGCTGCCGGGCTTTTTCGAGCGCGACTCACCGAGCGGATCGGCGTCGGCGATAGCACGATCGAGAAGCACCTCGCCATGCACCTGCTCTTCGCTGCCGTGGCTGGCGTCGTTCTTCGCCGGCTGCAGTTGCACCTTGATCCAGCCGCTGTCACGTCGATCGAAGGCCTTGAAGGCTTCGATGGCGTCACTCATGGGCTTGACCTGGGTGAGGATCTTCGCAGGGTCGATGCGTCCAGCCTGGACCATCTCGATCAGTTGCGGGATGTAGCGGCGGTGGTTGCAGTTGCCCATGTTGACGCTGAGGTTCTTGTTCATCGCCTGGCCGATGGGAAACTCGCGCGCCTGCTGCGGATAAACGCCGATGATGCCCAGCGTGCCGGCCTTGGCCAGGGCATCGACGGCCCACTGCAAGGCCTGCTCGGGCGCATCACCCGGTTGCCATTCATGGCCTTCTGGCTGGCGCGGCGAGTGGCCGTGGGCAGGACACTGGGCATCGACGCCCACGGCATCGATGGCACGGTCCACGCCAATGCCGTTGGTCAGCCGACGAAGGGTGTCGACCGGATCTTCACGGTCGAAGTTGATCACTTCGGCGCCCTGGCGACGGGCCATGTCCAGGCGATCATCGAGGTGGTCGATGGCGAATACGCGTGCGGCACCCAGCAGTTTGGCGCTGGCAATGGCGAACTGGCCGACCGGCCCGGCGCCGAAGACGGCGACGGTATCGCCGCTACCGACTTCGGCCAGCTTTGCGCCGAAGTAACCGGTGGGGAAAATGTCGGAAAGCAGGATGGCCTGGTCGTCGCTGATCTCGCTGGGCAGTTTCACCAGGCCGATATGGGCGAAGGGAATGCGTGCCATCTCGGCCTGCAGGCCATGGAAGGCCCCGGTGATTTCCGGCCCGCCGTAGAAGGAGGTGCCAGCCTGCTTGCCGTTGGGGTTGGCCTCGTCACACTGGGCGTAGTAGCCGGCGCGGCAATAGCTGCAGTTGCCACAGGCGATGGTGGAGGGCACCACAACGCGATCGCCGATATTGAGATTGCGCACATCGCTGCCCAGCGCCTCGACGATGCCCACGGCCTCATGACCAAGGATGGTGCCCTTGCGCATGCCGCCCACTGTGCCACGCACAAAATGCAGGTCTGTACCGCAGATGGCCGAGGCGGTAATGCGAATGACCGCGTCGGTACTGGCCTGTACCTCGGGTTCTGGCACGTCATCCAGGCGGATGTCGCCGATGTCGTGAAATACCACTGCTTTCATGAATCGCTCCCGAGGCCGACCAGCTGGCCGGCGTAGGTGATTGTTTGCTTGGGACTGACGCGAAGCGTCACGCGCGCCGAAAGGTGGCGCTCCGCTCGAGCGGCGCCATGGGTTGTCCCAGCATCTATATTTTTCGAGTTGGCAGACGGAAGCAGGGTTCAGGCTTTTTTTCGCGGCGGCCTTTAGCGCAGTAACTCCAACAACTGCAGCGTGCGCCCGTGCAACTCCACCGCGTCCTGTTGCACGGGCCTTGGTACCGTTTGTGCGGTATGCGTATCGACCAGGCACAGCCAGTGGCGCCCGCCGTGCACTTCGGGCAGCTGGAACTCGCAGGGCTGGTGGCCGGCATTGAGCAGCAACAGCAGGGTGGCGTCGGCACCGCTGCGTTTGACGCCTGAGGGTTGCGCGCGGCCGTCCATGAGCATGCCCATGCAGCGCGCCTCCTCGTCGTGCCAGTGCTCTTCGGTCATTTCGCTGCCGTCGGGGGCTAGCCAGGTGACGTCCTTGACGTCCCGCTCCTCGTTGTAGTGCCCGACCAGAAAACGCTGGCGGCGCAGGATCGGGTAACTCCGACGCAGAGCGATCAGGTGCTGGCAGAAGGCGAGCAGCTCACGGCCTTCATCGTCGAGCGACCAGTCCACCCAGCTCAGTTCGTTGTCCTGGCAGTAGGCATTGTTGTTGCCGTGCTGGGTGCGGCCGAACTCGTCGCCGGCCAGCAGCATCGGCGTGCCCTGGGCGAACAGCAGGGTGGCCAGCAGGTTGCGCATCTGCTGCACGCGCAGGCTGCGAATCGATGGGTCGTCGGTGGCGCCCTCGCTGCCGTGGTTCCAGGAGAGGTTGCGGTCGGTGCCGTCCTGGTTGTTCTCGTCATTGGCCTCGTTGTGCTTGTGGTCGTAGGACACCACGTCGCGCAGGGTGAAGCCGTCATGCGCGGTGATGAAGTTGACCGAGGCGAAGGGCCGGCGCCCACGCTGGTTGTAGAGATCGCCGGAGGCGGTTAGACGCCTTGCCAGTTCACCGAGCTCGCCGCGGTCGCCCTTCCAGTAGGCGCGCACGTTGTCGCGGAATTTGTCGTTCCATTCGGCCCAGCCCGGCGCAAAACCACCGACCTGATAGCCGCCGGGGCCGCAGTCCCAGGGTTCGGCGATCAGCTTGACCTTGCTCAGCACCGGGTCCTGACGGCAGGCGACCAGAAAGCTGTGGCGCTCGTTGAAACCATCGGCGTAGCGCCCGAGGATGGTCGCCAGGTCGAAGCGAAATCCATCCACGCGCATTTCGGTCGCCCAGTAGCGCAGCGAGTCGGTGACCATCTGCAGCACGCAGGGGTGGCTCAGGTCCAGCGTGTTGCCGGTACCGGAGTCGTTGATGTAGTAGCGGCGCTCGTCCGGCAGCAGGCGGTAGTAGCTGGCGTTGTCGATGCCGCGCATGGACAGCGTCGGACCGCGCTCGTTGCCCTCGGCGGTGTGGTTGTAGACCACATCGAGAATCAGCTCCAGGCCGGCCTTGTGCAGGTGCGCGACCATTTCCTTGAATTCACTGATGCGACCGCTGGAGAGATAGGCCGGGTGCGGGGCGAAGAAGCCGATGCTGTTGTAGCCCCAGTAGTTGTTCATGCCCTTTTCCAGCAGATGCTGATCGTTGACGAAGGCATGCACCGGCAGCAGCTCGACGCTGGACACGCCCAGCTCGCGGATGTGCCGCAGCAGTTCGGGGTTGGTCAGCCCGGCGCAGGTACCGCGCTGCGGCTCGGGCACCGCCGGATGACGCATGCTGATGCCGCGCAGATGCGTTTCGTAGATCACCGTGCGATCCCAGGGCGTGCGCAGGCTGGGTTGCTCGCCCCAGGTGAAGGCCGGGTCGATGACCTTGCACTTGGGCACGAATGGCGCGCTGTCGCGCTCATCGAAGCTCAGGTCACCGGCCGGGTCGCCGATGGTGTAGCCGAACAGCGCTTCAGACCACTGCAGCTTGCCCACCAACTGCTTGGCGTAAGGATCGATCAACAGCTTGTTGGGGTTGAAGCGGTGCCCGGCTTCGGGCTCGTAGGGACCGTATACGCGGTAGCCGTATACCTGGCCGGGACGGGCGTCAGGCAGGTAGCCGTGCCAGATCTCGTCGGTGTATTCCGGCAGCTCGATGCGTTCGATCTCCGTCTCACCGCGCTCGTCGAACAGGCACAGCTCCACTCGCGTGGCGTGCGCCGAGAACAGGGCAAAGTTGACCCCGAGGCCATCCCAACTCGCGCCCAGCGGGAACGGCGTGCCTTCGGTAACGCGTGAGCGCTGTTGATTGGACATGGTGGCGACCTCAGGCTTTCGGCGTCTTGGGTGTGCGCGGGGCACGGGGTTTCTTCAGCAGCGCGGGCTGTTCGGCCTCGCTCAGCGGCACCGTCTTGGGTTTGCTGACACGCCGCGGCTTGGCCGTGGGTTGGGCTTGCGCCTCGGCTTCGGCCAACTTGCTGGCCATTTTCCAGTGCCGCTCATGCTGGCCATGAGGGCGGCCTTCGGATTCCCAGATCTGAAAGGCAAACTCGCGTATGCGCTGCTCATCGACATTCATGGCGTAACTCCTGTGATCAAGGGGTAAGGCGAAGCAGATTGACCGGCAGCTCGGCCAGCGCGTCGGCAAGTGGCACCGCTTCGTGCGCTGCGATCTGGCAAGGAGTGAGCAGGCCGGTGACATGGCAGTGGTTGAATTCGCCCGGTAACACCACGGCGGTGTCGCCCCAACGCTTTGTGGGCACATGTGGCAGGTCGTGCTCTGCGAGCAGGCCGGCGGCCAGGCGCGGCACGATCACCAGCAGGTGCTGGTTACCGTGACTACGCAGGAAGGCGAGCACCTGGGCGGCGTGTCTGCCCGTGACAGCCAGGGGCTGGTAACTGCCCTGGCTGAACAGCGACGGACGCGCCGCACGAATCGCCAGCACCTGCTGGATCAGCCATTGCTTGATGCGCCCGTCCTGCCAGCTGGCCAGCATGGCCGTTGGCTCATCATTGGCCTGTAATGCGTTTTGTCGCGCGGCGAAGTCCACCGGGCGACGGTTATCAGGGTCGACCAGACTGAAATCCCAGAACTCGCAGCCCTGGTACAGATCGGGCACACCGGGCGTGGTCATGCGCAGCAGGCATTGCACCAGGCCATTCAGGGCACCAGCAGGGGCTATTGCTGCGACGCTCTCAGCCAGCTCGGTGCGCAAGGCCAATCCGGCTGGCTCGCACAACAGGCGCCGCAGGAAATCGGCACAGGCAGCTTCGTGTTCGTCGTTCGGCGCACTCCAGGCGCTGTTGAGCTTGGCCTCGCGCAGTGCCTTGCGCTGCCAACCGAGCAGGCGCTGCAGGTAGGCGTCCAGGCCAACGTCATCGTCCGCTTGCAGCCCCAGCGGCCAACTGCCGATCAGTGCCTGGTAGAGAATCGCCTCTTCGCCGCCATCCGGCGCCTGCTGCTGATGACTGCTACGCAGCGGTTGTGCAAGGTGCTGCCAGTGCCTGACCCGTTCGGCGTACCAGGCGGCGCGTTCGCTGAGCACCGCCAGGCGTGCGCGGCAGTCCTCGCCACGTTTGTGGTCATGGGTGGCGGTGGCCAGCAAGTTGAGCGGGTGATGGTTCGCACGTTCGACGCAGGCCTGGTGAAAATGCTCGACGCTGGCGCTGAAGTGCTCTGCATCGAAGCCCACGTCATAGCGCGACAACAGCACGCCGGCGCGATACAGCGCGGTGTCCTCCACGGCCTTGGCGGCCACAGGCGAGGTCAGTTGCTGGAAGCGCGTGAGCGCCTGGGCGCGCAAACGCCGTGCGCGCCCAGGCGGCAACGCACGCAGGAAGGCGCCGCCGAGCCAGTCGTCGAGATGTGACAGCAAGGGCCAGTCAGCTTCGGCCAGGGTTTGCCGCGCGCCGTCCAATGCCTGCTGAAAGAAGCGCCGATCCTGCTGGGAACGGCCGTAGGCCTGGGCGTAAGTGCGATACACCGGGAAGTGCACGATCAGCTCGCGCAGCGCTCGGCGAATGGCGCCGAGGGTCAGGTCGCGGGTGGCGATGTCATGACGGGCGACGTGCAGCAGGCGCTGGGCAACTTCCTCCAGATCACCGGCCAGCGAGCCTTCCAGCACCAGACGTCGCGCCTGCAGGATTTCTTCGTCGAACGCTGTCGGCCGGCCACTTTGCGCCTGCCACAGCTGGCTGAGCGGCAGTTCGCCATGCGGGTCGTGCTGCAGCAGCGACAGCTGGTTCATGAACTCGTAGCCGGTAGTGCCGTCCACCGGCCACTCCTGCGGCAACTGTTCGCCAGCGCCGAGAATCTTTTCCACGAAGATAGGGAAGGGCGCATCGCCGCGCAGTTGCCGGATGCGCCGGCGCAGCCGGCTGCAATAGGCACGCGGGTTGGCCAGGCCGTCGATGTGATCGATGCGCAGGCCGTCGATCAGGCCGCGCTCGATAAGCTCGAAGACCTTGGCGTGCGTCTGCTCGAATACTTGCCGATGCTCGACGCGCAGCGCACCCAGTTCGTTGATATCGAAAAACCGTCGCCAGTTGATATCGTCCGCCGCGGTACGCCAGCTGGCGACGCGGTAATGCTGACGTTCGAGCAGTGCGTGCAGACGCTGCTGCGCCGCTTCGTCACGGCCTTGAAAGCTGGCGAGCAGGGGCGCTACCTGGAGCGCCTTAGAGGTCAGTTCGATGCACAACTGATCGGCCTGTGCACGGCTGGCGTCATCATTGCCCAGGCGGGCGAAACGCTGACCCAGTTCGCGTAGGGCTTCATCTTCACTGCAGCGCAGGATGCTGGCGTAGCTGGCTGGCGTCAGCGGCAGGCGATGCTCGAAGTGCTGCGCGTGAAAGCGCCCGCGCTCGGTGTCGAACACCAGTTCCAGCGTGCCGTCACGCAGCGCCTCGCCGTAGTCGCTGCGCAGAAAAGGCACCAGTAATTGGCCGCTGAGCAAAGGGTCGTGGGATTGCCACTGGATATCGAAAAACTCGGCGTAAGGGCTGCCTTGCCCCCATTCCAGCACGTCCAGCCACCAAGGGTTACCGTCGCCACCGACGGCCATATGGTTGGGCACGATATCCAGGATCAACCCCATGTCATGGGCACGCAGAGTGTCCACCAACTGCACCAGCGCGGCTTCGCCGCCCAGTTCGGGGTTGATCCGGCTCGGGTCGATCACGTCGTAGCCGTGTTGCGAGCCGGGGCGGGCGGTGAGAATCGGCGAGGCATACAGGTGGCTGATACCCAGCTGCGCCAAATACGGCACCTGGGTCGCCGCATCGCGCAAGGTGAAATCCTTGTGCAGCTGCAGGCGCTGCGTGGCGCGTAATTCAGTCATTGCCAGCCTCCCGGCGTGCGCCATCGAGGCTGGCCAGACGCTCACTGGTAGCTGGCTGTTCCAGCAGCTCGTTGACCTTTAGCGGGTAGCGGCGCCGCCAGTTTGGGTGAATATCGCCCGGGCCGGGCAGGTTGGGCTGCTGCTCCAGGCCGCAGGCGTCCTCCAGCGGCAACAGGGTCAGTGGCGCCGGCGTGCGGCCGATATGCTCGATACAGGCTTGCAGGCAGGCATCGTCATCGCTGCCGGGCGCCATACCCTGGCGTTCGAACAGCTGGCGCAGCGCCACGCGCTCACCGGCACGCTCGGCGTGGTCGCCCTCCAGCAGCTCAGCGTCGCGCTGACCGGCGCGCACTCGCCATTCCAGATCGCGGCCGGCGAGCCAGCCCTTGATCGTCGGCAGGTCATGGGTGGTGGTGGTCGCCAGGGCATTGCCGGGCCAGCGTTCGGCTGGGACGAAACCCAGGTCGTCCTGCTCGAACAGCAGCACACGGGTGCCGAGGATATTGCGCGCGGCGAGCTTGTCGCGTAGCCCTTCGGGCACAGTGCCAAGGTCTTCGCCGATCACCAGGGCACGTTGACGGTGCGATTCCAGGGCCAGCAGGCGCAGCAGGTCATCGAGTGGGTAGCGCAGGTAGGCGCCGTGCTGCGACTCCGCGCCCTGGGGGATCACCCACAGCCGCTGCAGCCCCATTACATGGTCGATACGAATGCCGCCGGCATGCGCAAGGTTGGCCTGGAGCATCTCGATATAGGCGCGAAAGCCGTGCTGCCGCAGACCCTGCGGCGAGAAAGCGGCAACGCCCCAGTTCTGCCCCTGACGATTGAGCACGTCGGGTGGCGCACCCACGGTGACCCGTGGCAGCAGTTCGTCCTGGCGCGACCAGGCCTGGCTGCCGGCGCAATCGGCGCCCACCGCCAGGTCGGCAATCAGGCCGATGCCCATGCCGGCGCCGCTGGCAGTGGCCTGCGCGGTTTCCAGACCATGGGCGATCAGCCATTGGCAGAAGGCGTGAAAGCGCAGTTCATCGGCATGTTCGATGGCAAAACGGGTCACGGCGCCTTGATGCGGGCTGCGCAGGGCCTCCGGCCAGGTGCGCCAGTCACCGCTGGCGCCTTCGCGCAGGCGCTGCGCATGGATGGCCTCGAAGCAGCAATGCTGCTGCAGCGCATCGCCGCCGGCTGTGCGAAAGGCGTCGAAGCGTTGCTGTAAATGGTCGGGGCTTTGGCAGAAATCCGCATACAACTGGCGCAACAGGCGCTGGCGAGTGGCGGCCACGGCCGGCCAGTCGATCAACTGCAGCGCCTCCAGACGCGTCATTTCACTGTGCAGCCCGGCTGCTTGAATGGCTCGTTGCACGCGCGCCTCGCCGAGCAAGGTGACGGGCGCGGCATACAGGGTATTGAAGAACAGCCGGCTGGACGGTGAGTAGGGGCTGTAGCTGCGCAGATCCGCGCTGAACTGGGCGTGCACCGGGCTCAGGCCGATGGCATCGGCGCCGTGATTGGCGGCATGCCGAGCCAGATCCGCCACCGCCAAGGTATCGCCCAGGCCGCCGTCGCCGGCGCGGCGCAAACCGTAGAGCTGGGCAGTCAGGCCCCAGATGCGCGTCTTGCCACACAGTTCCTGCACCGACATGCAGGCGGCGGGCGCTACGGCGAGCGCATGCTGAGTGTCGCGAATCTGCAACTGGTAATAGCCAGGCTGCTGTTGCGCCGGCAAATGGCCGTTGTGGTCGAGCCGCCCCTCACTGACATTGCCGTGCTCATCGGTCAGCCGATAGGGGCTCTCGGCCGGGTAGAGGGTCAAAGCCAGCGGGTGATGCTGGTCCTGAAGCAGCAGAGCGGAATCTTCTGGCACATGCTGGCGGTGCACCAGCGAGGTCAGGCTTTCGCGTATCTGTTCCGGGCTTTGCGCCGGATAGCCCAGCGCCTCCAACAGGTTGCGCTGCGCTTCTGCCGATACGCTCTGTGGCTGGCCGTAGGCATCGGTCCAGTCGATGCTCAGATCCGCCGCTTGCGTCAGTTCGGCCAGTAATCGATCGCTCATCGGGCGGGCTCCAGGGTGACGAGGGCACTGCGTGGCGGCAATTGCGCCTGGCGCAGGTCGGTATCGTCGATGCGCAGGGTGTACAGGCGTTCGCCGTGCATGGCCTCTGCAGGTAGGGAAACGGCGCTGGTCCCCAGGTTGATGGCGATACTCAGCGCCGGGCCATTGCCCAGTCGCCAGCGCGCCAGTACCGCGCCGTCACCCAACACCTGCGCCCCCAGACTGCGCACTTGCTCCAGCCCTGGCAGCAGGCGGCTGTGGCGCACCTGCAACAGGCCGCGATAGAAGGCCAGCCACTCGCGCTGCTCAGGCTCCAAGGCAGGCGCCAGATCTGGCTGCGAGCGCTGGAAACTGGCCTCGGCATTGGGGTCGGCAATGGCTTCGCGGCTGTGCGGCGAGTTGAACTGGGAAAAATCGGCGAACTCGTTGCGCCGGCCTTCGCGCACGGCATTGGCCAGCTCGTCGTGGTAATCGGTGAAGAACAGAAAAGGCCGTTTGCAGCCCCATTCCTCACCCATGAACAGCAGTGGCACCATCGGGCACAGCAGCAGAAGCACGGTGGCGGCCTGCAGCGCGTCAACGTCGGCGAGTAGCGTCAGGCGCTCGCCAAAGGCGCGGTTACCCACCTGATCATGGTTCTGCAAAAACAGCACGAAGGCATGCGGCGGCAGGTCGGCGCTGGGTTCGCCGCGTGGTTGGCCATGGCGGTTGGCCTGCCCTTGGTAAACGAAACCCTGCTCCAGGCAGGTGGCCAACTTGCGCGTCGGCGCCTGGGCGTAATCGGCGTAGTAGCTTTCGTTCTCGAAGGTCAGTAGCGCATGCAGGGTGTTATGGCCATCGTCGTTCCACTGCGCATCGAAGCCATCACGCAGCAGGTGCGCGGCGTTATGCTCGTTCTCCAGCACCAGATGCACATAACGTTGCTGCGGCAGCGCCGAGCGCACGCGCGCTGCCAGCTCCTTGAGAAAGTCGTCGTCCTCGATGGCGTGCACGGCGTCGAGGCGCAGGCCGTCGACGCGATAATCCAGTAACCACATCAGCGCGTTTTCGCAGAAGAAGTCGCGCACCTGTGGGCGGCTGAAATCAATGGCCGCGCCCCAGGGCGTGATGCGTTCTTCATGGAAGAACTGCCGTGCGTACACGCCCAGATAATTGCCGTCCGGGCCGAAGTGGTTGTAGACCACATCGACGAACACCATCAGGCCGTAGGCATGGGCGCTGTCGATCAGTTGCTTGAGTTCATCGGGCGTGCCGTAGGCGTTGGCCGGGGCAAACGGCAGCACGCCGTCATAGCCCCAGTTGCGTGTGCCGGAGAAGGCGTTGAGCGGCATCAGCTGCAAGGCGGTGACGCCTAGATCGGCCAGGTGCGGCAGGTGCTCGATGACCTGCTGGAAACCACCGAACAGGCCAACGTGCAGTTCATACAGCACGGTTTCGTGCCAGGGACGGCCATTCCAGTCGCGGTGATGCCAGATATAGGCCGAATGATCGACGACCTGGCTGAAGCCATGCACGTCCTCGATCTGGCGGCGCGAGGCCGGGTCCGGCACGGGCCACTGTCCGTCGATACGGTAGCGATAGGCGGTGTCGGCCGGGCACTCGATCAGCGCAACGAACCAGCCTCCCTCCTGCGCCTGCATCGGATGCAAGCCACCGTCCTGCAGCTCCAGCTCTACCTGTTGGCAACTGGGCGCCCACAGGGAGAAGCGCACGCGGCCGTCGGCCATTGGCCGGGCACCATGACTGAACATCAGCGCGGCGCCCGTTGAACACTGGTCTGGCTCAGCAGACGTTGAAAAAGGCGGTCATATGGCTGCACCGACTGGCGCCAGTAGAGCGGGGCGCTCATGGCCTGGCAGCGCATGGCTTCCAGCAGCTCGGGATGGTCGAAGACCTGCAGCGCGCGGTCGATGGCCCGGCGATAGGCATCGGCCTGAGGCGCGTCGAAGAGAAAGCCGCTGACGCCATCCTCGATGGTGTCGGCCAGGCCCCCGGTGCAGCGGGCGATGGGCAGCGAGGCGTAGCGTTGAGCGTACATCTGGCTGAGGCCGCAGGGCTCGAAACGCGAAGGCATGAGCAGAAAGTCGCTGCCAGCGTACAGACGCCGCGCATCGCTTTCGTCAAAACCGATATGCACGCCGATACGCCCCGGATGGCGTCGTCCCAGCTCCGCCATGGCGGCCTCCAGGGCCGGTTCGCCCTGGCCGATGACGCCGATGCGGCCACCGCGCGCGACGATGTGTTCGGCCACTTCCAGGGTTAGATCTATGCCTTTCTGATGCACCAGGCGCGATACCACGGCGAACAGCGGGCCGTCGTCATCGAGCCCCAGCCATTGCTGGACATACTCGGCGTTGGCTCGTTTGCCCGCCCAGTCGCCAGCGCTGAAACCCTCCAGCAAGTGCGGGTCGCTCTCGGGGTGCCAGCTTTCGTCGATGCCGTTGGCGATGCCACTGAGCTGGTCGTTCTGCACCTTGGCCCGCAACAGGCCATCGAGACCACAGCCCTGTTCCGCCGAAGTGATTTCGCGGGCGTAGCGGCGGCTCACGGTGGTGACATGCTGCGAGTAAGCAATACCAGCCTTGAGGAATGACAGCTGCCCATAGAATTCCAGGCCCTCAACGCCGCAGGCCGTACTGGGTATTGCCAGTTCACTGGCGCAACGCATGTCACACAGGCCCTGGTATGCGAGATTGTGAATGGTCAGCAAGGCGGGTGTATTGGCCTGGCGCCAGGCCATGTAGGCCGGCGCCATCGCTGCTGGCCAGTCGTTGGCATGGACCAACTCCGGGCGCCACTGAATGCCAGCATCGCCGGTGGCGATCTCTGCGGCGGCCAGGCCGAGACGGGCGAAACGGATGTGGTTGTCAGCCCAGTCGCGGCCGTGCTCATCGACGTAAGGCGAGCCATCACGTTCGTACAGCGCATGGTTGAGCAGTACGTAGACGATAAGCCCATCGGCCAGGTCCATACGCCCGATCTGGCAAGGAGGCAACGCCGCCAGGCCAGGCAACTGCCCGACGATGCGGATCGGTCGGCCGCTTTCCACCACTTGCCGGTAACCGGGGATCAGCAGGCGGATGTCGTGTTGCGGCGACAGCGCACGGGGCAAAGCGGCGGAAACATCGCCGAGCCCGCCGCACTTGATCAGATCAGCGAACTCCGAGGTGACGAACAGTACGCGCTTGCGCTGCGGATGCTCACTATGCATCTGCAAGGGAGGCTTGGCTGCGGCGCTAAGGGTGGGTGTGGCTTGGATGTGTGCGGAGGCTGCAGCGCTTGCCATGTCTCTCTCCATGGGGTTGGACCTGAGGACGACTCGCCTTGTGGGCGAGGGCCGTGGAGGAGTGCAATGAACGATTGCGCGATCTCCCCCTTGCCCTTGAGCTGACGGGGCGATGCGAACAAAGGTTCGACCTTTTTTTTGCAGAGCGAGCGCCCTGTAAACAGGTTGAACTTTGCCGATCCTGGCCGCTTCACAGAGCAACCTGGCAGCTAACAGGAGCAGGCAGATGCAAAGCGTCGAACAGGTGGTGAAATTTCTCGGCAAGTACAAGCTGCGTTTGGCCACTGCTGAATCCTGCACAGCGGGGCTTATCAGCTCACTGGTGGCCGGCGTGCCTGGCTGCGGCCAGGTACTTGATTGCGCGTTCGTCACCTATTCGCCGCAGGCCAAGCAGCGTTGCCTGGGCGTCAATGCCGACACCATCGAGCGTTTCGGTCTCACCAGCGAAGAGGTTGCGCAGGAGATGGCGCTGGGCGCATTGCTACGCAGCGATGCCGATATCGTCCTGGCCAATACCGGCCTGGCGCAGGCAGAGGGAGAAATGGACGGCGTGCAATGCATCGCCTGTGCTATTCGCCTCGAACAGCACCAGGGCATCGTCAGTGAAACGCTGAAGTTCAGCGGAGGTCGCAACCAGGTGCGTGAGCAAACGGCGCGCTATGCCCTGTTGCAGTTGCCTTATTACTACGAACGTCTGCGTCAAGGCTGATTGGCCTGGCGAAGCCGGGCTGCATCAGCAGCCCGGCAGGCAAGTGATCACTCTTCCGGTAACTGGCCGTTCAACTGCTCAGCGCGCTGCAAGTGCTGCTCCAGCTTGGGCAGCGTCTCACGAGCAAACGTAGCGAGCTCCTGGTCATCGACATTTACCGCGCGGCGGAACAGCTCGATGGTTTCGCGGTGAGCGACCACCTGATTGTTCATGTAGGCCTTGTCGAAGCTGTCCTCGCTGCGCAGCTTGAGCACCAGGGCCTTGGCCTGGTTGATCAGTTCGGCATCGTCGGAGACCTCCAGGTCCTTGCTCTTGGCCAGTTCGGCCAACTGCTGATTCGCCCGACGGTGGTCATCGATCATCATCTGCGCAAAGCCCTTGACCGCCTCGTTCTGCGATTTTTCCAGCGCCAGTTTGGCCGTTTCGATCTCGGCGATGCCTTTCGCCGATGCCTCTTCGACGAATTCCTCGCTGCTGATCGATTCCGCCTTGTTGGCAGCCTGCAGGCTGGTGACGGCGCAGATGGCGAAGGCGGCAGCGGCCAGTAAGGCCAGTGGTTTCAACGGGTGCATATTCGATTCTCCTGGGATGTGTGTTCACAGGGGTAGAAGGTGCAGGTAGCGACGAAGTTCAGGACAAATTCGCCGCCCTAGGCCAAGCGCAACGGCCCGCCAGCACTGGCTTCGCGGAAAAATTCAAGTCGAACGGAACTGCTGCACTGCGCCTCAAAAAGTACCCGGAGCGACTTTCCCGTCGCTTGCGTGGCCACCATGCATGACATGGCCACTGAATAACCAGGAGTAGCCAATGAGCAAGCAACCGAACCCCGCCGATAACAGCCAGATGGCTGGCAGCGACACGCTCGACCGCAGCAACAGCAACGCCAAGCTCGAACAACTCGAACGTTTCCGCGAGGACGCGACAGGGGAGGCGCTGACCACCAACACCGGGACGCGCATCGCCGACAATCAGAACAGCCTGCGCGGCGGTGAACGCGGGCCGACGCTGATGGAAGATTTCATCATGCGCGAGAAGATCACCCACTTCGACCATGAGCGCATTCCCGAGCGTGTGGTGCATGCACGCGGGGCTGGGGCACATGGCTATTTCGAGGTAACCGATCCGATCAGCGATCTGAGTTGCGCCGCGTTCCTCGGCGAAGCCGGCAAGCGCACCCCGGTGTTCGTTCGATTTTCCACCGTGCAGGGGCCACGTGGCTCAGCCGATACGGTGCGCGACGTGCGCGGCTTTGCGGTGAAGTTCTACACCGAGGAGGGCAACTTCGATCTGGTGGGCAACAACATGCCGGTGTTCTTCATTCAGGATGCGATCAAGTTTCCCGACTTCGTCCATGCGGTCAAACCAGAGCCGCACAACGAGATCCCGACCGGCGCGTCGGCCCATGACACCTTCTGGGACTTCGTCTCGCTGACCCCTGAGTCGGCGCACATGGTGCTATGGACCATGTCCGACCGCGCCATTCCCATCGCCTATCGCTCGATGCAGGGCTTCGGTGTGCACAGCTTTCGCCTGGTCAACGGCGAAGGCCAGAGCAAGCTGGTAAAGTTTCACTGGCGACCCAAGGCCGGGGTTTGTTCGCTGGTATGGGACGAAGCACAGAAACTCGCGGGCAAGGACCCTGACTTTCACCGTCGCGGCCTGTGGGAAGACATCGAGCGCGGTCTTTACCCGGAATGGGAACTGGGCCTGCAAGTGATGGACGAGGAGGACGCACTGAGCTTTGGCTTCGACCTGCTCGACCCGACCAAACTGGTGCCCGAAGAGCTGGTGCCAGTGCGCGTGGTCGGGCGCATGGTGCTCAATCGCAACCCGGACAACTTCTTCGCTGAGACCGAACAGGCGGCGTTTCACATCGGTCACGTGGTGCCAGGCATCGACTTCAGCAACGATCCGCTGTTGCAGGGCCGGCTGTTCTCGTACACCGATACGCAGCTGCTGCGCCTGGGCGGCCCCAACTTCAACGAAATCCCGATCAATCGGCCGCTATGCCCGTTCCACAACAACCAGCGTGACGCGCCGCATCGCCAGCAGATCAATCGCGGCCGCGCTTCCTACGAGCCCAACTCGATCGACGGCAACTGGCCGCGTGAAACTCCACCAGCGCCCAGCGGGGGTGGCTACAGCTCCTATCCCGAGCCACTGCAAGGGCACAAGGTACGGGTGCGCTCGCCCAGCTTTGGCGATCACTTCTCTCAGGCAACGCTGTTCTGGCGCAGCATGAGTGAGACTGAGCAGCAGCACATCGTCGACGCCTACAGCTTCGAGCTGTCGAAGGTCGAACGTCTGTACATTCGCGAGCGTCAGGTGAAAGACATTCTCGCCCACATTGATCCGCTGCTGGCGTTGCGCGTGGCGGAGAATCTGGGGATCGATCTGGACAGTACCTCGACGCCAAAAATGGATAACAAGGCTGAGGTCTCTCCCGCACTGAGTCAGATGAATCTGCTGCCCGGGGACATTCTCGGACGCCGTGTGGCGATCCTGCTCACCCCTGGCTGCAAGGCTGACGAGGTCGGCAGTCTGAAGAAAATGCTCGAGGCAGCCGGTGCCGTGGCCAAGCTCCTGGCGCCTTCTGCAGCGGCGCTGAAAGATTCTGACGGCCAACCGATGCAGCCCGATGGCAGCTTCGCGTCGGAGCCGTCGATTACTGTCGATGCGGTGTTCGTGCCAGGAGGTGAGTACGTACTCAAGACCCTGCAGGACGATGGCGTTGCCAAGCACTACCTGCTGGAAGCCTACAAGCACCTCAAACCCCTGGCGCTCAGCGGTGATGCCGCTCAGCTTGCGGCGCTGCTGGGCTTGGAGGAGGACGACGGCATGCTCTGCGGCGATAGCTTCGATCCGCTGTACATGCGCTTCGAAACAGCGCTGAAGCAGCATCGCATCTGGGCGCGGGAGATGCGCGCCAAAAGCATTCCAGCCTGAACCCACGCCCGGCCTAGCGCGGATTCTCGTCGCTTGGTCGGGGTTTTCTCTTACGCTGCGTCTTGGTCGATGGGCGCAGCGGCACTGGCGCGTCGAGCTGTGAGCCAGGGTCTTCGTTACCCGGGTCGTCCAGCAACCTATCGTTGCTACGCGCTACGGGCGTCCGCCCGATTTCCTTCGGTGTTTTCCTGTTCATCTCAGGCTGTCTCCAGCAAGGGTTCGTCTGCGCACTGCTGACAGGCATGCGCGCATTCCTGGCAATGCTGACTGGTGTGCTGGATGCATTCCTCGGCACAGGCCAGACAGGCGATCCGGCACAGTTGGCTGGCCACTGCCACGTAAGGACTGTCACGCAACATCAGGGTGGCCGTGAGGCGGCACAGGTCTGCGCAATCTCGGCACAGCTCGATGCAACGGTAATGGCCTGCGTCTTTCTCACGCAGGCACGCCGATGCGCATTGTTCACACGCATTGGCGCAACTGTTGTAGGCGGTGATCTGATCCAGATAATTGTACTGATCTGTCATTTTCATGCCTCCATATATAACCACTGTAGAAATATTGCGCCGCACCAATAAAGAGCAACTTGGCCATACAGATCGCAGCGCGCCTTATAAGCACCTCTTATTTATAAAGAAAAGCCCGAATGGTCTCTTGCCGGGTTTCACTTAAATGGCTTGCCGGCCATCTTGCCAACGGCAATATCAGGCAAGCTCAGTTGAATACCCAGGCAAGCGACAATGCCCTGACGACAGCAACTGTAATGAAAAAGTAAATTCACCCGTTGCGCATGATATACATCCCGCGACTGGCATCTATGCATGTCGACAGTCACTTGAATCGTTAGCTCAAACAATCGGGGGCGGGTAAGCGGTAGGGCAGGGTAAGAGGCTGGAAATGCCAGCCGAGGGCGCTGGGCGCTAGTGGCGGCTAGAAGGAGTGATTGGTCTTGATCACTTCGATCATCATGTTGTTTGGCCTGTCCGCTGCGCGAGCGCGCAGCGGGTCGTGGTGTATATCCCGGCAGGTGAGAATGGAGCGGCTGAACTGAAAATCCCGCTCAGGGTGCGTGGCGGTGACCTTGTCCTTGTCACAATCCTCGCAAGGCTGCTCGTCAAGCGCTTCGCTGTGCACCTGATAGCAGTTCGAGTCGACCTCCCGAAGCGAACGCTGGGCTACCTGGGTACTGGGTGGCGGCTGAGAGAGCATTACTGCCAGCGCCGCTGGCTGAAAGGGTTGCCAAATCAGAAGAACCACCAGGCATGTCGCCCCCGTCATGTAAGGCCACTCGTACATCAGTTGGTGCCGATAGGGCATATGCCGTCTGATTCTTCCCATCACCTCTTCGGCCTTGTTCCGAATCGTTGCTGAATCCTTGCATCTGGGCATGTGCGTATCCCCTCATTCTTTCGTGAGCTTTCTCATGGCCCACAAACGGGAGGTGCGCGTACGGAAAATCGGCTCGCGCGAATAGGTTGGCAACTGCTTGGTATTACAGTGTTTGACCGCTTCGCTGATCGACTCGCCATCCTCTTCCAGCGTCATATCGAAATGAATCAGTCTGATCACCTCCTGAGTAGGACAACTCCCATCCAGAACGCGGACGAGTTGCCGTTCTTTATGGGCAACGGTAAGCACGATGCTGCCGTCCGGCCTTGGCGTCATATCAACTTCATAATTGGCTAGCGCCGATCTAATACTTTCCAAGTCGTGTTTCATGAGTATCTCCTTAATGTCACTCATGAAACATAACGGTGATTTTCGCTAACACCAACAGTTGGGACGATTGGTAAAAAAAAAATTCAAAGTGACATCATTTGCCGAAGTTATACAAAATTTCTGCACACACGAATCAGTTCAAAAAGAATCGGAGACTTGGAAATGCGACGATAACTTTATTGTTTGCATACAGCATCTTGCGCCAGAGCAATAAGTCAACTGGTTTGCAGTGACAGAAAAATACCCTGAACCAAATGCGCGTCACGCTTTCACCGAAACGCCCAGAAGCTGTCGGCAGACTTGGATTGAAGTTGTACAAGAAGTTAGCGCGCACGAAGAACGCGCTATTGGGTAGTACCGGCGTTTTCACCCTGACGTCGCCAGATGCGTGTCAACCAGCGCCAACTGATCCAGCCGGCTGCAGCCAGATAGACCAGGCTGCCCGGCACCCACATGAGCAGCCCGGCCAGTTGCTGGTCCGCCAGATCGCGGGACTCACCGTAGAACGGTGTATTGCCGAAGGTGAGCAGGGCACCGAGCAACCCTGTGTGCATCAATGTCAGGAGGATGGCCATCAGCGCGTGCGGCACCTGCCGCGGGTTGGCGCGCAGGCAGGACCACCAGAACAACCAGGCGCTGAAGAGGAAACAGGCATGTTCGATGGCATGCCACCAGGTATTTTCCAGCGCCAGCATGTACAGGCTCGGCGTGTGCCAGACCCAGATCATCGCCCCGTGCAGCATCGCCAGCGCTACCGGATAACGGCCGCTACGCAAAATCGCATTGGACACCGGGGCCATCCAGCCGCCGAGCACCGCACGCCACTGCGGCAGTGGCCGGGCCAGTGCCCAGAGCGGTGCGATGACGATCATGAACAGCATGTGCTGGACCATGTGCAGGCTGGTACTGGTTTCCGCCCAGTCATCGATGGGGCCGAACACAGCGAGCACGGTGATGATCATCGCCAGGTGCATCCACAGCGCCTCCCGACCATGCGGGCGCACCTTGCGACAGCCCATGACGTAAAGCAGCCAGGCAGCACCAAGCAACAAGGCGCTCAAAAACAGCGGCACGCGCTCGCTCAGGTGCAGATGGCCATTGAGTAGGCCATGCGCAGCGGCTGTACCGGGCAGCAACAGCAGGGCGAGGGCAATTACAGGCATGGCGGCAGGCTCAGGGTCGGCAGGGCGACGAAGACGGTGGCGATGGCGCCGATCAGGTTCACACCTGCTGCAAGGCGGGCCACGAAGCGCTCGGATTGGGTGGTGCTGTCTTTTCTGGCAGCTCGCTGGAACAGCCGCGCCAGGCCAAGCAGGGCCACCACCGTAACCACGCTGAGCACACCTAGCGAGGCGTTCAGCCAGGTCCACTGGCCTTGTGCAGGAGGTGGCGGCAGCAGCGAACATCCTACCGACAGGCCGCCGTAGATGACCACGAACCAGATGCTCCAGAGCACCAGCCCGAGCGGAATATGAACCGGGTTGTAGGGGCTGCGTAATGGCTGCATCACGCACCTCCGAAGGTGGGTGGAAACAGCACCACGCTGCAATAGGTGATCCACAGCACGGCGAGGTTGTACTGCCACAACTGTTCGACCACCAGCGGTTCGTAAGGTGTGCGCTTGCACACGTAGCCGTAATGCACGCGCAGCGCCTGCAAGGCGCTGAGGATGGACGCCAGCGCGCCGTGCACCAGGCTATAGGCAAGCATGACGGTGATCACCGCGTCATGTGCAGTGGAGCGTGGCGCCAGATCGCCAGAAAGCAGGGTCCAGAGCAGCAAAGCGGCATGCAGTACGCCGAGCAGCGCCACGCCGGCGAAGCAGGCGATCAGCGTGGCCGGCTCGCCCTGGCCCTGACGCAGACGCCGCAGCACCGGCCGCTGGCAGAGTACGGCGACGCTGAGCAGCACGGCGCTGGCCAGGAGCAGGCGTTGATCGATGACCGGATCGTCCGGCACCAGCCAGTTCGGCGATACCGTCCATAGATAGAACCAGCCGAACAGCAGCGCCAGATACAAGGCACCGTTGGCCAGCAGGGTCACGCCCATGCCCCACAAACCAGGGCCATCACAGGTGCGTGAGTGCAGCGGCGGCTCGCCAGGCTGCACCCTTGCATCCGGCGCCGCCAACGGGTGTGCGCCGTTCTCCCAGCTCCAGCGCAGCAGCACCAGCACGGCAACGATGCTGGCCACCAGCGCGACCCAGTAGAACTTGCTCAGCAGCCCCAGGCAGGTGAAGGCGATGAACAGCGAGGCGATGAAAGGCCACCAGCTATTGCCTGGCAGGTGGATGATCTCGCGCACCTTGCCGGTCAGCGGCTCGATGCCCCAGGTCTCTCGCCGGCCATGGTCGATCACGGTGAGGGCGAATTCGCCACGGTCGATGCGCTCCTCCAGGCCGGGCATTTCCCATAGGGGATGGCGGGTGCGCACCGGTGGTAGGCTGACGAAGTTGTAGGGGCTGGGCGGCAGATGCGTACTCCACTCCAGGGTGTCCGCGTTCCAGGGATTCTTCGTGGCCTTCTGGCCGAAGCGAAAGTGCAGGACGATATCCAGCAGCACGGTGGCGATGCCGATGGCCATGATGAAGCTGCCGATCGACGAGATCAGGTTGGGCAGGTCCCAGCCCAGGCCGGATTGGTAGGTGTAGATGCGCCGCGGCATGCCCATCAGGCCGGTCCAGTGCATGATCAGGAAGGTCAGGTTGAAGCCGATGAACACCAGCCAGAAGCCCCATTTGCCGAGGCGTACCGATGGCATGCGTCCGGAAAAGTGCGGCAGCCAGTAGTAGATGCCGGCCAGCAGCGGGAAGAACATGCCGCCCACCAGCACGTAGTGCATGTGCGCCACCACGAAGTGGGTGTCATGCACCTGCCAGTCGAAGGGCACCAGTGCCAACATCACGCCGGTCAGTCCGCCACAGACGAAGATCACCAGAAAACCCACCAGCCACAGCATCGGTACGTGGTACAGCGGTCTCCCGACCCATAGTGTGGCAATCCAGGCGAACACCTGGATGCCGGTCGGGATCGCCACCAGCATGCTCGCGGCGGAAAAGAACGCCTGCGCCAGTTGCGGGATGCCCACAGTGAACATGTGGTGCACCCACAGGCCGAAGCTGATGAAACCGGTGGTGAGGATTGCCAGCACCACCCAGCGGTAGCCCACCAGCGGCCGTTGGCAGAACACCGGCAGCAGGGTCGAGACGATGCCGGCCGCCGGCAGGAAGATGATGTACACCTCGGGATGGCCGAACAGCCAGAACAGGTGCTGCCAGAGAATCGGGTCACCACCGCGCGCCACTTCGAAGAACGGCAGGCCAAGCGCACGCTCCAGTTCCAGCAGAATGCTGCCGAGGATCAACGGCGGGAAACCGACCACGATCATCATGGCCATCACCAGGATGTACCAGGCATAGATCGGCATCTTGTTCAGCGACATGCCTTCGGCGCGGGTGCGCAGGATCGACACCACCAGCTCGACACCGGCCGACACCGCCGAGATTTCCACGAAGGTGATGCCGATCAGCCAGAAATCCGAGTTCGGCCCGGGCGTATGCACCGCGCTGGACAGCGGCGTGTACATGAACCAGCCAGCCTTTGGCGCGATGCCCAGCAGCAGGCTGGCACAGAGAATCAGCCCGCCGAACAGGTAGCACCAGTAACCCAGTGCCGACAGCCGTGGGAACACCAGGTCACGCGCGCCAAGCATCTTCGGAATCAGGTAGACCGCCAGGCCTTCCATCATCGGCACGGCGAACAGGAACATCATCACCGTGCCATGCATGGTGAAGACCTGGTTGTAGACGTCCGGCTCGAGAAAGTCGTAGCCCGGTATGGCCAACTGCGTGCGCACCAGCATCGCCAGCAAACCACCGAACAGGAAGAACCCGAGCCCGGTGAGCATGAAACGAATACCGACGGTGGTGTGATTGACGATGGTCAGCGACTTCCAGCCGCGCGGGTTGCCCCATACGTCATTGAACTGATCGTGCAGTTGTTCCTGGGCGGCAACCTGTTCGTTGCTTGGTGTAGTCACGGGCGCAGGGTCTCCAGCCAGTCGGCGATGGCGCTTAGGTGGTCGGGGTCGAGATCGTCATGCAGCGGCATGGCGTTACCGGGTTTGAGCCGCTGGTGCTCGTGCAGCCAGCGCAACAGTGCGCCTGGTTCATTGCTCAGCACACCGGCGCCGAGCATCGATCGCGCACCGACATCGCTGAGATCCGGCGCGCGATTGCCTTCGCTCACGCCCGCCACGCGATGACACTGACCGCAACGCGCGGCGAACACCTCACCAGCCGGGCCGGGCAGGGCGCTGACCTGTTGTTCGCGGCGCGCCTGCAGCCAGTTGGCGAAGTCTTCTTCGTCGTGAGCCTGCACATCGAGAATCATGTGCGTGTGCTGTGTGCCGCAGAACTCCGAGCACTGGCCACGAAAGGTGCCGGCCTGATCAGCCTGCAGGCGGATACGATTGTCCCGGCCGGGGATCATGTCGATCTTGCCACCCAGGCGCGGCACCCAGAAGGAATGAATGACATCGGCGCTGGTGACGTCGAGGTCCACCGGCCTGCCGACCGGCAGGTGCAGCTGATTGGCAGTGACCACGCCACTGTCCGGGTAGCGCACCTCCCACCACCATTGATGGCCGATTACTTCGATGCGCATCGGCTGCTCACCGACCAAGGGTAAAGGCAGCATGCGGTGGCCAATGGGAATGCCGAACAGCAGCAGGAGCAGCACGCTCAGGGTCGGTAACAGCAGTCCGCCGCCGACCAGCCAGCGCAACGTCAGCTGGCGTGCCCGGGCGGCATCCATTTGCGGCCGTTCGCGGCGCATGGCGTGCAACCACAGCGCGGTCACCACGATCAGCACCAGGGTGGCGAAGGCGCACATCGCCCACCACAGGATCGCCACCTCGCACGCCATCGGTCCGGCCGGGTCGAGCGCCGATTGCGGCCCCTCGCAGGCAACGAGAAACGGAACTGCTAGCGTCAGCGTGGTCAACTTGAAACAGGGCGTCAGCCAATGACGCTTACGTTTGACCTGCTCAAGGAGGCCGGGATGGCCGAAATAAAGGAAGTTATCGTTAGTCGCGCCGCCATCGCCGGACATCCGCTGCACCCGATGATGATCCACTTTCCCGTGGCCGCGCTGCTGGGTCTGGTGGCGACCGACATCGCCTATCTGCTGTTGGCCGATCCGTTCTGGGCGCGCGCAAGTCTCTGGCTGGCTGGCGTCGGCGCCTTCGGTGGCTGGGTGGCGAGCATGGCGGGGTTGGTCGATCTGCTTACGGTTGGCAGCATCCGGCGCAAGATCACCGCCTGGTGCCACGCCATCATCGCCGTGATGATGCTGTCGCTGGCATCGCTCAACTGGTTGCTGCGTTACGCCGGGCCTGAGCAGGGCATGGAACGCTGGGCACTGTATCTGTCGCTGCTGACCGCCGCGCTGATCGCTCTGGCGGCTTACCTGGGCGGGCGCCTGGTGTACGAACACGGCGTGGGCGTCGATACACGCTGAGCGAATCGGCTTCGGCTTGCCAGCTACTGGACGGTAGAGAGAGCGGGGCAGGCCGGGCATATTCTCGGGTACTCCGTGATCAGAAAGGTTTGGCCAGCACCAGCCACAGCGTGGCGCCGATCAGGGCGCTCAGCAGTAGGCCAATCAGCAGGCAGTTGCGCCGCAGTGCAGGTTCGGTGGCACGTTCGATGCGCAGAATCAGTACGCCGCACAGGGCGTGACAGAGCACCATCCCAGCGACGGTGGTGAGCTTGAGGATCAACCAGGGGTCGAAAATAGCTTCACGTAGAAACAACGCCGTGCCTGAGCCGATGGCCAGCAAGGCAGCTGGCGTGGCGAGCAGGTTGAAGACCGTGCGTGTGAGGTGGGCATGGTCGCGATAGAACAGTTCATCGCTGCTGCGGGTGCCGGCTACGATCATCGCAGGCAGGTACAGCAGCGCGCCGCACCAGCAGATTAGCGCCATGAAATGCAGCAGTTTGAGCAGTGGCATCGATGCTCTCCCATGCGTCCGTTCGTTGTGAGCACGTGGCCCTGATGGGCAGGCCACGACGTTGTGACTGCCTGATGGTGTTTGAGTTCGGCCACTCTCCAGAGCGAGCCAGGATCGTCTCCGGTAAAAAGAAGGAACCGCCGCAAGGAGAAGGAGGAGACGCTGCGGCGGCCCTGGGGAAGCAAGATGCTCGTTCGATTTGGCGCAATCACGCCGGTCAGGTCACGAAACGGTCCCTGACAATACTCCCCTGAAGTAGACAGAGTTCCACTGGCTGGCATGCGTTCAAGCTTTTTGCCGGGCCTGTGATGATCAGCACATCCATCGAAACGCAAAAAATTGAAACCCAGCGCTAAGGGGTCATGACCGCGAAGACGCCCTCGGCATGCGGGCCGAGGTATCAACTGATGCGTGCATACCTGAAGCCGGCTCAGCTTGCCGCTTGGAATATTCCCTGAACGATCAGCGCAGCCTGCACGTCGGAATCCATGTAGGCCCCAAGACGGGACATACCACCAAGCAATGGCCGTTTAGCCGGCCCGGAGACGACACATGGATCTCACCGACGACCGTAAAGACCTGGTACGCACCCTCAACAAGCTGATCGAGACCAGCAAGGACGGCGAGGCCGGCTTCAAGGTCTGCGCCGAAGACGTCAAACGCCCCGACATGAAGCAACTGTTCTCGCAACGCTCGCGGCAATGCGCCGAAGCGGCGGAAGAGCTGCAACGAGCCGTCCTGGAATTGGGCGGCGAACCTGAGGACAGCACCAGCGTGGGGGCAGACCTGCATCGCCGCTGGGTCGACCTGAAATCACTGGTCACCGGCAAGGATGAAGAGGCCATTCTCAACGAGGCCGAACGCGGCGAAGACGTGGCCAAGGAGCGCTACAGCGAGGCGCTGACCAAGAATCTGCCACCGCAAATCCGCAGTCTGGTCGAGCGTCAGTACCAGGGCGTGCTGCGCAATCATGATGAAGTGCGCGCGCTGCGCAACGTCGAGCGTGCAAGAAGCTGATTGCTCCTGCTTGTGCCGGGCGTGCGCATTGCGCGCACCCGGCGTCAGTTCTTTGCATTCGAGCACGCAGGGGAGGAGTAGTGCATGCCGACGTTGGACAAGACCATCGCCCAGCTTAACCACCTTCTACTGACGTGCCACGACGCCAGCTTGAGCTATCGACGTCTTGCAGGCAGCACGAGTGAATCCGAACAGCAGCGGCTATTCGCTGAGCGCGAACGGCAATGCTTGGTCTTGAGGGACTGCCTGCGCAATCAGATCGTTACCTATGGCGGCCGACCGGCATCGCACCCAAGCCTGTTCGGCGTGCTTCGCCATACCTGGAACAGCTTGAGCGCTTCGCTGTTGCCTGAGCGCGGCCGCGCCCGTTTGCGCGCGGCACTGCACACCGAAAAACAAATTCGCCATGGTTTCGAGCAAGTGCTCGCGGAGCAGCTGTCACCACAGTTCCGTCAGCTGTTGCAGGAGCACAGCAGCCGCAGTGTGGAATTCGAAAGAGTCATACGCACGCAGCTGTAGCGGCAACTGCAGGAGAGGGCGGTTCGGCCTGTTGTGCAGGCTGTCGAAGAGAAAAGTGCGCAGACGGTTCGGCGTTACTCGCGTTATGGCTTAAAGTAACCGGTCGCCGAAAGAACCGTCATGGCCATAGCCATGAAGGGCTTTCATTCTTTACATATAAGTGTGTGGTGAAGATGAACAAGCCTTTCATTTCGCTGTGCCCTGAAATTACTCGGGCACATGCGCTGACGCTGATGGAGTGGTTGCAGGATGAGCGCGTAACCTGCTACCTGAGCGACTCGCGTCATGTTTCCCGTTCCATCGCGGAAGTCATCGATCGGACGCAGTTGCCGATCCTGACCCATCTGTTCAACCGGGGCGGCCGTTTCTTTATGGCCTATGACCGACATGACGAACCTGTGGGCTTTGTCCGTCTGGTCAAGACCGGCCGGGAGTGCGAGATCGTCCTGGTCATCGGAGACAGTAACAAATGGGGCCGAAACCTCGGCGCCCGTACGATTCGCGAAGGCATGAAACTGGCTTTTCTCGACATGCGCGCCGAGAAGCTCATCGCCAAGATCCACCCGGACAACGTGCGCTCGCTGAAAGCTTTTGTGCGCAGCGGTTTTATGCTCGAGAACGAAACGCCGACAGTGAAATCGTTTTCCATGACGGCGGGATGTTATCGCCAGTTCCTGCGCGAAAGTGCCGGTACCGACGTTACAGGAATCCAAATCACTGAAATCGACAAGGCCAGGCTCGAGAACCTAATCGCACTCGAGGAGGGGCCGGCCATTGTCGAGCTTGAACATGAGCTCGAGCGTGCTGTCGTCGTCAAGCCAGAGGAAGTGGCACGCAATGTCGTCACGATGAACTCCAGGGCCTTGCTGCAACTGGACGACGGAGAGATCGAAGTGGCCTTGGTCTATCCCGAAGACGCCGACAGCCGCGCCGGTAAATATTCGGTGTGTTCCGATATCGGCGCGGCCATTCTCGGCTACCAGGAGGGAGACGCCATCGACTGGCGGATTTCCGATCGGACTCTCCGGATCGAGATCAGTAAAGTGCTTTATCAACCGGAAGCGGCGGGCGATTTCCACCTGTAATCGCTCCTTTGGCTCATCGTTACTTCATCAGGCATACATTTTTTGATGCCTGATGAGGGCGGACCATCTGTTCTGAAGGCCGTAGGGAATTAGACCTGAGAAGCGATTGAACTGGGATCGTTAAAAGCGGATCTCCAGGTGAGATGTCCATGTCACTCAATAGGTAATTTAACATAATATACATTATGCGAAGCCCAGGATGAAAAGACCTGCGGCAATGGCCGCGAGTGTGGGTGACTTTAAAAGACTGGAAGTCTGTCTTTTAAAGTGGAGACTCTTGAAAATCAATGCCATAGGGATCGGGTAGCTTGTAGCTTGCGCTGAAACGACGCAGATTGATTTTCAAAATTGGGAACGGGCTGACGCCTCTTTCCGAGGTCCAAAGTTCCGCACCGCGCCAGTAAAGCATGCATGCTCTGCAGCTACTGGAGCTAAGTAAATGGGTGGCGCCACCGGCGGCATCCCGATAAAAACGATAGCTGATTCCGCTTGCTGATGGTTGAGGTACGTCAAACTGCGGGCTACTGGCGGCCTGCCCCTGATGGAAACCGCTTCACGCCTAGGCAGTGGCGAAGTCTCCAACTTCCTCCACGCCTTCAAACGCTGGAATGGCGGCACGGCCTTAACTCTAGTCGACGCATGCACGCGTTCTGGCATCGGCAGCGCCCATAGTGTTATGCAGTTCGTCGAGGTGCTACAGCCGCGACTACGCCCCATGGCCATTGCCACTCTCAGAGCTCTGCGGGCTACATCTCTATGTGCAATCCGCCCCCGGCCGCCCATGAGCAACTGCGGGGCGCTTCCGGCATCAATCGGGCACCTTTCATTTCTCCGATTTTAAAGATCGAGCATCAATCCTAACTGGCTGTTTTGACGAATATTTTTAGTTAGCATCATGGGGTTTACAGGTTTTAAGAGACAAGGTCCGCGATAGAGCTGAGCGTTGCAATATCCGATAATCACCAGACCCGGATATTGCTCTAAACTGATCCAGAAGCGCTGATTTAGATGCATTCTTTCAGGTCGATCCCCCCATGCCGCAACACCCACAGCCACTTTTCGAGACTTTCGCTCGTTTCCACGAGCTTAACTTTCTTCACCTCAATTGCGAGCTTCCGGTGGTCCGGGATTTCCTTCTCGACTTCGATGATGGAATCCTTGTATGTAAGCGCCCGGTGAACACACCTTCTGAACTCCAGTATTAAGGGTGATGGTGGCCACCCATCTTTTACCGGACGCGATCACCCTTATCGCCAGGATTCCCATGCGCCAACGAAGCTCCTATCCAAAAACCTTCAAGGCCCAGGTCGCGCAGGAATGCCGGCAACCGGTGGGCCACAGTTTCCGGCGTCGCCATCAGCCACGGCATCAACGCCAACGTGATCCGCAAGTGGCTGCCGATTTACCTCGACCGCCCCTCGGCCTGCCGGCATTCGTGCCGGTACAAGCGACTGCCGGGCGGCCGGCTGAAGAAGCGGCGGTGATCACATTGCCGCTGGGTGACACATCATAACGGTCAAGCGATCATGAGCCTGATCCAGTCGGCACGCATGAGCGAGCATGATCCGTACGCGTACCTCAACGATGTACTGACGCGGTTGCCGACGTAGAAGGCCAGTGAGATTGAGCACCTGTTGCCGCATCAATGGATGCCGGGCTGACCTGCGCAAGACGTATTCCCCGTACGCTTACTGGTCACCTACTCAAATGACCTTCAGCGAGGCACCGGCAGCGGTGTATTGCTGCTAAGGCTGTCGGCCCAGGCCTGAACTGCTTGGTGATCGATCACGCGGCCTGCGTCCACATCGGCCAGGGCCGCTCGGGTCAGGCGGCCGCGCTCTTCTTCCTGATCAATCCATGTGGCCAAGGCTTGCTTGAGAATCCAGTCCGTGGAGCGGCCCAGATGTGCGGCCATCTGATCGACTCTCTCAGCTAGCTGTACTGGGACGTGAGCCGTGATAACCCGGGTTTCGATTGGGCAGATCATGATGGGCTACTCCTACGCAACGAAGGGCTGCGGACTGTCGTCCATTATGACTGGCCATTTCGTTACTGCCGAGCCGAAAGCAGTCTCGCCAACCAGATGTCTTTGCCGGATGGTTACCCCTGTATGCAGTATCTAAGTGACACATGCATACAGCAACTGATCGGCTTCTTAGGCAGCGCCGAGCGCTCTAGAACCGGGTTTATAGTCGATTATAGAGTGATTATAGAACAATTATAGAATTCGCTTTTGGTGCCTGATTGGGTATGCCCGAAGCAGGCAGCTCCTGCACCTCGGCTAACCACAGATGTTTGACTAGGACCCAAGCACCTAGGGGCTCGACTTAACGGCTAGCGAGGCCGGTCTTGTGCTAGCGCGCCGAATGGGTGGTGCGAACCCTACGAGCTGAGAAATCCGGTTAAACGGAGCTACCAGTTGAGCCCGATACCCTGCATGACACTCTGTTTGATCCAAATCAACGAAGCACTGTTATTGTCAAAACGAGCGTTCATGCCCCGGGGCAATCTGCTATCGTCGCCCTATCGCCCCGCCTGGTGAATTGCTGTGCGTCGGATTGGATTGATCCTGGTAATGATTGCTAGCCTCGTGCTGCCGAGCTTCGGCGGTACGGCTTTCAGCATGCCTGCACAACCTTGCCCGATGCAGAGCGCCGATCATCAGGGTCATGCAATGGCCGATGCTCCGTGCTGCGAGCAAATGGATAAGTCTGATGGGATGGCCAGTAAGTCCCCCTGCAAATCCGGCCAGGAATGCAAGACCGGAGGACTTCTCCAGGCCACCGTTATCAAGAGCATATCCCCTCTTCCCTCACGCCCCGAGATATTGCTGACCCAGTCGGTGATTAAGCGGGAGCCCGCAGGACTCTGGCGCCCTCCTCGCTTCGTCTAATGCAGTGATCTTCGCGCCTTTAAACCAGGCGCATCGTCGCGACCACGCTTTTGGTGGCGACCTCGATCAATCGCATTGGAGGCGAAAGCATGCCCGCTTTCCTTTTCCTACACCGTGGCTATCTCGGTGTGTTTGCTGCCGCATTCTTGGCAGTTCCCTGGGTTGCTGCACAGGCGCAGCCCCTAACCTTCGAACGAGCGCAGGCACTCGCCGAACAGCGCGCACCTGAGAACCTGGCACGACAAGCACAGGTCGCCTCGGCACAGCAGGCCGTAGGTCCCGCAGACGCCCTGCCCGATCCCAAGCTGATTCTCGGCATCGACAACCTGCCCATCGAGGGGCCTGATCGTTACACCCTGAATCGGGATTCGATGACCATGCGCCGCATTGGGCTCATGCAAGAGGTTCCCAATGGCGACAAACGCCAGGCCCGCCGTCAGTTGGCCGAGGCCTCCGTTGTCCGGGCCGAGGCCGAGCAGCGCGCCATGCAGCTTGAGGTCAAACGCCAGACGGCATTGAGCTGGTTGGATGTGTACTACGCCGAGCACAGCGTTGTTCTATTCGATCAACTGGACCGCCAAATCGAGCTGCTCCGCTCGACGGTGCAATCGCTGATCGCCGGCGGCAGCGCTCAGCCTGGCGAACTGCTGCTGGCCGACCAGGAGGCTTTGGCATTGCAAGATCGGCGGGATGAACTGAATCGCGACGTGGCGATTGCTCGGGCCAAGCTGCGCCGCTGGATAGGCAACGAAGCCGATCAGCTTCTGGCGGGAGATGCCCCTAGCCTGAGCTTGGACGCCCCCCATCTGCAGCACCGATTGGCTCAGCATCCCGACTTGCGTGCCGCATCTGCCCGGGTTGGCGAGGCCAGCGCAGAGTTGAATGAGGCTGTAGCCGAGAAGACACCTGACTGGGGCGTAGAGTTTGCCTACAACAACCGCGACAACCAGTTCGGCGACATGGTGATGGTGCAGTTCACCTTCGACCTGCCGTTGTTCGTCGGCACGCGTCAGGGCCCCAAGATCAACGCCAAGCAACAGAGCGTGTCGCAGATGGAGGCCGAGCAGGAAGTGCTGCTGCGCGCCCATCAGGCTGAGTTGGAAAGCGGCCTTGCCGAGTTGGAGCAACTACGCAGAGCTCTGGCACGTACCGAGAAAACCTTGATCCCTCTGGCGAGCAAACGAGCCGACCTCGAATTGGCCGCCTATCAGGCCGGCAACAGTCAGCTGGCATCCGTCATCACCGCCCAGCGCGAGCTGATCGAGGCTCAGCTGCGACAGATCGAACAGCAGCGCAAGCTGAGCCAGCTCTCCGCGAGCTTGTACTACGCCTATGTGGAGGGCCTGCAATGAAGATTTCAGCATTAGGTTTTTCCGCGGCCTTGCTGACCATGGGCATTGCCGTGGCAGGGGGTGGCTACTGGCTGGCCGAGAGGCCGGCCAACCATGAGGTGATGCCACCCCCCGCACCGACGGATGAGCGCAAAGTGCTCTACTGGTATGACCCGATGCAACCTGAGCAGCGCTTCGATAAACCGGGCAAGTCCCCCTTCATGGATATGGAGCTTGTCCCCAAGTACGCAGATGCAGGGCAGGACTCCTCGACCCTGAGCGTGCCCTCGCAAGCCGTGCAAAACCTCGGGATGCGCACCGCGCCAGTAACTCGCGGTGTGCTGCCTTCGGGTATCGAGGCCGTCGGTTCCCTGGCCTATAACCAGCGCGAGGTGGCGAACCTGCAGGCCCGAGCGGGTGGGTTCGTCGAACGGGTCTACGGACACGCCCCTGGCGATGTATTGCCCGCCGGTACGCCCCTCGTCGACCTGCTGATTCCCGAATGGTCTGCCGCCCAGCTGGAGTTCCTGGCTGTGTTGCGTACTGCTGACACACGCTTGATAAGTGCGACCCAGGAGCGCCTGCGCCTGCTGGGCATGCCTCAATCGTTGGTCGAGCAGGTTCGTCGCAGCGGCCAGCCACGGGCGGTTCAGACCATCACCACGCCCATCGCCGGCGAGCTGCAGGCATTGGACGTGCGTACCGGGATGACCGTGGCAGCCGGCCAGGACCTGGCGCGGATCAACGGGCTGTCCACTGTCTGGCTCGACGCCGCAATCCCCGAAGACCAAGCTGGAGCGGTTCAGCTTGGCGCGAGCATCACCGCCACCCTGACCGCCTTCCCAGAACAGCCTCTGCAAGGTCGTGTCGTTGCCCTGCTACCGAGTGCCGACCCGCAGACGCGTACGCTCACGGTACGCAGCGAGCTCGCCAATCCCGCCGGTAAATTGCGTCCCGGCATGTTCGCCGCCGTGCGCCTGAACAGCACCGTCGAACAGCCCGCGCTACTGGTCCCGAGTGAAGCCGTGATTCGCACCGGTAAGCGTGCGCTGGTGATGCTGGCCGAAGCCGATGGGCGCTACCGCCCCCTGGAGATCACTTTGGGCCGCGAGGCCGATGGGCGCCTGGAGGTGTTGTCCGGTCTTGAGGAAGGACAGTCGGTCGTTACCTCAGGCCAGTTCCTGATCGACTCGGAGGCCAGCCTCCAGGGTGTCGTGGCCAGCCATGCCAAGCAGGACAATGCAAAGAAACTCCATGAGTCCCATGGCGTGATTCGTGCCCTGGACGCCGAGGAGGTCACCCTGGAGCACGGTCCATTCGAGAGCCTGAACATGCCCGGCATGACCATGGCATTTCCGCTGGCCAGCCCTGAAGTAGCTGCGGGACTCAAGCCTGGGGATCACGTACGCATCGGTGCTCGTCAGACGGACTCTGGCTTGGAAGTAGAGCGGCTCGACAAGCAAGGAGAGCTGCCATGATCGCGCGCCTGATTCACTGGTCGATAGGCAACCGCTTCCTGGTGCTGCTGGCGACCCTGTTCATCACCGCTTTAGGGATCTGGTCGTTGCGCAACACGCCAGTGGACGCTTTGCCGGATCTCTCAGACACCCAGGTCATCATCAGAACCAGCTTTCCCGGCCAGGCGCCGCAGATAGTCGAGAACCAGGTGACCTATCCGCTGGCCACCACCATGCTCTCGGTTCCGGGGGCGAAGACGGTGCGCGGCTACTCGTTCTTCGGCGACTCCTTCGTCTACGTGCTGTTCGAGGACGACACCGATCTCTACTGGGCGCGCTCGCGCGTGCTGGAGTACCTCAACCAGGCCCAGGATCGCCTGCCCGAGGGCGTCACCACCACTCTGGGCCCGGATGCCACCGGCGTGGGCTGGATCTATCAGTACGCCTTGGTCGACCGCAGCGGCCAGCATGACCTGTCCCAGCTGCGGGCGCTGCAGGACTGGTTTCTCAAGTACGAGCTCAAGAGCCTGCCCAACGTGGCCGAGGTGGCCACCCTCGGCGGCATGGTCAAGCAGTACCAAGTGCTGCTCGATCCGCAGAAGTTGGTGGCTTACGGGGTAACTCAGCAGGAGGTCGAAGCGGCGCTGAAGAGCGCTAACCAGGAAACCGGCGGCGCCATCTTGGAGCTGGCGGAGCGCGAGTACATGGTGCGGGCCTCGGGCTATTTGGAGAGCCTGGATGATTTTCGCAATGTGCCGCTGCGGGCTTCGGCAAGCGGAATTCCGGTGCTGCTAGGCCAGGTGGCCACCATTCAACTGGGGCCAGAGATGCGTCGCGGTATCGCCGAATTGGACGGCCAGGGTGAAGTGGTCGGTGGCGTGGTCATCCTGCGCTCCGGCAAGAATGCCCGGGACACCATCGCTGCCGTGAAGACCAAGCTGGACAGCCTGAAAGCCAGCCTGCCCACCGGCGTCGAAGTGGTCACTACCTATGACCGTTCGCAACTGATCGACCGTGCCATCGACAACCTCAGCTACAAGCTGCTGGAAGAGTTCGTGGTGGTTGCCTTGGTTTGCCTGATCTTTCTCTGGCACCTGCGTTCGTCGCTGGTGGCGATCATCACCCTGCCCCTGGGCATCCTGATGGCCTTCATCGTCATGCGCTACCAGGGCGTCAATGCCAACATCATGTCGCTCGGCGGGATCGCCATCGCCATCGGCGCCATGGTCGATGCCGCCGTGGTGATGATCGAGAACGCGCACAAGCACATCGAGGCCTGGAAGGCTCGGCACCCCAATGAGCCGCTCCAAGGCGAGGCGCACTGGCGAGTGATCGGCGAAGCCGCAGCCGAAGTCGGACCGGCACTCTTCTTCAGCCTGCTGATCATCACCCTATCGTTCCTCCCGGTATTTACCCTGGAGGCCCAGGAAGGGCGCCTGTTCGGCCCTCTGGCCTTCACCAAGACCTATGCCATGGCCGCCGCCGCCGGCCTCTCGGTCACCCTGGTACCGGTGCTGATGGGCTACTGGATTCGTGGGCATATCCCCAGCGAACAGCAAAACCCCTTGAACCGCTGGCTGATCGGCGCATACCGGCCGGTGCTGGAGTGGGTGCTGGCCTGGCCCAAGGTGACCTTGGCGCTGGCCGTGCTGGTCTTTGTGTCCAGTCTGTGGCCCCTCAGCAGACTCGGAGGAGAGTTCCTGCCGCCCATGGACGAAGGCGATCTGTTGTACATGCCTTCGGCCCTGCCCGGCTTGCCGGCGAGCAAGGCAACCCAGCTGCTGCAGCAAACCAACCGCATGATCCTCACGGTGCCGGAGGTGGCCCGGGTATTCGGCAAAGCCGGGCGAGCGGAGACAGCCACCGATCCGGCGCCGCTGGAAATGTTCGAGACCACCGTGCAGTTCAAGCCGCGCGAGCAATGGCGCGCGGGTATGACGCCGGAGAAGCTGATTGAGGAGCTGGATCGTGCGGTGAAAGTCCCAGGGCTGTCCAACATCTGGGTGCCGCCAATTCGCAACCGCATCGACATGCTGGCCACGGGGATCAAGAGCCCCATCGGCGTGAAGGTCTCCGGAACCTCCCTGGTCGATATCGAGCGCATTACTCGCGATATCGAGGTGGTGGCCAAAGATGTACCTGGGGTGAGCTCAGCGCTGGCAGAGCGCCTCACCGGCGGACGCTATGTGGATATCCAGATCGATCGCCTGGCCGCGGCACGCTACGGCCTGAGCATTGCCGACGTACAAGCGGTGGTATCGGGTGCCATTGGCGGCAGCAATATCGGCGAGACGGTCGAAGGATTGGCCCGCTTTCCGATTAACCTGCGCTATCCCAAGGAGTGGCGGGACAGTCCCCAGGCGCTAAGGCGTATGCCGATCCTCACCCCTGCCGGCCAGCAGATCACCTTGGGCACCGTCGCCCAGGTTAGCCTGACCGAAGGGCCACCGATGCTGCGCAGCGAGAACGGGCGCCTGTCCGGCTGGGTCTATGTCGATGTCCGTGGGCGCGACCTGGCATCGACCGTGCGTGAGCTGCAGCAACGCGTAGCTGAGCGGGTAAAACTCGACGCTGGCATGACCGTTTCTTACTCCGGTCAGTTCGAGTACCTGGAGCGCGCCAATGCGCGGTTGTCCTGGGTGGTGCCGGCGACCTTGTTGATTATCTTCGTGCTGCTCTACCTGACCTTCAGCCGCTTCAGCGAGGCCCTGCTGATCATGGCCACCCTGCCCTTCGCCCTGTCGGGGGGCATCTGGCTGCTCTATTGGTTCGGCTTCAACTTGTCGGTGGCCACTGGGGTCGGCTTCATTGCCCTGGCCGGCGTCTCAGCCGAGTTCGGGGTGATCATGCTCTTGTATCTGAGGAACGCCTGGCATGCTCGGCTGGACTCTGGACGCAGCGGTGATCCGGCCCTGCTTGAGGCCATTCGTGAGGGCGCGGTGCTGCGCGTGAGGCCTAAGGTGATGACGGTGGCCGTGATCATCGCCGGCCTGCTGCCGATCCTCTGGGGCGGCGGTGCCGGTTCCGAAGTGATGAAGCGCATCGCCGCGCCCATGGTCGGCGGCATGATTACCGCGCCGCTGATGTCCATGCTGGTTTTGCCGGCCGCCTACTGGCTGATGCGAAGGCAGCGTACACAGAAGGTTCGCGCACCACAGGAGATATAGCTTTACAAACCCGGGCAAGCCACGCGCCAAGCTGACTCGCCCGGGTAACGCGGCAGGAAGCATTACGGCGATGTAACTTTGACTTCATTTTTATGACAGGTTGAGCGGATATATTTTAATCACCACCTTGAAGGAGTGATTAAATATGAAAAGCCTCAAAGTTATTGCAGCCCTTGCCGTTATGGTTGTTTCCTCTGCCGCTCTGGCAGAAGGCGGCGCTGATCGTGTTTATGGTCGGATGATTCAGGCCAATGAGCAGGCCATGCAAGAGTATGCTGCCGCTAACGGAAAGAATCCGCCTGAAGTTATTCATTACCGCTACGGCATGAAGCTCGATATCGCCAGGGTCGTGGCCATTACCCCGACGGACTCTAGCTGCGGTGTGATGCCGGCCCAGATGACCTACGAGGACTCCAATGGCGATCTGAATATTCTTGAATACCGGGCAGCCGGGACAGGTTGCCGTAATCAAAACTAGATAAATGACATCGCGCTGACTGAAATGTAATTTCCAAGTCACCCTGACGTTATTTGGCATGTGGAAATATGACCAAGGCGTGCCTGGCTATGCCCGGCGCGCTTGGCACATATATGCGACCACACAATGACAACTGCCAATAACATCAGGAGCATTTATGAATAACAGAACCCTGTTAGGACTTTCTCTGCTCACTCTGAGCGTCAGTACCGGGCAAGCTGCAATGGCCGCCGGCGAGAAAGGCGAGGGATTTATCGAAGGCAGCAGCCTGACCATCCTCAATCGAAATCTCTACTTCAACCGTGACTTCCGCAAAGGCCAGTCCAGCAGCTCGGGTAATGGCTATTCGGAAGAGTGGGCGCATGGCGTGATAGGCCGATTCGAGTCTGGCTTCACCGAGGGCACCATAGGCTTCGGTGTCGATGCCTTTGCCATGCTAGGACTCAAACTTGACACCGGCGACGGCCGTTCAGGAGCCGGTGGCTCAGTCGATGTGCTGCCTTACAACAGCCTCGGGCAGGCTGAGGATAACTACTCCAAACTGGGTGGCGCGGTGAAAGCTCGGTTCATGGATACCGAGATCAAGGCAGGCGACGTCTTTCCCGTCAGCCCGGTCGTCCAATACGGTGATGCACGGCTTTTACCGGAGAGTTTCCGAGGTGTCACCGTGGTCAACAGCAGCGTGGAAGGACTGTCGCTTCAGGGCGGTCGCCTCCACTCGATGAGCCAACCCAATACCAGCAGCATGCGCGACGGCTTCGCTACCTTCTACGCGGGCGAAGTGGACTCGCCATGGATCGCCTATTTCGGTGGTGATTACACGCTTAATGACAACGTCGGCTTTAGTCTCTACACCAGCCGCCTCAAGGATGCCTGGAATCAATATTACGCGGGCACCACGCTGAGCTACCCGCTTGCGGACGATGTCGCCTTGATCGGCGGGCTGAACTACTACAAGGCGGTCGATGAAGGGAAGCAGCTCCTCGGGAGCTTCGATAACAACATCTGGAGCGGCAATGTCGGCATCCAATTCGGCGCTCACACAGTGCTGGTGGGTCTCCAGCGCAACAATGGCGATGATGACTTCGACTACTTGCGCCAATCGGACTCCATCTACCTCGACAACTCCATCCAGTACAGCGACTTCAACTCGCCGAAGGAGAAGTCATGGCAAGTGCGCTATGGCCTGGATATGGAGCCTTTCGGTGTGCCTGGATTGAGCTTCATGACTCGATATGCCCAGGGCTGGGATGCCGACTACAGCAACGCCAACGAAGTCTATATGCGCCGTGATGACAACGGCGATCCGTTGACCAACCAGAAGCGCTGGGAGCGGGACATCGAGGCCAAGTACGTTGTGCAGTCTGGGTCGTTGAAGGACATGTCCTTTCGCATTCGACAAGCCACGACTCGCGCCACCGACTTCGAGTCGGATCTGGATGAGTTCCGCTTCATTGTCGAATACCCGCTGGAAGTTCTCTAACCTCGGTGCGCGAGCGGGTTGATTGCCCGCTCGCGCCGTGGTCCTGCTGTCCCCTCGTAGTGCTCCTTTGGTTTGGAGACAGCCCTTGGCGCCCTCGGGCGCCTTTTTTACTTAGGTATAGCTCGTCAATGCCCAGGATGCGGGGCGTCTCGAAGCGGTGCCAGCGCCCCAGGAACTCGGCGCGGGCGTTGAAGATGTCGCGCACCGTCTTCTCGTCCAGGCCGGTCTGTGCCGCCACAAAGGTGTAGGGGTGGTTGAAGGATTCCTTCTCCACGTACTCATGCAGCCGCAGTGTCATACGGAATCCGTCCACCATCTCCGGTAGCTGGGGCCTGAATGTTGTCTTGCAGGCCCGGCAGGTGTATCGGCGGCGGACCACCCAGAGAGTGACCCGCTTGCCGTGGATGGGCAGATCACGATAGGGAACGTCACGCTTGCCGAACCGTACGAACTCACCCTGCACGCCGCATTCCTCGCAGGCGATGGGATCGGGCACGTCCACCTGGAAGTGCATTTCGTCGTCGGTTGATTTGCAGCCCAGTACTTGGTATTGCGGCAGGTGAAGGATGTTGTCGGGAAGTTCGGTCATGGTGTTGTATAGGCGTAGGTGTCAGTCAGATCCATCCGGCTCGGCATTGGTGTTTGCTTTTTTACCCAACAAGCTGCTGGAAACGAAAAGTAAGGCACCGAGGACAATTGCAATATCAGCCAGGTTGAAGGCCGGCCAATGCCAGTCTCGCCAATAGAAATCAAAGGAATCCACAACATAGCCGCGAAAGACCCGGTCAATCAGGTTGCCCATGGCGCCACCGAGGATAAGACTGTAAGCGATGGCTTCTCCTTTATGACGATTTTCAAGGATCAGCTTGATCAGAAAAATCGAGACCACTACCGCGATTCCGATAAAAAAGTAGCGCTGCCAGCCTCCACCATTCGCAAAAAGACTGAATGCGGCACCGGTGTTCCATAGGTGCACCCAGTTAAAGAACGGGGTCACCGAAACATACTCGCCATAGGCCATTGATTGCTGCACCAGCCACTTTACAGCCTGATCAGACGCTGCCAGCAGGCCCGATATGGACAATAGGGCATACGGCGAGAGCTTTTTGCCAATAATGAGCATTATTTAACCCTTCAACGCCAAAATGCGTCTGGCACCGTTAAGTACAATGCCCCCCGCGATGGTGCCGATAATCAGATCCGGATAATTGGAACCGGTCCACGCGACCAGGGCGCCGGCGGTGATGACCCCCAGGTTGATCACCACGTCGTTGGCCGAGAATATCCAGCTTGCCTTCATGTGCGCCCCGCCTTCCCGATGTTTGGATATGAGCAGCAGACAACTGGTATTGGCAATCAATGCGACGAATGCGATAGCCATCATCACCAGCGATTCAGGCTCACTACCGAATACAAAGCGTCTCACCACCTCTACGAGCACGCCCACAGCCAAGATCAGTTGCAGTACACCAGCAAGATGCGCGGCACGTACCTGCATTTTCACGCTATGTCCAACCGCATAAAGGGCAAGCCCGTACACCGCCGCATCGGCAAAATTGTCCAGGGATTCTCCAATCAGGCCGGTGGACTGGGCGATCAGACCGGCAGTCATTTCCACCACGAACAGAAGTGCATTGATGCCGAGCAACCAGCGCAGGGTCCCGGATTCTTGCTTAGCAGAAGCTGCCGAAAACTCGGCGGCCTTGATGGTCTCCGGATTTGCAGCGACGGTTTCCTGAAGCGAGGCGCCTAGCCCCAAGGTCTTCAGTTTCGAGGTGACGGGCTCGACCTCGCCGTCATGCACGACCTTCAGCCGGCGGTTCGACAAGTCGAAGGACAGCGCCCGAATCTCCTCAAAGCCGTTCAGGGCTAGGCGAATCATTCGTTCTTCTGATGGACAGTCCATCTTCGGCACGGCATAAACACTGACCCATCTCCCTGGCGCCTCGGAGGAGGCCTGTATATCGGTATCCGCTGCGGACGTTGCATCACCGCCACAGGCGCCACCACAGGATTTGCTCATGATACGACTCCACTTGAACAATGTTGTGGTACCACTTAAAACTATAAAGCTACTATAAGGTCAATAGAGTAAAGAATCCGTTGGGGAGGAGGCTGATGCGCATTGGTCAGTTGGCGCAGTTGGTAGGGGTCGAAACACAGACGATCCGCTTCTATGAACAGCAGGGCTTGTTGCCGCCGCCTGATCGGCAGGACAACGGTTACCGTGTCTATACCGAGAAGCATGGTGAGGGGCTGGCCTTCATCCGTCGCTGCAGAATCCTGGGCCTGTCACTGGCTGAGATTCACGAACTACAGAGCTATAAGGACGACCCTCATCAGCCTTGTACCGCCGTCAACGCCTTGCTCGATGATCACATCTCTCATGTGCGGTCGCAGATAACCGCTCTGCAAGCGCTTGAGAAACAACTAGTTTCACTGAGAGCGAGTTGCAACGATGACCGGGAAGTTGAGGCGTGTGGGGTTCTTGCTGGAATTAGCGAAGGAAACATGCACCAGCAGTAGGTGAAGCATCAACCAGATAATCCGATGAGATGCCGGTCTGTCTCACTCTCATGCAAAGGTAAGATCAACCATTTAATCCGCTTACCCGGTTAAAGGATGTATGAAAAAGAATCGGCCACTCTAGACGCAAGCAGCCGTGCGGGCAGGCAGTACTACTGGGTGGGATATTCTGCAACGACCTGATCGGCACCCGTCTTGGTCAAGCCAATGACCTGGTAGGCATGCTGTACACCATCGACTTCCATGCCGGGGGAGCCCGCCGGCATCCCGGGAACAGCGATGCCCACGAGATCATCGCGCTTGGTGAGTTCGATGACCTGGGCCGCCGGCACATGACCTTCGACGAACTTGCCGTCAATCACCGCGGTGTGGCAAGACGCCAATCGCGGCGCGACGCCCAGACTTTGCTTCACTGCTGTCATGTTGCTTTCGACATGGTCGACGACTTTGAAGCCATTCGCTTCGAGGTGTGAGATCCATTTTTTGCAACATCCGCAATTGGCATCACGATGGACATCAATCGTCAGGGCCTCAGCGGCTTGAACTGCAGATATGGCGGAGAGAGCGGCCAGCAGGGCCAGATACTTAGCTTTCATGTACGTGCTCTTTGCCATCGGCGTGGGTGTGGGTCTTGGGCGAGGCGTTCGGAGCCTGCTCGGCGTGATGATCACCTCCGTTGGACGACGCCTCATCTCCAGCATGGTGGTCATCGCCACTCATATCCGAATGGTGACCTGCCTTAGGTGCGGAGCCACCCTCGCTATCCGTAGCCGCGGCATCGTGATGACCAGGCTCTCCAGCATCACCTGATCCATGATGGTCATCGCCACCGCCACTATTGTCATGATGGCCAGGCTTGTTGTCGCCGTGCTGTCCTTCATGGTTATGCATCTGCGTTTCCCCACCACCGTGCTGATGGCCGCCACTGGATGCGACGAGTGTTTGGTATTGCTTGGCATCCATCGTCGGCAGTTGGTTGAGGAAGGCAACCATGCCCCAGATGTACTCGTCTCCCATGCTCTTGCCCCACGCAGGCATACCCGTTGCCTTGATGCCATGCTTGATCACCCAGAACGCTGCTGACGGATTGCCATCGACACCGATCTTGGCGAGGTTGGGGGGCGCAGGATAAAGCGATTGGCTTAGCTCGGTCTCCGCCACACCTGGCGCCAAATGACAGCCGATACACATGGAGTTGTAGTTGCCCGCACCGGCGCGAATAAGAGCTTGATCATCCAGGTTGGGAACCTCGATGTCCCGCGAACGGACTTCGATAGAGCGGTCACGGGCCATCGTGAGAAACGCATGCACTGCAGGAAAATGGGGATCGTCGGCCCCCACGTTGACCACGCCAAAGTAGGCGCCGGCCAGGACAGCTGTGCTACCGACCACGCCGGCCGCCACCAAAGTTTTAATTGTTCTTTTCATGTCAGGTTCTCAAAACCACATCCGGATACCGGCGACAAAACGCGCCTCGTCTACATCACCGCCCTCGTCGCGCACCATGTCTGCCGTGTTGCCATAGGAGCGGCTCCAGGAAACCCCGATATAGGGGGCAAACTGCCGGACAATCTCGTAACGCAGACGTAAACCGAGCTCGGTATTGGCCAACCCGGACCCCACACCTCGCTCAGGATCGTTCTTGCCGTAGAAGTTCATTTCGGCAGTTGGCTGGAGAATCAGCCGGTTGGTCAGCAGAATGTCGTACTCGCCCTCCAGTCGGGCAGCAGTTTGGCCATTCTCGCCGACGAAGGCCGTGGCTTCGGCCTCAAAGGCGTAAAGCGCCATGCCCTGGATACCGAAGGCGGCCCAAGTCTGCGGCGACTCCGGTTTGAAGTCCTGGCGGACGCCCGCGACGACATCCCACCAAGGGCCGATCGAGCGGCCGTACAGCAGCTGTAATTCAGCGTCCTCGGTAACGCCGTTGGTACGCTCGCCTTCGGAGCGGAACCAGACCCGGTTGATATCACCGCCTACCCAACCCGACGCATCCCAGGCCAGGGTGCTGCCCTCATCTGCGTCTTGGTATTCGAGCTGATCGAGCAGGAAAAAGCTGTTGATGGCGCTGTCATGCACCTTGTGGCCAGGCAGTGGCGGGAAAGCCGCTTGGCGATCAGCATCCGTCAGAACGGGAATCGGCGTACGACTGGTAGTTCTCGGGGCTTCAGCGGAGCCATGGTTCATCTTCGAATGATCCATGCCCTCCATCTGTCCCTGCATGGTGCCGTGTCCCATCTTGCTGTGGTCCATGGCTGGGGCCTTCTCTTGGCTCTGGCTGTGGCCCATCTGGCTATGGTCCATGCTGCCCGATTCGCTCTGCATGGCACCATGATCCATCTTGCTGTGATCCATGCCCTCCATCGGCGCTTTGGCGGAACCGTGGCCCATCTGGCTGTGGTCCATCGACATGGAGCCGTGCCCCATTGCCGAATGATCCATTTCTTCCGCAGCCTGGGTAACGCCGCCGCTGAGTGCACTCAGCGACACGACCAGCGCTATGAGGGACGGGCGTGAAAACCTAGTGGTCATGGTTCGAACCTGCTTCGGCTTCGGTGCCGCCATGCTTATCCATCATCTTCTCGTGCCCCATATCGTCATGGTTCATGCCCTCATGATCCATGGTGCCATGATCCATCTGCTGGCCAGCGGCCTTGCCTTTCGATTGATCTGCAGGCTTGTCACTGGCGTCGGGCGCAGCCGACTCGGCAGCATGTTGTTCGTGCTCGCTGTGCCCCTCACCTGCCAATGACGTCGGCGCGTGCAGAACAGCCAAAAGACTGAACATCGCTGCGCTGCCAAACAGGGCATTACGCTTCATAAAAGTACTCATCAGAAATCTCCTTTACTCATCCACACGGACTTCACGGAACATGCCCGTTTCCATGTGGAGCAACAGGTGGCAGTGATAGGCCCAACGCCCCAACGCATCGGCGGTCACCCGATAGCTGCGCTTGGAACCTGGCGGCATGTCGATGGTGTGTTTACGCACCAGGAAATTGCCGTTCGCATCCTCCAGATCACTCCACATGCCATGAAGATGGATCGGGTGAGTCATCATGGTGTCGTTGACCAGCGTGATGCGAACACGCTCGCCGTACTTGAGGCGCAGAGGCTCGGCGTCAGAGAACTTGATTCCATCGAAGGACCAGGAGAATTTCTCCATATGCCCGGTGAGGTGCAGCTCGATGGTGCGACTTGGCTCACGCCCGTCCGGATCAGGGAAGGTGCTGCGCAGGTCAGAGTACGTGAGGACGCGTCGGCCGTTGTCTCGCAAACCAATACCTGGGTCGTCCAACTTATGCGTTGGTGTCATGGTTTGCATATCGACCAGCGGGTTGTTGGTCTCTGAGGCTGGGTGTGCCTGCATGGCACCTGCCATGCCTGCCATGCCTGCCATGCCTGCCATGCCTGCCATGCCTGCCATGCCTGCCATGCCCGAATGATCCATTCCAGCCATCTGGCTGTGATCCATGCCGGCCATGCCACCCTGCATGCTCCCATGATCCATGCCCGCCATACTCCCGTGGTCCATTCCGGCCATGTTCCCGTGATCCATGCCGCCCATGCTGCCGTGATCCATACCCATGTCGCCCATGGCAATCAGCGGACGCGGGTCGGGGCTGGGTACCGGTGCACTCAACCCCTCCTGTACAGCAAGGGTGCCGCGCGCATAGCCAGTGCGATCCATGGATTGGGCAAACACGGTATAGGCCTGTTCGCTGTCTGGTTCGACTATCACGTCGTAGGTCTCGGCCACGGCGATACGGAACTCGTCGACGCTGACCGGTTTGACGTGCAGACCATCGGCCGCAACCACAGTCATCTTCAGGCCCGGGATGCGCACATCGAAATAGGTCATCGCCGAGGCGTTGATGAAGCGCAGGCGGATCTTTTCGCCCGGTTTGAATATGCCGGTCCAGTTGCCATCAGGTGCCTGGCCATTCATCAGGTAGGTGTAGGTGTAGCCACTGACGTCAGCGAGATCCGTCGGGCTCATCTTCATCTCGGCCCACATCTTGCGATCGGCTACCGCAGCGGACCACCCCATCTCGCTCACGTCATTGATGAAATCACCAACGGTGCGCTTGTGGTAGTTGTAGTAGTCCGACTGCTTTTTGAGCTTGGCCAGTACCCGCGCTGGATTTTCATCGGTCCAGTCGCTCAGCAGCACGACATAATCACGGTCGTAACTGAAGGGCTCGGGTTCCTTGGCGTCGATGACCAGCGCGCCGTATACGCCGACTTGCTCCTGGAGCCCCGAGTGGCTGTGATACCAGTAGGTGCCGTTCTGGTTGACCTTGAACTTGTACTCATACATGCCGTCGGGGGCGATGCCATGGAAGCTCAGGCCCGGAACGCCATCCATGTTCGCCGGCAGGATAATGCCGTGCCAGTGAATGGACGTGTCCTCCTTGAGGCGGTTGCGTACGCGCAACGTCACGGTCTCGCCCTCCCGCCAGCGCAGGATTGGGCCTGGCAGCGAGCCATTGATCGTCATGGCGGTACGCGCTGCGCCGGTGATGTTTACCGGAGTCTCTCCGATAAACAGGTCGAAATCGTTACCGCTCAGCACGTTCGGCTGACCTGGGCTGGTTACCGCCCAGACCGGCGTGCGCCACATGCCCATGCCGCCGAGAATACCGGCGGCGGCGAGGCCTTTGACGAAAGTACGTCTTGTGGTTTTGCTTTGCATGCCGTTATGTCCAATCCGTCAGATGAGCCGGTGATATGCATCCGGTCTCGGGTTCATTGACTGCTCCAGTGTCGGGAGATTTGATCTTCAAGCCTTGCGTGCTGCGCAAGTCCCCCCGACACCAAGCAGTATAAAACTGCCATATCTCAACCATCCGGGTGATTACATTTCTGTAAGGTTGAAGGGGCTCAGCAGTTGGCGTGTTCCGCCTGTTTGGCTTGGCTGCCGGCGACGGGAGCTCCATCCTTCTGCTGCTTGGCCAGCTGATACGCTTCCAGCGAGACCTGACGGGCCTGCTCCATGCGTGCAAACGTGCGATCGGCACCGCCTTCGGCCATCGCCAGAGTGGAAGCACTCAGGGCAGCAACTACAAACAGGGTTTTGATCGATTTCATTTCGTGAATCCTCGTAAGTTTAGAAGCCCCCGTAACTAGTGGGGGCGAGCCTTAAGCTCGCTGTTACGTTAACCACGAAGCCCTGTCAGCAACCTGATCTGAACATTACAGTTCTGTCAGGTTGCTATTTCTTTCTTGTAGGCCCTCCTGAAGGCTCGGTACTGTCTTCTTGCCCGAGAAGCCTTGCGGATTCCATGGGCCTGCTCGGCAGCAATGCCTGAGCTAACTCGCTCATTCGCACCGACGGATCGCGACCATCAAACAATCAAGAGAAATAGCCACTATGTCGAACAAATCCAACGTAGCTACCGGTGCCGCCCTGGCTCTGGTAGCCGCCAGCCTGTTCTCCACCCTGCCCGTCCAGGCGGCCCAGGACACCAAAGCAGCAGAAGTGAAATGCTTCGGGGTCAATGGTTGCAAAGGGCAGAACGACTGCATGACCGCGAAAAACGACTGCAAAGGCCAAGGCGAATGCAAAGGCCAGGGGTTCAAGTTGATGACCCAGGCCAAATGTGACGAAGCCGGTGGCAAAACCAGCGAATAAGGCGGTTCAGGGGAGTGCATGCCACTCCCCTGCTGGAGTCTCGAATGAGTAAGCGCAAAACTCTGGGTTTCGGTCTTGGCCTTCGTAACGAGTATTACCGGCAGATCCTGGAGGAACGGCCTGCGGTCGACTGGTTCGAGATCATTTCCGAGAATTACCTGGTGGAGGGCGGCAAGGCTCTCTACTTCCTTGATGCGATCGGCGAGCACTACCCCCTGGTGATGCACGGAGTATCTCTTTCGATTGGCGGCTCACATGCCTTGGACATAGACTACCTACGACAGCTCAAGCAGCTGGCGGATCGGGTGCAGCCTCAGTGGGTGTCTGATCACCTGTGCTGGAGTCGAGGCAACGCCCATCAACTTCACGATCTGCTACCGCTGCCGTTTACCCAGGAGAGCCTGCTGCATGTCGCGGCCCGGGTGCGCTTGGTGCAGGATGTTTTGGAACGTCCCATCGTGCTGGAGAACGTTTCCTCCTACGTGCAGTGGACAACATCCAGCATGAGCGAGTCTCAGTTCCTCTCGGAGCTCAGTTACCTGACCGGGTGCGAGCTGCTTCTCGACGTGAACAACGTCTACGTCAGTTCGCGCAACCAGGGTTTCGACCCTTGGCAGTTCATCATGGAATTGCCGCACGAGCGGATTCGGCAAATTCACCTGGCCGGGCACAGCGATTACGGGCAGTACCTCATCGACACCCATGACCAGCCCATCGCTGATCCGGTTTGGTCTCTCTACAGCAAGACTTTGAGCTACTTGGGCCCGACATCGACCTTGATCGAGCGGGATGACCAGTTTCCGCCGCTGGAAGAGCTGTTGTCCGAATTAGCACATGCCCGTGCTATCGCCAAATCTGTGATATCGGGGGCCACCCCTTGAGCCTGATCGCCCTACAGACTGCATTTGAAACTTACCTGACAGGTGACAGTGCCCTGCCCTCCAACGAGCTTTTGGAGCAGATCCGAGGTAGCACAGCGCTGAGTGCTCTCGAAGGCCTGCAGATCTACCACAACGCTTACCGTTCGCGCCTGCTTGCGGTCTTGCGAGAAGACTTCCCTGCCCTGCTTCACTGGATCGGCAACGAATCATTCGAGCAGCTCGCACTGGCCTACTTGGCCGCCTGGCCACCACGACATTTCAGCATTCGCTGGCTGGGCGAGAAGCTGCCCGAGTTCATTAGCAGCTACGTCGAAGAACCCCAACTATCGCCGATGCGCGAACTCGCGGAACTGGAATGGGCCTTTACACTGGCCTTCGACGCTCAGGATGTCGAAGCGCTTTCGCTGGAGACCATGAGTGATTTTTCGGCTGAAGACTGGATTTCACTCAGGGTTTCCCTGACTGCATCTGCCCGGTGGTTGCAGCTGCAGTACAACACGCTGGAGTTGTGGAAAGCCGCCAAGTCCGGCAGCTTGCTGCCTGATGTTACCCGCCTGCCAACGAACCTAGCCTGTCTTGTTTGGCGTCATGAACTCGTCTGCCAGTACCGGAGCCTGGAGCCAGCGGAGGCTTCGGCATTGCAGTTTCTCATCGAGGGCGGATCGTTCGCTGAACTCTGCGAGTCGTTGAGCGCCACGCATGGCGAGCAAGCTCCCTTGCAAGCCGCGACCTGGTTGAAGTTGTGGGTCAACGACGGTTTGCTAAAGCGCGGCCAGCTATTACACGAATGACCCGGAACCTTTAGGCTAGCGCTCTCTCTTTGGCCACTCCGAGCGCTTCTATGACTCACCGCATCATTCATTTCAAACAGCAAGCCTTGCTTGACCCGGAGACCTATCAGGCAATGCTGGCCGACGGCGTTGGTCACTGGGAGCGGCTTGCAGGAGAAGTCGTCGGCATAGAAGACGAAAAAAGCCACGAGTTCGCTGCATTGAAAAGCCTGTTCAAGCGCAAGCGGTACTCCTATGACACGCTGGAAATGCGCGAGCCAGGCGATCACTCAAACTGGCTTCGCGGCCGAGATGGTTCAGAAGGTATGACCAACGAGGTCACCAGTATCCCAGGGCTAAAAGAGCTCTCAGAACTGGAGATTTAGTGGGATAGCAGGTCAGCGCTCAAGCGCTGACCTGGGCCGAATAGCCAAGCTCCTGGATGAGTTCGCGGATCGATTCGGCACTTTCTGTGCTCTCAACGGTGACCTTGCCGGCCGCTCGATCCACTTCTACTCGTGCATCCTGATCCAGAGCTTGAATGGCCTTCGTGATTTTGCTCACGCAACTGCCACAGCCCATCCCCGCAACACTCAGACTAAACATGTCTTTCACCTCATTTCGTCCGCGGCTCAAGTTACCGCACGGACAGCATCGACCTTGACACGATGGCAAGGTCAAGCCCGTAAGCGCTACAAAAGGATCAGCCGTTTACCACGGGCGTAAGGATGGGAGTTGGTGAACACACCACGACATGCCTTGCGCCCCTCGTCAGTGCGACGTATAGATTCTGGGGGGTCATAAGCTCAGGATGCAGGACAACCGAGACATCCGCCTCCAGCCCCTTGAGAAGTAATGTGCTGCCTACAGAGCGTCTTGCGATCGGTCGGGCAAGGTGTCTATTGCGCTCTCGCGCTTGAATGGCTGCACTCAGAAAGTCGGCAGCACCTCCCACCACCGCTTGCATTGCAGACCGGCAGCAGTACAGAACCTCCGGTCGGTATACACGTGCCCCGTGCTGCTCAGCGAGCGTATCGATCACACGGAGCGCTTGCCCCAATGTTGGCGCTGCTACGAAATCGATCGCCGCAGCCTCGGCCGCGGTCGGAGGCGTTCGGGCCCTTCCTGCACGCAGCGACTCCACGCGCGTTCGCAGGTTTGCTGCACCTACCCCCGTCATTACGCTGGAAGCAAACTCCACAAGTTGTGCCAGAGCATTGGCACCCTGCAAGTCAAAGTTCCTGGCGAAGTTGACGAGATCTCTCAGGTCGACGGCTTCTACGGCCATGGCACCGGGTGTCTGGCTCGTGAGCTGATGGCGACCTTGCACGTTGATGGAGTCCCCGATGATGAGGACGCTACCCTGAGCGTTGGGAGCTTCGGTTCTCGCGGCCACCAGTCGCTGCTGAACTTCGGTTCCGGCGTTTAGCTGCACCCAACGCACTTCTGCTGGAGCCGTGCGCAGATCCACCGGCTGACCAGCTTGAAGTTGTTGCCTTATGGCGAGCAGCCACTGCCCGAGGTTCTCAGCTCCAGCCAGCCGCCAGCGCCACGGTATCCTCAACTCTCCCGCTGCGGGAAACAGGGGTTGCACCTCATTCGCCCAATGCACCAGTCGATTGCCACGGAAGCTGAATATGGCTTGCATCGGGTCACCGAGCACGCAGGTCGGAAGCACCTGGGCCAAACCAGACACGATGGCGTGCTGGACGACGTTGCAGTCTTGGTACTCGTCGACAAGCAACCGTGCATAGGTGGCGCGAAGGGGCTGAGCGAGGTGACCGGCCTGCAACAACTGCATGGCGGCCTCCCGAATTGCCGGGTAGTCAGTATTGGGTTGATGCAGCTGTAGGATCTGCGGGTTATGGCCGCTTCGCGCTGGGAACTTAGCGATCAGGCGCATCGAGAATCCGTCAATGGTGGAGACTCGATATGCGGAGTTAGGAACACCGGCTCGTCTCAGGCGCGCCCGTAAGGCCGCAACGCCGGCGTTCGTATGTGTCAAGACGAGGATGGGTTTGCTCTGCGTATGCGCGATGAGCGTCTCGGCAATCAATTGCGTTTTTCCACAACCTGCGGGGGCCGTTATGGAGCCACGCTCGATAGCGAAAAGATCAATCTCAGGGGGCACTTGTAAACGTCCAGAGCTGATTCGTGACTGCCATGAAGCCCGGTTCGGCGTTCTGTAAAGACGGACCGACGATGTCCCTTGCAACCTCCTGATAGGTTGTCAGCGACTTGAACCAGCCGCTGTTGCGGATACGGGATGCGGTTCCCAGCAGCTCTCGTCTCTCAGGTGAGTACCCATCCACGAGTCGCTTGGCTCGGATATCGTTCAGCGTCACGCGGCCTTGGGACTTCGTCTGAATGTGTGCGTTCATCAGCTCTGCACCCACTATTGTTTCGGCTTTCGCCAGAAGTGCATCGAGTGCTTGCTCACTGAGATGGCGGAAGATCTCGTCCTCCAACGTGAGGCCTGGTCGCCATGTAAGAATTTGCCCGCCGGCGGCCAAGAATGCTTCAGCGAGCCCCGCGGTCGAAGGCTTGTCGGCATCTACAAAAACCATCACGCGGTAACCCAAGTTCAGAAGTGCTGTTCCCCGGATAAGACTGTTATCGGGGCTTCCCCCGCCGGCGTCCACATACGCGCCGCCATGGGCCAGGAATGAGGTAGCGCCAAGACTGACCCACCATTGGTCAAGGCCACGCGCGAAGCCAACCTCGCTGGCCCCCTCGCAAACGATGATGGATTTGGCGAGGAATGCTTCGGGGTCCTTCCGAAGGGTACTTTGTACCTCGTTGGCTTCCCCAGCTGGCATAACACTGTGGCGCTGAGGTGCTGACCGAACAACGAATAACTGGCTGCCGGACAGCTCGCGCAGCGCGACCGGCGAGTGCGTCGTCATGAACACTTGCAACGGAGCGGCAGCGTCCTTTGCACCCAGCGAGTCCAGGAATCGCATGAGCCGATGAGGTTCAAGCCCGTATTCCACCTCATCAACCAGGGCAATTGGCGCGGCGCTGGCCGCAGCCCTTTGAAGCCCTGCCACTAGCAAGCGTGACGAGCCCGTGCCAAGGGAGCGCAGCGGAATACCTGTTTCACTGTGCAGCGCGATCGCCCCCTCGCCAATCGACACAGAATGTGCGTCAAGGAGCGCCTGAGGCATAGCCCCGACCGAAACGCCAAGATGCTGTGCTGTGCGTTGCACGACCTCAAGCGTCTGGGTCAGATGTTCGGCTGCTTGATTGCCAAAGTTCGCTCTTGCTTGCCTAGCGGCGCGCGCCAGTTCAGCACCAAGCTCGGCGCGCTCATCGGTAAGTCGATTGAGCACTGAGCCACGACTCCACGACAAGTTCGAACTCGCAAAGCTGCCGATACGGGCGGGTGCTAGTGCCGCTCGTTCCTTCCAGGGAAGAGTGCGTTCGAGTTGCTGCTGCTCCGCACGCTCAGAAAAAAGTGTCCAGGTAGGTTCCAAATCGGCACCAACTTGCAGGAGCAAGGTGATAACGGTCTCCAGCCCCGCTCGCGGTTCGTCTTCGACTTCTCCCGTTCCTGGATTGAATCCACGCAAGAACTCGCCGTAAACATCGATATCCATCAGCGATACCGGCAAATCGCCAAGCGTCACACTGATGGTGATGGGTGTTTCGACGTTCAGAGCGAAGAAGTCCATGTCGCCGAACGTGCCGCCCCGGCGGGCACCGACGCAAAGGTCAATCGCATCTAGAATGCTGGACTTTCCACTATCGCCAGGACCTATGAGGCAGTTAATTCCTGGGGCCGGCACCCAGTCGAGCGCCTGGATAGATCGGAAGTTGCTGATAATCAGTCTGCGAATGCGGGCCACGGAGAGTCCTCATGGGTTAACGACGACCAGTCTCCTACCCGCAGCGGCAACAGTCCATCGAACGTCACCTCGTCACTATGTGTTGCGACAGATAGGTCGGACCGGAAACTACCGTACGGCATTTTCCGGTCAGATGCGCTTCTGAATAATCACCTGGTCGGTGGTATGGAAGCCTATCCGATGTCCGTTGATTTCAACCTCAGAGCATTGAAGACCACCGACGCCGAGCTGACACTCATCGCCAGCGCAGCAATCAAGGGCGACAGAAGATGCCCCGTCAGCGGGTACAGCAGCCCCGCTGCTAGCGGGATTCCCATCGCGTTATAGAGGAACGCAAAGGCGAGGTTCTGCCTCATGTTTTTCACGGTTGCCACTGACAGGGTGCGCGCTCGCAGGATGCCCATCAGATCTCCCTTGACCAGCGTCACTTGGGCGCTGTTCATCGCCACATCGGTACCGGTGCCCATGGCGATACCTACGTCAGACCTGGCCAGGGCGGGCGCATCGTTGATGCCGTCACCCGCCATGGCGACACGACGGCCATAGCCCTGCAAATCGGCGACCAGTTTCTCCTTATCCTGCGGTTTGACCTCACCATGCACTTCCTCGATTCCGAGCTGCTTCGCCACGGCTCTTGCTGTGGTGAGGCCATCACCAGTGGCCATGATGACCTTTACGTCTTCGCTTTGAAGCTTGGAGACAGCCTGTTGAGAAGTAGGCTTGATCGGATCGGAAACGGCCAGGAGTCCCGCCAGGCGACCATCAACGGCCAAATAGATGATGCTGATGCCTTCCAGACGCAGTTGCTCGGCGCGATTGCGCAGCGGGGTAATATCGACGCCCGCCTCGTCCATCAGTGCGGTGTTGCCGAGCTGCAGCTGATGGTCATCGACCTGGCCGCGCACACCAATACCCGAGCCAGATTCGAAAGTGTCCGGTTTGACCAGTGCAATGTCCTGACCGCGCGCATGATCGACGATGGCATGAGCCAGCGGGTGCTCACTACCCTGGTCGAGACTAGCAGCCAGGCGCAGCACTTCATTGGAGTCGTAACCGCCTGTCCCTTCCGCACTATGAAATACGGGACGCCCCTCAGTCAGGGTTCCAGTCTTGTCGACGATGAGCGTGTCGATCTTGCATAGATTTTCGATGGCGCTGGCATCGCGGAACAACACACCGCTGCTAGCGGCCTTGCCAGTCGCAACCATGACGGACATCGGGGTTGCCAGACCCAGAGCGCAGGGACACGCAATGATTAGCACCGCCACCGCATTGATCAGGCCAAATACCCAGCCTGATTCCGGCCCTAATAGCCCCCAGCCGAAGAAGGTCAGAATCGCGATCAGGATCACCCCGACCACGAAATACCCTGCCACCGCATCAGCCATACGCTGCATGGGGGCCTTGGAACGTTGGGCTCTGGCCACCATCTGAACGATCTGCGACAGCATGGTCTCGGCACCGACCTTCTGCGCCTCCATCACCAGGCTGCCGTGGGTGTTCAGGGTGGCACCGATAAGGGCATCCCCTACCCGCTTGGTCACGGGTAACGGTTCTCCGGTAAGCATCGACTCGTCGACGGCGCTCTCCCCCTCTAGAACCGTACCGTCCACCGGGACTTTCTCTCCCGGCCGGACACGTAGGTGGTCGCCCTGATGGACATGTGTCAGCGGAATATCTTCTTCCTGGCCATCGGGCTTGATGCGACGCGCAGTCTTTGGTGCCAGCCTCAGCAGTGACTTGATGGCTGCCGAAGTCTGCGAGCGGGCCTTGAGTTCGAGCATTTGGCCCAACAGCGTGAGTGAGATAATCACTGCGGCTGCTTCAAAATAGACGCCGATACGTCCGTCCTGGGCAAAGGCCGCCGGAAACCACTGCGGAACCAAGGTAGCGGCCACGCTGTAGAGGTAGGCAGCGGCCGTTCCCAAACCGATCAGGGTCCACATGTTGGGGCTGCGGTGGCGGATGGAGTCAATGCCGCGGGTGAAGAATACCCAGCCACCCCATAGCGTCACGGGCGTCGCCAGAGCCAGCTCGACCCAGTTCTGGGTCGTGCCATGAAACAGTTGCAAGGAATGGCCGGCCATCGCCAATACGGTCACGATGACGGTCAACGGTAGGGTCCACCAGAACCGCATCGAGAAGTCCTTCAGCTCTGGATTTTCCTCCTCTTCCAGCTCCGGGATGACAGGTTCCAGCGTCATCCCGCAGATCGGGCAGTTTCCGGGAGCCGGTTGACGGATTTCTGGATGCATCGGGCAGGTGTATTCAGCACCTACAGGTGTCGATGTGGGTGCTGGAGTCGCGTGCTGGTGATGCTCCCCATGAGACTGATGGCTCATGTACTGATGAGGATCTGCTTGGAATTTCTCTAGGCACTTCGCACTGCAGAAATGATAGGCCTTCCCTTCAAAGCTCTCGCGATAAGGGCCATCAGGTTTGACCTCCATGCCACACACCGGGTCGCGCTGGCTCTCGGAGTGGGCGTGCGAGTTATGTGAATGATCCTGGTCATGATGGCAGGAGGTCTTTTGCATGCGATCTATGTCCTTTCTTCGTCCTTGGAAACAGCGGTGCTGCTGGAGTGGGAGTGCCCGCCGTGATTGTGGCCAAACAGATGCATCAGCGGGCATAGCAGCAGGATGAGGTACGGCAGGGCCTGCGAAAGATGACCGTAATGCTCACGCGCTACATAGAAGATGCCGATTACGGCCAGCATGATCAGCGCAATGCCAATCTTGCTCTTCCAAAAAGGCGGCTCAGTGGTACTGGTGTGATGGGTATGGTCCACGACAATAGCCTCGTTTCAATGGCGGCCGGATCAGTATAGGTGTCTCAGACTGGACGGAGTTGGCGAGTATCAATAAACGTCAGCGTACGGTCACCTTACCGACCATTCCCGACTGATAATGTCCTGGAATATTGCAGGCGAACTCCAGTTCGGTGGCGGCGGAGAAGGTCCAGATCAACTCTTCGCGTGCTCCAGGTTCGACAAGAACACTGTTGGGGTCATCGTGTTCCATACCGACCATCTTCATGCCGCCCATGGCATGGCCCATATTGCTCATGTCATGTGCACCTGTAGGGGACAGCGTGCCGTTCTGAAACATCGCGGCCATCTCTTTCTGGTGCGCGGCATGGGATGCCGCTTTGCCAAGATTGAATTCGTGTAGCAGTGCACCGTCATTTTTCAGGACGAAGCGAACTGTCTCGCCTGCTTTGATCTCCATTGCTTTGGGTTCGAAGAAGATGTCCCCCATCCGGACTTCGATGGTGCGATCTACTGCCTGACCGTCTCCCGGTTGCCCAATACTGTCTTTCTTGTGGCCCGGGCTGGCCAGCGCATTGGCAGCACTGAGCAGCAAGCCAAGGGTGGTGATTATGAAAGCGGGTCTGAGTTTCATGGTGTGCCTCTGAGGTGTTGAGGAGGGATGAGTCCCGATGCTAATGAGGTGCAGCTGGCGGTACGCTGACGTGAAAACTACATCGCAGTAAGGTTCGTCAGATCGGTGCTACCCAGCTCGCGGCCAACGGGTAGCACCGATGCCGGACTAACGCAGAGCAAACTCACCGACCATCCCCGCCTGGTAATGCCCAGGCAATGTACAGGCGAAGCTCAAACTGCCCGCCTTAGGGAAGGTCCACACGAACTCTTTGGTTGTGCCGGGCTCGACGAGAACCGCGTTCGGGTCGTCATGCTTGGCTTTGATGACTTCCGGATAGCCTGGAGGGTTGGAGTCTCCCGTGCCATAACGCTCATGCCAGACAATGCGCTCGGCCATGCCGGTCGGGGTCAGTGTGCCGTCCTTGAACAAGGACGCCATCTTGCGCTGGTGCTCCAGCTGGGACGCTGCCTGCCCGATGTTGAACTCGTGCATCAACGCGCCCTCGTTCTTCAGAACGAAGCGCACGGTTTCACCTGGCTTCACATCGATCGTTTTCTGGCTGTAGTTGATGTCGTCCATCTTTACCAAGATGGTACGAGTCGCTGGCGTCGCCTGGGCCTGCTGCCCAATGCCATTGCTACTGCCGCCGACCTCGGCAAATGCCGGAAAGGTGGTGCTGATGAACAGAGTGCTGATCAGCAGTTTAAGGGGTAAGCGTTTCATGGTGAGACCTCGAGATGGGTGCTGGAAATCTCATGCTATTCCCCGCTTGCTGCCAGGCCGCTGACCCCAAAACTACAATTGCGTCAGCTGGGAAAAAGCACGGCGCCATAAAGGCGCCGCTAGGCCAAAGGAGCAATCACGGAAGGCCTGGAAGATGGGAAAATCCTTATCGATGGCACTCTTTGTCGGCCATCATTAGCTTGTGCTCGCGGATCATTTGAGCCAGCACGTCGTCTACCAGCTTGTCATGCTTTTCCATCCAGGCCAGATGCTCTTCGGCAGACATGTTTGGCGCGGGATGTTCGTTGTGCAGCTGGCTCATGATGTCTTCGAGCATGTTCATATGCTCCTTCATGTGCACATGCCGCTCGCCGACCGGGGCCTTCTCCGCCTGGATCAGCACGGCTTCTGCTTTGTCGCGCATCTGCTGGATGCGCTCGAATACACGGTCGCTGCCCCCTTCGGCCCAAGCCATGGAAGACAGCAGTAGCGAACCAACCAGAAGCAAAGGTTTCAGCGATTTCATGGGCAGTCTCCATCAGTGCAAACTATGGCCGGCACCTCTGCTTTTGGTCTGTCGAGGGCCGAGAGCACAACCTAGTACTCATGCTTGCACCCTAGACAAGCCACCCTGTCAGTGAGCTGAAGTCAGAATTACATTTTCGTAAGCTTCTGGTTGGGGCCGCGGTTTGCCTGCAAACTCAGGCCACCCGACTTTTGGAGTCTGCACACATGAAACTACTGGTAGCTGAAGACGAACCCAAAACCGGTACGTACCTCCAGCAAGGTCTCACCGAGGCTGGGTTCAATGTCGACCGGGTTATGACCGGTACAGATGCCCTTCAGCATGCACTTAGCGAAGCCTATGACCTGCTAATTCTGGATGTAATGATGCCTGGGCTGGACGGTTGGGAAGTGCTGCGCATGTTGCGCGCAGCAGGAAAAGACGTCCCCGTACTGTTCTTGACGGCACGCGATGGTGTGGAAGACCGCGTTAAAGGGTTGGAGCTGGGTGCGGACGACTACCTGATCAAGCCATTTGCTTTCTCAGAGCTTCTGGCCAGGGTCAGAACGCTGTTGCGCAGAGGTAATGGTTCGCCGACGCAGACCACCATGAAAATTGCCGATCTGGAAGTCGATCTGATGAAGCGGCGTGCGATCCGTGGCGGGAAAAGAATTGACCTGACCGCGAAGGAGTTTTCACTGCTGGAACTGCTACTGCGCCGGCGCGGCGAAGTGCTCCCGAAATCGCTGATTGCTTCGCAGGTGTGGGACATGAACTTCGACAGCGACACCAACGTCATTGAGGTCGCTGTACGTCGGCTGCGCGCCAAGATCGATGACGATTTCGATCTCAAGCTGATCCATACCGCCCGCGGCATGGGGTACATGATGGATGCGCCGGAGTGAATATGAAGCACCTCTCGCTGACCGCTCGGATGAGCTTGATGTTCATGTCCGCGGTGATTGCCGTCCTGACAGTAGCGGGGCTGAGCTTCAACATGCTCAGCCAGCACCACTTTAAGATGCTGGACCGGCAGGCCCTGGTGGAAAAACTCGAATCAGCCAAACACATTCTCAACAACGCTCGCAGCGGCGCTAACCTCTCCGAGGAGTTACCGCAGTTGCGAGCCTTACTGGGGGCGCATCAGGATCTGGCCGCAACCATCCTGGCCAGCGACGGCGCAGTGCTCTTTTCCGACCCCAGAGCAGTCGAAGTGCCGGGACGCTTCAGGCGTGCCGATGAGCAGAGCATGTGGGAGTGGCAGAAAGACGAGCACATGTACCGGGGCATGACGGCTCAAATCTCTGTGACTGACCAACCCGAACCGCTTACAGCTCTGCTGATTCTCGATGTCACCAATCACACGCACTTTTTCGACACGCTGCAGCGATGGTTCTGGATTGGATTGGTCATCAGTGCCTTGGTCAGTGCGGCGCTTGGCTGGGTGGTTGCTCGCAGTGGTCTTAGGCCCCTGCGGCAAGTCACTGATGTAGCCTCCGGGATGTCCGCTCGCTCGTTACAGGAACGAATCCCTCTAGAACCAGTGCCACAGGAACTTCAGCAGTTGGTACTGTCCTTCAACGCGATGCTGGCCCGACTTGAAGAGGCCTTCATTCGACTCTCCAATTTCTCTGCTGACATCGCACACGAGCTGCGCACGCCCGTAAGCAACCTGATGACCCACACTGAAGTCGTGCTGAGCAAGAAGCGTGATATCAATGCCTACGAGGAGAATCTGTACTCGAACCTGGAGGAATTGAAGCGCATGTCTCGCATGATCGATGACATGCTGTTCCTGGCCAAGGCTGATAATGGCCTGATCATCCCAGAGCAGGCCAGGATCGAACTGGCTGACGTAATCTTCAAACTGTTTGACTACTACCACCTCCTGGCCGAAGAGCGCGGCATTGAACTTTCGCTCACAGGCAAAGGCCAAGTGCTAGGAGATCGGCTGATGCTTGATCGAGCGCTGTCCAACTTGCTGTCCAATGCGCTGCGTTACACGCCGGCGGGAAAGACAATTTCGGTTCTGATCCGCCAGACAGCGGACTCAACTATCTTCAGCATCGAGAACCCAGGTAACACAATCAGCTCGGAGCATCTAGAGAAGCTCTTCGACCGCTTTTACCGGGTCGACCCTGCTCGACGCGAAGGTAGCCCAAGCAACGCCGGGCTCGGACTTGCCATCACCCGATCCATAATCGAGGCTCACAAAGGCCGCATTTGGTGCACTTCAGCGGCTGGCCTCACGGGCTTTCACATTGAATTCCCCCATCCCAGCTGATATCGGTCTGCCTACAGCCGACGGCGAGCCCAACTTGACAGAGCGAGCTCAGGTGCAATTCGACCGAGCGCAGATGGCTTTTTCGCCATCCAGGCAGGCAATGAGCGGTGAGCTGACACTAGAGAGTGCAGCGCCTGTTCGGCCAGTTGGCTTTTGTTCGCCGCGTGCAGATCGAAGATTGTTGACCGCCTTGAACTTGCTGCCGTCGATGGCCACCAGCGCCTCGGCGAACAGACCGAGCTGCTGGCACAGCACAACGAACTGCCGACAGACGCCGCGGATGGCCTTGCCGTTATCCTTGCGGAAGTTGGCGATGGTCTTGAAGTCCGGCATCAAACGTCCGGTCAGCCACATCAACTCAACGTTGCGTTGAGCCTCGCGTTCGAGACGGCGGCTGGACTGGATGCGATTGAGATAGCCGTAGATGTAGATCTTCAGCAGGTCGGCAGGATGGTAAGCGGGGCGACCTGTTTCAGCCGGGACGACGCCCTCGAAACCCAACTGGCCAAGGTCGAGTTCATCGACGAAAACATCGACCACCCGCACCGGGTTGGTGTCCGCCACGTAGTCATCCAGGCTCTCGGGAAGCAGCGCGCTTTGGCCTCGATGCTCTCCCTGGATAAAACGCTTCATTGGCGCCCCCGCTGATTTCGAACCCATCAAATTACAGCAAGGTCGATGCCAGAGTTTTTACACAGCCTGGGCCGGTTGCAGCCATCTGACGATGGGCGGGAATCGGCCAAAAGCAATAAGCTAAATATCAGGCCGTCACCGAGGGCTGGCTCACCAGCCCCAATGCCAATGCCTTTGCTCCACCCAAGTCCAGCTGCATCGTAGCGTACGACTGCATGAGTAACGGCGGCGGAAGCACCCAATCCCATTTCTCTTGAACCATATTCTGTACATCCGCCAGAACACTGGATTCATCAATACCATCCCACTCGGCAATCTCGCGCAGCTTGCTTTCAAGCGACGTCCGATCCCCCTCAACCTCTATGACCAACCCACTGTTCTCACTGGCTAGTCCGGTGTACGTCAGCAAGATAGCCAAGGCATCGTTCGTCCAATCGCCTTGCCAGGTGAAAAGGTAAGTCTTGCCTCCGCTTTCGGTCATGCTCGAATGTGCCAGCCCAAGGTCCGTGAAGGCGCTACGCGCCTGAGCCAATAGTTCCTGTGCCGTAGCATCGAGATAGGGGTAGACGTCCGTCTCCAACAAGACGGCCTTCATCTCTTGCCGAACCCGATCATGTACACGGGCTCCTAGCCCATCGAAGGATGGCGGAGCACCACCTGGATCGGATCTCACGACGATGACCTTGGCATCAGTGTCCACATTCGTGACCCGCCAGCGCCGTCCTGCAAAGATGATGCGCTGATCAACGGTTAGTGGCCTGGAGACGGGCAATGCTCCAAGTGGTTTGCCATCGCATACCAGGCGGAACTCTTCATTGCTGACAAATGCACTGTAGAAGTCGTAGTGATTGATCATGCGTTCCCCCACCACGCCGGGCAGCAGGAGCCCTGATGTTTCCTGGGTTATCAAATCGCGCTCACCAAGGGCACGAAGCAAACTGAGGAAGCTGCCCTGCTCCACCCCTGCGAACGGACCACTTCGTATCAAGGTGCTCCAAAGCTCCGCAGCTGTTGCGCCCCCTCGTTGAGCTATCACTGAGAGACACTGCTGCACTAAGGTCGATAAATGAAGGCCCTGAACGCGTGGGGGCTCGAACCAGCCCTGCATCAACAACCTGATCATGGCAATGCTTTGCACCAAGCCCTGGCGGAGTCGATCCGACAATGGCGAGCCATCGTCTAGATGACGCTCCTTGCAGTAACTTCGGAGAATGGCTGCTTCTCCCGGGCGACGTCCGGATCGACCCAAGCGCTGACGCAAACTGGCTACCGATGGCGGCGCCCCGATCTGCACCACCGTCTTGATGCTGCCGATATCTACCCCAAGCTCCAACGTCGTAGTGCAAACTGCAGTGGCAGGCCGGTCACCGGCTTTCAGCGCTTTCTCGGTTTCCTCTCGAATGTCCTTCGCCAAGCTGCCGTGATGCGGCCAGAACTCGTTCGGTACACCATCCTGCTCGCAACGGCGCCGCAGATTGTCAGCGAACCACTCCACCTGAGTTCGACTGTTGGGGAAGACCAGGTTGTTGCTACCCCGCAGTACCTGAAAGAGGTGTTCTGCGATGGCATGGTCCGGAGAAAAAACCTCATCATCTTCAGACTGCATCGGGAGCGCCTGCTTGGACTCCACATACCCTCTGATCTGAACCTTAAGTATCTGGCCACTCCCCTTGGACTCGATCACCGACACATGATGGGGGGCATTCGGGCGCAAGAAGGCCGCAGCCAGCGTCATGTCGCCCAGCGTGGCGGAAAGACCAACCCTGGGCAGAGGGCGATCAATGATTGTTTCCACTCGATGCATGAGTGACTGTAGCTGCTTGCCTCGCTCACTACCGATAAAGGCATGGAGCTCATCCACCACCAGGTACCGTAGGTTGGCAAACAATCCCGCTAGACTGGTCCCCCTGTTGACGAAAAGAGCTTCGAGCGACTCCGGCGTGATCAGCAGAATGCCTTCCGGGGACTTGAGGAAGCGATGTTTGCGGCTCGCTGAGATATCCCCATGCCAAGCAATGACTGGAAGTTCAAGCTCATCGCAAAGTCTCGCCAAACGATCCCACTGGTCATTGATGAGAGCCTTTAGTGGGCTTATGTAAAGCACCGACCCAGGCCTTTCCGTGTCCTGCAGGAGATTGGTAAGGATGGGTAGAAACGCGGCTTCGGTTTTCCCTGCAGCTGTAGCCGCCGCGATGATGACATCCTGATCCGCGCCCAAAAGCGCAGGGATAGCGCGCTCCTGGGCATCGCGTAGGGAGGTCCAGCCTTCAGACCATATCCAGCGCTGGATTCGCGGCTCAAGGAGTGCGAACCCAGCCGACTCAGAGCTGGAAGGTGGCAAGCTCATCGTCCGCATCTACCTGGGTATCAGTCTCACCACCTCGATCCGGTACAATCTCTACGGCCCCCAGCAGGGTTCGCCAATCAGCGCCCGGATTCTGCTCCAGCACCGCTAGCAGGTTGATGAATGCGGTGATGGTCGTCCGCGGGGTCCGGAAGTAGGCCTCGCCCATCCGCTGATTACAGTGGGCCATAAACAGCGGCAATGCTTCGTCGGGTAGCAAATAGCGCTCGCTCACGCCTGCCGCGTATACATGACGCAGTTTCTGCAGCAGCACGTAGAAATCCTCAGGCGTCAGACTGGTGAGGCGTATGACAGGACCGGAAAGATCTACCAGCCCGGACTTGGCGAAGTTGTTTTCCGCCAAACGCGACTGCAGAGCCGGATAGCTGTAGAGGCCGCGGCGAGTATCCATGAGAAACTCGGGGGTACCACCCAACACAAAACCAAGCCCCTCAGCGGAACCCTGCAGGGAGTCATTGAGGATACGCAAAATCTGCTCGTAGTTAGCGTTGCGAGCTTGGGTGTTGGAGAGCTTGTACAGGTTCACCAGCTCATCGAGACATACCATCAATCCGCTAAAGCCGGCCAACCGAACGAATCGCGCGAGCAACTTGAGCTGATCGTAGACCGACGCATCGTCGACGATGGTTCGCACACCCAGTGCGGTGCGGGCATCTGTCCTGGTAGTGAACTCGCCACGCAACCAGCGGATAGCATCCGCCTTGAGCTGCTCGTTGCCCTCTTCGAAGCCTTTGCAATAAGCCGCGATTACATCAGCAAAGTCATAGCCGTTGACCATCTCTGTCAGTTGCTCGAGATGCTCACGAATCACAGCCTCACTGTCTTTGCCGGACGCTTTGGCTTCCGTCTTGGCCTGTGCAATGAACTTCTCGACTATTCCTTGCAGAGCACCGCCATCAGGTTTAGTCCGGGTGGACATATTCTTGGCCAATTCGGCATACAGCGAGCGAGCCTGGCCGCCAGTAGCATGGAGACGACGATCCGGGTTCAGATCCGCATGCATGGTGACGAGCTTGCGCTCCATCGCAATAGAGCGAACCAGGTTGAGGAAGAACGTCTTGCCTGCGCCATATTCACCGATCACTACGCGGAACGCGGAACCACTTTCCGCGAGGCGCTCCACATCACGGATGAGCGCCTCCAGCTCACCGACACGCCCCACCTGAATCAAGTGCTGGCCGGCACGGGGAACGACGCCGGCGCGCAGGGACTGGATGACCGCATCGCGGTCCTTGGCTCTGATGCTGCTCATAGCGGTAGTTTGTCCATGATTTCAGGGTTGATTTCGAAGGGGTCTTCCCCCTCGGTGACTGGCATATCGAAATGCTCGAAGGCCATGTCGTTGATCTGCTCCAATGCTCCGTCGAGCATGAGTTCCATATCGCTTGCTACGGCCCCCAACTCGTCACGAGACCACTCGGTACGGGATACGAGTACACGCAGGAAGGCTGAGTGATCGGCGTCTAAGCCACAAACGGAGGAAGTATCCTCAACAGTCTCTTCCACAACTACGTCATCTGGCTCAGCGGTCTTGTCGTCAACGAAAACCTGAGCCAGCAGCGCAGATACCTGTTCCGTTTCACGCTGCAACTGAGCGATGCGCTCTTTGTCCAGAGCAAATTCGCCAACAGGCTTGGACGGAGTTGCTCCGGGAATGGAAGGCGTTGTCTGCGATGAGCCTACGGCGCTGCCACTGGCGGCCACATGAAGGTCGCTGTAGAGCGATTGCGGATCCAGCTGCAGGGTCTTGTAGACGCGCTCCAGCAACTTCACCTCTGCGGGGCTAACCTCGCCGTCGACCTGCGCCAAGTGAGCGAGAAAAGCCGCCACAACCCTCTTCGCCGGCTCGGCCAGGGGTTCCAGTTTCTTCTTCAGGCTTTGCAGGGTTGGTGGCTGGTTAAGCTGCAGACGCAGGTGGGCCTTCAGGCGTTTCCGATGAGCACCGCTCAGGTGACACCAGGAGTCGATATGCTGGGATAGCAGCATAATTTCCTGCGGCGACGTGTCACCATCGGCCGCCGCCACAGCACAAGCAAGGTCCAACGTAACAGAGGCGGCGCTATACGCCGGCGAAGAACGCAGATCACCATCTTCAGCCTGGGTCGCAAAGAGCGCCACATTATCCTCTGCCTTGGGTGTTCGACTGCCTGCCAGAACATCCGGCTCGATACCGATGTGCAATGATTCCAGCGCGCGGGCGAGCGTCAGAACCTTGTCTCGCGACAGGCTACCTGCACTCTGCAGTCGCCCTGCCAGCTCACCGAAGCTCATGACCACCATACCGTCGCCGATGCGTTGTTTCAGCTCATCGAGCGCTGTTCGAGCAGTTGGCGGCCACAGGTTTACGGGCAGCTGTAACAGTCCTTCTAGTGCATCAGGAGTGCTGGAGTTGCGACCGAGATAACGACTGTAGGGCTCCAACTGCACCGTGCATTCGTCAACCAACTGCTGCAGCTTCTTCCGAGCTGCGCTGGTCGCAGTGACATCAGGAATACCGGATAAGCCATCCAGCTCTTGAGGGGGTAGTCCCGCAGAAGCGGTGTTGTATTGGAGTCGCAGACGAGTCTTGTTCTGAGGGAGCACCATACCTGGGCCATAACGTTCCTCGTAGCGCATGCAGAACAACTGGGCGAACACTTCTTTACAACGGGTTACAGGTGTCCGCTTCCCGATGTTGTGATCAGACAGCACCCAGGCCAACGCCCAGTCAGCCGGCATTGGTTGCTTGTCAGCAGCCAACTGGCCCAGGCCAATACGTAGCTCTATGGGCATTTCATAGCCGTAAGACAACGGTGCCGGCGGCGCCTTTTGATAGCGTCGATCAAGCACTTGGCCTTGACGGAGGAAGTCTACGAAGCGACTGGCGTAGGTATTAAACGAATGATTCTCGTCGTAGATCGAGAGCAGTCTTTCGACCTCGGCAATGATGCTAGGTATCTCGGCGGCGGCAGCCTGATTCGTCTTCGCGTCGACGAATACCCTGCGTTCCAGTCCATAGAAGAACAGGAACACGTAGCCAATGTTGGCATGCGGAGCCTTCCGACCACTGGATAGCCATTGGAGGTATGCGCGCCGAGCCTCAGGGGTGATGTTGTCGTAACTGGGCCAGTAGGAAGTGAGACGCTCAGCAATATCAACGATGCCCCGTGCGACCTTCAGCTTCGGGTTGATCAGTGAGGGTTCCGAAGATCCATAGCGGCTGTTTCGATCTTCACCGACATAGATCAAGCCGCCAGAGATCTTCTCGCCAGCAACCTCAATGGGTTCGCCAGCGGAAAGCCAGCGCACCTTGGCACTAGCCAGGTCCGCCGGCGCACTCGGAATTCTGTGGGAAGACCGCTGAGCGGCCTCCAGTGTCACGGTAAAGAAACCAGAGTTGTCCTGCTTTGCCGAAACCTGCTGGGGTGAGGCCGGGACTTGAATTGATACAGACGTCTCACCTACGGGCGAAACCTCGTCCAAGGAGAACGTCAGACCAATGCTCGCGGTGGCATCAGAAGAGCTCGAATGATCGACCTTTCGACGGAGCGGCTGCTTAGTCGGTGGCGAGGATACGGCTGGAGGTTTGCTGAAGGCCTTGATGATCAGCCACCCACCCATACCAATAATCGCTACTCCCACCAAGACAACCCACACCCCCTTGGGAATGGAAGCAAGCAGCCCGATCATTATGGCGCCCAGAACCATCACTCCAGATACACCGGACTTGCTGCTGCGCCTACGCTTCCTTGCCATCGCTTAGACTCCCCCTAAAGCTATACTGGCCGTTTGGCAGTATCGGTAATTCAAATGCATTAGCCAATACCTAGGCGATAGATGCTTGTCACCAATCCGCCTCCGGCCAAAAGCAGCTGTTGAGATCCCGCGAACTTTTAGCCCAAGGCAGCCAGATTTACGTCAAGCCGAGTAGAGTTCATGGCAGTTTTTAGCTTGCTCGCGTTGAGCTCGATCAGGAACTTCAGTTCATCGAGCAGTGGTTCCCGCAGAAATTTGAGATAGCCATGACCAGTGAATATATTTACCGACTTGACTACACAACAAAGCTGAAAACCTTCCCGGACAGATGTCACCGTGCACCCCGCTGGATTGGCGATATGTATTCATATCCTCACAAACTGCTTAGAAGTCGCCTCGATCAGCTCAACAACTCCCAAGCTATTTATCGAATCTGCTTCTTCACGACGCAGGCGAAGGCAGAGGAGGTGCGCCTGTCCTACAAAGACGGCGGTAAGACCACGACACTGACGCGCTGCCGGAAGGCTGACCTTCCAGCCGCAGGATTCACAGACAGCTGGGACGATGGTTTTAATCTAGGTGTGGCGCATCTGTTTTGGATTGAGGAGTCACTCGGCGAAGAAAACAACACCCTGTCCACCGCATCAGTTCCATTCGAGCGTTTCGAGGCCCTGGTTGATCAGAAATGGATACCTCTGGCCACGCATTTAGCGCCCGCACCCAGAGCTGTGCCACCAGAAGCGGATCAGACGCAGCAGCCTAAACTCATCACAGAGCCTCGTCTGCTAACTTGCCTTAAACGCCTTATAGGCTCGGCGTAGTAGACGCCTCAGCCAACGGGCTGCAGCTACCTCGGAATGAGTCGCGGCGCACTCAGTTGCGCTGGGAACACTCCAACACTTTCGACGTAGCGCAATGCTGATTGGCTGTCGCTCCAGCCCACGTACTGCATCAGCGCCTTGGTATCCCAGCCACTATGCGCAGCCCAGGTGGCGAACCCCCTACGTAATGAGTGGCTGCTGTATAGCTCAGCGGACAACCCTGCCGATTGCAGCACGGTGCGTAAGATTGGAACGACACTATGCGGGTGCAAGCCTTGCTCACCTAAATGCCCCCAGCGATCAATGCCACGAAACACTGGTCCCCGCGCGATGTCGGCTAGGCTGATCCAATCGATGTATGCCTGTACCGGGCATAGCTTGGCTAGCGCTGGCGCTTTGAAGGTCTGGCCCTGACTGTCCCGATCGCCTTTACTCCAAGGAAGAAATAACTGCATGCCTTCCCCGGCTCGCGCTTGGATGTGCTCTACCTTCAAGCGGCACAACTCATCACTGCGAAATGCCCGCCAGAAGCCGATCAGGATCAACGCGCGGTCACGCCAACAGCGCAGCATCCGCGGCCAGTCGTCCTCGGCACGGGCCTGATCGCCAGTCCGCTCCAACCACAACACGCACTGCTCAAGTTGGAGGAGCTGCAAGGGTTCGGCCTGCTTCTCCTGCCGTGGGTGCAGCGTCCGAATGCCCTTGAGGATCTGGCGGACCAGCGGGGTCTTGGTTGGATCGGGGAAACCTTGGCTGACATGCCACTGCGCCAACGCTGCCAGACGCAGCTTGAGCGTGTTGCTGGACAGCGTGGCGGCGTGATCGACCAGGTAACGCACGATGGCATCGCTGGTCGCCGGCAGAAAGCCGCCCCAGGTCACCTCGAAGTGCTCGAGCGCTTGCTGGTAGCTGCGCCGCGTGTTGGCGCGAGTGCCGGCCTGCAGGTACCGCTCGATGTCCTGGCTCATCTGGGCCTATCCCCCTGGTGTACCGGTGAGCGACTGGCAAACGACGAAAAAGCCGCTTCACCCTGGATAATTCGTGATTATCCAATTTTAATCAGGCTTTCATCTAGTATAAAAACTTCGTCGAATCTAGAATGTAAATACATAGTATGTAATACAGTACGAAATAGTAGGAGAGCAACATGGCACGCGGCGGCATCAACAAGGCGATGGTACAAAAGGCACGCACTGCCCTCCTCGCCCGCGGCGAACACCCAAGCATCGATGCGCTACGGGTTGAACTGGGCAATACCGGCTCAAAGACCACCATTCACCGTTACCTGAAAGAGCTGGAGGCCGCCGACAGTGGTCGTGGAACAGCACCGCTTGCTCTGAGCGAGCAACTGGTCAACCTAGTAAACCAACTGGCCGACCAGTTGCAAGAAGAGGCGCAAGCCGCTGTTGCCGGCGAGCGAGAGCTGTTGGGGCGCGAGCGAATCGACTACCAGCAGCGGACTCGGCAGGCCGAGAGCCGCATCCAACAGCTGGAAGGCCAGGCCGCGCTCAACGCCGAACGACTTCAGGCCGCTCACCACGAATTGCAACAGTTACGCGAGCAACGGCAGCAAGTCGAGGTCGAGAACGCCCGCCTGCAGCAGGCCAATCGCGACCTGGACGAGCGCCTCAAAGATCGCGATGCACAGATCCACTCTCTGGAGGAAAAACACCGACATGCGCGCGACACCCTGGAGCACTACCGGCAGGCCAGCAAGGAACAGCGTGAGCAGGAACAACGCCGGCACGAGTCGCAGGTGCAGCAGTTGCAGTTGGAAGTACGTCAGTTGCAGCAGACGTTAATCGTCAAGCAGGACGAGCTGACCCAACTGAATCGCGACAACGCGCGCCTTCTCACCGAAGCAAGGCAGTTGCACAGGGACCAGCAGGCCCAGCAACGTCTGCTGGATCAGAAAGCTCAGGTTCTGGAAGCTCTGCAGAGCCAGTTCAGCGCGTCAGAAGCCGTCAAGTTGGTCCTGGAGCAACGCAATCAGAATCTACAGAGCGAACTGGACAGCTTGAGCAAGGCCAAGGTCAGGCAAGAGCCTCCTCGGCAGTCGCGCAGAGCCCAGCGCGCAACCGCGGCAGTAGATAAATCGACTCCGCCAGCAAAAAAGCAAAGCTGACTGAAACGACTAGGCCGGCAAACCGCGCGGATCACTCGCCTCGTGGCGCGGAGGCCAGTTGCGACTGTTAATCCAGGATCGTTCAGGTTGGTTTAAGTTCGGACAACTTCGGTAGCAGGTAAGCAGGGTCACAGGCAAGCTGGCGTGCAATTCGATATAGCTTCTCTACGGTGATGCTTACTTCACCCCGCTCGATCCGCCCCATGTAGCTGCGGTCGATGCTGCAGGCCAGCGCCAGGGCATCCTGAGAAATCCGGCAGGCCTTTCTCTGCGCTCGGATGCGTTCGCCCAACGCTTTCGCCAACTTATCCATGACCGTCTCAATTCCGCTGAGACGGCAATATCATGCGTTTACGGACGCACGAGCCACGGATTATAATCCGTATTTTTCGCGCTATCTTCTCTGGTGCCGCAATGAAATCAGCCTCGTTCATCTTCGACAGGCGGCTGTATGAGCTGCTTCAGGAGGAAGGCCGCACACGGTTCACAATTCGTGAACTGCGCGATGCCTACGCCAAGCACCTGGATGGCATGACCTATCGCATCGGTGATGTACGCCGCTATGTGTATGAACAGATGCGCCGGATGTTACGCATAGGTTGGTTAGTGCATGACGAAGAGCGCCGCGTACGGGGGCAGGTCTACCACCTGCTGCCTACCCCAGCACATCTTCAACTTGAGCTGATCGACAACGGTTTTGAAAACAGTCTTATGTCTGCAGGGGGGGCTGAGCAGGACACAGCCGTACGCGACGTGGAAGCTCTGCCGCTTCAATCTTCAGCCAATACGGATCAGCAGCTGGAGGCACTCCATAAGGAGATCCGTCTGGATTTCCTTTCTTCAATGGGTGAGGCAGAGCGATTCAAGTTGCTTCTGGATGAGATGCCACATTTGCGGGGCAAGGTTGAAGGCGATTATCTGGAAGCCAGGGATCGCAGCTCTCGCCTCTTGGGGCATCTGCGCGCCATCGAAAAGACCCTCAAAACGCTCGCTGCACCACGATGAGCAGCTCGCTACGCAGCTGGCAGAACAGCTGCATCACTCGGGCGTTGGAGCACTTTACCGTCACGCCGCATTTCTTCTGCCAGGCAACGCCGGGAGCCGGAAAGACGCGCATGGCTGCAGAACTGGCCAGCCGACTGCTTGAGCAGGACAGAATCGATTTGGTGCTGTGCTTTGCGCCGTCCTGCCAGGTCGTGGAGGGTTTTCGTTCGACCTTTGCGGCTGTGCTAGGCAGGCGTCTCGACGGCCGGATAGGTGCCGCGGGTGCGGCTTATACCTATCAGGCCATGGAATACCGTGATGAGGGATTCTGGCAGCTGCTTTATGACTACCGGGTGTTCGTGGTCTTCGATGAGATCCACCATTGCGCCGGCCACGATCCGCTGCTCAGTAATGCCTGGGGGCAGCAGATACTGCATCGGATACAGGATCGGGCTGCCTTCACGTTGGCCCTGTCTGGCACGCCCTGGCGTTCGGACGATAAGGCCATCGCATTGGCTCGTTACTCTTCGCCCGAGGGGCATTTGATCTGTGATTACCGTTATGGCTTGAAAGATGCCATTGCCGACGACGTGTGCCGATCACCTCGCATAGTGTTGCTCGACAATCAGAAGGTGAAACTTACGGAAGAGCTTGGCGCGGATAGCTCCGTGAGGCTGTTTCCCAGCATCGCCAAGCTCTTAGGGGAGTCACCTGTCACCTATGAGGAACTTCTGCGTCATGACGAGGTGATCAATCCAATCCTCGATCTTGGCTGCAGCAAGCTGAACGAGCTACGCCAGATCAAACCTGATGCCGCTGGTTTGGTGGTGGCCACCGACATCGAACACGCCCAGCAAGTTGCACTGGCTCTAGAAGCAATGGGTGAAGAGTGCCGCATCGTGACCAACAAAACCCCGGATGCGCAGCAAGTGATCAATGCATTCCGGAGCAGCGCCTGCCGCTGGATTGTGGCCGTCGGAATGATCAGCGAAGGCACCGACATTCCCCGCCTGCAAGTGTGCTGCTATCTCAGCCGTATCCGCACCGAACTGCACTACCGGCAAGTACTGGGGCGAGTGCTGCGGCGCACAGGTGAGTCCGACGACCAGGCATGGTTATTCATGTTGGCGGAGCCAACGCTTCAGGGTTTTGCGGAGCGAATTTCGGATGACCTGCCTGATGACCTGGCAGTTTTGAGCGATGTGCAGATGCCTGGTTTTACTCCAGGCTCAAGGCCTGAGCCGGTGGGCACTTTGGGTCATGTCGACGGTTTCGACGGTGCGGGGTTAGGTGGTGCAGAATCGGGAATTGGATCGCAGCCTACGAACATGATTTCGCTGGGCGGCTTTGCAATTGAGCCCGCTTACCAGGTCAGCTTTTCCCAGCATTATCGGCAGCAGCTACTGGCTTGTTTTTGATGCTCAGCCAGTCGAGGCTGATCCAATGATGTTGGTGTTCATGAATCCATAACCAGCCGACGTCGTGTGGAACGTAATCGTGAGGTGTGCATGGAGAGTAAGTCGCAGGCACTGGTCGATGTGGTTGAGGATGTGATCTGCGACGTGTGCCGCTCTGGAACGAGTATCCCCGGCTATGCCCCCCAATACGGCAAGCTTGAAGCCCAATGGGGATATGGCTCCCAGCATGATGGGGAGCACTACCGGATTCATCTCTGTGAGCCCTGCTTTTTCAGGGTGCTGAGCGGGTTGCGTCGGGAGCGTATGGTCAATGGCATGTTCGATGATGAGCAGCCTTTTGCTTCTGAAGATTTTGGTCTGGTCAGCAAAGACAACTACTGGGGAAAGAACTGGTTGTAGGGTTGAAAAGCCATCAGCCGCACCACGACGAATCGCGGACAAATTAGGGGTAAGCGCGCGGCTTGCCCGTTCTGGTCTCGTAGATTGGAATAACTGAATAAGGAGGTAGCCGCTTTGACCCTGCCGCATGAAAGAACCCGGAGTGTCGTCAATACCGAAGCTTTTCTCCGCGACCTCTCTCGTAACACCGAGCTACCTGATGACATTCGCAGCTATGCGAAAAGCCTGCTTAGACACTACCCGTCCGCCGATCAAGTTTTCTCGCTAGGGCGCCTCGAAGAGTGCCTAGTAAACGACGCTCAAGATGATGAATATCGGCGAAGGGTGATTGCGTTCCATCAGCCGTTTTTCAGTTCGTCGTTAGACTTCACGCTATAGGCGTGAACGCCACGATGCTCAGCACTGATTTAGCCCAGTCGGTATCCGCCCGGATTGCGCAACGAGTCAAGCGCCTACCTAAAGGGCAGCCGTTCAGCATTAGCCATTTCACAGGGTTTGGAACGAAAAACGCCGTATCCAAAGCACTAGCTCGACTGGTCAACCGAGGCGAGCTCGAACGGGTGTATCGTGGGATTTATATGCGACCAAAACCCGGACTTTACGTTGCGAGGGCTCGTCCCAATCTCTGGGAATTGATCAGCGTAATTGCCAGGCAGAAGCACCTGTCTTTACAGATCCATGGTGCCAATGCCGTCAGTAGGTTTGGGCTCAGTACCCAGATGCCGCTCATTCCAATCTATTACACCAACGGAGCCAGCCGTTCAGTATTCATAGGTAAAGCTGAAGTCCGACTGATACATGCGGCCCCGATGGTGATGCAGCATGCCGGGACTGAGGCGGGGATGGCTATCAGTGCACTGTTTTATCTCGGCAAAGAAGGCGCTACTCCAGAATGTACTGCTGCGATTAAGAAAGCGCTTAGGCCTGACGACTTAATCAAATTGATGACCAGTAAAATACCGAAGTGGATGCTAATTGCGTTGGATTGCTAGCACGCCATCCTCACATGTCGGCCGCCAATGACGAGAAATTTATTTCCTTCAGAGCTACTTACATTTCAGGGGTCAAACCTGCAACAAAGCCATCAAAACGCGTCTGGCTTGAGTGTGGAAGCCGACCAATCCTAGACAGAAGATAATCATAATCGCCAATAGAACTATAATTTGCACATGTAAACCCTAGTTCTAGGTTGCTGAGACCGAAATAAGGAAACAAATCATCCACCATGCAATCAAGACGCCCAACCTCTTCATCAGAGAGAATCCCAAGCACCTTACCAGCTAAAATTACCCCACAAATCCTTTGATTTATATCAACCTCATTAACGCCATTCTCAAGCAACCAAGAATAATCTTTTCGATAACGCCCTAGTCTCAGCTTAAAAGCAAACGTAAACGACCAAGACAGGCCGCCTGAATTATGGAGGCTGGGAGCCTGTGTCAATAACTCAAAAACAAGATCAAAGTATGCAGTTGAGGCAGCATCAGCACCCGCACTATCCACCCTCGCCTCTTCGCTAGAGCCATACCACTCAAATACTTGGATTGCAAGATCATAAAGAGCTTCCTGCAGACTCTCGCTCTCCCACAGATTATAGTTTCTAGTACCTTGATATTGATGGTAGGGGTATTGCGAAAACTCAGAGAATGCTCGCCAACCTCTACCAATAGGATCACAGTTAAACCTAATACTCGACAACTTTTTCTCATGGAACGAACAGAATACGCAAACGGCACTGCACCAGCTCCGCCGCCAACATGGAAGAATATTATTTTTAATGTCATCTATTATACAATCTTGACAGTAAAATCGACGGCTTTGCCATGACAAGAGCTTGCCAGGCTTCTTATCAAAGAATCGCAAATAGTCATCCTCAGCGAGATTCAACCTCGATATAACATCCTGGACATAGCTAGAGCCAATGTCAAAATCCGGATCCTCATAAACTAATTCACCATGCCTATCACACTCACCCTTTACACTGACTCCTTCCAATGAGAACTTCACCCAAGGAAACTTTATCATGCATCTATATATCCAGGATGAAAAGCACTCGTCCACGCTGGCGGGGCATAAATTTAGGAGGCGCATTAGTAACTCCACGGCGTCGAAATGGCTTTTACCAAAGAGCCTATGGTGATGCGTTCCTCTCCCGACTTTACTGCGTAGCATGCAGCAGATTTAATTGAGTTCATAATAGAGTCCATTCGCCCACTGGTATTCTCTAAAAGAAACCCAATAACCTCAGCGCCATCAAGGTTTGACGGCCTTCTTAATGGTAGATTTTGCTCAACCCCCGCCAGAAACGATCTAAAAGACTCGCTTTCTCTCCAGTCATCAATCTGGACGCTATAAAATCGCCTAGAGAACTGTTCATCCATACTCAAAGCGTTCCTAGCGAGATCAATACCGAAACCTATTATTGATAATCCATAAGTATTATTGGATAGCGACTTCAGAATGGACAAATTTTTAAGTTGCTCTGGCCTCGCCACCAGCATTGACTCGTGCAGTTCATCTATAATCAGAGCCTTTATTTTTCTCAATTTTATCACTTCGGCTAGCTCCGCCGGAAGCGTGGCTTTTCTGGGGTGTCCGAACTTAATCAGCCCATGAGGGAGGCCTAGTGCCGAAACAAGCAACTCACCAAATTTTAGATTAAATGGGTTCGCAACCATGTCTAGAAAGACAATTTGGTTAGAGAGTGCTTCAGAATTCCTTATCTGCTGAATGATTGAGCTTTTACCGGCGCCAGGAGCACCGGTTACAATCATACACGGCGCCTGCATTCTTCTAGGAACGGCCAGTACATTTTCAACCATCTTTAAAATGCTATTTGATTGAGGGTGGTCAATGTAAAAACTATCTCGCTGTATAGCGGCCAACCGCATGTCGTCAGATGAACATGCCAATTCCCTAGCGCTCTCCGTTAAGTGCTCATAAGAACTCATCAAGACCTCCTAGAATAGGGCGTCGCCTTTTTCGAGTAGTCAGGTTTTTTGATTTCTACATCTGACCTATCTGGAGCAGTCGCTGATATAGTCTCGTCAGCGATCCACGTGCTGGTCTCATGCTCGAATTTGGCAGCAATTATTTTTCTCGCTCGCTTTGTCTTCGTTATCGCTCCCTTCACTATCTGCGCATTTTCTTTTATCACATCTATCAAAGCATGATCTTCCAATGCTCCATCTGGTGTGACGCCTTCTTTTCGCCTAAACTTCAATAGCGCCCTGTGTTCCTCATATGCAAAGTCACTGGTCGTCACATCAGAAAAGTACAGCGGAATATATCCTCCATCCAACCTTGCCCATATTGTCGCCATTGAGTGCGGATCGTACTTAATGACCACTCTCTCTCTACCTATATGGGGAGTTAATCCAGGACTCCAGTACCATTTACCATTTAGAGTCACGCCTTGGGGGTGGATTTTCCGACTCATCTCCGGCATGAAGTCAAGGCGAAACGTCCACGGATCGGAAATTATCGGAGGATGAGTAACGTTGTTTTCGGAATCAACAAAATGCGACTTCCACTCCGCCGCAGGAGAGCGGCCCAGCCCTTTATGCTTACGCCCATGATAAATAGCGACCTGCCCTGCAAACCATTGGCAAAACTCCTTGAAGGTCAGTGCAGAATTTTTCTCACTATCATAACCTCTGCGACTAACAGGATTGGAGTGAGTAGTACCGGGCAAGAAGTGCACATAATCGGTCATCAGTGTGCCGATCAAACGCTCAACATGACCTCCATAATGCTTTGCCCCAATTGGTCGCCATTTCAAGCCAATTTTGTGTAGCACACATGCACGCTGAAATTTAACGGTCTTGAACTCACTTGCGTTATCCATGTGCAAGAGTTTTGGAACCCCATAATATGGATGTAGACCTGCGCTCACTCCCAGTCTTTTAAGGAATTGATTTTTAGGAAGTGCGGCATGCGCTACAGCACAGGCAACAGAGAGGCTAGATGGCGGGTATAGACTTAGATAATAACCAAGAATAACCCTGGTCTTGACATCAATGAGGACAGTTAACCAGGGCCTGCCTATTGGTCGGCGTGTAATTTGATCGACCAATATCAGATCTACTCTGGTATGATCCATCTGCACCCATTCAAGCGGCAGATGAATTTCCTTTTTACCTGGTCTTGCTGCATATTTTTGACTCGTCGCCTCATGCCCATGCTTTCTCAGATGACGCTCTTTCTCAGGTATATCTTTGAGCCGTGCAGATATTGCCGATCGAGAAGGTGGCTTTAAACCAAGCCTAATGGATAACTCTTCCGCCTTGCGAAAAACCGCAGCTATGGTTGCCGACTTTCCTATGTACGCCTCTTTGATTGCCTGCTTTATTACGTCATCGACATCTTTAATGAGTCTTCTTGAGCCTTTCTTATTCCCTCTCTTCATCCTTAGCAGAGACGCTGGACCAATTTCCTCATCATAAAACTTAATGTTTCTATAAAAGGTACCATTTGAGACGCCTGCTTGCTCTAGCGCCTGAGCCAAGTTGAGTTCTTTTGCCAAGTATCTCTTTATTAAGTCGAACTGTGACTGAGCGGCCTGCAACTCCTCCAGGGGCACTACCGACTCGCTTGATAGCGACTCAACTTGAAGCAGATTAATATTATCCTCATCCCTTGAAGGCAAATGCTCAATTTCGTCAATGTCGACAACTAACTTTTCACTGCTTTTTTTTAGGACAACCTCGACCGTCAAGTTGGGAAGACATTTATTAACTGTTGCAACATGCCCCCTCGCGACGACAACCAAGCCCTCCCGCAGCAATATTTGCCCCATGCGCCCTCCCTGAATCCTTCGATAGATCACAGTTCGTTATGAGCGTAGCTGGCCTTTGAAAAATGTAAAAAAATAAATTCTAGGTTGTTTTTTACAGTCTATAAAAGACACATATGGTTTTTTAATAAAAAAATCAATAAGATAGGATAATTACAATATTTAAGAGTCACCCACACCCAGACACCTGAAACGCCGGGCTTCATCGTTCCCATGATCCATATACTCCAATGCGCCTTGAGACCTTTCGTATGGTCATTTCTCAACCGCATCTGCAGCTCCGCTTTGCGGTCGACAGTCCGAGATGCGCGCAACGATAAATTTCCGAGACGCCATATGGATTCGCTTCGAGTCAGTGTCTGCACAACACAACACGACGGATCGTATGGGTTGGTTGTACGTAGATCGCGATTTCCTGGATCGACACGACTCTCCGGACTGATTTATTCGGCTGACTCGGCCGCGTCTCGGCAACCAGGTTGAGCACCTTATCGCGATTCTCTTGACCCATGCGTCGGCTCAAACAATACTGTATTCATATACAGTATTTGGTTGCTACTCCATGCCATCCGTGGTCGCGCTTGACCGGTTGATCGACGCTCGTCGTGTGTGGCGAGGCCAGGTCGTTTCATCGCCATCGGGCGCCAATTTCTCAACTGGACATCATTTTCTCGACGCCGTACTGCCAGGTGGCGGCTGGCCCAAGGCTGCCCTCAGTGAAGTTCTCACCACTGCGCCTGGCATCGGCGAGCTGCGCTTGTTGTGGCCGACCCTTGCCAGCCTTACGGTTTCAGGCGAACGAGTGGTGCTGATCTCCCCTCCTCATCTGCCCTACCCTCAGGCCTGGATTGATGCCGGCGTCGATTTACGCCAATTGAGCATTATTCAGGCAGATGGCCGCGATGCTCTATGGGCTGCCGAACAATGTTTGCGTTCGGGGAGTTGTGGCGCGGTGCTGAGCTGGTTGCGTCAGACCGATGATCGCTCGCTGAGGCGTCTGCAGGTGGCAGCTGCTACTGGGCAAACCCTGGCTTTCGCCTATCGGCCGCAGGCAGAAGCGGCCAATCCTTCACCGGCAGCACTACGGCTGGTGCTCGACAGCCAGCCAGCACAGCTGCGGGTGATCAAGTGCCGTGGTGGTTTGCCGCCGGCTCAGCCGCTCGCGCTTGCCTGGCATTGAGCCTGCCATGCTTTGGGCTTGCATCCTGTTGCCACAGTTGGCCATGGACGGCGTACAGCGTCACCGCGCCAACCCCGACGAGCCGTTGGTGCTGCTCAACGGCTCGCCACAACGGCGTGTTCTACAGGCGGTCAACCCGGCAGCTCGAGCCCTGGGGCTGAAACCCGGCCAGTCACTGACTGCAGCGCAGGCGCTGACACGCGGGTTTGCCACGGCAGAATACGATTGCGCGGCCATCGAGCGCTGGCAGCAGTTTCTGGCCGCCTGGGCCTATGGTTTCAGTGCCCAGGTCAGCCTGCACTATCCGCGCTGTCTGCTGCTGGAGGTACAGTCCAGTCTGGGGCTGTTCGGCCCATGGCCGCGTTTCGAAGCGCGCTTGCGCGCCGAGCTTTCGGCGCTGGCCTTCCAGCACCGGATTGCCGTCGCGCCGAATCCGGCAGCGGCCCGAGTGCTGGTCAATGTCGGTGATGGACTGATGGCCAGTGATGGTCAGGCGCTCATGCAGATGCTCGCCCCCTTGCCAGTGGATCGGCTCGGGCTTTCTCCTGCAGCAACCACGGCCTTCAATCGCATGGGGCTCAGGCAGTTGCGGCAGCTGTTGGCGCTGCCACGTGACAGCCTGGCCAAACGCTTTCCTGCCGAAGTGCTACGTCATCTCGATACCTTGTCTGGCCAGCGTCCGCTAGCGCTGGACTTCTTCGTGCCTGCGGATGTTTTCGATACCCGTATCGAACTGAATTTCGAGGTGGAATCGCATCAGGCGCTGCTGTTCCCGTTGCGCCGACTGACAGCCGATCTGGCGGCTTACCTGGCCTGCCGTGACAGCGGCGTGCAGCGTTTCACCCTGCATCTGGAACACCGCGCGGGTGCCGATACGCAGATACAGGTGGGTCTGCTCAGCGCCGAGCGTGATCCCGGCATGCTGTTCGAGCTGACACGAGGCCGTCTGGAGCATCAGCAGCTGCCAGCGCCGGTGCTGGCCGTGCGGCTGGAGGCACGTGAATTGCCGGTCTTTACGCCGCAGCATCAGCAACTGTTCGATGAGCGACCACAGCAGAACCAGCCCTGGGAGCAATTACGCGAGCGGCTAAGGGCGCGCCTCGGTGATGACGCCCTGCATGGCCTCGGTGCCAGAGCCGATCATCGTCCCGAGCGTGCCTGGATCAACGACTCGACCAGCCCCTTGCTGCCTCCTTGTGGCCCGCGGCCAGGCTGGCTGTTGAGCGAACCCCAGCCGTTGCGCGAGGCCTCACTGCGCATCCTCTCCGGCCCGGAGCGCATCGAGTCCGGCTGGTGGGATGGCGAGGATGTGCGCCGCGACTATTACGTGGTGCAGACCCGTGCTGGGCAGCGCGGCTGGGCGTATCGGCCAGTCGGCAGTGATGGGCCGTTGCTGCTGCACGGCTGGTTCGCATGAGCGATTACGCCGAGCTGCATTGCCTGTCGAACTTCAGCTTCCAGCGCGGTGCGTCCAGTGCGCAGGAGTTATTCGAGCGTGCGGCAAGGCTGAACTATCGCGCCTTGGCGATCACCGATGAGTGCACCCTGGCTGGCATCGTGCGCGCCTGGGAGGCCTCGAAGAAAACCGGGGTAAAGCTGATCGTGGGCAGCGAAGTAAGGATCGAGCAAGGACCGAAGCTGGTGCTACTAGTCGAGAACCTGACGGGCTATCAGGTGCTATGCGGCCTGATCACCCGGGCGCGGCGCAGGGCGGCAAAAGGTACCTACCGATTGCTGCACGAGGACCTCGTGGCGCCGCTCGATGGCTTGCTGGCCATCTGGCTCAGCGAGGGTGAAGTCAGCGCCCTGCCCTGGCTTCGCGCGCTGTTTCCCGAGCGCCTGTGGCTAGGCGTTGAGTTGCATCGCGGCCCTGACGATACCGCGCGCCTGCAGCGCCTGCTCGAGCTGGCAGGCGATCACGGCCTGCCGGCTGTGGCCTGTGGCGACGTGCACATGCATGCCCGCGGCCGCCGCGCCCTGCAGGATTGCATGACTGCCATCCGTCATCATCTGCCCGTGGCCGAGGCTGGCGCCCATCTTTTCGCCAATGGCGAGCGGCATCTGCGCCGGTTTGATGAGCTGGCCGAACTGTATCCGCCCGAGCTGCTCGCTCAGAGTCTGCGCATCGCCGAGCGCTGCCACTTCGATCTCGACCAGCTGGAGTATCACTACCCGCACGAGCTGGTGCCGGCCGGTCATGACCCCACCTCCTGGCTGCGTGTTCTGGTGGAACGTGGCGCCGCCGAGCGCTGGCACAAAGGCGTGCCGGCCGCCGCCCGCGCGCAGATCGAGCACGAGTTGGCACTGATCGCCGAGCTGGAATACGAAAGCTACTTCCTGACCGTCCACGACATCGTCCGCTTCGCCCGTGAGCAGCACATCCTCTGCCAGGGCCGGGGTTCGGCGGCCAACTCCAGCGTCTGCTTCGCGCTCGGCATCACCGAGCTAGACCCTACGGAGAGCCGGCTGTTGTTCGAGCGCTTTCTCTCCCGCGAGCGCAACGAGCCGCCGGATATCGACGTCGATTTCGAGCACGAACGGCGCGAGGAAGTCATCCAGTACGTATTTCGTCGTTACGGTCGAACGCGGGCGGCGCTCACGGCCGTGGTCAACACCTATCACGGCGCCGGGGCGATACGCGACGTCGCCAAGGCTCTTGGTTTGCCGCCTGATCAGGTCAACGCGCTGGCTGACTGCTGTGGCCGCTGGAGCAGCGGTCCGCCAGCGCCCGAGCGTCTGCTGGAGGTGGGTTTCGATCCGCAGAATCCACTGCTCAGGCGCGTGCTGATATTGACTGGCGAGTTGATCGGCTTCCCTCGCCATCTGTCGCAGCATCCGGGCGGTTTCGTCATTTCCGAGCACGCCCTCGACACACTGGTACCGGTGGAGAACGCGACCATGGCCGAGCGCACCGTCATCCAGTGGGACAAGGACGATCTGGATATGGTCGGCCTGCTCAAGGTCGATGTGCTGGCACTGGGCATGCTCAGCGCACTGCGCCGTTGTTTCAACCTGATCGAACGCTACCGCGGCACGCAGTGGACGCTGGCCACCTTGCCCAAGGAAGACCCGGCCACCTACGCCATGATCAGCCGCGCAGATACCATCGGCGCCTTCCAGATCGAGTCCCGTGCGCAGATGGCAATGCTGCCGCGCCTGCGCCCGAACACCTTCTACGACCTGGTGATCCAGGTGGCCATCGTCCGTCCGGGGCCGATCCAGGGTGACATGGTGCATCCCTACCTGCGTCGACGAAACGGCGAAGAACCGATCGATTATCCCTCTGATGAACTCAAGCCAGTCTTCGCGCGCACGCTCGGCGTGCCGCTGTTTCAGGAACAGGTCATGGAGCTGGCCATCGTCGCCGCCGACTACACGCCCGGCGAGGCGGATGAACTACGCCGCAGCATGGCCGCCTGGAAACGCCATGGTGGCCTCGAACCACATCGTCAGCGACTTACTTCGCGCATGCTGGAGAAGGGTTACACGCAGGCGTTCACCGAACGGATCTTTCGCCAGATCGAAGGCTTCGGTAGTTACGGTTTTCCCGAGTCGCACGCAGCCAGCTTCGCCCTGCTCGCCTATGCCAGTTGCTGGCTGAAGTGCCACGAGCCCGCTGCCTATGCCTGCGCTCTGGTCAACAGTTGGCCGATGGGCTTCTACAGTCCGGATCAGGTGCTGCAGGATGCACGGCGGCATGATGTCGAGGTGCGCCCCGTGGACGTGCGCTACAGCGACTGGGATTGCAGCCTGGAGCCCGATGAACATGGTGAGCCAACCATCCGTCTGGGGCTGAGGATGATTCGTGGCATGCGCGAAGACGACGCGCGCCGTATCGAACAGTCGCGCCAGTGCGGCGCATTCCGCGATGTCGAAGACCTCAGCATACGTGCAAGCCTGGATGCATCGGCGCGCGAGCGATTGGCCGATGCAGGCGCGCTCTCCGGCCTGGTTGGCCACCGCTACCAGGCGCGCTGGGCGGTTGCTGGCGTCGAGGAGCAACTGCCACTGTTCGCAGGCGTGTCTGCGTCGGGTGAAGAAATCCTGAATCTATCTGCTCCATCGCCAGGAGAAGATCTACTGACCGACTATGCCACCCTCGGCACCACGCTCGGTCCGCACCCTCTGGCCCTGCTGCGCCAGGAATTACGCACCCGGCGCTGCAAAAGCTCGCGGGAACTACAGGCAGTCGAGCACGGCCGACCTGTCAGCGTTGCCGGTCTGGTGATCGGCCGGCAAAGGCCGCAAACAGCCAGCGGGGTCATTTTCGTCACCCTCGAAGATGAGTTCGGTCTGGTCAATGTGGTCGTCTGGCACGACCTGGCCGAGCGGCAGCGCCGCGTTCTGGTGCAGTCGCAAATGCTGCAGATCGATGGCCACCTGGAGACCGTCGACGGCGTACGCCACGTGATCGCCGGGCGCCTGACGGATATGACGGCATTACTGACAGGGCTGGATATACGCAGTCGGGACTTTCACTGACCGTCACCAGAACCACCACTTACGCCATACCAACAAAGGCGAGCACAAAAAAAGGCCGCACTGGATCACCAGGCGGCCACAAGTCTTCTTAACCAAAGGAGATGAAGCGGAGCCAGAGCGACGGCTTCCGGGAGTGTTGCAAAAACCGCCGCCTATGGAATCTTCATCGGGGAGAAGCCTATCGCCGATCCTCCCGAATACCGCATCGAAGTCGTTGATAGTGATCATCGATCAGCTTGAATAGTGCATCTGCAGGCAGGGTGATAACTCTAAGCGCGCCCTCTGGGCCGGGCCTTACCTCGATGTGAGGCGCGTTGAAAACAGCACACCAACACCGGGAGCACTCATGCACAAGAAGCACTGTCTCGCGCTGGCTTGCAGCCTCGCGCTGGGCGGGCAGTTGGCTCATGCCAGCAGCCAGTCCGAAGCCAACGGTTTTGTCGAAGACGCCAGCCTCAATCTGTTGCTGCGCAACGCCTACTTCAATCGTGATTACAAAGACAACACCAACGACGCCAAGACCTGGGGCCAGGGTTTCATCGCTACCTTCGAGTCCGGTTTTACCCAAGGTACCGTCGGCTTCGGCGTCGATGCCTTCGGTCTGCTCGGGGTCAAGCTCGACAGCGGCCGCGGCCGCAACTATCGCGCCTTCTTCGACACCGATAGCGAAGGCCGTCCGGTGGACGACCTATCCCAGGCCGGCGGCGCGGTGAAACTGCGCGTCTCCAATACCGTGATCAAGTACGGCAACCAGTTCCCTTCCCTGCCGGTACTGGCTCATGACGACAGCCGTCTGCTGCCACAGTCCTTCACCGGCACGCTGGTGACCAGCAACGAGATCGAAGGCCTGGAGCTGAACGCTGGCCGCTTCACCGCCGACAGCCCGATGGGCGACTCGGCGCGCGACCCCAATCGCCTCAAGAGCATCGACGTGCTCGGCGGCAGTTACGCCGTCAGCGATGACCTGAGCCTGGCGGTGTATCACGCCGACCTCGAGGACATGTACAAACGCTACTACGCCAACGTCAATTACAACCTGGCGCTGGCGGCCGATCAGGCGCTGAACTTCGACTTCAACATCTACCGCACCAAGTACGACACCGGCTCAGTGGCCGCAGTCGATCTCGGCGGTGACGGCCAGGGTGATCGCAATACCATCTGGAGTCTGGCGGCCAAGTACAGCATCGGCGCTCATGCCTTCATCGTCGCGCATCAGCACAACAGCGGCGATGCCGGCTTCGCCTACGACTACGGTGATGGCGGCTCCAGCATCTACCTGGCCAACTCCTACTACTCGGACTTCAACCTGAAGGACGAGCGCTCCTGGCAGGCCAGCTACGAGCTGGATTTCGCCGAGTACGGCGTGCCGGGTCTGCGCTACAAGTTCGCCTATGTACGCGGTGACAACATCGATACCGGCAACGATAACAACGGCACCGAGCGCGAGATCTTCAACCAGATCGGCTACACCATCCAGAGTGGGGCCGCCAAGGATCTGCACCTGCGCTTGCGTAACTCCATCTACCGTTCCAGCACTGATGTAGGGCCAGATCTCAACGAGATTCGCGCCTTCGTCGAATATCCGCTGAGCATCCTCTGATGGTCTCTGCCCCGGCCTTGGCCGGGGCAGTTCTCAACCACGCAGAGCTTGCGCAACGGCCCTGGCGGCATCCTCGATAGCCCGTTCCTCATAGGGCGCAAAGCCCATTACCAGTCCCGCCCCTCGCGGCTTGACGTAGTAACTCGCCAGTGGCAGCGCGTCGATACCGGCAGCCTGCAAACGCGCGAAAGCGTCTCGCTCGTTCTCAACCTGCAAACGGCAGGCGATATCCATACCCGCACGAATTTCCGGCACGTCGATCAGGCCTTGCCAATGCTTGTGCGCGGCTTCGGCGAAGGCATCGGCGCGCCCTGCATAAATTTTTCGCATGCGCCGTACGTGACGATCGAAATGCCCCTCGTGGATGAAGTCGGCCAGCACCGCCTGCGCCAGGCTGTTGGCGTGGCGTGACATCAGCGCCGACGCGCGAGTGAAGCTTTCCACCAGGTGCTCAGGCAGCACCAGATAGGCCAGACGAATCGAGGGAAACAGCAGTTTGCTGAAGGTGCCAGCCATGATCACCGAGTGATCGGCGCCTGGCATCGAACGCAGTGCCGGAATGGGCTTGGCGATAAAACGATACTCGCTGTCGTAGTCGTCCTCGAAGATGTAGCTGCCCTGCTCCGCTGCCCACTTGAGCAAGGCCAGACGGCGTGCAGGCGACAGTTCACCGCCGAGCGGCGCCTGCCGTGAGGGGGTGACATACGCAAGCCGAGCGCTTGCTGCCAGGCGTATGCCCTCGTCCACCTTGAGGCCGGAGCTATCCACCGGCACGTCCACTCGTGTCACGCCAGAGATATCCATCAACTGCCGTGCACCGGGATAACCCGGATCTTCCATCCAGACCTGGGCGTCACCGGGCGCCAGCACACGCAGGCATATATCCAGCCCCTGTTGCACGCTGCCAAGTACCAGGATGCGCTGCGGTGAAACCTGTACCCCACGGGCGATGGCCAGGTAGCTGGCGATGGCCTCGCGCAACTCAGGTAACCCTGCAGGGTCGGAGTCGAGCAGCATGCTCAGGCGCGAGCTACGCAGTTGCTGCGTGTGCAACTTGCGCCACAGATCGATGGGAAAGGCTTTGATATCACCACGGTGAGGAAAGAACGGACGCAGACCGGTTGGCAACGTGCGCCGAGAGAAAATTGGCTCGATTTCGGTCAGGCGCTTCATCCAGGGCGTATCGGGCGCTGTGCGCTTTGCCTCCACCTCGGCCACCACCTTACGCCGGACGTATCCGGCATTCAGTGTCGGATCCGGTAATACCTCACTGACGCGCGTACCGCTGCCGGTGCGTGCTTGCAGATAACCCTCGGAAAGCAGCTGCTGATAAGCCGCCTGTACCGTGCCGCGCGCCAGCTTGTAGTGCTCGGCCATGGCCCGCGTGCTGGGCAGTTTACTGCCTGCTGGCAGGCGCCCGCCCAGAATCGCACCGCGCAGCGACTCATACAGCCATCCCTGCAGGCTGGCTCCCTCCTCCGGCGCTCCCAGTGGCAGAAAGATAACTTGTGGTGGAGCTTTTTCGACTGGCATAAGGGTTCCAAAGTGGACCATTTATCTTTGTTTATATTGGATCAATACCTTGATCCAAAACAACCACACAATCGATCCCGTCGACAGCCAACAGCTTTCTCTCCAACTACGGGAATTTAACGATATGAAACAGCAGATCCTGATCATCGGCGCCGGTTTTGGCGGTATGTGGAGTGCGCTGAGCGCCGTTCGCCTGCTTGACCAGCACCAGCGCCTGGATGTCGCCGTCACCCTACTCGCCCCTCAGGCCGAACTGCGCGTACGTCCGCGCTTCTACGAAAGCGACCTGGCCACTACCGTTGCCCCGCTCGGCCCGTTGTTCGATGTGGTCGGTGTGCAATTCGTGCAAGGCAGCGCTACGCGTATCGATACCGCAGGCAAGCGAGTGATCTACCGCGATGCGAGCGGCACCCAGGCCGAACTGAGTTTCGACCGGTTGATTCTGGCCTCCGGTAGCCAGGTCGCCCGACCGCCACTGGCCGGGATTGATCGCTTCGCCTTCGACGTCGACAGCCTGGAGTCGGCACAGCAACTCGAAAACCACCTGCAGAGCTTGCGCGACAAACCCGCAAGCCAGGCACGCAATACTGTCGTGGTAGTGGGCGGCGGTTTCACCGGTATCGAAACGGCCACGGAAATGCCGGCACGACTGCGCGCCATTCTGGGCAAGGAGGCCGATGTGCGGGTAATCGTCGTCGACATTGGTAAACAGGTCGGCAGCGTCATGGGTGAGCAGATCGCTTCGGTAATCGCCGAAGCCAGCGATACCCTGGGCGTGACCTGGAGGCTCGGCAGCCCGGTGTCTATGGTCGACGAGCATGGCGTGCAACTCGACAACGGCGAACGTATCGAAGCCAGCACCGTAGTCTGGACCGTCGGGGTTAAGGCCTCACCGCTGACGCAGCAGATCGATGGCGAGCGTGATGCTCTCGGACGCCTGCACGTCGACCGCAACCTGAAAGTGCTTGGTCAGGACGCCATCTACGCCACTGGCGATACTGCCTATGCCGCGGTGGATGATCGTGGCAATCATGCGCTGATGACCTGCCAGCACGCGATAGCTCTCGGCCGCTCTTCCGGCAATAACGCGGCAGCTGATCTACTGGGTGTTGAGCCGATTCCCTACAGCCAACCCAAGTACGTCACCTGTCTGGACCTGGGCGCCTGGGGGGCTGTGTTCACCGAAGGCTGGGAGCGCAAGGTAGTGCTGACCGGCAAGGAAGGTAAAGAGCTCAAGATGCAGATCAATACCCAGTGGATCTATCCGCCTGAAGCCAAGCGCGACATCGCCCTCGCCGCTGCGGACCCGTTGATTCCTGTGGTCGCCTGATCGCTGAAATATGCCCAGGGCACTGGCAGCCCTGGGCATACCATGCTCAGTCGCGGTAAATCTGCACCTGCAGCTTCGACGGCGGATCTTCCCCTTCAGCCTTTAACCATTCGCCTGGCGGTTGCCCGATTTGCTGGGCAAAGGTACGCGAGAACGACGCCTGCGATGCGTAGCCCACCGAGTCGGCGATCACCTTGATCGGCATTCCCTCACGCAGCAGATCCTGCGCTACCTTCATGCGCCAGGCCGTCACATAAGCCATGGGGGTCATGCTCATGACCTCGGAGAACAGCGCTGCGAACTTGGTACGCGACATCTTCGCCAGCTCGGCCAGGCGCTCGACGCTCCAGGCCAGTTGAGGTTCCTGGTGGATGCAGATCAAAGCAGGCCCCAGCTGACTGTCCTGCAATGCGTAAAGCAGGCCACTGGTAATACGCCCTTCGCTCACCGCGCGACGTACCAGCAAGACGAATACGTATTCGAACAGCAGGTTCAGCGCCTTGCTCCGACCTGGTGCCGGCGTGCGGAATTCGTTGACCAACGAACCGATCACCGGCCCAAGCTGCTCAAGGGCGCTCAACGGAAACACCAGGGTTTCCAAGAGGCCCAGTGGAAATGGCTGCTGCCCTGAACGCCCGAACTGGAACGAGGCGCAAATCAGATCCACCCCGCCTGGCTGGTGCGCGCGCAGCTTGTAGCAGCAGGTGCTGGGGCAGAACAGCACGCTCGGTTCACTGATCGCAATGCGCGGTTTGTCGGCATGCACCATATCCAGTGCACCGCGCTCGATCACGTGAATAAAGGCCATGCCAGGGGGCTTATCCAGCACCAGAGTACCGTCCACCGGGCCGGCGAATAACAGTCGCCCTTGCAGGCTCGTGCGCTCGAAGAACTCGGAAAGAACATCCATATTGAGAACGACCTGATCAAGATTCTTTGCGTTGGTGAAAGCTCAACCGGAGGTAACTCATGGGTTGAACTGTCGTCGATTGATAGACAGCTCAACCCGCGAAAATTCCACCGATTTTTCACCAAGGCAAAGATCATCCGTGATTTATTTCGCGGATTTTTACAGACCAAACCCAGGGATATTCGTCCACCACAGCGCACGCCGATCAGATCAGTCCATAAGAATGACCATCGTCTTCTGACTGGGCCTGCATCTTCGCTCGCTCCTCCATACGCTGGGCAATTTCTTCTTCGACTGCCTTCTGCTGCTCAGGTGGTAGCGCCTCGATCTCCTCTTCGGTCATGCCCATTTCCTTGAGGATGCTGTCGCGCATCTTTTCGGCCGGAGTCATCGCCATATAGGCCTTGAAGGCCTCCAGTGCGGCGTTACCGCCCTCGTCGCCCAGTGGCTTTTCCACCTGCCCCGAACTGACCGATGTCTCGACCTTGCCGTCTGACGCGTTCTGCAGTGCGACACGCAAGCGAGCAAAGCCCTCCTCCGTCGCCTGCCTGGCGCGGAACTCGCGCTCGGACTCGGCGTTAGCCGTGCGCGTGGTCTTCTCGACATTACGCGCCAACTGGGCCAACCCGCCCTGCTCCTCACCGGGTTTGTTGCGAAACCCCGTCAGCGATATGCCACCGTAACTGCCAATACCTCCAATCGTGCTCATGCTGTGCTCCTTGACTGAGTTGCAATTGCCAGGCGCACTCAATCAAAGCGCATGCCAATTCATTAGGCGCACTTAACCAATTGAAAGCATTGAATATTTAGATAGACAAGGAGGATGACGAGGCAAGCCCTTGCCGCTGGTGGCAAGGACTTGCAGGGGCAGGCTTAGTGCTGACCGCTCATTTGCCGGAAGGCATCGAGCAGTGCCTGACTGAGATCGACCGAGGAGAACTTGGTCAGCACCGCGTTGGCACCGACCGAGCGTGCTTTCTCGGTATTCATGGTGCTATCCAGCGAGGTGTGTAGTAGCACATAGGTATCGGCGATATCGGGGCTGCGACGAATTTCCTGAACCAGGCTGTAGCCGTCCATCTCCGGCATCTCGATGTCCGAGACCAGCAGCTCGAATGGCATGCCGGCCTGATGGTATTCATGCAGTTGTTGCAGGGCAGCCTGGGCGCTGCGCACTGCGGTGCAGTCGAGCCCCAGTTGGCGCAGCACGTTGAGGGTCTGTTGCAGCGCAACTTGCGAGTCGTCGACCAACAGCACGCGGCGGCCTTGTAGCAGGCGTGCGTCCTGGCCATCGAGCAGTTGCCCAACGGGGGCCTCTTCGAGTGCTGGGGCGATATCGTGCAGCACCTTCTCGATATCGAGAATCTGCACGATGGCGCCATCGATCTGGGTCACGCCAGTGATGAAGGCCCGGTTACCGGCCCCGGCAGGTGGCGGACGCACGTCGCGGGTGGAGCACTGCACGATGCGTTCGACGTTCTTCACGTGCAGCCCCTGACGCGAGCGGCTCAACTCGGTAACGATCAGGCAGCCGTCATCTTCTTCGGCCGCACCGCGCTCACCGATGGCACGCGCCAGGTCGATCACCGTCATTGCAGCGCCGCGCAAGGTGGCGATACCACGAACATGGGGGTGGCGGTTGGGCAGTTTGGTCAACGCCGGGCAGGGAATGATTTCGTTGACCTTGAGCAGGTTGATCCCCAGCAGACGACCGCTATGCAGACGAAACAACAACAACGATAGCGCGTCGCCGGTAACCAGACTCATGACCTTTCCTTACTGACTTGGAATTACGACTTATAGCGACCACATGGCCACGGACTTTAATCCGTGGCCAGTTTCAGGGCCACCCGCCCGCGATTCGGACAGGTTTCCATGTAGCGATGGGCCGCGACGAAGTCCTCGAAATCGAACACCTTGTCGATCACTGGTGTCAGCAGGCGGTCGGCTGTCATCTGGTTGATGTGCGTGAGCGCACGCTGCACCGCCTCGTTGTTCGGCTCGATGCCCAACTCCGGGCAACCGGTGAAATCCAGCACGCAGTGACGGAAGAACTGCAGGTGCTTCTTGAACGCCGCACAGGCCGGGAAAGCCGTGTCGTTGCCCCCGTTGATCCCGTACAGGATCAGCTTGCCGCGCGGCGCAGCGATATCGCCCAGTAGCTTCATCTGCGGGCCGGCGCACTGATCGAGAATCACCTCGACGCCCTTGCCCTCGGTGTAACGCTCGACTTCCAGGACCAGGTCCTGCTCTTCGGTGACGATCACCTTGTCGGCACCCAGACCGCGCAGGAACTCGCGATCATCCGGCGAGCCGGTGGATACGATGACCTTGGCACCCAGCGCCTTGGCCAGCTGCACGGTCTGCGGCGCCATGCAGTGGCTGGCCTCGGTGATCAGCACATGCTGCCCCGGCTTGAGGTGGGCAAGATCATTCAGCGCCAGGTAGCCGAACAACAGGCTGGTGTAATGAACGCTGGCCTCGACCGGGCTGAGCACCTCGGGATAACGGGTCAGGGCGTGGGCGGGCATCAGCACCAGATCGCCCCAGGTCGGATAGCGGTTCGGCGTGCTGGCTGGGAAACCGGCAACGGCGGTACCGACCTCCAGGTCACTTACGCCATCGCCCAGCGCTGCCACGCTGCCTGCCAGTTCGAAACCGGTGCCGGCCGGGAGCTTGGCCTGCTCGGCCGCCAGGTTCTGCCGCCACAGGACGTCTTTCCAGCCCAGGCCGACGGCCTGCACGCGCACCAGCACCTCACCAGGGCCGGGCACGGGCGTCGGAACCTCTTCGTACTGGAGCACATCGGCATCGCCGAACTTATGAAAACGGATCATGCGGGACATCGCTTACCTCGAGCTTGATCGCGGATTAACACTTCAATGACTGTGGACTCTATCCGCTGTGGGTCGGCAGCACTATCAGACTCCATCGATAGTCTTCATGCCTGGCAGTGATTCGGCGCCTTTCATTCCGTCACGCACTGCCCGTACTATTGCTCGGGCAAAGGCTCTCATTGCCGCGTCGTGCTGACAAGGCCCGTTTTCCTCGGATGGTACCCGGATGAACCGCAACGACCTGCGTCGCCTCGACCTGAACCTGCTGATCGTCTTCGAAACCCTGATGCACGAACGCAGCGTTACCCGGGCTGCGGAGAAGCTGTTCCTTGGCCAGCCGGCCATCAGTGCCGCGCTCGCTCGCCTGCGCACCCTGTTCGACGATCCCCTGTTCGTGCGCACCGGCCGCAGCATGGAGCCGACGCCGCGCGCGCAGGAGATCTTCGCCCTGCTCTCGCCGGCATTGGACTCGATTTCCACTGCTGTCAGCCGCGCCGCCGACTTCGATCCGGCCACCAGCAAGGCGGTATTTCGCATCGGCCTGTCCGATGACGTCGAGTTCGCCCTGCTCCCCGCCCTGCTTCGCCGACTGCGCGCCGAAGCGCCCGGCGTGGTGCTGGTAATCCGTCGCACCAACTACCTGCTGATGCCAGGCCTGCTGGCCTCCGGGGAGATCTCCGTAGGTGTGGCCTACACCGACGAGTTGCCGGCCAATGCCAAGCGCAAGGTGTTGCGCCGTAGCAAGGCAAAGCTGTTGCGTGCCGATACTGTGCCCGGCGCACTGAGCCTGGACGACTATTGCGCACGCCCTCATGCGCTGGTGTCCTTCGCGGGTGACCTCACAGGTTTCATCGACGACGAGCTGGCCAAGCTCGGACGCAAACGCCACGTGGTACTGGCCGTGCCGCAGTTCAACGGCCTGGGCACCCTGCTGGCGGAAACCGATATCGTCGCCAGCGTACCGGACTACACCGCAGCCGCCCTGACTGCGGCCGGCGGCCTGCGTGCCGAGGACCTGCCACTGCAGACGCAGAGCTTCGAACTGCACATGGCCTGGCGTGGCGCGCAGGACAACGACCCAGCCGAACGCTGGCTGCGCTCGCGCATTCAGATGTTCTGCGGCGACCCGGACAGCCTCTGAACATCCCATACAGGCGTCGTTCAGGTACATTCCGGAACATCGGCGCTTTCCATGAATCGAAATTGATGTAACTGCGCCCTTTATCACTCCCGATGATATTCAATTTCATGGCATTCGATTCGTAGCCTTCCAAGACTCGCAGCAGACTCCGCCAATCCACAAATCCGACTGGCGGAGTCACCCATGGAACAGCAGCACAAGAACATCTGGATATTCCCCCTGGCCCTCGCCGGCGTCCTTGCCCTCAGCGGCTGCGAGCAGGCAGCGCAGACCCAGGCGCAAATGCCTGCACCCAAGGTCAGCGTCGCAGAGGTCATCGAACAACCCATCAACGAGTGGGACGAGTTCACCGGTCGCCTCGAAGCGCCGCAATCCGTCGAAATCCGTCCGCGCGTCTCCGGTTACATCGACAAGGTCGCCTTCGACGAAGGCACCCTGGTGAAGAAAGGCAATCTGCTGTTCCAGATCGACCCGCGTCCGTTCCAGGCGGAAGTCAAACGCCTCGAAGCCCAACTGCAACAGGCCCGCGCCAGCCAGGCCCGTGCCGCCAACGAAGCCCGCCGCGGCGAACGCCTGCGCCAGAGCAACGCCATCTCCGCGGAACTGGCCGATGCCCGTGCCAGCGCCGCCACCGAGGCTCAGGCTCAGGTCGCCGCAATTGCCGCCGAGCTGGAAAACGCCCGCCTCAACCTCAGTTTCACCCGCATCACTGCGCCCATCGACGGTCGCGTCAGCCGCGCCGAAATCACCGAAGGCAACCTGGTCGGTGCCGGCGAGAGCCTGCTGACCTCGGTGGTCTCCACCGACAAGGTCTACGCCTACTTCGATGCCGATGAACGCGCCTTCCTCAAGTATGTCGAGCTGGCCCGTCAGTCCGGCTCCGACGCCCGTGGTGCCAGCCCGGTATACCTCGGTCTGTCCGATGAAGCCGACCACCCGCACCTGGGTCAGCTGGACTTTCTCGACAACCAGGTCAACCCGCGCACCGGCACCATTCGTGGCCGCGCCGTGTTCGACAACCAGGATGGCCGCTTTACCCCGGGCCTGTATGCGCGTCTGAAACTGGTGGGCAGCAAGCCCTACGCCGCCACCCTGATCAAGGACGAAGCAGTCGGTACCGACCTGGGCAAGAAGTACGTGCTGGTGCTGGGTGACGACAACGCCGTGGCCTATCGCTCCATCGAGCTGGGGCCGAAGCTCGAAGGTCTGCGCATCGTCCGCAGCGGCCTGAGCAAGGGCGAGAAGATCGTGGTCAACGGTCTGCAGCGCGCCATGCCTGGCTCCACCGTCGATCCGCAACCGGTGACCATGGCTGATGACAGCACCCTCGAACGACTGGCTCGCATGCGCCAGGCCGTCGATGGCAGCCAGGCCCCGCGCATCGCCGCCGAAAAAATCGAAGCTCGCTCGCCGCGCGGCTGATCCAGACCGCGCTCAGAGGAAAGACCCATGAATTTCTCACAATTCTTCATCCAGCGGCCGATCTTCGCCGCGGTGCTGTCGCTGCTGATTCTGATCGGCGGTGCCATCTCGCTGTTCCAGCTGCCGATCAGCGAATACCCGGAAGTGGTGCCGCCCACCGTCGTGGTGCGTGCCGATTTCCCCGGCGCCAACCCCAAGGTGATCGGTGAAACCGTCGCCTCGCCACTGGAGCAGGCCATCGTCGGCGTCGAAGGCATGCTCTACATGTCGTCGCAGTCGACCATCGACGGCCGCCTGACCCTCACCGTGACCTTCGCCCTCGGCACCGATCTGGACAATGCCCAGGTGCAGGTGCAGAACCGCGTCACCCGCACCATGCCGACCCTGCCCACCGAGGTACAGCGTCTCGGCGTGACCGTGGACAAGGCCTCCCCCGACCTGACCATGGTGGTGCACCTGACCTCGCCGGATCAGCGCTACGACATGCTTTACCTGTCCAACTACGCCGCGCTCAACGTCAAGGACGAGCTGGCGCGCCTGGACGGCGTGGGCGACGTGCAACTGTTCGGCATGGGCAACTACTCGCTGCGTGTCTGGCTCGACCCGAACAAGGTGGCCTCGCGTGGGCTGACCGCTACCGATGTGGTCAATGCCATTCGCGAGCAGAACCGCCAGGTCGCCGCCGGTGCCCTCGGCGCGCCGCCCTCCGATGCCGGCAACAGCTTCCAGCTGTCGATCAACGCTCAGGGCCGCCTGGTCTCCGAGGAAGAGTTTGAGAACATCATCATCCGCGTCGGCGACAACGGTGAGATTACCCGTCTGCGCGACATCGCCCGCGTCGAGCTGGGCTCCAACCAGTACGCCCTGCGCTCGCTGCTGAACAACCAGCCGGCCGTGGCCATCCCGGTGTTCCAGCGCCCAGGCTCCAACGCCATCGAAATCTCCGACTCGGTGCGCGAGCGCATGGCCGAGTTGAAACAGAGCTTCCCGCAGGGCATGGACTACGAGATCGTCTATGACCCGACCATCTTCGTGCGCGGCTCCATCGAGGCAGTGGTGCACACCCTGCTCGAAGCCATCGTGCTGGTGGTGTTGGTGGTGATCCTGTTCCTGCAGACCTGGCGTGCCTCGATCATTCCGCTGGTGGCCGTACCGGTCTCGCTGATCGGCACCTTCGCGGTCATGCACCTGCTCGGTTTCTCGCTCAACGCTCTGTCGCTGTTCGGCCTGGTGCTGGCCATCGGTATCGTGGTGGACGACGCCATCGTCGTGGTGGAGAACGTCGAACGCAACATCGCCCTGGGCAAGTCGCCGCTCGACGCCACGCGTCAGGCCATGAAGGAAGTGACCGGCCCCATCGTCGCCACCGCCCTGGTGCTGTGCGCCGTGTTCATCCCGACCGCGTTCATCTCCGGCCTCACCGGGCAGTTCTACCAGCAGTTCGCGCTGACCATCGCCATCTCCACGGTGATCTCGGCCCTCAACTCACTAACCCTGTCGCCTGCGCTGTCGGCCATCCTGCTCAAGGATCACCACGCGCCGAAAGACCGCTTCTCGCGCGTGCTCGACAAACTGTTCGGCGGCTGGTTGTTCGGCCCGTTCAACCGCATGTTCGAGCGTGCCAGTAATGGGTATGTCGGCACCGTCCGCCGTGTACTGCGTGGCAGCAGCATCGCCATGCTGGTCTATGGTGGCCTGCTGGTGCTCGGTTACCTGGGCTTCGCCAGCACCCCGACCGGTTTCGTGCCGCAACAGGACAAGCAGTACCTGGTGGCCTTCGCCCAACTGCCGGATGCCGCGACGCTGGATCGCACCGAAGCAGTGATCAAGCGCATGAGCGAAATCGCCGGCAAGCACCCGGGCGTGGAGAACACCGTGTCCTTCCCCGGCCTGTCGATCAACGGTTTCACCAACAGCCCGAACAGCGGCATCGTCTTCACTCCGCTGAAACCGTTCGATGAGCGCACCGATCCGTCGATGGGCGCCAATGCCATCGCCGCCGAGCTCAACGCGCAGTTCGCCGATATTCAGGATGCCTACATCGCCATCTTCCCGCCGCCGCCGGTACAGGGTCTGGGCACCATTGGTGGCTTCCGCCTGCAGATTCAGGATCGTGGCAACCTGGGTTACGACGAGCTGTACCTGCAGACTCAGAACATCCTCAACAAGGCCCGCCAGTTGCCGGAGCTGAACCCGATGTCGGTGTTCACCAGCTACCAGGTCAACGTGCCGCAGGTCGATGCCGCCATCGACCGGGAAAAGGCCAAGACCCACGGCGTGGCCATCAGCGACATCTTCGACACCCTGCAGGTGTACCTGGGCTCGCTGTATGCCAACGACTTCAACCGCTTCGGCCGTACCTACCAGGTCAACGTCCAGGCCGATCAGCAGTTCCGCCTGGAACCGGAGCAGATTGGCCAGCTCAAGGTGCGTAACAACCGTGGGGAAATGGTGCCGCTGTCGACCTTCGTCAAGGTCGATGACAGCGCAGGTCCGGATCGGGTGATGCACTACAACGGCTTCCTCACCGCCGAGATCAACGGTGCCGCCGCCCCGGGTTACAGCTCCGGCCAGGCCGAGGCCGCCATCGCCAAGCTGCTCAACGAGGAACTGCCGATCGGCATGACCTTCGAGTGGACCGATCTGACCTACCAGCAGATCCTCGCCGGCAATACCGCGATCTTCATCTTCCCGCTCTGCGTGCTGCTGGCCTTCCTCGTGCTGGCTGCCCAGTACGAAAGCTGGAGCCTGCCGCTGGCGGTGATCCTGATCGTGCCGACCGTACTGCTCGCCGCCATCACCGGGGTGATCCTGTCCGGCATCGACAACAACATTTTCACCCAGATCGGCTTGATCGTACTGGTGGGCCTGGCGTGCAAGAACGCCATCCTGCTGGTGGAGTTCGCCAAGGACAAACAGGAGGAAGGCATGGACCGCGTCGCAGCCGTGCTGGAAGCCTGCCGCCTGCGTCTGCGCCCGATTCTGATGACCTCGATCGCCTTCATCATGGGTGTGGTGCCGCTGGTGCTGTCCAGCGGTGCCGGTGCCGAGATGCGCCATGCCATGGGTGTGGCGGTGTTCTCCGGGATGATCGGCGTGACCTTCTTCGGCCTGCTGCTGACGCCGGTGTTCTATGTCCTGATCCGCGGCTTCGTCGAGAAACGCGAAGCCCGGAAAGTTGCCCGCCTGCAGGAGTCGCATGCATGAAAGCCTTTGCCCCCGCCCTCCTGACCCTGGCGCTGTCGGCCTGCGCCGTCGGCCCGGACTATCGAGCGCCCGTGACCGACCCTGCGCGCATTGCCGCGCTGGAGGCGGCCGATTACGACCGCAGCCGTTTCGAAGCCGCCTGGTGGCAGCAGTTCGACGACCCGACGCTGAACCAGCTGGTGCAGCGCTCGTTGCAGGACAACCGCGAGTTACGCGTGGCGTTCAACCGCCTGCGTGCAGCACGGGCGATCCGTGATGACGTGGCCAACGATCGCCTGCCCACCGTCACCAGCCGCGCCAGTGGCGAGTTCGGCAAGGCGCAGCAGCCGCCGACCACGGACGAGCGCATCCGTCAGGAACGCTACGACCTGGGCCTCGACATGGCCTGGGAGCTCGACCTGTTCGGCCGTATCCAGCGCCAACTGGAAGCAAGTGAAGCGCGCATCGAAGTGGCCGAGGCCGACTACTACCAGTTGCAGGTCAGCCTGATCGCCGAACTGGTCGATGCCTACGGCACCCTGCGTGGCGCGCAACTGCGCGAAAGCATCGCCCGCGAGAACCTGAAGAACCAGCAGGATTCGCGCGCCATCACCGAGCAGCTGCGTGACGCTGGCGTCGGCACCGAACTCGACGTGCTGCGCGCCGATGCCCGCCTGGCCGCTACCGAAGCCAGCCTGCCGCAACTGCAGGCGCAGCAGGTACGTGCGCAGAACCGCATCGCCACCCTGCTCGGCCAGCGCCCGGAACAGCTGCAGATCGACCTGTCGCCCAAACCCCTGCCGGTGATCGCCAAGGCCTTGCCCATCGGCAACCTGAGCGAACTGCTGCGCCGTCGCCCGGATATCCAGGCGGCCGAGCGGCAGTTGGCGGCGGCCACCGCCGAGGTCGGCGTGGCCACGGCGGATCTGTTCCCGCGGGTCAGTCTCTCCGGCTTTCTCGGTTTTACCGCCGGGCGCGGCTCGCAGCTGGGTTCGTCGGCCGCGCGCGCCTGGGGCGTAGCGCCGAGCATCAGCTGGGCGGCCTTCGATCTGGGTAGCGTGCGGGCGCGTCTGCGCGGCGCCGAAGCCGAGGCCGATGGTGCGCTATCGCAATACGAGCAGCAGGTGCTACTGGCGCTGGAGGAATCGGAAAACGCTTTCAGCGACTACGCCAAACGCCAGCAGCGCCTGGTTTCCCTGGTTCGCCAGGCCGAAGCCAGCCGTGCGGCGGCGGATCAAGCGGCGATTCGCTATCGCGAAGGCACGGTGGATTTCCTCGTGCTGCTGGACGCCGAGCGCGAGCGCCTGGCCGCCGAAGATGCCCAGGCCTCTGCGGAGGTTGAGCTGTACAGCGGTATCGTCGCGATCTACAAGGCGCTCGGTGGCGGCTGGCAGCCGCAGGCCTGACCCCTTCCCCCCTTCGCTTCGCGATTGTTTGCAATCGAGGGGGGTGTATATGACGTTGTCATATTTACTTCTTCTGATTATTTCTGACAGGCAGTCCTACTCAGGCACTCAGCATGCATCAAGGCTGCACCATAGCAATTTGCCTGCATCCAAATAAGTAACTCATCACAAGACATCAGCCATACATCGGATTGCTGGAATTTAGCTTGCCTTGCAGATGGCATCAGCTATAACACTTCAACCCTGTAAAAAATACAAAGCCAATAAACACTAAAATACTTTGCTTATAACTAGCAGGTGTTTTAAAGACATGAATTCATGCACGCTCGTGCCAGTTTAAAGCGAGTTTATTAATTGCCTGTGATGGGTGAACTGCAAACGCATTCACTCTGCCTAGAAACTACCTGCGAGCGCTGTACCTGCCTTCCAAAGGCAAAGGAGTTCGTATGCTGGGTTCGCTTGATCGTCCCAGACGTCTGTTGATCGTTGAGCCTGTAAGCGATTGCGAGCGACTAATTCCCGAGCTGCAAGCAAATAAATGGTTAGTCGACCACGCCAATCTCAGCAGCAAGATCGATCCGATTTATGATGTCTGTGTCATTTGCCTACAAGCGCACCACCTCGACTACCTGGAGCGGATAAAACAACAGATTCGTGACAGCCAGACCGAGTGGATCGCGGTAATGAGTGACAGCCTGCGTCGTAATACGGGGCTGGCAAACTTCATATATGAATGGTTCTTCGATTTTCACACGCTTCCTTTTGACTTATCCCGCCTGCATTGCACACTGGGCCGCGCCTCAGGCATGGCCCGTCTGTATCGTCGTATCACCTCGCCCCCGACACTAACGGCTGGAGAGTTACTGATCGGTCAAAGTCAGTCGACTCAAGAGCTACGTCGCTTAATCGACAAGATTTCCCCAACTGATGCATCTGTCCTGATAACGGGTGAAAGCGGCACAGGTAAAGAGCTGGTTGCGCGTCGTCTGCACAACCAGTCTCGGCGGGCCGCTGGCCCTTTCGTGGCGATCAACTGTGGTGCCATCTCCGAGCAGTTGATCCACTCCGAGCTGTTCGGTCACGAAAAGGGAGCATTCACCGGCGCCAGTCAACGCAAGATTGGTCGTATCGAGTCAGCGGAAGGCGGAACGTTATTTCTCGACGAGATAGGTGACCTGCCCCTGGAAATGCAGGCGAACCTGCTGCGCTTCCTCCAGGAAATGACCTACGAGAGGGTTGGCTCAAGCAAGAGCATGACGGCAAATGTACGTGTACTGGCAGCGACCCACATAGACCTCGAGGCGGCCATCTGTGCGGGGCGGTTTCGCGAGGATCTCTATTACCGCCTGAATGTGCTGCAGATACAGACGACCCCTCTGCGCCTGCGCAAGGAAGACATTGCCTTGTTCGTCGAGCATTTCTCTCGCCAGTACGCCAGCGAGATAGGCCGTCGTCCGCGCAAATTCAGTGACAGCGCAATGAACACGTTGATGAGCCACGACTGGCCCGGAAACGTGCGAGAGCTGGCCAACCGTGTCAGGCGTGCTCAGGTTCTCGCCGAGGGCCGCCAGATAGAAGCACACGATATCGGCCTGGCCGTAACCGCCTCCATGCCTTGCCGCCCCCTAGATGACTACTTGCTCAACGCCGAACGCCAGGCACTCGAAGATGCCCTGATGCATTACTCGACCAACATGAGTAACGCCGCACGTTCGCTGGGTGTTTCACGACCGACCTTCTACCGATTACTGCACAAACACCAACTGCGCTGACACGGCGGTTCAGAAGTAGTAGGGAAACTTGATGCTGAACGAGAAGTCCGGCGCGTCGGGTGTCAGTCCGATTGACAGGTTGGGCACGATGGTCAGCTTGTCGCTCGCCGCAAAGGTCATGCCTATGTTGAAGTAAGCGGCGTTGGCATCGCTGCCAGCGATGGTCTGCCAGCCCTGCCCTTCAGGCTTGATCTTGCTCCGCTGACTGATCAGTTCACTGAACGACATCGACATGCTTGCACGTTCGTTGAGCGCGAACGCCACACCCAGGCCGAACTGAAACCAATTGCCCAGATCCACCTTGCCCGGCACCTTGACCCCTCGCTGCGGGCTGATGTCGTCATAGCTTTCCTCAAGGTTGTAGGTGTACGAAAAATTGCCAAACACCACTGTGGGATCGAGAGTCTTGACCAGCGTGATACCGGGCGTGATGGACCACACGCCGTTGCCCGTCGGCAGATCTTCCGGGATGCTCAGGTTGTCGTTCCCCGCCACGCGGTCGAGTTTTATCCCGTAGGGTTCAACACCGGTCGGAGCCTTGACCCTCAAGCTCAGGACCACGTCCGGGCTGCCTTCGTCTTCATCCAGCAACTTGTAGGCAATGCCCATGTTGACGTCTCCGAGCCGGACATCACCTGTCACGGTCGCCTCACTGACCGATGTACTGGAACCGCCAGCGCCTGCCGACTGATAGGTACTTTCGCGGTAGATCCATGGCGTGTTGATATCCAGCTGCCAACGTTGTGCCCAGTTGTAGCGGCCGGTCAGATCGAAAGTGAAGGTGTCGGCATTGATCTGATCCACGCCGATATTGCCCAGGAAGATCGCATCCAGGGCCAGAAAACCGTTGAGAAACAGCTGGCGTGAATCGTAGTGGCTGTAGGTGATTCCTGGTTCGATGCTGAACGTACCGCCGCCGAAGAAACCACTCGCCTCCTGATACAGGTTTTCCACGCTTGCGGGAGGCTCGGCGTTATCTTTCAAGGCAGTTCCATACCCGGCCGACGCTTCTGCACTGGCTATCTGAGGGCTGCGTGACAGAGGCGCAGCCCCGCTACCTGCCGCGGCCGCCCTGCCCTCGATCTGGCGCAGCCGCTGCTCAAGCACCATCAAGGCATTCTGCTGTGTCTGATAACTGGCCCGCAGCCCCTGCAATTCCTTCTGCAGGGCCTCGACCTGGGAATCGTCGGCCGCAAAAACCGCCAGACTGAAAGAGACACTCATGCTGAACGTGACGAAGACGCCATATGCTGGGCGCATATACCGGATCCTTGTGCCGTGTGGGCACCTGTCAGAAGCCGTGAGGGCGCAAGGCCCGAATTTGCTCGATGCAGTTCTCGAGGTTGAGATTTCGCGGGTTGTCACGTAGCGCAACGTTCAGGGCCGCCAGGTTGCGGACGTTGTTCAGGGTGCCGGAGATATTGGCGTGCTGCGCCACGCCGCCACCGATTTGCTGGCTACTGGAACCCTGCCCCTGGCTGGCATTCAAGGCGATGCTGATACCGCCGGCGCGAGTGCTGACGTGAACCAGGCCGGCTGCATTGCTGAAGTCCTGGCTGCCGTTCCAGGGCTGTGCATCGGGATCGACAGGTACGTCGCCATTGCCCGTTGTGATTCGTAGCCGCAGATCATTCAGGCCGGTATTGAGATCACCCGCCGTGCGCACGCTTTGCACGATGCCTTGCACGTTTTCCAGGCCAGCACCACCAGTGATGGTGCCACTGCCTGCTGTAACGTTGCCGTTGCCATTGCCGGGCGAACTGATCTGGCGTACGTAGAGCGACGGCTGGATCTGACCATTGGCCACATTCAGGGCTACCTCAGCACCGATGACCTGGCCTGCACTGTTCTGCCAGGTAGACGTCATCACCACACCGAAACTGATGATGCGATCCGGCAACACATAACGACCCCGCAGTTGCTCCAGTTCCTGATCGCTTACCTCGACGGGCTGGAACAAGGTGCTGGCGCCAACCGGCAGACTGGCGGCGAGAATGCTCGCCGCTAGCCATAGTTTTTTGTGCATGACCAACCTCCTGGGCAATCGGCCCAAGTTGGTTAAAAGAAGTCACTCTGGATGAAACCGAACTCCATCAGTTCGGCGTCCCTGACGGGACTGAAGTGATCGATGCGGCGCTTCGCCGTCAGTGGTTCCGGTGGCGTCAGCAGGGCATTTTCGCGGTCGTAGCCAGGGCCGATCAGCGCGAAAACGATACCGTTCCATCCCTTGCTGAACTCGCTGAGCCCCATCTTCTTGTGCCCCAGCACGGGGTCGCCGATATAGACGTAGCCGCGGTAGGTACGCTGCAGCACGACAAAGTGCTTGTAGCCACGGACATCGAGCAAAACAATGGCGGGAATCTTGATGCTGTCCAACTGCTGGGCATCAATGCGATAACCACGCGCCCTCAGTCCCAGGGTGGCGGCGTAGTTCTTCATGTCGAGCATGGAGAATCCTTGAGTGCGTACCAGATCGGCATCCGCACTGGCCAGCATGCCCCTGATCACATCCTCTTCGCGCAACGCCAAGCCGTAAGCCTGGTTGAGAATCGTCGCCATGGCCGCTGCACCGCAGCTGAAATCAGTTTGCTGCTCGACCAGGTTGGAAAAGCGCCGCTCACGGATGCTCTCCACCTGTATGTGGGCCAAACCACCATTGGGCAGCACAGCAAGGCGTAGTTCTGCAGCACCGGCCAGCGAACAGAGAGCCAGGCAAAGGCAGCAGGTAAAAAATCGAGACATGGAGCCGAACATGGTGCCTCCAGCAGAAGGAGGCGGCGCTATCGATACAGAACGGCAGCGCCGCCATTTCCCTACTGAGCTACACAGGCGTTGCAGCCGGCGGCGATAGCCAGGCTGTTGCTTTGCTGATTACCACCACCGGCGGCAATGTTGACGCCCACGTTGCCCGAGGCATTGGCCAGCGAATCGCTCAGGCTGGCGTTATTGACCACCGGGGTCTGTGGAGTGCGCGGGTTATAGCCGCCACCGCCGAATCCGAAGCCGCTGGCTACAGTGGGCAGGGCTGCATCGACCTCGAACACGTCGCCAAGTTTGTTCTCCGTCTCGTTGCCGCTGGAGGTCTGGGTAATAGTCGACGCCGCAGTAGCGACCAGGGCGTTCTCCGACGCGGCGATCGACATGTCGTTTTTCTGTTGGTTGTAGTTGCCGGCTGCAACGTTGATCGCAACGTTGCCGGTCGCTTCGTTGGCACTGCCCAGCACGCTGGCATTGTTGGGGTTGCCGTAATTGGTCAGGGTGTTGTTATAAGCCTGCTGATCCACACCAATGCTGGCACTGGCACTGCTGGAGGCGAGACCTCCGAACACGAACGCGGCATCGGCGGTCGCAATGGCTGCGGCGTTGGCCTGCTGGTTGTTGTCACCGGCGGCCACGTTGACACCGACGTTACCCGCTGCACCATCCAGCGATCCATCAATGCTGGCCGTGTTCTTGGTCTCGTTGTTGATCACATCGTTGCTGTGGTTGATTTGCGTGTCGTCGACGCTCGCGTTGGCGCCATTGGGGTTACCGTAGCCACCTCCGAAGCCTTCGGCCTGGACAGCGGTTGCCAACATCGCGGCCAGAGCAAAAGCCAGAGGGCTTAGCAGTACTGAGTGTTTCATGGTGTTCTCCTTGCGGTTTTGGGTGTTGACCTTTGTTGCGGCAGGGCTCAATCCACCACCCTGATGCTGAGGTGATTGGCAGAACGGTTGCCAATACCAGCACTCTGGTTCAACTGCACCACGCCACGGCTACCGGCGAAGGCCTCGTTGCTCATGTCAACTCGACGCTCGCCAGCCAAGGTGGATACGGTTGAAGCTGAATCGTTGGGGCGCGTTACGCTCTGAGCGAGAACGCTGTCATCCAGGCTCTCCGGCGCGGCAATCAGCGCCACGCTTGCAGAATTGATCTGCTGGTTGGCGATGCCAGCGGCCTGGTTGATGCCGACAATGCCGCTGCCATTGCTGAAAGAATCGCCGGTGATGGAGGCTTGGGTATCAAGTGGCAATGTGCGCTGGAGGAGGTTTTCCTGCCGCTGCACCACGGTGTTCGTTGCCACGCCATCCACCCCCACAGCAAGGGTGCGAGTGTTTATCTGCTGCTGCAGATGGCCCGCAGCCTGGTTGACAGCCAGATTGCCCTGGTAGGTCTGGCCACTGGCGTCGATGCTGGCGTTCATGCTGTCGGCCTCCGCCGACAGGCTGAGCAGCAGCACCGCAATGGAAAACAGCCAATGCTCGCGCATGTCAGCGCCCTCCTATGCTCTGCAATGGGCGCAAACCTTGCTGCACGCTGCGATTGACCTGATCGGCAATGCCGTTGCTGCGTGCACCTCCCGCGTGGCCCGAGCCGAGAACGGGAATACCTTGGTGGGTAGCGGAAGGGATTGGTGTGCCGAGACTTCCCTGGAGCACTCGCTGCGGAAGTGCAAGGCCGCTGGAAACACCGGCGAAGTCGCTGTCACCGAGCTCGCCAGTGACCCTTGTGGCGATGCTGCCGGGATTGATCACGCGCGGATTCGGATCCGGGACTATTGGATTGACCGTGGCCACGCGCATCTGCACATCGCGGCTGATGATCACGTCGCGATCACCCGCCTGGGCTGAGCCCACCAGCGTGGTTACCAAGACCAACATGCAGCAACCCGGCTTCATGCTCGGCATCCTCACAAGGGTGTCACTCAATGAACACAACACTCTTGAAGACAAAGCATGGCTCGAGCCAATATCTACTTATGTTTTTAGAACAATGACTTACGAAAACCTCTTAACCCACATGAGAGCGCTTTGTTAAGCACCTGAGACAGTCCAGGCCGCACAAAACGTCTGATAAAAGCGTCGCGACCGCTCAAGCATGAGGATTTCTGCGGGAAAATTGGGGGTGTTAAGCGTCTGATGCAGATCAAGCCGGCACAGCGCCATCCGCTGGCCGAGCGAATCGACCATTAGGGCGAATAAACCCTGCTGCCGTTCGTTAATGGCGCATAAAACCGCTAGTTCGCGAACTGACAACACACCTGGCTAGCCGACCTCAACGCAGTTACGCCCCAGCGCCTTGGCGCGATAAAGCGCTGAATCAGCTCGCTGCAACAACGTCTGCGGGGGAAGTTTTGCATCGGCCTGCCTGGCGGTAACACCGACACTGATGCTGACATGCCCCAGGGGTGAGCGAAGGTGCGGCAAGGCCAGCGCCGCCACTGACTGCACCAGTTTCTCTGCCATACCCTGTGCATTGGCCAGGCTGGTGGCCGGCGCCAGGAAGACGAACTCTTCGCCGCCATAGCGTGCCACCAGATCGCTGGAACGGCTGATGGCCGACGCCAGCGTCTGCGCGACCTGTTGCAGGCAGCTGTCGCCCGCGAGATGGCCATAGTGGTCGTTGTAGGCCTTGAACCAATCGACATCCACCACCGCCAGGGCTAGCGGCTCGCCCATTCGCTGGGCGCGTTTCCACTCCTTGGCCAGCACCTCGTCGAAGTGACGACGGTTGGCGATACCGGTGAGGGCATCGGTCAGGCTCAGGGTTTCCAATCGACTGTTGAGCACCTGCAATTCTTCGGTTCGCTGGACTACCCGCTGCTCCAACTCCCGCTCCGAACGCTGTAAGGTTTCCACCAGTTGCTCCTGCGTCTGCAACAACCTGGCCTGCGCCTGGAGCTTTTCCTGGCGCATGACGTTGATACGGTCAGCCAGGGCGAAGGCCAGCAACAGCATCTCCAACGACGAGCCGATCTGCAGACCGTCCACGGTAAAGGCGTTGGTCGGCAATATGCCCATTGCCCGCAAGCTGGTGGTGGCCCCACCGAGAATCAGCAGGCCGAATGCAGCAAGGAAGAAGTAGGCGCTGCGCTGTCGCTTGAGGGCGCAGGCCAGCCCTACCCCCATCATCACGAAGGCGGTCAGCAAATAAACGAAGATGGCCACCCGTGAAACCTGTGGCAGGGCCACGGCGTAGATCAGCGGGGAAACCAGGTACAGGACCACCAACGCCAGCAAACCGCGGTCTACTCGCGGCAACAGGCGTGTGGTCTGCAGCATGCTGCGCATGAACAGCAACATCCCGCTCAGCGCCAGCGATGCGCCTGAGTAGTACACCACATTGGAGTTGAGCGGCAGGCCGAACAATGTCCAGTCGGGCGCCATGCCGTTCTTGATCGTCAAAGCGCAGACGGCGCAAAACACGAAGGTCACATAGAGCAGGTAAATCCGCTCACGCAGGGCGATGAACAGCATCAGGTTGAACAGGATCATGGCAATGGCGATCCCCATGTAGCCGGCACGCGCCATGTAGTCTTCGCGCTCGTAAGCATGGAACGCCTGCACCGACCAGAGCTGTAACGGCACCAGCAGGCCTATGCTCGACTCGACCCGCAGGTACACCTCTTGCTGAGAGTGCGCAGCCAGGTGCAGCGGGAAGACGAAGTTGCGATTGTCGTAAGCCTTGCCGCTCTGCGGACGGTCAGCCCCGGTGAACCAGGCGCGATAGCCGCCCTGCCCGTCTGGCACGTAGGCATCGACCAGGGATATACGTGGATTGTCGACCACCAGCAGGCGCGTCACCGACTGGTCGCTGGCGTTGCCGACGTCAAGACGAAACCAGTAGGCGGAACGGGTGAAACCCAGTGCGAAGGATGAGCTTTCGACGCGTTCATATCGGAAGCGCTCGCTCACTTCGCGCGAGCTTACGTCCTCCAGCGTCAGCCCTCGCGCGGCATCCTCCAGCATTCCGACATGTGTAGTCAGCGACAGCGGCTGCGTGCCCAGCTGCGCGACGTCGAGATAGCCGACATCGGCCCTTGTCGAGAGTGACAGCAGCAACAGGCTCAGTAGCAGCCAGGGAGAGAACCGAAGACGGCGATGGGCTTTCATGGAGGTATAGACTGGGGCTCGGATGAGCTCCGGCTCGCGTGTGATCACGGGGAGCAGAGTCTACAAGACTCCCCTGAGCGGCGCCAAAACGCCGGATGATCACAGCACTGCAACGCCAATCATCGCCGCCAGCATGAGCAGGCAAACCAGTGCCACCCCGTAAGCAATCGTGCGCCAGGGCTGCCAGCCACCGAGATAGGCCACCGTGTGCAGAACGCGCGCCACCACAAACCCGAGGAACGCCACGCTGGTCACCCCACTCGGTGTCTGCAGCACCACTGCAAGGGCGCCGAGCACGAAGAACAGCGGGATGTTTTCCAGGTCATTCGCCCAGGCTTTGGCGGCACGCTGTACCTGCGGCAACTCCTGCGTGCGCCGCGCACGCCCTACGAAAGCGGCATCTTCGGCATTGGCGAAGGCGAGGTTTCTCAAGCGGAAGTACCCCTGATAGCAGGAGATCGCCAGCATCTTCAGGAACAGCACCAGAACGCAAAGGCTATAGGCATGCAGAAGGTTGCTCATACCGGCACCTCGCTGAAGACGTCGACGGTGATGACCGCCCAGTTTGGTTGTGCAGCCAAGGTCGGCAATGAGCAAGGCGTTAGGCTGAGTCCGTTCATGAACGTTTCCTGATCGATGGTGCGCGCACATTAGCTAATGCCTGCCAGTCGCTCAATTACCTGACAGGTCATCGACATTACTCGGCTGGTACTGCATTGCATTCGCCCGACAGCCCCTACTCACCACCCATCGGTGTCCAATAGACTGTTCAGCGGAATCGCCAAGGACATATCCATGACTGCAGACCAGATCGCCGCTTTCTGCCTCGCCCTACCCGGTGCCTGTGAAGACCTCAAATGGGGCAGCAACCGGGTGTTCTCGGTAGCGGGCAACAAGATGTTCGCGATCCTCGACTTTCTCGGCGAAGACTTGGCCTTCAAGGTCGATAACGACCTGTTTCTCGGTTACGTCGATCGTCCGGGCATCCGCCCTGCCCCCTATCTGGCGCGCGCTCACTGGGTCAGCATGAGCGCTCGGCAATTGCCGTTGGGTGACGACGAGCTGCGCCAGCTACTGACTCGCTCGCATCAACTGGTGGTGCTCAAGCTGCCCAAACGCCTGCAACCCGGCCTGCTACTGGACGAATAAGGGGATATGACGGGCGATGTAGGCGCCATCGAGCAACAGCAGATCGATCCAGAACAACTGATGACCGGCGACGATCAGCCAGAAAACCGCCTGATAGGACGCCTTGCGCGTTTTGTGCCGAAACGCCTGCTGAGCGATCAGCGCGCCTGGCCAGCCACCGGCCAGCTCAACCAGGTGCAGGGTGTTTTCCGCCGTGCGCTGACCACCGCTCTGAGCGCTGCGTTTATCCAGCCAGTACTGCATAAAGCTCAGCAGGCTGGCCAGCAGATAGAGCGGTAGCACCCACCAGAGGCCCTTGCCGAACAGTGTCACGCAGCCGAGCAATGGCAAAACGCAGAGCAATGCGAACACCGCGGCCTTGCCGGAGAAATTCTGGATAGAGCCCTGCGCCGCTGAACGCTGCGCGGGTTTGGCAACAGGCTTTCGCGTTGCTGGCGCGGCCTTACCAGGCGCTTTCGGTTTACGCCGAATCGCCTGGCGATCGAGGCTGAGCTCACCAGCCAGGCGCAAGTGCTCGGCACGTGGCCGCCCTCGCTCGTCACGCCCCGCGATGAACAACACCTCGTCACCTGGCTGCGGGCGGCGATCGCCGCGCATCACAGAGATATGCGCGAAGACCTCGCTGCCTCCGTCCTGCGGCTGGATGAAGCCAAAGCCTTTGGCGTCGTCCCAGCTTTTCAGACGCCCCTTGCGCTCGTTACCAATCACGGTTGCGCCGTACTCCAGTCGATCAGGTGCAACTGCCAGGTGGCGAGAATCACCAGGCCGAAGGCGATGCGGTACCAGGCGAATACCGCGTAACTGTGGCTGGTGATGAACTTGAGCAAGGCGCGCACGGTGATCATCGCCACGATGAAGGTGCTGACGAAACCGATGGCGAAGATCGGCAAGTCGCTCATCTGCAGGATGTCGCGGTACTTGAACAGCGAATAGACCGTGGCCGCGACCATGGTCGGCATGGCCAAAAAGAACGAGAACTCGGTCGCGGCCTTGCGCGACAGCCCGAATACCAGGCCGCCTATGATGGTAGCGCCTGAGCGTGACGTGCCCGGAATCAGCGCCAGGCATTGCGCGAAACCAACCTTGAGCGCCAGTTTCCAGGTCATGTCGTCGACCGACTCGGCCTTGATCGCGTGTTCGCGCTTCTCCGCCCAGAGCATGATGACACCACCGATGATCAACGCCATGGCCACGGTGATCGGATTGAACAGCCAGTGCTCGATCAGATCGGCGAAGGCCAGGCCGAAGATCACCGCAGGGATGAACGCCAACAGCAGATTGAAGGTGAAACGCTGGGCTTTCGGATCACTGGGCAAGCCCACGACCACGCCGAGTACTTTCGCTCGAAATTCCCAGATAACGGCCAGAATGGCGCCGAGCTGGATGATGATCTTGAACGCCGTCGCGGTTTCGCCATTGAAGCCCAGCAGGTCACCGACCACGATCAGGTGTCCGGTACTGGAAATCGGCAGGAACTCGGTCAGGCCTTCCACTATGCCCAGAATCAGGGCCTGAAAGGCCATCCAGATATCCATCAAATCCCCCAAAGCGTGGCGACTACCTACGCGTAAATTTAAAACGTGGAGCTTGGCCCCGGCCGTGGGACACAAGTCAGTTGTGGAGGTTCCTGGCAACGGTCTAACGCGGTGCTATTCAGGTTCTTTGCCGGGGTGCCGAAATGCTATCAGACAACTAGAGTGAATAATGCCTCGTTGTGCCAGTATTGCCCTGTGCCACTCGAAGCAGCCCTGAAGCCGACAATTACAACAATCAGGAATTCGTCCATGAACAGCTTGCGTAGTCTTCCCATCAGCCGACGTCTTTGGCTGATTCTCGCGTTGGCCATCCTGACGCTGATTTTGCAGGGCGCCTATATGCTGCGCCAGATCCATACCGACCTGTACCACGGCAAGTCGGAAAAGACCGAGCATGTGGTGCAGAGTGCCGCCGGTATCCTCAAGCACTTTCACAGCCTGGAAAGTGCCGGCAGCCTGAGCCGCGAAGAGGCACAGAAGCAGGCAATGGAGGTTATCCGCGGCTTGCGTTACGCCGGCCAGGAGTATTTCTGGATCAACGACCAGACCCCGGTCATGCTGATGCATCCGATGAATGCCAAGCTCGAAGGCCAGAATCTCGGTGGCTTCAAGGACCCGGATGGCAAGGAGCTGTTCAACGAGATGGTCGCTGTGACCCGTAGCAAAGGCGCGGGTCAGGTCGATTATCGCTGGCCCAAACCCGGCGCCACTGACCCGGTACCGAAGATTTCCTATGTCGAGCTGTTCCAGCCCTGGGGCTGGATTATTGGCTCCGGCGTCTATGTCGATGATGTCCAGGTGGAGTTCCGGGCTCAGGCGATCAAAGCCATGAGCATCGGTTTGCTGATTGCCGTGCTGCTGGCGGTTCTGGTCGTGCTGATCACGCGCAGCATCGTGCAGCCATTGCAAGCTGCAGTGGACGCCATGGCCAGCATTTCCAGCGGTGAAGGCGACCTGACCCGTAACCTCGACACCCACGGGCGTGACGAACTGACTGCCCTGGCAACCTACTTCAATGCCTTTACCGCAAAGCTGCGCCATGTGATCCGGCAGATGCTCGATTCAGCCGGTTCGCTCGATCAGGCCGCCCGCTCGCTTGGCGACATTTCCAGTGAGGCGCAGCGCCACAGCCAGCAGCAGGCGCAGCAGATGGAGCTGGTCGCGACCGCCGTCAACGAGGTGACCTACGGTGTGCAGGACGTGGCAAAGAACGCCGAGCACGCCTCCAGCGAAATGCACACCGCCGAGGACCAGGCCAGACATGGCCAGCAGAACATCGAAGCGAGCCTGCGCCAGATCGATCAGTTGTCGGGCACCATCGACAAGGCCGTCGAGGTGATCCAATCACTGGCCAGCGAGAGCACGCAGATCGGCAGCGTGCTGGAGGTGATCCGCTCCATCGCCGAGCAAACCAACCTGCTCGCCCTCAACGCTGCCATCGAGGCTGCCCGCGCTGGTGAGCAGGGTCGCGGTTTCGCTGTGGTTGCCGACGAAGTGAGGCTGCTGGCGCAACGTACGCAAACCTCCACCGCAGAAATTCAGGGCATGATCGAGCGTCTTCAGGGCAACTCCGAGGCCGCGGTCAAGGTGATCAACGAAAGCAGTCGCGCCTCCCAGCTGACTGTGGAGCAAGCCAGCCAGGCCGGCGAAAGCCTCGCCCAGATCGCCCAGTCGCTACGCAACCTGACCGGTCTCAATGCCTCGATCGCCAGCGCCACCCTGCAGCAATCCCACGTGGTGGAGGACATCAATCAGAACGTCACGCGGACGGCAGCGCTGGCCCACAACACCGCCGAGGCTGCCGAGCAGTCGAGCGCGGCCAGCCAGCACCTGAAACAGCTGGCCGACCAGCTCAGTCGTCTGCTTGGGCAGTTCCGCGTATGAGTCGACCATGAGCAGCATGCAGCATCAGGAGGTCGATTTCAGTCGACCACAGAACCAGGACCTGATCTGGGACCTGGACAGCATGGCCCGCCGCGAGCTGGCCGAGCGTTTCATCAAGCTGTTCGAGAACCGCTTGTGCGTCTATTCCGAGTCGGTGGGGCAGCTGTACACCAACTACAGCCTGCACTTCCCCACCGATCTCGGGCGCAAGATGGTGGTGCTGCCCAATCCCTACGCCTTCCACGACACCCTGCACGGCATCGATAGCCAGGCCATCCGCAAGACGGGCCTGTGCGTGTTGCCGGGCAAGGTTCTGGGTAAACCGGGCCTGCTGCTCAGCACCCAGATCAGGGATGGCGGGCCGGCGCCCAAGACCATGCCCTTCAAACCGGCCCTGGCGCAGATCATCAGCAACCAGAAGAAAATCGGTGATCTATTCCTGCCGGTGCTGATGAAGGGCGACCTGCGCGAGTTCGACCAGCAGATGCCCTATATCCACCTGCATCGCCTGCAGCTGGCACGCCTGGAGCGACTGTCGAGCTTCGAGCGTGACGACATCCAGCAAACCATTACCCGCAAGCTGCTGATGCTCTATCGACAAGCCGACAGCCTGGTGTGCTGAGCCGCGTGCATCAGTACAATCGCCACCCTTTCATGATTTGAGGGCGCCAGATGTCCTGGCTCGAACTCGTTGCTGCCGGGCTCGGCATCGTCGCAGTCTGGCTGACGGTCAGACAGAACCCCTGGTGTTGGCCAATCGGCCTGATCATGGTGCTGCTCTACGCCTGGCTGTTCTACGACTGGCGGCTGTATTCCAACTTGCTCTTGCAACTGTTGTTCGCCGCGCTGCAGCTCTACGGTTGGTGGCAGTGGACCCGTGGTGGAGACCGCCACGATGGACGCAAGGTCAGCCGCCTGGGTGTGATCGCCGTTCTGACTGGATTGCTGATCGGCGCGCTCGGTGCCGGGTTGCTCGGCTACCTTATGGCCACTTACACCGATGCCAGCTCGCCCTGGCTGGATTCAGCACTGACCGCCTTCAGCCTGGTGGCGCAGCTGTGGATGGCGCAGAAACGCCTGCAGTGCTGGGCGCTCTGGGTAATGGTCGATATCTGCTACGTGGCCTTCTTCCTGTATAGCGAGCTGTACCTGACTGCAGGGCTCTACGCGGCCTTCACCGCCCTGGCCATCAGTGGCTGGCTCACCTGGCGCCGCGATCCGGCGTTGCAGCACGCGTCATGAAAGTCCTGGTGCTGACCGGCCCCGAGTCCAGTGGCAAGAGCTGGCTGGCAGCGCAAATACAGGCGCGCTTCGGTGGCGTGGTGGTGGGCGAGTACGTGCGCCACTTCATCGACGAACAACAGCGCGACACCTGCTATGCCGACATCGCCGAGATCGCGCGCGGCCAATTGGCCTGGGAGGATGCCGCGCGAGCAACCAGGCCGCCGCTGCTGATTCTCGACACGCACCTGCTGAGCAACATGCTCTGGAGCCAATTCCTATTCGGCGATTGTCCGCACTGGTTGGAGGCCGAGTTGCTGGCGCGTCACTACGACCAGCATCTGTTACTCGACCCCGCAGGCGTACCCTGGGTCGAAGACGGCCAGCGCTGCCAGCCTCAGTTGGTCGAGCGCCAAGCCTTTCATCAGGCCTGCCGGGATTGGCTGCAGGGTAACGGGCAGCGTTTCTGCGAACTGTCAGGTGGCTGGGACGAGCGGCGCCAGGCTGCGCTGGCGCAGGTCGCGACGATGCTCGGCTCAGCGAATCAACACGCTGGCCCAGGCCACTAGCAGGCTCAGGCAGACCACCAGGGTCAACGGCGTACGCAGGGCCGGATACCATTGCGGCGCCAGCCCTACGCGTACTGCGTGCATATCTGCCAGGTACAGGCCGATAAAGGCAAAAAGGAAAATCGGCAGGGACAAGCCAATCGGCAGTCCACCAGCCAATGCGGCCCAGCCCAGCAAGGGCGGAATCACCGACAGCCCTAGTTGCAGCTTGGCCTTTTCATCGGTCTCCTCCGCACGCATCGCCAAACCCCAGTGAATGGCGCCCATGAAGGCCAGAATCACCGCAGCAAAATCCAGCAACGCGTCCAGCACGAAAGGTCGCCAGCCCAGGGGAATCACCCAGATTCCCAATGCACCACCAACGAATGGCACCAGCCCGGCATATCCCAGTAATCCGGCCAGTTGCGGCGGCTTCTCGGCGTCGAACGGGTGCATGACGATCTCCTTGACGATGGGGTTGCCGAGCACCTTAGCAGTGTTTCTCCAGCGTTACAGCCATGACCCTCAGCGCAGGCGATGCTTGTGCAGCAAGCGATAGAAGGTTGGCCGCGAAATCCCGAGCGTGCGCGCGGCCTGGCTCATGTTGTTGGCGTAGCGGCCCAGCACGTCGTTGAGCGCCTGGCGTTCGGCCCGCCGTATGTAGTCTTCCAGCGTCACTGGAGCATCGATGCTCGCCTGTGCCGGGCGCAAACCAAGATCGGCTGCAAGAATCTGCCGACCTTGAGCCAACACCAGGGCGCGTACCACGTGATTGCGCAACTCACGCACATTGCCTGGCCAAGGATGGCTGATCATGGCATCCATCGCTTCATCGCTGAAATGCCGATGATGCCGTCCGATCACCGCCCTGTGTTGTTTGGCAAAGTGCTCGGCCAGCAGCACCAGATCACCAGGATGCTCACGCAGATTCGGCGTTTGCAGTTGCTGCGCCGCTAATAGATGAAACAGATCCGATCTGAAGCGCCCCTGCTGCAGGGCCTGTACCAGCTCGCCTCGGTCCAGGGTCAACAGATGTGCTCGAGGATTACACTGCAGGTAGTCCAACAACTTTTGCTGGTCGACCGCAGAGAGCCGAGATGCGTTTTCGAGCAGCACGTTGGTGAAGCTCGACGCGGCGAGAGACTCGGTGTCGAGAGACTCGGTGCAATCGATAGCGCGCATGGCCTGCGCAGCAAAAGATGAACGCTGGTGGAGCAAGCGCGCCAGCAGATGCTTGCCACTACCGCGCTCCCCACTGATAAACAGCGGACCATCGATACGGCTGAGGCGATCCAGCTGCCGTCGCAGGCTACGCGCTGCAGCACAGTTGCCGAGAAACTGCGGCACCTGTCGTGCGCTTTTCAATCTGCGCAAGCGGGTGCCTGTCTGCGCCAGTTGCAAGGTTTCCAGTAACCGGGGCAATTCCACCGGCAATGTCAGCGCGGCGAAGCACCATTCGCCGACCAACTCTTCGCTATTGATCTGCTGCACTCGCTCGGCATCCATCAGCACGATGCAACCAAGCCCTGTCAGTTGCAGTTGCTTGAGCAGCGCATGACTAGGCTGCTGATTGAGGTAAAGCAGGAGTGCATCACCTGCATGGCCGTTGAACGTTTGTGGCGTGCAGCGCTGCACGCTCCAGCCAGCAGCCTGCAATGGCTGAAACAGCGCTTCACACGCCTCGAATGGATCGAGCACCAGTAGTTGCCGGGGTGCGACGGAAACAGCCTCCAACATACTCCATCCTTGGCGCCATTATTTTGTAACCCCAATAAAAACAACAATTTGGCGCTCGCAAACGTAAAGCTAGCAAGAACTTTGACGCTTAATGGATCATTTCGCTATATGCGTCGTTCCTGCTGGTTATTGCAGAGTTTTCATAATCACCGCGATGGCATCTTGCCAACAGCCTGCAGTGTTGGCATAACAGGCCGATTAATAAGAACGCTACAAGGAAGTCTCTGATGCGTCTGCTCCGTCGCACCTTGAAACTCGTCATATTGCTGGCACTGATCGGTCTGGCGGTGGTGCTGTATTACATCGCCAACCCCAATCTTCCCACCTATCAGCAGCCCAGCGACTTGCACTACCTGGACCAGTGGAGCGAAGAGCAGCGTCAGACTTATTACTACACGCCGCAGGGCACGACGGTAAAAGGCCTGCGTTATGACTGGATCAGCGCGCTGGAGATGCCGTTCGGCACCGAGAAATTCGCCCGCCTCGATTATCTGGCCCGCTTCGGCTTTCTTACCGATCCCAAGCAGCAGCCAAGCGCTCTGAACCCGGCAAATCTGCCGGTCGGCTTTACCCGTCATCAGGACAGCGAAAGCGGCGAGCATTTTCTCGATATCAGTTGCGCCGCCTGCCATACCGGCGAACTGCGCTACAAAGGCCAGGCCGTGCGTATCGATGGCGGTGCCGCCCTGCACTCCCTCGCCTCTACCGTACCGACCCTGCGCGGTGGCGGCTTCGGCCAGGCGCTGGGCATGAGCATGGCCTTCACCTATTACAACCCGCTGAAATTCCGTCGCTTTGCCCAGGAGGTCCTTGGCGAGCAGTACCCGCAAGGTCGCGACCAACTGCGCGAGGATTTCAAGCAAGTGCTCGACCGGCTGTTGGCGACTGCCTTCAACGACTGGCACCGCGGCCTGTATCCGACGGAAGAAGGCTTTGGCCGTACCGATGCATTCGGTCGTATCGCCAATACTGTATTCGGCGATGTTCTCGATGAGGCCAACTATCGCGTTGCCAATGCCCCGGTCAGCTACCCGCAACTCTGGGACATCTGGAAATTCGACTGGGTGCAATGGAATGGCTCGGCCATGCAGCCGATGGCACGCAACGTTGGCGAAGCCCTTGGCGTCGGCGCCAGCCTGCATCTGCTTGACGAACATGGCAAAGGTGTCACCGAGGCTGATCGCTACGCCTCCAGCGTGCGCCTGCATGACCTCTACACCCTCGAGGAAACCCTGAAACAACTGCAGCCACCTAAATGGCCAGAAGCCGTATTCGGCAAGGTGGACCTGCCCCTGGCAAGCCGTGGCAAAGCGCTCTACACCGAGAATTGCGCCTATTGCCATGCCCCCGATCCCAAGCCGCGTGATCAGCGCCTGGCGCCGTCACGCGATCCTGAATGGAAGATGCGCGTGGTACCGATCAGCATCGTCGGCACCGACCCAACTACCGCCGACAACATCGCCGACCACCGTTTCGACATCAGTCGCCTGGGCTGGACCAAAGCAGAGCTATCCAAGCTGGACGTGCGTCTGTACGGTGCCAGCCTCGATGAGGTCGATTTCAAGAGTATCTCCAGCGCCAAGGGCCTGGCCTACATCACCGCCTACGTGGAGAACCGCGCCTATCAGGACGCCGGCATAGGCCCGCGCCAGCGCAAGGAGATGGACGGTTATGGCCTGCCCATCGGCGTTCAGGAAAAGCGCGGCTACAAGGCCCGCCCTCTCGACGGCATCTGGGCTACACCGCCCTTCCTGCACAACGGTTCGGTGCCCAACCTGTTCGAGTTGCTCTCCCCCGTATACGAGCGGCAGGCCCAGTTCTGGGTCGGTAACTTCGAATTCGATCCGGAACGCGTGGGTTATCGCAGCGACAAGTTCCCAGGCGGTTTCCTGCTCGATACCCGTGTGACCGGCAACGGCAATGGCGGTCATGAGTTCCGCGATGGTTGCCGCCAGGAAGGCGTCATCGGCCGTGCTCTATCGCCGGACGAACGCCTGGCACTGATCGAATTCCTGAAAGTGCTGGGTAACGCCGAGCTGGAAACTCAGCTCACTGACGTGCCGGTACGAGCCTGGACGCCCGGCCCGAACTGCGAAGGCTGATTTCAACCGATATCTAGAACAAGGATTGCAACGATGTTGAAACGCTTCTGGCTCTGGCTCGGTCGCCTGCTCGGCAAACTGCTGCTCACCGTCGCCCTCGTAGGTCTGGTTGGCTGGGGCCTGGGCGAAGCCTATTACGCCTGGAAATTCTCCGGCCCGGTCTCTACGCAAGAACAGATCGAGCCGGATGAGGCTGCGCTCACCAGGCTTATCATCGAAGACGCTGTACGTATCGTCGAGCAACACCGCGATAACACCCGCGTACTGCGTGACGCCCACGCCAAGGCCCATGGCTGCGTGAAAGCCGAGGTACAGGTGCTGGATACGCTGGATGAGTCACTACGCCATGGCGTCTTCAGCGAACCCGGGCATACCTGGCAGGCCTGGATGCGCCTGTCCAACGGCAATGCCTACCCGCAGTTTGATCGTGCCCGCGATGCACGTGGTATGGCCATCAAGCTGCTCGACGTACCGGGCGAGAAACTCATGAAGAGCCCTGCGCATGCTGGCGAGCAGGACTTCGTGATGTTCAACCATCCGGCTTTCTTCGTTCGCGACGTGGCCGAGTACCGCACCAATTTCGCTGCTCAGGCAGATGGCAAGAAGGTCCAGGCCTTCTTCCCCAGCTTGGACCCGCGCACCTGGGAGGTGCGTCATCTGGTCATCGCCCTGAAAACGCTGGCTCCGGCACCAGAAAGCCCCGTGGCCACCACCTACAACTCCATTGCACCGTTCAAGCTCGGCGAGTCGAACATCAAATACCGCGTGGTACCGGCACCGCAGAATTGCCCGCCCTATGAGTTGCCGGAACAAAACAACGCCCTACCCAACTTCCTGCGCAATGCGCTTTACCAGCAACTGTCACTGGACCGTGCTCCGGCGTGCTTTGAATTGCAGGTACAAAAACAGAACGCGCAGTACTACATGCCCATTGAAGACCCGAGTGTCGAGTGGAGCGAAAAGATATCGCCCTTCGAAAGCGTTGCCCGTATTACCGTGCAGCCTCAGGACTTCGATAGCCGGGAACAAAACCTGTTCTGCGACAATTTGTCCTTCAACCCCTGGCATGCACTTCCCGAACACCGCCCTATCGGTGGCATAAACCGTTTGCGCAAGTCGGTATATGAGGCAGTAAGTGCCTATCGCCATCAGCGAAACGCTCCAGCCCCCGCTAGCGTTGCGCCGCAGCCGACCCAGCAGGAAACAGAGGTGGAACTTTCGCAGTAGAAAGTTGTTGTCGGCGAGACGCCAGAAGTTTTCATCAGGGCACACTGCGCCAGTAATAAAACTTTTTTCAGCCATGTGTGACTTATGGATCTACTGAGTTCATCAACACTATTGAAAGGCCAACACCAATAACCCGTTGGCCGCAATTAATTGTTGGGATCAACTCGGAGAAACCGACCCCATGAACACACCGCTGCGTTTCAACGAAGCCCTGCTGATTGCCGATCGCGCCTTCCGCCCGTTCCAGTGCGTAGCCTGGGCTCCGCAGGACGGCACCGGCGTCGTCAGCATCAGCGTTATCGACCGCACCAACACTCGCCTGCTCGGCCGCCAGCTTTCCAGCGCCACCTACAGCGACCCGCAACAACTGGAAGACGCGCTGCAGCGTTCCCGTGATGAGCTGAGCAGCCAGGGTTTCGACCTGGCCCCGTGGAGCATGCCGGAGTAAATCCTGTCGGGGCGCATTGTGCGCCCCTGGATGCGCCCGTTGCGCCTGGCCTGCGGCGACTGCAGACTACTGCGATCCCCACTGAACCGAGCCTAGCGCCATGCTTGAACTGCGACCTAATTGCGAGAACTGCGACTGCGACCTGCCTGCAGCCAGCAGCGACGCTTTGATCTGCTCCTTCGAGTGCACCTTCTGCCGGTCCTGCGCCGAGTCCGTGCTGGCGCTACGCTGCCCGAACTGCAGCGGCGAACTGGTGAAGCGCCCCATTCGCCCGGCCGAGAAGCTCGAACGCTTCCCCGCTTCCAGCAAACGCGTGCTCAAAGCCTGAAATGAAAACGGGGCGACCTAGTCGCCCCGTTTTCCTATGCACTGCACCTGTCAGTAGTAGGCGTTCTCGCGATTGCTGTGGTCAGTCACGTCGCGCACACCCTTGAGCTCCGGAATGCGCTCGAGCAGGGTTTTCTCGATGCCTTCCTTGAGGGTGTAGTCGGCTTGGCCACAACCCTGGCAGCCGCCACCGAACTGCAGCACGGCGATGCCCTCTTCGACCACGTCGATCAGCGTCACCTGGCCGCCGTGGCTGGCCAGACCGGGATTGATCTCGGTCTGCAGGTAGTAATTGATGCGCTCGTTCAGCGGGCTGTCTTCGTTGACCATCGGCACCTTGGCGTTCGGTGCCTTGATGGTCAGCTGGCCGCCCATACGATCAGTGGCGTAGTCGACGACAGCGTCATCCAGGAAAGGCTCGCTGACGCCATCGATCCAGGCGGTGAAGCTGGCCAGGCCAACGGCGGTGTCTTCAGGTTTCTGCTCACCCGGTTTGCAGTAGGCAATGCAGGTTTCCGCATAAGGCGTACCTGGCTGGGTGATGAAAACGCGGATGCCAATACCCGGTGTGTCCTGCTTGCTCAGCAGCTCGGCCAGGTAGTCTTCGGCAGCTTGAGTAATGATGATGGCGCTCATGGCAACTCCTCACGGTCATGCGGCGAATTGTACGCCAAGTGACGGCCTGAATATAGTCCTACTAATTTACTCAGGATAACGACTGCAGCTTTCCCGAGTCGGTTCGCTGCCCTATCCAGAGCTTGGCGCGCACGAAAAAGCGCTTTTCGATCAACTCGTAGCTGCCCCAGGCGGCCAACGCGATCACCGGTATGCAGGCAGCGATGACCAGGGCCGGGGCGAGCCCCAGACGGGCCTGCAGGTACCAGCCCAGCGACAGTACGATCACGTGCAGCAGATACACCGAATAGGAGCAATCGCCCATATGACTGAGCAGGCAATTGCCCCGGAAACAGGGCTCCATCGCAATGCAGGCAGCTACGATCAGCGCACTCGGCACGCCCCAGTGCAGCAGGCGCATGGAGTTGTCGAAGTGGTAGATGGTCAGCAGCGATGCGGCGATGACCAACAGTGGCAGCCAGAAGCCCTGACGAATCCAGCCACGCGTGTAGATCACGCCCAGTCCCATGCCGAAGACGAACTCATAGACGATGCTGTTGCGGTAGAAGTCGCTCATCCATGGCTGCGTGGCCAGCAGGCCGAACACCGTCAGACTGAGGACGATGAACACCAGGCGCAAGCGCTCGGTGAAGATGCAAGTCAGGGCGAACAGCAGGTAGAAAAACATCTCGTAATTCAACGTCCAGCCGACATTGAGCGTGGGATAGAGACCGAACCCTCCCGGGTTCTCGGCGGGAATGAAGAACAGCGAGAGCAGCAGATGATGCAGGTCGAATTCCTGCACCGGCATCACCGGGTTGGCAAAGGCGATGATCAGCGCTGCCATCAGCGAGTAGAGCCAATAGGCCGGGACGATACGCAGTACGCGATTGAGCATGAAGCGCCAGGGCGTGATGCGCTTGCCTTGAGTGGAGAGATAGATCACCAGGCCGCTGATGACGAAGAAGATGTCGACACCAACGGCGCCCCGCTCGGCAAACAGACGACCGACGAAGCTGTCGGCCTGAAAATCGAAGAACACCTGCATGACATGATGAAAAACCACAACCCAGGCTGCCAGCGCCCGTAAAGCCTGTACTGAAACCAGCATGGAACCGCTATTCCCCCTGTCGCCAAGATCGAAACCGAGCGGCCTGGAATCAGGCAGCCTCAGCGTCCGACCGCAGCGGTAGGCGAAAGGTCGATGGCACCTAACCGGGATCGACGGGCGGGCCCCAAGCAGCGCCGCAGAGACATCAATCCCTGCGGCGCCTGGCTTTCGGGGCGCGGCTAGAAGTTCTGGTAGCGATTCATGTCCAGCACCCCGGCCTCGAACGGCTGGGTTTCGCGGATGTGCTCGGCCAGGTCATGGAAATAGCGCCAGAACTCCGGATGGCTACGCCGCACACCCCAGCGCTCGACGATACGCTCGAAGGATTTTGCGTCGCTGACACCTTCCATCTGCTTGACGAAGGCATCCACTTCACTCGCTTTGACCGTGAACAGGAAATTCGGGTAGCTGCTGAGCACTTCCGGGTAGATGGTCAGGGTGTCGAGGCGCGGTTGATAGCGCAGCTCCTCTCCCAACATGAACGCCACGTTGCTGTGCGCGCGGTTGCGCAGCAGGCTGTAGATCTCGCGCGAGCCGTCGCTCAGTTCCACCCGCAGCATGGTCGCTTCCGGCAGTTCATCGATCACCCGCAAGCCGCCCGCCGGGCGACTGGCCAAGCGCGCCAGCGTCTGCTCGACATCTTGCAGCTCCTTGGGCAAGCCGTCGCGATAACAATGCGCGCCCGTGCAGCGGTTGATTGGGTCAGGGCGTGCATTGAGCTTGGTGTAACGCTGCAGGAGCTGCTCGGCGAACTGCTTCTTCGGATCGTTGCCGCTCAGGCCAATGGCGCTCGGCGAACGATGGTCGACCGAGGTGTAGTCCAGCAGCATCTTCAACTTGCCGCTGTTCTGATACCAGTCGTCCAGATAAGCCTCACGCGAGCGCGCCGGCAGCAGACGCAGGAAGTTCACTTCGGCGCCATTGCGGATCAGATCGAAATACAACCGCGTCTGTGCCTGGTGCGAGACGTTGCCGAACACGTCGAAATTGACCACCAACTGGTAGTAGGTGCGCTCGAGCAGCGGATAGTCCAGCCACCAGAGGGTTTGCGGAATCTCGCCGAGCAGGCCTTTGCGTACCGAAGCGCTGTCGTGTTGACGGAAGATCGACAGCAACGCGTTGTCGTTGCCGCTCCAGATATGCGCCCAATCGGCAGCAGGAGCGTCGGCGTAGGCATCCTTGCGCAAGTCCTCGTAATCATTGCGCTTGTTGCGGTAGTCGCGCCACAGGCCCAGCAGATCGCCGACATCATCGAACTGACCCGGCATGGCCAATAGCGGCGTAGCCTCGCGCTGGTACTTGGCATCGGTGATATAGAGATCGTGCTCCGGCGCCTGGAACACGGCCCAGAAGTTGTCGCGAATCACGTCAGTGGCGATCTGCCCGCGGCACACCGGACCACGGATGAAGGTGCGCACGAAGTACTCGGCGTTATCCAGCATGAACTGATAGCGCGCGCGCGCCGGAATCGCGGCGAAGGTTTCGAAGGGGTTGGCGCGGCGTTGTGCGCCATAACCGGGGACAGCATCCAGCGTCCAGTCCTCACCGAAGAACAGCTCCTTCACCCGCGCCAGCTTGGCGTCGCCCAGCGGATAGGTGATGTGCGTCTTGTGCACGATCACACCCTGGATCGGCCATAGGCGGTAATAGAACTCGGTGCCCGGATCATCATTGGGACGGCGCGTTGCGATGGGGTCGATGGGTTTGCCGCTGGGGGTACGAGAACGCACCATCTGGAAGAAATGCCCCGGCTCACCGCCCTCGAAATGCAGGTGGGCAAGGAACAGGTGCTCATACAACCAGCGCGAAACCAGATCCTCTCGCGCCCCGGGAGCGTTGAGGAAGTTCTCCCACTGCTCGACCTGGCGCAACTCGATGGCGCTGGGCTTCAGGGGCTGCTCGGCGACCGGTGCACCCTGCGCCAGCCACTGTTCAAGGGTGGCATATTCAGCATCGTCCAGGCCCGTCACAGCGAACGGCATACCGCCATGGGGATTCTTCTGCGCGTAGGCGGCGAACTCACCCGGCAATGGGCAGCTATTGCTGCGGGTGATGGCGATATCGAGCGTGTCTGGGAGCTTGGCATTGGGCTCCAATGGCTGACTGCGGCCCAGCTCCAGCATGCGCTTGATCAGTGCTGCCTGGCCGTTCTCGTCATCGAGCACCGAATGAAAGTCGCGCTTACGCCAGGCCGCCTCGCCCTGTGCGTCCAGATAAAGTCGGGTAGTCGCTTGCGCCTGGCTGCGCGTGCCATCGTAGACTGGCTGTTTGCTGGCACCGCGCAGGATGCCTTCAGCACTGCCGAGATTGAGCTGGCACGGCGCGTCGTAGCAGGTATGGCAGGCTACGCACTTGTGGGTGAGGATCGGCTGAACATCGTCGATATAGGAAATCGCTTCCGCGCGGGCCAGGCCGGCTGCGAAAGAAAGGAGAAACAGAGCAGCGGGCTTGAGCATGGCCACGTCCTTGATTGCAATGCTGGCAATTCTAACGAGACGGCGAGCCTAGCAACATGAATGAAATTCATGGAAAGCCCGCTGACGCTCCAAAACCCTGCAGCTTTGCTATCATCGCGCACCTTTGTTTCCGCTTTGCTCAGGTAGTTCTCATGTCCGATCGCAGCGCCCGCCTCCAAGCCCTCCAGCAAGCCCTGAAGGAGCGCATCCTGATCCTCGACGGCGGCATGGGCACCATGATCCAAAGCTACAAGCTGGAAGAGGCCGACTACCGTGGCGAGCGCTTTGCCGACTGGCCGAGCGACGTCAAGGGCAACAACGACCTGCTGCTGCTCAGTCAGCCGCAGATCATTGCCGCCATCGAGAAGGCTTATCTGGATGCCGGCGCCGACATTCTGGAAACCAATACCTTCAACGCCACCCAGGTGTCGCAAGCCGATTACGGCATGGAGTCGTTGGCCTATGAGCTGAACCTGGCCGGTGCCCGCGTGGCCCGTGAAGTGGCCGACGCCAAGACCCTGGAAACCCCGGATCGCCCACGCTTCGTCGCCGGCGTTTTAGGCCCGACCAGCCGTACCTGCTCGATCTCCCCGGACGTCAACGACCCTGGCTACCGCAACGTCACCTTCGACGAGCTGGTCGAGAACTACACCGAAGCCACCCGCGGTCTGATCGCTGGCGGCGCCGACCTGATCCTGATCGAAACCATCTTCGACACCCTCAACGCCAAGGCGGCGATCTTCGCCGTGCAGCAGGTGTTCGACGAAGACGCCGTCGAGTTGCCGATCATGATTTCCGGCACCATCACCGATGCCTCCGGCCGCACCCTGTCTGGCCAGACCACCGAAGCCTTCTGGAACTCGGTACGGCACGCCAACCCTATCTCCGTCGGCCTGAACTGCGCCCTTGGCGCCAAAGACCTGCGCCCGTACCTGGAAGAGCTGTCGAACAAGGCCGACACCCATGTGTCCGCCCACCCCAACGCCGGCCTGCCCAACGCTTTCGGTGAATACGACGAGAGCCCGGCAGAAATGGCCGCGGTGGTCGAAGAGTTCGCCGCCAGCGGCTTTCTCAACATCATCGGCGGTTGCTGCGGCACCACCCCGGCGCATATCCAGGCGATTGCCGAAGCAGTGGCCAAATACCAGCCCCGCGCCATTCCAGAGATTCCCAAGGCCTGCCGTCTGTCGGGCCTCGAGCCGTTCACCATCGACCGCAAGTCGCTGTTCGTCAACGTCGGCGAACGCACCAACATCACCGGCTCGGCCAAGTTCGCCCGCCTGATCCGCGAGGAAAACTACACCGAAGCGCTGGAGGTCGCCCTGCAGCAGGTGGAAGCCGGCGCCCAGGTGATCGACATCAACATGGACGAGGGCATGCTCGACTCCAAGGCGGCCATGGTTCGCTTCCTGAACCTGATCGCCGGAGAGCCGGACATTTCCCGCGTGCCGATCATGATCGACTCCTCCAAGTGGGAAGTGATCGAGGCGGGCCTGAAGTGCATTCAGGGCAAGGGCATCGTCAACTCGATTTCCATGAAGGAAGGCGTCGAGCAGTTCAAGCACCACGCCAAGCTGTGTAAGCGTTACGGCGCCGCCGTGGTGGTGATGGCCTTCGACGAGGTCGGCCAGGCCGACACCGCCGCGCGCAAGAAGGAAATCTGCCAGCGCAGCTACGACATTCTGGTCAACGAAGTGGGCTTCCCGCCGGAAGACATCATCTTCGACCCGAACATCTTCGCCGTGGCCACCGGCATCGAGGAACATAACAACTACGCCGTGGACTTCATCGAAGCCTGCGCCTTCATTCGCGACAACCTGCCCTACGCCTTGAGCTCGGGCGGCGTGTCCAACGTGTCGTTCTCGTTCCGTGGCAACAACCCGGTGCGCGAGGCGATCCACTCGGTGTTCCTCTATTACGCGATCCAGAACGGCCTGACCATGGGCATCGTCAACGCCGGCCAGTTGGAAATCTACGACGAGATTCCCAAGGAGCTGCGCGACCGCGTCGAGGATGTGGTGCTCAACCGCACGCCAGGCGGTACCGACGCCCTGCTGGCCATCGCCGACAATTACCGTGGCGGCGGCGCGACCAAGGAAGTCGAGAACGAAGAGTGGCGCTCGCTGCCAGTCGACAAGCGCCTGGAGCATGCGCTGGTAAAAGGCATCACCGCCTTTATCGTCGAAGACACCGAGGAGTGCCGCCAACAGTGCGCGCGGCCCATCGAGGTTATCGAAGGCCCGCTGATGAGCGGCATGAACGTGGTCGGCGACCTGTTCGGCTCGGGCAAGATGTTCCTGCCCCAGGTAGTCAAATCTGCGCGGGTGATGAAGCAAGCAGTTGCGCACCTGATCCCGTTCATCGAAGCGGAAAAAGGCGATAAGCCGGAAGCCAAGGGCAAGATCCTGATGGCCACCGTGAAAGGCGACGTGCACGACATCGGCAAGAACATCGTCGGCGTGGTGCTGGGCTGTAACGGCTACGACATCGTCGACCTCGGCGTGATGGTGCCGGCGGAGAAGATCCTGCAGACCGCCATCGCCGAGAAGTGCGACATCATCGGCCTGTCCGGGCTGATCACCCCGTCGCTGGACGAGATGGTCCACGTCGCCAAGGAAATGCAGCGCCAGGGCTTCACCCTGCCATTGATGATCGGCGGCGCGACCACCTCCAAGGCCCACACCGCGGTGAAGATCGACCCTCAATACAGCAACGATGCCGTGGTCTACGTCACCGACGCCTCGCGCGCCGTGGGCGTGGCCACCCAGCTGCTGTCCAAGGAGCTGAAAGCCGATTTCGTGCAGAAGACCCGCGACGAGTACGTAGTGGTGCGCGAGCGCACCGCCGCCCGCGCGACCCGCACCGAGCGCTTGAGCTACGACAACGCCGTCGCCAACAAGCCGACGTTCGACTGGACCGGTTATAGCGCACCGAAACCGAGCTTCACCGGTGTCAAGGTGCTCGACGATATCGACCTCAACGTACTGGCCGAGTACATCGACTGGACGCCGTTCTTCATCTCCTGGGATCTGGCTGGCAAATACCCGCGCATCCTCACCGACGAAGTGGTCGGCGAAGCAGCCACCACCTTGTTCGCCGATGCCCAGGAACTGCTGAAAAAACTGATCGACGAGAAGCTGATCAAGGCCCGCGCGGTTCTGGGCTTCTGGCCTGCCAATCAGGTGCGTGACGACGATATCGAGGTTTACGGGGACAACGGCGAACAGCTCGCCACCCTGCACCACCTGCGCCAGCAGACCATCAAGCCGGACGGCAAGCCGAACCTGTCCCTGGCCGACTTCGTTGCGCCGAAAAGCAGCGGCGTGACGGACTACGTGGGCGGCTTTATCACCACCGCTGGCATCGGCGCCGAGGAAGTTGCCAAGGCCTACGAGGCCAAGGGCGACGACTACAACGCAATCATGGTCAAGGCCCTGGCCGACCGTCTGGCCGAAGCCTGCGCTGAATGGCTGCACGAGCGCGTGCGCAAAGAGCACTGGGGCTACCAGCCGGACGAGCACCTGAGTAACGAGGAGCTGATCAAGGAAACCTACAAGGGCATCCGCCCTGCGCCTGGCTACCCGGCCTGCCCGGACCACACCGAGAAAGGCACGCTGTTCAAGCTGCTCGATCCCGAGGCGGACTACAACAAGGCCGGCAAGAGCGGCGTGTTCCTCACCGAGCACTACGCCATGTTCCCGGCAGCAGCAGTCAGTGGCTGGTACTTCGCCCACCCCGAGGCTCAGTACTTCGCTGTCGGCAAAGTCGACAAGGATCAGATCGAAAGCTACAGCGAGCGCAAGGCGCAGGACATCAGCGTCAGCGAACGCTGGTTGATGCCCAACCTGGGCTACGACGACTGACGCAAAAGAGCCCGCAATCGCGGGCTCTTTTCATTCATACGGCAGCGAACGCGAGTCGACTCGCGCCGATTGTCAAAAAACACGAACTCCCAAGCCTGATCAATGCTCCAAGACTTACCGAGCCACTTCGGCTCGTTCGACGGAGCGATGACATGTACAAGCACAGCCTTGCAGTACTGGCAGTGGCAGCCGTGATGAGCGGTTGCTCGACTATCGAGAACCCAGCCGATTACGTGACCTTTCGCAATGAGCCACTGGTCAAGCAGGTCGACCACGGCATGACTCAGGAGCAGGTACGCACCCTCGGCGGGCCACCCTCTTCGGACGTGCGCAATAGCGTCACAGGCGGCACCTGCAACAACTATGTGCTGAATGTAGATGGCCTGGAGCAGCCCTATTACGTGGACTTCGACGTCAACGGCCGGGTCGACAGCAAGGGATTCATGACCTGCGAACAGCACCAGGGCAACCTGCGCAAGCGGCTCTGAATGCGTTCAGCCCCGCTGCGCGCAGCGGGGCTGACAACTGCCTAGAAGATCAGTGAGAGCAATCCCACCACCACGATCAGGCCGATGATGAAAATGATACCGACGGTGCCTCCGAGAAACTTCAGCATGCTGACTCTCCTTCTTGTGGGTTCATCAGCTCTGACCTCTTCCGGCGTGGCCGCGTTTAGTCTTTTTCTTCAGCGTCTCGCCTGACATGAGGTTCGCATCGGAATCAGGCGCCCGGGCGACGAACGATCTTGATGCTGTATTCCATCTGCGGCTTGCGCGTCACGCTCACCGCACGACGGCTGACGGTATCAAGCGTGATGTTCCAGAAACCACCGGAGGGCACGCGGATCTTCGCTGGGAACTTGATAAAGGCGCCGCCGTGATAACTGTGACGACCACGGTTTCTGAAGGCGCGAAAGTTGGCATCGTTCATCAGGCGGATGTTGCAGGGTTGCGAACACTGGATGACCACCAGATCGCCCTCTTCCAGATGCTCACGTTGATGGATGAATTTCATCGTTTTCGGACTCGGTGGTGAAACGGGGGCGCAATAGTGCCGCAAGCAGCCCGGCACCGCCAGCGCAGCTGACGACTCGCTTGCAGCCAAGGCTCGGGCTACCTAGGATGCGCGCCCAATACTGCCATTTGCTGCTGCCATGAAAGTCGTACTCGACCGCATCCCCACGCTGATCGCCCTGCTGCGCCGTTACCCAGGCCTGGTCGCCCTGTTCGGCTTCTGCTCGGGCGTGGCCAGTTTTCTTCTGGTCGACCGCCAGGCGCATCTGGCCAAGGTGCTCGGCGTGGTATTGCTGGTCAGTTGGGTCTGGCTGATTCTCGAGAACCTGTTGCGCGAACGAATTGCCCGGCGCTTCGGCTTCGAACTGCCATTGCCGCTGCTGCGCTACGGCACGCAGATGATCCACCAGGAAAGTCTGTTCTTCGTCTTGCCGTTCTTCTTCATCACCACCACCTGGAACAGCGGGCAGTTGCTGTTCAGCGGCCTGCTGGCGGTCGCCGCACTGGCCTCGATCACCGACCCGATCTATTACCGCTGGCTGGCGCCGCGGCGCTGGCTGCTGTTGATCCTTCACAGCCTGGCGCTGTTCACAGTGCTGCTTACCGCGCTGCCGATCATCTTTCACCTCAGCACACCGCAGAGCTACCGGATCGCCCTGGCGGTTGCCACGGTACTGGCGTTACCAAGCCTGCCCGGCTTGATCGGGTTCGCTGGTTGGCGACGCATTGTGTTGCTGGCTGCCCTGCCTCTGGCGATGGCCAGCGCCGGCTGGATGGCGCGAGTCTGGGTGCCACCGGCAACGCTGTGGCTGACCGAGGTAGCGATCAGCGATCACTTCGATGGCGCGCAGCGCACGCCAGGCGAAAGCTTGCGGCAGATCAGCCCTGAGCAATTGCTCAATGACGGGCTCTACGCCTACACCTCGATCAATGCTCCACGCGGCCTCAACGAGCGCATCTACCACGTCTGGCAGCACAACGGTCAGGAAGTCGACCGCATTGCCCTGGACATCAACGGTGGGCGCAAGGAGGGCTATCGCGCCTGGACGCACAAACTCAACTTCCCCGCCTCGCCCGAAGGCCGCTGGCAGGTGCGGGTAGTCACCGAAGCCGGGCAGATGATCGGCGCGCTGCGCTTCGACGTGGTCGCCCCCACGGCCAAGTGATAGCATGCGCGCCCCATGCAGCTCACCGAACTCAACCAACGCCTCGCCGACCTTGGCGCCAAACCCCAGCATATCGGGCGGATTACCCGTGCCTGGCTGCAGGGCAAGCCGTTGGACACCGGCACCAAGCATCAGAAGACCGAAAACTTCCTGCCGCTGACAGTACGTGAAGGGCTGCCAGTTATCGCCAGCGAACTGGACGCACTGGCCCGCCTGCGCTCCGAACACCCTGGCGCCGACGGCTCGGCTCGCTTGCTGGTGGAGCTGGCGGACAAACAGATGGTGGAAAGCGTACTGCTGCCGCGCGATGGTCTGTGCATCTCCAGCCAAGTCGGCTGCGCCGTGGCCTGTGTGTTCTGCATGACGGGCAAGAGCGGCCTGCTGCGCCAGCTCAGCAGCGCCGAGATGGTCGCTCAGGTCGCCCTGGGTCGACGCTTTCGTCCGGTGAAGAAAGTGGTGTTCATGGGCATGGGCGAGCCGGCGCACAACCTCGACAACGTGCTTGAGGCCATCGATCTGCTCGGCACCGAGGGCGGTATCGGTCAGCGCAACCTGGTGTTTTCCACCGTAGGCGACCCGCGGGTATTCGAGCGCCTGCCCAAGCAACGCGTGCGCCCTGCCCTGGCGCTGTCGCTACACACCACTGACGCCGAACTGCGCCAGCGCCTGTTGCCCAAGGCACCGCGCATCGATCCTGAAGAGCTGGTAGAGCTGGGCGAAGCCTATGCTCGCACCATCGACTACCCGATTCAGTATCAGTGGACGCTGCTCAAAGGCATCAACGACAGCCAGGAAGAAATGGATAACATCCTGCGCCTGTTCAAAGGCAAGTTCGCCGTGCTCAACCTGATCCCCTACAACAGCCTGGAAGCCGACGACTACCAGCGCCCCGACGGCGAGCGCATCGTCGAGATGGTGCGCTACCTGCACAGCCGTGGCGTGCTGACCAAAGTGCGCAACTCGGCTGGCCAGGATGTCGACGGTGGCTGCGGTCAACTGCGCGCCCGCGCGGTGGATGTGATCAACACCAGCCGCCTGCACAGAAAGCTCAAGAACGGCACCTGAGCGCCGATACAAAAGCGTACAGAGAGACCACACGTCCCGCTGGCGAAAAGCCGGCACTGTATTTGCCTGTAGACAACTGCCTTGCATGGATGCAGCCCCGTCGTCTTGGTGCCCAGGAGCCCATTCATGAAAATCGCCCACAAGGTCGGTATCGCGGCCGCTACCGTGCTGTTCCTTACCACCAGCCTGCTGTCGCTATCCCAGGTCAGCCAGGTTCGCGACACCCTGCGCAATCAGGTTGAGTCGAGCATTGCCGAATCGAGCAATGCATTGGCCTGACAGATCGAAAACTGGCTCAACGCCAAGTTGCGCCTGATCGACCTGATGTCGCAGACAATCGACAGCAACTACAGCCCTGAAGAGAACCAGCGTGTATTCGATTCACCGCTGCTGAAAAGTGAATTCATCCTGGTCTTCGGCGCGCTGGAAGCCGATGGCAAGCCCATCAAGAACAGCGCCGACTGGAAACCCAGCGCCGACTGGGACGGCCGCAAGCGCCCCTGGTATGCAACCGGCAAGGCTGGCAGCCAGGCAGTGCTGACCGAACTCTATGTCGACTCCACCACCAATGAAATTCTCATCTCTGCCGTGGCCCGGATCAGCGACGCTGGCCAGTTCCTCGGCGTGTTCGGTGGCGACATCCGCCTGCAATCGGTGGCCGATGCGGTCAACACCCTGGACTTCAATGGTGCCGGCTACGCCTTCCTGCTCAGTCGCTCGGGCAACATCATTTCCCACCCCAATGCCGAGTTCAACGGCAAGTCCTACAGCGCGCTGTTCGATGGTCAGAGCCCGGCGCTGGGCAAGGAGCTGCGCGAAGTAGATGCCGGCGACAAGAGCCTGCTGGTTTCCTTCACCCCGCTGCCCAACCTGCGCGGCATGGACTGGTACATCGGCGTGGTGCTGGACGAGAGCGTGGTGATGGCCGAAGCCAACCGCCTGACCTGGCTGGCAGTGGTCGGTACCGTGGTCGGCGTGGCCATCAGCCTGGTGGTGCTGGGCCTGCTGATGAACAGCCTGCTCAAGCCGCTGAGCCTGCTGAGCACCTCGCTGCGTGAGATCAACAGCGGCGAAGGTGACCTGACGCGCCGCCTGGCGATCACCAGCAATGACGAGATCGGCGAGCTGTCGCAGGAATTCAACCGCTTCCTGCAAACTCTGCAGACGTTGATCGGTGACGTCATGGGCAGCTCGCGCCAGGTCCGCGAAAGCACGGCCCTAACCTCAAACGAGTCGGAACAGGCCGCGCGCCGCCTGCAGGAACAGCTGCAAGAGCTGGATCAGCTGGCCACTGCCATGCAGGAAATGGCCTCGACCGCCGAGGAAGTGGCGAGCAACGCCCAGGCTGCCGCCCAGGCCGCCGTTGCCGCCAACGAAGAGACAGAGAATGGCGTGCGCGTGGTGTCGCAATCCAGCGCAGCGATCCGCCATCTGGCCGACGAGATGGATGGCACCAGCCACGCCATCAACGAGCTGGCCAAGCTCAGCCACAACATCGAGTCGATCCTGCAGGTGATCACCAGCATCGCCGAACAGACCAACCTGCTGGCATTGAACGCTGCCATCGAAGCGGCGCGTGCCGGTGAATCGGGTCGTGGCTTTGCGGTGGTGGCCGATGAGGTGCGCTCGCTGGCTTCGCGTACCCAGCAAGCCACCCAGGAAATCCGCCAGATGATCGACCAGTTGCAAGGCGGTGTGCGTCAAGCTGAGAGCCGCATGCAGCAGAGCCGCGATACGGCCAGCAAGACGGCCGAAGACGCTGGCGCAGCCAACGACATGCTCGGCCGCATCCGCGAGGCGATCACCCGCATCAATGACATGAACCTGCAGATCGCCACCGCAGCCGAGGAGCAGAGCGCGACCACCGAGGAGATCAACCGCAACACCACCAACATCCGTGACATCAGCCACGAACTGGCTGGCGGCGCCGAACAGCAGGTGCGTCAGTGCGGCTCTATGGTGGAACAGGTTGGCCAGCAGGATCGCCTGCTGGGCCGTTTCAAGGTCTGATGCCGGGATGATCTTGTCGTAGGAGCGAGGCCTGCGCTTTTTGTTCGCGAGCAGAGCTCGCTCCTACAGGAAAAGATAACGCCGCGAACCTGCAAAGGCTTGCGGCGTTTTTTTTGTTTCAGAGCTGCATCAGGAGGTTCTGAAAAACTCACGGTCACTCCCGCGAAGGCGGGAGCCCAGCGCTCATACGCCGCTCTTGACCTTGCTCCAGATGCGCGTGCGCACCCGGTCGATCTTCAGCGGCATGGCCTCCAGGGTGTACAGCTTGTCCATCACCGCCTCCGGCGGGTACACGGTCGGGTCGGCTTTCAGCGCCGGGTCGACCAAACCATCGGCCTTGGCATTGCCATTGGCGTACTTCACATGATTGCTGATGGCCGCCATCACTTCTGGCTGCAGCAGGTAGTTCATGTAGGCATAACCACCCTCCTCGTTGCCGGCATCGACCGGCATGGCCACCATGTCGAACCAGATCGGCGCGCCTTCCTTGGGAATCTCGTACTGGATCTTCACCCCGTTACCCGCCTCAGCGGCGCGGGCGCCAGCCTGCATGATGTCGCCGGAGAAGCCGACCGCCATGCAGATCTCGCCGTTGGCCAGGTCACCGACGTACTTGGATGAATGGAAGTAGCGCACGTTCTTGCGCATTTCCATCAGCAGCGCTTCGGCGCGCTTGTAGTCCTCGGGGTTCTTGCTGTGATGTGGCAAGCCCAGGTGATGCAAGGCGATCGGTAGCATTTCCGGACCGTTGTCGAGGATGGCGACGCCACACTCATTGAGCTTGGCCAGCTTGGCCGGGTCGAACAGGACGTCCCAGCTGTCCATCTTCACGTCATCGCCCAGCACCGCGAGCACCTTGTCGACGTTGTAGCCGATCCCGGTACTGCCCCAGAGATAAGGGAAACCATGCTCGTTGCCCGGGTCGTTCACTTCCAGCGCCTTCATCAGCACCGGATTGAGATTGTTCCAGTTCGGCAGCTTGCTGCGGTCGAGTTTCTTCAGTGCACCGCCCTGGATCTGCCGGGCCATGAAATGGTTGGAGGGGAACACCACGTCATAACCAGAGCGACCGGCCATCAGCTTGGCATCGAGCGTCTCGTTGCTGTCGTAGACGTCGTAATGGGTACCCCGGCCGCTGCTCTTTTCGAACTGCTTGAGGGTGTCCGGGGCGATGTAATCGGTCCAGTTGTAGATGCGCACGCTATCAGCGGCATGAGCGGTGCCGACCAGGATCAGGCACGGCAGGAGTTTCTTCAGCATGGGATACCTCGTGAGTTGTTGTTCTAGGCAGTACTGAAAAGGGGCTGATTCAGAAGATCAGCACATAGGTCTTGCGCACCGTTTCTTGTATGTCCCAGATGCCAAGGGTATTGGCCGGCATCATCAGGGCGTCGCCGGCGCGAATCTCGATGGGCTCGCCGCCGTCCGGGGTGAAGGTGCAACGTCCGGCGACGAAGTGGCAGAACTCCTGCTGCAGGATCTGCCGGCGCCAGCGCCCCGGCGTGCACTCCCAAATACCGGTTTCCACGCCATCACTGCGCTCGACACTGGTGGTCGACGTGATCGCCACCGGCTCGCTCAGGAGGACGGCGACCGGATTGGACTCATCCAGAGCGACGTTGGGGGTGTTGCGAAAATGGGTGATGTTCATTGGTACTCCGGATAAAGGAACGGCTGACATTCACTCAGCCCATCAGGCTTTCCATACGCGCCGCCACCGCTTGCGCCAGACGCCGGCGCCAGGCTGGGCTGCGCGGGTTGGCGAGGACTTCGTCCTCATGGACGAAACTGCGGATGATGGCGTTGTAGCCAAGCCAGCGGCAGGGCTCGGGCTCCCAGCGCCTCAGGCTGGAAATCGGGCTATCACTCAGCACCCAGGGCTGGCGCAGCAGTTCGCTGTCCCGACCGAGAATGAGATCGGCCAGGGTGCGCCCGCCCAGGTTGGCGGCACCGACGCCCTCGCCGCCATAACCGCCAGACAGCGCGATGCGGTTGCGGGTGTCGCGCAGCATGTGCGGCTGGAAGCGCCGCGCCATACCCAGGTTGCCGCCCCAGGAATGGGTGAAACGCACGTTGCGCAACTGCGGGAAGATTTCCCCCATCAGGTAACGGCGCAGACCCAGTTCGTCGTCGGTGAGGTTGAAATCGCTGCGCAGGCGCCCGCCAAAGCGGTAGCCGCCACGTGCCCCGAAGATCAGACGGTCATCGAGGCTGCGCTGGCCGTAGGTGACCTGACGGCTGAATTCGCTGAACGCCTGCCCGCGCTCCAGGCCGATACCGGCCCAGACATCCGCCGGTAGCGGCTCGGTGGCAACGATCAGGCTCTGCACCGGCAACTGGTGGTTACCCAACGGCGGCAAGCTGGCGGCGTACCCCTCGATGGCCGGCACCACCCAGTCAGCCGTGACCAGGCCGTGAGCGGTACGCACCAGGCCGGGCTGCCAGTCGATCACCGGGCTGCGCTCGTAGAGTTCGACACCCAGGTCCTCGACGCAGCGCGCCAGGCCCCGCACCAGCTTGGCCGGCTGGATCGTCGCGCAATGCGGGCTGTACAGCGCGCCGTAGGCATTGGCCACGCGCAACTGGGGGGCCAGTTCGCTCGGCGGTAGCCAGCGGTAGTCGTCTTCGCTCAGGCCTAGCGCACGCAGTTCCTTGAGATAATCACGCAGACGCACTTCCTGCTCCGGGTAGCGCGCCGCGCAATACAGCACGCCGCCCTTGCGCAGATCGCAGTCGATGCCTTCACGGGCGACCACCGAGGCCACTTCATCGGGGATGCCGTGCAGCAGGTCGAAGCCCGCCTTGCGCTCTGACGCTGGCACACCGGCCAATAGACGATCCTCGCCGAGCAGGTTGCCCATCAACCAGCCGCCATTGCGTCCGGACGCACCGAAGCCGGCGGTCTCGGCCTCGACGATCACCACACGCAGCTGCGGCGCCTGGCGCTTGAGGTAATAGGCCGTCCACAGGCCGGTGTAACCCGCGCCGATGATCGCCACGTCGGCGTGCAGCTGGGCTTGCAGGCTGGGCCGCGCCTGCAGCGGATCATCGAGCTGATCCATCCACAGACTGATGTTGCGCCAGGAATTCATCCACGCCTCCGTCATCAATCGATGACACAAGGCTAGTTGGGGCGATCAGTCGCTGTCTTGCGTGCGTGCCCGCGAGGAAGCCTGCTTGAGGTAGGCCGTGGGCGATAGCCCGGTGTGGCGCTTGAAGCAGCTGTAGAAGGCCGACAACGAGTTGAAGCCGGCGGCAAAGGCCAGCTCGTCGATACGCTTGAGGTCGCTTCCCGCCTGCAAGCCATCGAGCAAGTACTGCAGGCGGGCGCGGTTGACGTAGCGGTAGAAGCTCTCGCCCAGCACCTGATTGAGCAGATGGGATATCTGGTTGCGGCTGTAACCCGTCGCTGCCGCCACCTGCTGCAGATCCAGTTCGGGGTCGAGAAAGGGCTGGCTACGCTGAAAGTAGTCCTGCAGGTCCTGCGCCAGTTGACCGAGCTGGCGGGTCGACAGCCCCAGGCGGCTGATGGCCGGGCGCGAACTGGCCGCTTCGCCAGTGCCACGCACCTCATGCACCAGGGTGGCGTATTCGTTGATCCGCCAGATCAGCCCGTCGCGCACGGTGATGGCTTCACCGGTGCGGAACGACACCAGCCCTTCCCCGCCCTGCAAGCTGGCGCAGTACTGGATGAAGGCGGTATGACCGTCGATGCGGATGCGGTCGACGTGCTCCAGCAGTTCGCCCGGGCGGCGCGGCAGGTTGTTCTCGACGTACTCGCGCAGCTCACCCAGGCGCATGCAGCGCTGCTGGTAGAAGTCGTTGTACTCGATCTCCGGGTGATACAGCGCCATTACCGCATCAAGGTCGCGGTGCTTCCAACTCAGGTGGTAGCGCAGGATGGTCTCGCGGGTGCGCTCGGTCTGTGCGGCGTCGTCAGGAAAGAGATCGTCAGGCATGGTCAAGGTCGGTGGTCAGCGCTTGGGCAGATTGCCTGATTCGCCGCGGCCAGCCTAGCCCCTCATGCCGGCGCGTCGATTGCGGACTATGCTTGCAGGATCGACGGAGAGGTTGACCATGAGCGATCAGGACAAAGACCCCCAGCAGGCCCCGCTGACCCTGCGCGAAATGCTGCAGAGCGTGCTGGCCGCCGCCCTTGGCGTGCAGAGCGCGAAGAACCGTAGCCGCGACTTCAGTCGCGGCAAGCCCAGCCATTTCATTCTGCTCGGGGTGCTGTTCACCACCCTGTTCGTGATCGTATTGCTGGTGACGGTGAAACTGATCCTGCACCTGGCGACTGGTTGATCAGTCCAGCAGGGATGCTATCGAGCAGTCGTAGCGCTGCTGTTGGGGCTGAGTCAACGCGCTGAACTGGCCAAAGTCCATGTCGATGTCCGCCTGGCCAAGGCGTGCCAGCAGTTTCTGCGATTGCGCCCTGTCGAGCAGGCGCAGCAGCGATGCCACCTGGTCCTGGCCGCCGCGCTCGATAAAATCCAGATCACCGGCATGGTCACTGAGCATCACCAGGGCACAGGCACCCAGAATGAAGTGGCCGCTCGCCAGAACATCAATTCGTCCATCGATATGCGCCTGCAGCACCCGAGCCGAATTGTTCAGGGCTGCATAGCGCAGGTCTCTGCCCTGCTCATCAGCCGCACGCATCACGCCGAATGCCATTGCATCGTTCGCGGACCAGACCAGGCTCACATCCGGATGGCGCGGCAACAGACTCATCGCCTGCTCATAGGCGCGCTGTTCCTGCCACTCGCCGTGCACTGCCTGCACCAGACGCACATGCGGCGCCTCGTTCAGCGCACGTTGCAAACCGGCCAGACGCAAGATCGATGACGGCGTTTGCTTGACCCCGGAAAACGCCAGCAGCTCGGCCGGCTGCCCCTTAGCCAGCGCTATCAGTTCGCGCCCCATCAGGTAACCAGCCTCTTCATCATTGGGCACCAGGCTACCCAGCCAGTTGCGGTGACGCTCGCGGCTGCCACCGATCAGCGCCTGCTGCTCGTCGGTGAGCGTGCTGTGCAAAGCGAAAAGGCGAACCTGGCTGGCCTCGAACAGGCGCAGCAGCACAGGCCCCTGGAACTGCTCGTTGGTGAAAATCAGATAATCAGGGTGCTCACCATCGAGAACCTGGCGGGCATTGCTCAGCATGCGCGCTGGATCACGCTCGCCGTAAAGCACTTTCAGGTCGATGCCGAGGTCGCCTGCGGCGTCCTGCATATAGCGGGTGTAATCGGTCCAGAACGGCTCGTCGGAATAGCCGGGATTGAGGAAGATCACAGACGGCGCACGGGGTTGTGCTGACGCCAATGCGCAGCACAGTAATAGCCACAGGCCCAACACCCACCTGATCACTGCACCCCTCCCCAATTAACCGGGGCGCAGTATAGGGCGCAAATGACAAAAGGCCGACCGCTAATGCGTATCGGCCTTCGCCCTCACTGTCCGCTGACCCAGAAGACCGCCGTACCTACCGCAATCAGGATCAGGCAAAAGATCGCCCAGGCATCGATAACGCTGTCGGAATTTTCCACTTCAGTGTGCTCGGTCATGGTTCCCCCTCTTCTTGTGCTTTTGGGTGATGCACACTGCATTTAAGACCAGCCTTGGCCATCGCTCAAACCATATGGTTATGCTCTGGGGCAGTCTTATTCCTTAAACCAAGGTTTATATATTCAAACATCACTTTTACGCATAAACCTGAGCTGGTATCGTGCCCCGGCTCCTCGGGGAGTGCGCGGCCGTGCGCGCTGATTGGCAGTAAGTAGCCTGAAAACAGGACCCTTCATGTACGTATATGACCAGTACGATCAAAAGATCGTCGAGGATCGCGTCAAGCAGTTCCGCGATCAAACCCGCCGCTACCTCGCCGGAGAGCTGAGCGGCGAGGAATTCCGTCCGCTGCGCCTGCAGAACGGTCTGTATATCCAGCGCTACGCGCCCATGCTGCGCGTGGCCGTGCCTTATGGCCTGCTGTCGTCCACCCAGGTGCGCATGCTGGCCAAGATCGCCCGCGACTACGACAAGGGCTATGCCCATATCAGCACCCGGCAGAACGTACAGTTCAACTGGCCGGACCTGGAAGACGTGCCGGAGATTCTCGCCGAGCTGGCCACCGTGCAGATGCACGCCATCCAGACCAGCGGCAACTGCATCCGCAACACCACCACCGACCAGTTCGCTGGTGTGGCCAAGGACGAGATCGTCGATCCGCGCCCCTGGTGCGAGATCATTCGTCAGTGGTCGACCTTCCATCCCGAATTCAGCCACTTGCCGCGCAAGTTCAAGATCGCCGTCAACGGCGCCGTGAGCGACCGCGCCGCCATCGAAGTGCATGACATCGGCCTGGAAGCAGTGAAGAACGAGGCCGGCGAGCTGGGCTTCCGCGTTTCCGTCGGCGGCGGCCTGGGTCGTACCCCGATCGTCGGCAGCTTCATCAACGAATTCCTGCCCTGGCAGCACCTGATCAGTTATCTCGACGCCATCCTGCGCGTGTACAACCGCTATGGCCGTCGCGATAACAAGTACAAGGCGCGTATCAAGATTCTGGTCAAGGCGCTGACCCCCGAGGTGTTCGCCGAGCGCGTGAACGCCGAGTGGGCGCACCTCAAGGACGGCCCGACCACCCTGACCGAAGCCGAAGTCGCCCGCGTTGCCGCACACTTCGTTGATCCGGCCTATCTGACCCTGCAGGACGAAGACGCCCTGCTCGCCCAGCAGAACGCCGAACATCCGGGCTTCGCCCGTTGGCGCGAGCGCAACACTTTCGCCCACAAGAAGCCTGGCTACGTTGCCGTGACCCTGTCGCTCAAGCCCACCGGCGTGGCGCCGGGCGACGTCACCGACAAGCAGCTCGACGCCATCGCCGACCTGGCCGACCGTTACTCCTTCAGCGAAGTGCGCAACAGCCACAACCAGAACATCATCCTCGCCGACGTCGAGCAGCGTCAGTTGCTGGCTCTGTGGGGTGAACTGCGCGAACAAGGTTTCGCCACGCCGAACGTAGGCCTGCTGACCGACATCATCTGCTGCCCGGGCGGCGACTTCTGCTCGCTGGCCAACGCCAAGTCGATCCCGATCGCCGAAGCCATTCAGCGTCGTTTCGACGATCTCGACTATCTGTTCGACATCGGCAATATCGACCTGAACATCTCCGGCTGCATGAACGCCTGCGGTCACCACCACGTCGGCCATATCGGCATTCTCGGCGTCGACAAGAAAGGCCAGGAGTTCTATCAGGTATCACTCGGCGGCAGCGCCGGCCGTGACGCCAGCCTGGCGCAGATCCTCGGCCCATCCTTCGCCGAAGCGGACATGGCCGATGTGATCGACAAGATCATCAAGGTCTACGTCGAGCAACGCACCGAAGAAGAAAGCTTCCTCGATACCTACCGCCGCGTCGGTATCGATCCGTTCAAGGAGCGCGTCTATGCAGCGAATCATTAAGAACGGTCAGGTGGTCGACGAGACCTGGCACCTGCTGGCCAAGGACGTGACCCTGGACGTCATCCCCAACTGCGACGACATCATCGTCCCACTGGCCCTGTGGCGCGAGCATGCGCACGCCCTCAAGGCCCGCGACGGCGGTCTTGGCGTATGGCTGGAAGCCGGCGACGAGATCGAGGAAATCGTCGATGACCTGGCGCATTTTCAGGTCATCGCCCTGGAGTTCCCTGCCTTCACCGATGGCCGCCACTCCTCTACCGCCTACCTGCTGCGTACCCGCTACGGCTACAAGGGCGAAGTTCGCGCCATTGGCGACGTGCTGCGCGACCAGCTGTTTGCCCTCAAGCGTGTCGGTTTCGATGCCTTCGCCGTGCGCGCGGACAAGGATCCGTACGATGCGCTGAAAGCCTTCGAGGACTACAGCGAGGTTTACCAGGCTTCGGCCGATCAGCCGCAACCGCTGTTCCGTCGCCGCGCCTGATCACGGCAGCCGAAACACCCAGAACGCCCCGACTGGTTCGGGGCGTTTTGCTTTGTGTACTCCGCTCGCAGAATTCAGGTCGAACCGTAGTGCGTTGCTGAAGTCGGACTCTATAAGCCCATCGCATAGGGAGAGACCGCCATGAAGCACGACTGGGACCTGATCGAACGCCTGCTGCACGAGGCACAGAACTCCGCCGGCAAACCCTTCGCCCCGCGTCGCTACGCCGAAGACCTGGCCGAAGAGCATGAGAATGCCGGCGACCCCGTGGACAATCTCAACCATCTGCGCGCCGAGGCTGCACGCTACGAAGCGCGCCTGCTGCAAAACGGCTTTATCGAACCACGCCCGGAAGACGAAGGTGGCAACGGCGAAAATTTCATTCTCACCGCGCGCGGCGCGCAGCTGCTGAGCATGCTCGACAGTAGCATCCCCGGCAGTGAGCGACCACGCGAAGTGCTCGACGAAGCGGGTGAAGCGGCGTTGACGCCGGAGGTGTTCGATCGCCTGGCGCCCAAGGCCAATCTCAGCGAAACCGGCTGACAGGCTGCTGAAAAACTACCTGCGTTGCCATTGCTGCGTTAAAAACAGGCTCACAGTCGCAGACTGAACGCGCTTTAGCGCGGCCCCGAAGGGGTGAGCGAAGCGAATCAAGTGCTCATTTACAACTCGTAAACCCGAGTGCGGGCCCAGTGCTTTTTTCGCCTGTTTTTGCGGGGCCGCCATCGGTATTGCACTGGCTGCCTCGGCTCGGGCTTCCTGCTTCGCTCTACCTCCTGCATCCATGCAGTCGTCGCCTACGTTTTTCAACGGCCTGTTCATCTGCCCTTACACAAACAAAAACGCCGCGACCCGATAAGGGTTGCGGCGTTCGTTGATCCTGCCATGAGCCATCAGGCCCGCGGGATCAATCCTCGCGGTAGCGACGCAGCTTCAGAGCCTTGCCGGCCACGCGGGTATCTTTCAGCTTGCCCAGCAGGCGGTCCAGACCGTCTTCCGGCAGCTCGACCAGGCTGAAGGTTTCGCGGATCTGGATACGACCGATCGCTTCGCGAGCCAGGCCACCCTCATTGAGGATGGCACCGAGCAGGTTCTTCGCGGCGATACCGTCACGAGTACCCAGTGCAGTGCGGCAACGCACGCGACCTTCGGTCAGCGGCACCGGCGCGCGGCGCTCGCGGAATTCACCACGATCACCGCCACGCTCAGAACGCTCGCCGTCACGTTCACGACGCTCACGCGGAGCGCCGCCAGCGCCCGGCACCAGTGGCTGCTCGCGCTCGACAGTGGCCAGATCCAGGGCCTGGCCGTTGGTAGCCTTTTTCAGCAGCGCAGCGGCCAGGGCACGTGGGCTGCAGCCGATATCGGCAGTCAGACGGTCGAGCAGATCGCCGTGGCTGGCTTCGGCATCGGCCACCAGCGGCGCCAGGCTGTTGGTCAGTTTCTTGATGCGAGCATCGAGCACCTGCTGGGCGTTCGGCAGTTTGACTTCACCGACCTTCTGCCCGGTGACACGCTCGATCACCTGCAGCATGCGACGCTCACGCGGCGTCACCAGCAGCAGCGCACGGCCATCACGACCGGCACGGCCGGTACGACCGATGCGGTGCACGTAGGACTCCGGGTCGTACGGCATGTCGACGTTGAATACGTGGGTGATGCGCGGCACGTCGATGCCACGGGCAGCCACGTCGGTCGCCACGACGATGTCCAGGCGGCCATCCTTGAGCGATTCGATCACGCGCTCGCGCTGGTTCTGGGCGATGTCGCCGTTCAGCGCAGCCGCCTTGTAGCCTTTGGCTTCCAGGGCGCTGGCCAGGTCCAGGGTGGCTTGTTTGGTACGCACGAAGGCGATCAGCGCGTCGAAATCCTCGACTTCCAGCAGACGCAGCACGGCGTTGGTCTTCTGGTCGGCGTGGATCATCAGATGCGCCTGCTCGATACGCGAGACAGTCTGGGTCTTGGCAGCGATCTTGATGTGCTGCGGTTCGCGCAGGTGCTTCTCGGCAATGGCACGAATCGAGTGCGGCAGTGTCGCGGAGAACAGCACGCTCTGGCGGCTTTCCGGCATGGCTTCGAAGATCACTTCGAGGTCGTCCATGAAGCCCAGCTTGAGCATTTCGTCGGCTTCGTCGAGCACCAGGTGCTGGATGGTGGACAGCACTTTCTCGTCGCGACGCAGGTGGTCGACCAGGCGACCCGGCGTGGCGACGATGACCTGAGCGCCCTGGCGGATGGCCTTGAGCTGCGGGCCCATCGGCGCGCCGCCATATACGGCAACGACATTCAGGCCAGGCATCTGCTTGGAATAGGTTTCGAAGGCGGTAGCAACCTGCAGGGCCAGCTCGCGAGTCGGCGCCAGGATCAGTACCTGCGGCTCGCGCTTGGCCGGGTCGATCTTCGACAGCAGTGGCAGTGCGAAGGCGGCAGTTTTACCGGTGCCGGTCTGCGCCTGGCCGATCATGTCGTGGCCGGCGAGGATCACCGGAATGGCCTGCGACTGGATCGGAGACGGCTCTTCGTAACCAACGGCGGTCAGAGCGGCGAGAATATTGGAGTGAAGTCCGAGCGCGGCGAAGCCGCCGATTTCCTGGGTCATGGGTCTGCCTCAAGTGCATCCGCAAAGACCCATGTTCCAAAGCTGCGCATGCCGTGTAAGACCTTTTGGGTCACCCTGGCAGCCTGGTCGGCGGGGATTTGCGAAAACGTGATGAAAGTGAATCGTCAAGGATAGTCCGCTGGGGACTGGCTGCCGGGTGTTAATTTCCCGGGCGAGTTGCACTACCTGAACGTGGCCAGAAAATTGGCCGGCGCGCATCATACCGGAAAATTCCTGACCAAGGTGCTGTTTTTTATCCTTACATGTCCCCCGCAGGGGCTTTTCTAGAGCTTTGCGCAGTTTTTACGCCGGGCGGCGGGTAGCCGGGCGCAAGGCCGCGATCAGCCTTGTAGGGTGGGCTTTAGCCCACGCTGACCGTCGGTGGTGGGCTGAAGCCCACCCTACGGGCCTTTGCCCCCCAACACTTAACTCAGACATAGCCTTTAAATATCCGGAAGGCTGTTCGCCGCTGGTTTACGCCGGGCGGCGCATCAGGTCGCCGGGCGCAAGGCCGCGATTAGCGGCTGCAGCGAATAACCCAGACGGGGCGCCAGCTCGCCGGCACGCATCTGCAGGCGTCCCAGGTCCAGCCTCTGCTCGAGGTCGGCGGGGATCAGCAGCACCACGTTGCCCTCCTTCACCGGGCACTCCCAATAGTGTCGGTGATAGAGGCCACGCAGCAATGCCGCGCCAAGCGGCTTGCCGTCGTTGCCTGCCCATTGGTTGATGATCAGCCAGCCGCCCGGGTTGAGTTTTTCGCGGCAGCGCTCGAGAAAGCGCCAGGCCAGATGCCCGACACCAGGCCCCTGGTCGGTGTACAGATCGAGAAAGATCAGGTCAGCGGTTTCCGCGCTGTCGAGCAGCTCGGTGGCATCACCGATGCGAATGGTCAGCCGTGGATCGTCGTCGAGCCCGAGAAACTCCATGGCCAGGCGCGGCACGTCCGGTCGTAGCTCGATGGCCTCGACGTCCTCCAGCGGCAGGAATTTCAGGCAAGCCTGGGTCAGGTTGCCGGCACCCAGCCCCAGGAACAGCGCGGTTTCCGGCTCATCGTGGCACAGCGCGCCCAGCAGCATGGCGCGGGTGTAATCGTACTCCAGCCAGCTCGGATCGCCCTGGAACACGCAGCTCTGCTCGATGGCATCGCCGAACTCGAGAAAGCGGTAGGCGCCGATCTGCACCACACGGATAACCCCGAAGGCATCGCGCACTTCGGCCAGCAGAACCTCGTCCTGCAGCTGCAACTCGTCGTCCGGCGGCAACCCTGGCATCGAAACCTCCCCACAGTGACATCCCGTACCACAACAACCGGGCTAAAGGCGCCGATTGTCATTGAAGCAGCCGCCCCCGGTCACGCAATAATTCCAACACTTGCGCTGCACTCATAACAATAACGAGGTTCGCCATGTACGCCATCATAGGTGCCGGCCCCATGGGCCTGTGCACGGCACGGCAATTGAAGAAGTACGGCATCGATTTCGTCGGCTTCGAGCTGCACAGCGACGTTGGCGGCCTGTGGGATATCGATAACCCGCACAGCAGCATGTACCAATCGGCGCACCTGATCTCCTCCAAGGGCACCACCGAATTTCGTGAATTCCCCATGCGCGCCGAGGTGGCGCCCTACCCGCACCACAGCGAAATGCGCCGCTACTTTCGCGACTACGCCAGGCAGTTTCGTCTCTACGAGCATTACCAGTTCGACACCCGTGTGCTGCAGGTGCAGCGCCAGCAGCATGGCTGGAAGCTGATCAGCGAGCGCAACGGCGAGCAGCGCGAATGGCACTTCAAGGGCGTACTGATCGCCAATGGCACCCTGCATACGCCCAACCTGCCGCGCCTGCCCGGTGATTTCTCCGGTGAGTTACTGCACTCCAATGCCTACAAGAGCGCGGATATATTCGCTGGCAAACGGGTACTGGTGGTCGGCTGCGGCAACTCAGCCTGCGATATCGCCGTCGATGCCGTACACCGCGCCGCCTCGGTCGACCTCTCGGTACGCCGTGGCTATCACTTCCTGCCCAAATTCATCCTCGGCAAGCCCACCGACACCTTCGGCAGCGCGATCAAGCTACCGCGCCGCCTCAAACAGCTGGTCGACGGCCTGCTGGTGCGTGCCCTGGTCGGCAAACCCTCGCAGTACGGCCTGCCCGACCCGGACTACCGCCTGTACGAATCCCACCCGGTGATGAACTCGCTGGTGCTGCACCATATCGGCCACGGCGATATCCACCCTCGGGGCGACATCCAGTCGGTGAGCGGGCAAGGCGTGACCTTCGCCAATGGCGAACAGGCCGAGTACGACCTGATCCTCATGGCCACCGGCTACAAGCTCGACTACCCCTTCATCGACCGCAACGAGTTGAACTGGCCACAAGAGGCCGGTGCACCGCAGCTGTACCTCAATGTCTTCCACCCCGAGCACGACGACCTGTTCATGCTCGGCATGGTCGAAGCTTCCGGCCTGGGCTGGCAGGGGCGTGACGAGCAGGCGGAGTTGGTCGCGCTGTATATCCGTCAACTGCAGGCTGGCAGCGTCGCCGCTCAGGCCCTGCGCCAGACCATTCGTGCTCGAGCCAGCCAGCGCCTGGATGGCGGCTATCGCTACCTGCAGCTGGAGCGCATGGCCTATTACGTGCACAAGGACAGCTATCGTAGACGCATAGCCGAACACAGCGCGGCCCTGCGCCGTGAGCTGGCCAACGATGGCGCACTCGCCGCGCAGGGAGCATGAGCATGGAACAGGTGAATATCGCCTTCGACCCCAGCAGCCTGGTGCTGATCAATCTGATCGTCGCGTTGATGATGTTCGGCGTTTCCCTGGATCTGCGTGCCGAAGACTTCCGGCGCATCGCCCGCGCCCCCAAAGCCCCGGTGATTGGCATGCTGGCGCAATTTCTGCTGCTGCCGGCGCTGACCTGCCTGGCCTGCTGGGCCCTGGCCATCGAGCCACAACTGGCGCTGGGCATGACCCTGATCGCCGCCTGCCCAGGCGGCAGCTTCTCCAACATCATGACCTGGATGGCGCGCGGCAACGTCGCGCTGTCGGTGAGCATGACCGCCGTTTCCAGCGTTGTCGCCAGCGTGCTGACACCACTCAACTTCGCCCTTTATGCCTGGCTCAATCCGCATACGCGGCCGTTGCTGACGCAGATCGAACTGGACCCGCTGAGCTTGCTGCTGCTCGTACTGCTGGTACTCGGCCTACCTCTGCTGGCAGGCATGTGGATCGGCCGGCGCTTCCCGCAACTGACGCTGAAAGTGGAAAAGCCCCTGCGCCCGTTCGCCTTGCTGGTAATGCTCGGTTTCGTCGCGCTAGCGTTCAGCCGCAACCTTGAGCAGTTCACTCGGCATTTCCATCTGTTCTTCTGGCTTGTGGTGGCGCACAACGCCCTGGCGCTGAGCATTGGCTACCTCAGCGCACGCCTGAGCGGGCTACCGGTGGCAGACCGCCGCGCACTGACGCTGGAAGTGGGCATCCAGAACTCGGCGCTGGGCCTGGTAATCATCTTCACCTTCTTCCCGCAGGCTAGCGGCATGTTGCTGATCGCTGCGTTCTGGGGTTGCTGGCATCTGGTGTCCGGCCTGAGCCTGGCCTGGCTCTGGTCACGCAGACCGCCTAAAACCAGCGCAGTGCTGACGCCTTTGTCCAGCGCGGGAGAGCGATGATGCGCGTGGTCCTGATCACTGGCGCCGCCAGCGGCCTCGGCTGGCAACTGGCGCGAGCGTGTTACGCACGTGGCGATGCCCTGCTGCTCACCGATATCGACGCCAGCGGTCTCGCGACTCGCGCCGATGAACTGGGCAGCGAGCGCGTGCAGGCCCTTGCTGGCGACATCACCGACCCCGAGTTGCATGCACGCCTGCTCGACGGCTGCCGGCAGCGCTTCGGCCGGCTGGACGTGCTGATCAACAACGCCGGCATCACCCACCGCTCGCCCACGCTGCGCACCGATCCCGCGGTATTTCGCAAGGTCATGGCGGTGGATTATCACGCACCGCTGGAACTGACCCTGGCCGCCCTGCCGCTGCTGCGTGAAAGCCGCGGCCAGGTGATCGCCATCGGCTCCATGGCCGGCTGGATGCCGGTACTCGGCCGCGCCGGTTACTGCGCCGCAAAAAGCGCCCTGGGCCAGGCCTTCGAGGTGCTGCGCGCAGAGATAGCCCGTGACGGCATCGGCCTGCTGATGGTCTATCCGAGCTTTCTCGATACGCCCATCGACCGCAACGCCCTGGGCGGCGACGGCAAACCGGCCGGCCATGCCCGCTCGACCATCGGCAGAATTTGCGGCGCCGACTGGATGGCAAGCCTGATTCTCGATGCACTGCAGCAGCGCCGCGAACGCCTGTTCCCTGATCGTGGCAGCTGGCTGGCGAGCCTGCTCTGGCGTCTGGCGCCGGCGCTGTACCACCGCAAGATGAGCCAGCGTTTCGCCGGGGAGCTCAACTGATGGCCATGGCGCCCTACGCCCTCGGCGGCTTCATTCTGCTGGCCTACACCCTGGAGGCCATCACCGGCTTTGGCAGCGTGGTCATCGCGCTGTCGCTAGGTGCATTGCTGCTGCCCATCGATCAATTGCTGCCGATCCTGGTGCCGTTGAACATCTGCATGACCGGCTACCTGGTGCATCGCCACTGGCAGCAGATCGACCGCCGCCTGCTGCTTGGTACCCTGTTGCCCGGCATGCTCATCGGCACGTTACTCGGCTATTGGCTGCTGCCTTATCTGGACACCCAGGCGCTGAAGGTCGGCTTCGGTGCGCTGATCATCTGGTTCGCCGGCCGCGAACTGTGGCGCCTGCGCCGGGCGAGCGCACTACCGCAACGCCCGGCCTGGCTGACTCGCGTCATTACCATCGCCGCCGGCCTCAGTCATGGCCTGTTCGCCTCGGGCGGCCCGCTGCTGGTCTACGGCCTGGCCGGCACCCAACTGGACAAGACGCGGCTGCGCGCCACCTTGGTCACTGTCTGGTTCACCCTCAACAGCCTGCTTACCCTCGCCTTTATGCTCGACGGCCGCCTGCTGCCGGCGCTGCCTCAGGTGCTCACCTACGCCCCGCTTCTGCTGCTCGGTGTATGGCTGGGCGAACGCCTGCACCGGCGCTTCGACGAGCGTCATTTCCGCCTCGCCATCTACATCCTGCTGTTGGTCACCGGCATCCTGCTGCTGGCGCCCTGGAGACTGCCATGAGCTACGACATCATCATCAACAACAGCCTGTACTTCGACGGCACGGGCGCGCCGGGGGCGATCCGCCATATCGGCATCCGTGACGGCAAGGTCGAGGTGCTCAGCCTCAGCCCACTGGATGAGGCCGGTTGCCCCGAGGTGATCGACGCCAAAGGCCAGTGGCTTACCCCCGGATTCCTGGAGATCCACTCGCACTACGATGCCGAGGTAATCGCCGCACCCGCACTGAAGGAGTCGGTGCGTCATGGCGTCACCAGTGTGACCATCGGCTCCTGCTCCATCAGCATGGTGCTGGCTGACGCCGAGGACTGCTCCGACCTGTTCACCCGCGTCGAAGCGGTGCCGCGCGAGTACGTGCTGCCGATCCTCAAGGAAAAGAAAACCTGGCGCGATGCCGCTGGTTATCGCGCCTTCTACGATCAGTTACCGCTAGGGCCGAACGTCAATTCCTTCCTCGGCCATTCCGAACTGCGCGTGGCGGTGATGGGACTGGAGCGCGCCACCAGCCGGGTGACGCCGAGCGACGCCGAACTCGCGCGCATGGAGCAACTGCTCGAAGAGGCGCTGGACGCTGGCTGTATCGGCCTGTCGGTGATGACCACGCGACTGGACAAGATGGACGGCGACCGCGCCTGGTCCAGCCCGCTGCCGTCGACCTTCGCCAGCTGGAAGGAATTCTCTCGCCTGTTCGCTGTGCTGCGGCGGCGCGGTGCGGTGCTACAGGGCGCGCCGAACGCGGTGACCAAGGTCAACGTGTTCGCCTTCCTCTGGCAGGCCCATGGCTGGTTCAGGAAACCGCTGAAATGCACCATGCTCACGGCGCTGGATCTCAAGTCGCAGCCGCTGCTGCACCGCTTCACCCGCCTTTCCGGCTGGTTGGCGAACAAGGTGCTGCGCGGCCATTTCCGCTGGCAGACCCTACCGGCGCCCTTCACCCTGCGCCTGGAAGGGCTCAACGTGAATGCCTTCGAGGAATTCGGTGCCGGCGAGATCCTGCGCAACATCAAGGACCCGGATGAGCTCTACGCCAAGGTCAAGGAGCCGGCGTTCCGCGCCCTGTTCAAGAAGCAGGTAAAGGCCGTACTGACCAAGGGCCTGTGGCACCGCGACTTCTCCGATTGCTGGGTGACCGAATGCCCGGATGCCAGCCTGGTCGGCAAGAACTTCAAGCAACTGGGCCAGACTCGCGGCCTGGATGCGGTGGACGCCTACTTCGAACTGGCCTGCCAGTACCGCGAGGCGCTGAAGTGGACGACCTGCTACGGCAACCAACGCGAGGCGATCATGCGCAAGCTGCTGGCCAGCCCCTGGACACACCCCGGCTTCGCCGACTCCGGCGCGCACCTGCGTTCCATCGCCCAGTACAACTTCCCGCTGCGTTTTCTCAAGTACGTGCGGGACGCCGAATTGGCCGGCGAGCCATTCATGGAACTGGGCAAGGCGGTGCGCCGCTGCAGCGGTGAGCTGGCCGACTTCATCGGCGTCGATGCCGGCTACCTGCGCGTCGGTGATCGTGCCGACCTGGTGCTGATCGATCCCGCCGGGCTCAACGATACGCTGGATGAACTGCACGAAGCGCCGATGGAAGTGCTCGGCCTGGTGCGGGTGGTCAAACGCAACGATGCAGCGGTCGCGCTAACGCTGATCAACGGCCGCATTGCCTACCGACGCGGCCAGGAATACCCGGATGACCTGGGCAAGGCGCAGCGCTACGGACGCTTCCTGCCAGCGCGTGATTTGTCGCCGCGCACGCTACCCAAGCGGGCATTCGAGCCTGCCCCGGCGTCATGAGCCAATACACGTAGGGGCCGCGGGGCTTATCGGTTACCATGCGCCTCCGCCTGATCAACCGCTAGAGACGCAGCATGTCCAACGCCTGGAGCCCCGAAAGCTGGAGGGCCAAGCCCATCCAGCAGCAACCTGAATACCCTGATGCCGCGCACCTGACTCGCGTCGAGCAAACCCTGGCCGGCTACCCGCCGCTGGTATTCGCTGGCGAGGCGCGCGAGCTGCGCCGCCAGTTCGCCGAGGTCACCCAGGGCCGCGCATTCCTGCTGCAGGGCGGCGACTGCGCCGAGAGCTTCGCCGAATTTTCCGCCGCGAAGATCCGCGACACCTTCAAGGTGCTGCTGCAGATGGCCATCGTCATGACTTTCGCCGCGGGCTGTCCGGTGGTCAAGGTCGGGCGCATGGCCGGCCAGTTCGCCAAGCCGCGCTCGTCTGGCAGCGAAACCATCGAGGGCGTCACCCTGCCCGCTTACCGTGGCGACATCGTCAACGGCATCGGTTTCGACGTCGCCAGTCGCGTACCCGATCCGGAACGCCTGATGCAGGCCTACCATCAGGCCACCGCCAGCCTCAACCTGCTGCGCGCCTTCGCCCAGGGCGGCTTCGCCGATCTGCACCAGGTGCACCAGTGGAACCTCGACTTCATCGCCAACTCGGCGCTGGCCGAGAAATACCACCAGCTCGCCGGTCGCATCGACGAAACCCTGGCCTTCATGCGCGCTGTGGGCATGGACAGCGCGCCGCAACTGCGCGAAACCAGCTTCTTCACCGCCCACGAAGCGTTGCTGCTGAACTACGAAGAAGCCTTCGTCCGTCGCGACAGCCTCACCGGCCGCTGGTACGACTGCTCTGCGCACATGCTGTGGATCGGCGACCGCACCCGCCAGCTGAACGGTGCACACATCGAATTCATGCGCGGCATCGAGAACCCCATCGGGGTCAAGGTCGGCCCGAGCATGGACCCGGACGAGCTGATCCGCCTGATCGACGCCCTCAACCCGGACAACGATCCGGGTCGCCTCAACCTGATCGTGCGCATGGGCGCGGACAAGGTCGAAGCCCACTTCCCGCGTCTCCTGCGCAAGGTCAAGGAAGAGGGTCGCCAGGTGCTGTGGAGCTCCGATCCCATGCACGGCAACACCATCAAGGCCAGCAGCGGCTACAAGACCCGCGATTTCGCGCAGATTCTCAGCGAAGTCCGGCAGTTCTTCGCTGTGCACCAGGCCGAAGGCACCTACGCCGGCGGCATCCATATCGAGATGACCGGGCAGAACGTCACCGAGTGCATCGGCGGTTCACGCCCGATCACCGAGGACGGCCTGTCCGACCGCTACCACACCCACTGCGACCCGCGCATGAATGCCGACCAGTCCCTGGAACTGGCCTTCATGATCGCCGAAACGCTGAAGCAGGTACGCCGCTGACCCTCAGCGCCCTGGCCACTGGCCAGGGCGCGAACCGGCTCGCACTTCTTCTATGCGCTATCCGGCATAATGCCGCCCCAACGCGAGCACCGTGCAGGTGCCAGAGATGCTACCCAGCCGGAAAGGACTCGCGGCCAACCCCCCTCAACAAGGACGATGACCATGCAACTGCGCACCACCCTCTCCGCTTTCGCCCTGTCCAGCGCTGCATTGCTGACTGGCTGCCAGAACATGTCCCCCGACGCCATGCTGCAATCGGGCCTGATGGCCGTACAGGCCGCGACTCTCAGCGACGCCGAAGTACGCAGCATGTCCGACCAGGCGTGCGCCGAAATGGATGCCGAAGCCACTATCGCTGGCCCGAACAGCCCATACAGCAAGCGTCTGGACAAGATCGCCAACAACCTCGGTCATCAGATCAACGGCACGCCGATCACCTACAAGGTGTACCAGGCCGACGAGGTCAACGCCTGGGCCATGGCCAACGGTTGCGTACGTGTCTACAGCGGCCTGATGGACCTGATGACCGACAACGAAGTGGAAGGCGTGCTCGGCCACGAGATTGGCCACGTCGCCCTTGGCCACAGCAAAAAAGCCATGCAGACCGCCTACGCCACCACCGCCGCACGCAATGCTGCAGCCGCTTCGGGCAATGCCTCCGTCGCCGCCCTGTCCGCCTCGCAGCTCGGCGCCCTGGGTGAGCAATTGGTCAACGCGCAGTTCTCGCAAAGCCAGGAAAACGCCGCCGACAACTTCTCCTTCGACCTGCTGACCCAGCGCAACATCCCGCGCGACGGCCTGGTCACCGCGTTCGAGAAGCTGGCCAAGCTGGGCGGCGGCGAAAGCAGCATGTTCTCCTCGCACCCGGGCTCCAGCGACCGCGCCGCCAACATGCGCACCCGCCTGGCGGCCAAGTAAGCATCAGGTTCAGGGGCTGCAGTGCAGCCCCTGTCTCATTGGGAGATTGCCATGTCGATACTGCGTAACGGCTTGCTGCCGCTCACTCTGCTGCTGCCGCTCGGCGCCTGGGGTGATTACGACAAGCAGTACCAGGCCTGCCTGGACGCCAGCGGGATGATCAACAACGCCAGCGTCGCCGGCTGCGCCGAAGGCGTATCGGAAACGGTGAAAAAGGAGATGAACCGCGTCTACCAGCAGCTGTTCCTCAAGCTGCAGGAAAGCCAGCCAGTGGACGCCGAACAGCTGGAAACGGCGCAGAAGGCCTGGTTGATCTACCGCAACGGCCAGTGCGACCTGCAGGGCAAGCACGTCGGCTCGCCGATGTACTACACCTGCCCGATGGAGTTGAATATCCAGCGCGTCGAGGAACTGAAGTTCCTGCTGGAAAACGGCGGCTAATCGAGCAAACCTCGCAGATTGACGCTCGGCGCCAGCCACACCTCTTCCAGGCCCAGCCAATGCGCCAGCGCGCGCAGCGAATCGGCCAGCGCCAGACGCGCCTCCTCACTCAGCACTGCCTCCTCCAGATGCACAGCATGCACTGCCAGGCGCCCGGAAGCGCGCTCGCTGCGCAGATCCACCCGCGCCAGCAGGCGTTCGTGGTGCAGAAACGGCAGCACGTAGTAGCCATACACTCGCTTGGCTTGCGGAGTGTAGATCTCCAGCCGATAGCGGAAGCCGAACAGCCGCTCGGTGCGCTCGCGTTCCCAGATCAGAGAATCGAACGGCGACAGCAACGCACTATGGCGAATACGCCGGGGAATGCGCGGGTCGCCCCGGCAATAGGCCGCCTGCCGCCACCCCAGCACCGTGACGGGCAACAGCTCGCCCGCCTCCACCAGTTCAGCGATACGCCGCTTGCTGTCACTGACGTCCGACCGGTAGTAGTCGCGCAAATCGCGCTCGGTCGCCACGCCCAGTGCATCGGCCGAACGCAACAACAGGCGGCGCTGCGCTTCGGCCTCATCCAGGTCCGGGTGGTTCAACACCTCCACGGGGATGACCCGCTCCGGCAGATCGTACAGCCGCTCGAAGCCACGCCGCCCAGCCACAGTGACCTCGCCTGCGGCGAACAGCCACTCCAGCGCCGCCTTTTCCGCGCTCCAGTCCCACCAAGGGCCGGCCTTCTCGGTACGCGAGGACAGACTGCCGGCGCCCAGCGCACCGCGCTCGCGCACAGCCTGCAGCACGCTATCTATGACATCGCGCCGCTCGACACCAAACTTCGCCAACTCGCGATAGATGCCCTGCCCATCCGCGGCTCGGCGCATTCGCCAGCGCAGCAGCGGAAATAGCTCCAGCGGCAACAAGGAGGCTTCATGCCCCAGTACTCGAACAAACGCCGGCGCCGCGCGCGGCCCCAGGCCAGTTCATCGAGGTGCTCGGCCTGGTAATGACCCAGGCGGGAAAAAGCCGGTAAGTAGTGCGAGCGCACCAGGGCATTGACCGAATCGATCTGCAACACGCCCAAACGCTCGACCTGCGCCTGCAGGTGCTTGTGGCCAACGGCGCCGCGTGGCGTACGGCCGAAACCCTGGGCAGCCAGGACCAGACGGCGCGCTTCAGCGAGAGAAAGAGAAAAAGTCATGGCGACTCAGCCTATCAGGCTGGCGTCGCGAACGCATGGCGGAAGGTAAAGGCCTGCGCCGTCGCGCCATGCTCGCGCAGATGAGCCAGGCGTTCGGCAGCCTCGGTCACGCTTGGCCGATGCCCCGCCGGCACCCACCACAGCACCTGATGCGCCTGCTCGACGCGCTCGAACCATTCGCGACGGCGGTTGAGCATCTCGGTATGCGCGGATTTGTAGACGTAATCGCTGAGCGACGCAGGGCACCTCTAAAAACGTAGGCGAGGCAGCCAGCGCAAGGCAAAAACAGGTGACAAAGCACAGTTTACGCAGTGTAAATGAGCATTTTGGGCCTGTTTTTAACGCTGCGATGGCAAAGCAGGTAGTTTTTAGAGGTGCCCTTTACATCCTGCCAAACCGACATGTTCACCAACACCTCGTCACCGAACGGACGAATCGCCGTGGCATCGCCCGCCTCGTCCTGCAAACGCCAGACATAGCCGGGCGAACCCTCTGCCAGCGCATTGATACGCTCCAGATTGGCGACGAAGTCAGCCATATCCGGAGATTCCAGCGGCGCCTTCGTCCAGGCGATGTTCAGTTGAGCCAAGTGATAAGCGGGCAATTTCAGCCTCCTTGCGTCAGGGTTGTTGCGGCAGGCCACGCCAACCGGCCAGGCGACGGCGCAACCAGGCCTCGCTACTGACCAGGGTGATGCCCGACAGCACCAGCGCCGCGCCGATGATGAAGTTCAGAGTCAGCGGTTCGTCCAGCACCAGCACGCCGAAGGTGACGCCAAACAGCGGGGTCATGAAGGAGAACACTGCCATGTTCGAAGCCAGGTAGCGGCGCAGCAGCCAGAACCAGGTCAGGTAGGTGAAGAACGACACCACCACGCCCTGCAGCAGAATGCTGGCGATGGCCACAGGCGTCCAACGCAGGTGGGACAGGTCCACCACCATCAGTGCATAGGCCAGCAGCAGCACGAACGCCACCGCCAACTGATAGAACAGGGTCAACCCGGCCGGCGCTTCGGACAGGCGCGAACCCCGCACGACGACCGTGGTCGCGCCCCAGGCCATGCCGGCGCACAGCCCCAACGCATCGCCCAGTAACATACCGGCATCGACCTCGGCCCAATTGCCACCGACACCAAATGCCATCACCACCCCGCCGAAACACAAGGTGATACCTAGCCACTGCAGGCGGCGCAAGCGCTCGCTGGGCAACAGAAAGTGCAGCCCAAGCGCCGAGAAGATCGGCGCGGTATAAAGAAATACTGCCATATGCGAAGCCGTGGTGTAGCGCAGGCCAAGGGCGATGAAGAAGAACTCCAGTGCGAACAACACGCCCGCCAGCAGTCCAGCCAGCCACGTCGAGCTGACCCATTCGCGCCATCCGCGCTGCCACAGCAAAAGCAAGCCGACCAGCACGGCGGCGATGCCAGAGCGCAAGGCCACCTGCAGCATGGGCGCGATATCGTCCGCGGCCAGCTTGATCGCCACCTGCTGACTGCCCCAGATGGCGCATAACAACATCATCAGCTGGAACAGGAAAAAATCGGAGCCCTTGCGCACCGCGGTCATTCAACAACTCCTGTCATGTACTACTCACTTTTTCAGCGGGTCATCCCAGAACGGCCGTTCGGCCTCCTGCAACACATCGGCTCGGGACAGTCCCAGGTCCTTCAATGCAGCATCATTCAGTTGCGCCAGTTGTGCCCGCTCGCGAGCCAGTTGATGCCAGCGCCGCAGCATACGCCATACACCGCCCAGCGACGGCAACCGTTCGAAGTGGATGGCCTGAGCCAACGCATAACCTTTCTGACCTTTCATCTTTTCGCCCTCCCTGTGGGGTTGGCGTCAGTGTCGGGTCCAGCTTAAGATCAATCCAACGAATGTTTCTTATGGCATCCATCTCGAGGATTGATGAATGGCCTTCCACCCCAGTATTGATACCGAATTGCTGCGCAGCTTCGTTGCCATCGCCGACACCGGCGGTTTCACCCGCGCCGCAGAAACGGTCAATCGCACCCAGTCAGCCGTGAGCATGCAGATGAAGCGGCTGGAGGAAGACGTGGTGCAACGCCCGTTATTCGAACGCGATGGCCGCCAGGTGCGGCTGACGCCTGAGGGCCAGGTGCTGCTGGGTTATGCGCGACGCATCCTCAAGCTGCATGGCGAGGTACTCAACACCCTGCGCGAACCGCATATGGTCGGTGCCGTGCGCATCGGTACGCCGGACGACTACGTGATGCGCTTTCTGCCGGAGATTCTCTCGCGCTTCGCCCAGGCCTATCCGCTGGTGCAAGTAGAGGTGCATTGCGAGCCGTCGGGACAACTGCTGCTGCGCCAGGATCTGGACCTCACCATCGTCACCCGCCAACCCGGCAAGGAGATCGGCCAACTGCTGCGCCAGGAGCGCTTCGCCTGGGCCGTGGCCCAGGGATTCTGCCCGCACGAGCAGAATCCCATGCCGCTGGCCATGTTCAATGCCGACTGCTTCTGTCGCGAATGGGCCTGCAACGCGCTGGACACGATGGGTCGCCCCTACCGCATCGCCTACACCAGCCCCAGCCTGTCGGCGATCTTTGCCGTGGTACGCGCCGGCCTGGCCGTTACCGCGCAGCTGCAAAGCCTGATCACCTCCGACCTGCGCATGCTCGGCGAAGCCGAAGGCCTGCCGCTGCTGCCACTGACCAGCATCGTGCTGCTACGCAACGAAAGTAGCCAGTCACCCGTGACCGAGTGCCTGGCCGATCACATCGTCGAAGGTTTTCGCTTATAGGCTGCCGCTCGACTCCAGTGCCAACATCAGCGCACAGAGCAGCAGGAAGCCGCAGAACAGGGTGCGCAGCAGGCGCTCCGGCAGCGAATGCGCCAGGCGCACGCCCCAACTGATGCTGAGCAGGCCGCCAACCGCCAGCGGCACGCCCATCCACCAGTTGACCTGACCGTGCACAGCGTAGGTAAACAGCGTCACCCCGGTGCTGGGCAGCGCCAGCGACAGCGAAAGACCCTGTGCCACCACCTGCGTGGTGCCGAACACACTGGTCAGTACCGGCGTTGCCACCACGGCGCCGCCCACGCCAAACAGCCCACCCATTGCGCCGGACACCCCGCCCAGCACACCAAACCAACCCCAGTGATGACGCAGCTCGCCGCCGACCGGCGCCTGAGCCATCAGCATGCGCAGCAGGTTGTAGGCCGCCAAAGCCAGTAGAAAACCGACGAAGGCCCAGCGCATGGTGCGCGAATCCACCTCAACCGCATACAGGGAGGCCAGCCAGGCGCAAAAGAAGCTGGTAACCCCGAGTAGCAGGGCATAGCGCAGATCTATGCGATTGCGTTGATGGTAACGCCAGATCGCCATCATCACGTTCGGCACTACCATGACCAGTGCAGTCCCCTGAGCAAGCTGCTGATCCAGCCCAAAGACAATGCCCAGCACCGGAATGGCGATCAACCCACCGCCGATGCCGAACAAACCGCCCAATGTTCCCAGGCCCAGCCCCAGCAACAGATTCAGCAACAGGTCGAACAGATTCATGACACCTCCAGATAGAGGACGCATGTTAGCCAGTCACGGCTAGCGCGGAAACGCACAGCAACGCAAAATGGCTTTGCTTAATACGCACAAGCAGACTGCCATGAACCCCGATACCCTGACCGACCAACTGGAACTCTTTCTCGACGTGCTGGAGACCGGTAGCTTCTCCGCAGCCGCCAGACGTCACCCGCTCACACCCTCGGCGGTGGCACGGCGCATCGACGCCCTGGAGCGCGCCATGGGTAGCAGTCTGTTCAGTCGCACGACCCATGCAGTGCGCGTCACCCCGGCGGGTCTGGCGTTCGCTGAGCGCGCTAGGCGCATCCTCGCCGAGTTGCACCTGGCGCGCGCCGAAGCAGTCTCCTTGAGCAGCGCACCCGAAGGCATGATCCGTATCGATGCCCCTTCGCCTTTCGGCAGGCGTCACCTGGCCCCGGCGATTGCCGAGTTTCTGCGCGCCAACCCTGGCCTGGACGTACAGCTGCGGCTGATAGACAGCTTCATCGACCTGCAGGGCGAACACCTTGGCGAGGTGGATATCGTCGTGCGCATCGGCCCGCTACCGGACAGCCGACTGGTCGCCACGCCCCTGGCATCGATGACCCGCATCGTCTGCGCCAGCCCGGACTACCTGCGTCGACGCGGCATCCCACGCAGCCCGCTGGAGCTGGAGCAACACGACGGCCTCGACTGGGACAGCCTCGCCCCACCCTATGCGTGGCGCTTCGAAGTCGACGGCAAATTGCAGCTGTGCAAACCCAAGCGTTTGCGTCAGACCAGCAACAATGCCGAGACCTTGCTGTTCAGCGCCCTCGCTGGCCTTGGCGTGGCACACCTGCCCACCTGGATGAGCAGCGATCACCTGCAGCGCGGCGAGCTGATCCCGCTGTTCTGCGAACAAGGTTTGCCGCCCGTCGAGCCGGTGAGCATCTACGCCCTGCGCCTGGAGCGCGAAGCCAGCCCACGGACACGGCTGCTGCTGAGTTTCCTGAAGCAGCGCTTCGGCTTTCCGCCACCCTGGGACCAGGCGCTACAGGCCAGCCTGGCCATGCCGCAGCAGTAAGGCTTGTGTGGGAGCGGCTTCAGCCGCGATAGCGCCCTGAAAATCGGGCACAAAAAACCCGGCACCTAGGCCGGGTTTCTCGTGCAGCTTACGCTCAGGCCGGAGCCTGGGTGCGGCCCTTGTAGGAGCCGTCACGGGTATCGATCTCGATCCAGTCGTCGATGTCGACGAACTCGGCAACCTTGATCTCGGTACCGTTGCGCAGCTTGGCAGGCTTCATCACCTTACCGGAGGTGTCGCCACGAGCAGCGTTCTCGGTGTAGACAACCTGACGCACGATGGTGGTCGGCAGGTCAACGGAGATCACTTTGCCTTCGAAGAACACGGCTTCGCAGACGTCGCTCATGCCTTCTTCGATGAACGGCAGAACGCTTTCCAGATCTTCGGAGCGCAGCTCGTAAGAGTTGTATTCCGGGTCCATGAACACGTAGTCCTCACCGCTGATGTAGGACAGGTTCACTTCCTTGCGCTCGAGAATCACCGGCTCCATCTTGTCGTCGGCTTTGTAGACGGTCTCGGTCTTGGAACCGTTGAGCAGGTTCTTCAGCTTCATCTTGACGATGGCGCTGTTACGACCGGACTTGGTGAACTCGGCCTTCTGGATCAGCCACGGCTGGCCATCGATCAGGGCCACGCTGTTGACTCTCATTTCTTGTGCAGTTTTCATGCGGATATCCGAAATATGCGGGAGGTACAGAAATCTAGGCCGCGTATGATAGCCAATTTAAGTAAAACTGTTCCAGCGCCGTGGCAAGATCCGACCGAGCGGCCTGCTGATCGCACCACTGCTCGGCGCGTCGCTGCAGTGCCGGCCATGCCGCGAGAAGCGCTGGCCAGGCCGCTTCCATCCTCTCGCCGGTGTTCCACGCACGCCAGAACTCAGCCTGAGCGGCGGCAGCTTCCGGCATCAGATCGGCGCTGTAGATCGCCAGAAACGCCTCAAGTTTGTCCCAGTGCGCCCCCTCCTCTTGCGGGTAAATGTGCCAGAGCAACGGTCGACCGGCCCATTGCGCGCGGATGAAGGAGTCCTCACCGCGCACCGCATTCAAATCGCAGCACCACAACAGGCGGTCGTAGTCGCCCTGGGCCACGAAAGGCAGCACATGGATCAGCAGATTACCGCGCCTGCTGTGATCACCCGGAGCCAACGCCCCCTCACCCAGCCAGGTCTGCAAATCGGCAAGAATCTTGCCCTGCGGCACCAGCAACTGCGTCGGCTGCGGATCGGCTGCCAGTGCATCCAGCCATCCTGCCAGGCCTGCGTTCTCATAGGCGAATAGAGAAATCAGCCGCGCCCCGGGCTTACGCACCACCCCGAGTGACTGCAGGAACGCCTGCTGCGCCTGTGCGTCAGCCTGAAAGGCACGCCGCCGCGTCAGCAAATCGGCTTCGCGCAGCAAACCGCCCGTGCCCTCCACGAATCCAGGGAAGAAAAAGAACTTCTGCAAGCCTCCAGGCTGCGGCGATGGCAGGCCATGACAGCCTGCGACCCAGTCCTCGGCACTGAGATACTCAAGGTTCAGCCACAAACGGCGCGTACCGCTGACAGACATCGCCTCGATATAAGACGCAGGCAACTGACAGGCGAAGGCCTCGATCACCACTTGCGCGGGCTCAACCGCAGGGAACGGCTCCGCCCACTGGCGCACCTCGACACCACTCCAATGCTGGCATTGAGCATCAAGGCTGGCCTCGGGGCACAAGCGTACGAACGCCCCCAGCTCGTCGACCCACAGACGCACCGCATGCCCCTGCTTGGCCGCCAGTTGCCGAGCCAGCCGCCAGGTCACGCCGATATCACCGTAGTTGTCCACCACGCTGCAGAAGATGTCCCACCTGGCCACACTGCGCCCCTTCGGAAAATGATCGCAATTCTAACCGGCGAGCAAGAAAAAGCCCGCCAGAGGCGGGCCAAGGGGAGCGCTGGAGCGAGCGCGGGGTGAAACAGTGAATCAGGCCAGCATCGAATCGCCGTCACGACGAATAGCGCTGCTGAGCATCCAGACCGCCTGGCAAGCCAGCGCAGCCTCGCGGGAAGCGAAGGGGCCAGCTTTCGGTTGACCGTCCACCATCACCAGCCAGCACGCCATATGACCGTCGGAGCGGAGCTCAGCCGGCACCGCACTACCAACCAGGGAAACCACATCGATACGGGACATCATGACCTCCAATCCAACTCAAGCTCTGTTGGGCTCAACATTAGGCCGATGCCGCGCTAGACAGAAATCAGTGCTCTCGATAGTGACCATGGATATTGCCAATGGCAGCAGCACAGGCGCCGACACAAGCTGCGCCATGCACCTGACAGGCAAGAGTAGCTACGCAAAGACGCAAAGAAAGAAGCCCTCAAGGCCGAAACCTTGAGGGCTCAGATGCGCGTCCAGATACTCGTCATTCCTGCGAAGGTGGGAGTCCAGAAAACAGCGCGTGTCGAACACGTCACCATTACCGCTCTCAGAACAACTCGGGTATCGCCTCCGATTCACTGCAACCGAATTGTCAGCATGCTAGCCAAAGGTCTGCATGAGAGGCTCGGCACAACGCCTGATTGCCGCGACTACATGCGGCGCTTGCTCGGCCAGTTCATCTGAGCGTGTCAGCACCCGCTCCAGCGCACTCAACTGCCTGCGGATTATTTCTTCTGACTAAGCGCGGCCTTCGCCTCGGCATCCTCATGATAGCGAAAGAGATAGTCTCAGCCGCCAGTAAGAATCCACCCACTGTCGCCTTCTGACATTGCAACCTGCAGCACGGCCGTCATCAGTCGAACACTCCATGGATTTCGTCCAATGTGGGCATGGCTGCCGGCACCACGCTCAGCCCACAGTCGAGGGCTGCCAACACCCGCGCGTAGGCAACCATTCCCACCGAGAGATCACCCTTCTTGATGGCAATGATCTTTTGCCGGGTGAGCCTGGCCAGGGAAGCGAGCGCCGCCTGAGTCAACCCACGATTCAAGCGGCGCTGCCGAAGTTGCTCGCCAAGTCGCACCGTGATGAGGGAATAGTCCATGTTCTGTATACGCAACAATTTACATTGGATGTAACGTATACCGAACCAGCGGGGAAATTCGAAGCATGGACGCTCACGCCGCCCGCTAATGCACCAGGTGCGATTGCGACGGCATTGCCCGGGCGTGTGGAATGGCCTGGACCAGGCCCTCTCATACGAAAACGACCAAGAGAGAGCTTGCGCATGGACGAACTCGGGCCGCCACAGGGCAGGGTCAGACTCGAAAGACAGGCCAGAAAGGCTGTAGACGCGGGGCTTCAACCAGGCGATCTACGGGGCCAAAGCAGGCACCGACCTGCTCGAGCAGTACATCAGAAAGCGAAGGGGTAAGAAAATTACGCTGACCAGATGAATTGCGGAAAAGCTTCAGGATTGCGGAAAAGCATTGCACCCAATCCCAATCCTGAAACCCGCGTGAATCATGGTGCCCGAAGCCGGACTCGAACCGGCACGCCATTACTGGCGAGAGATTTTAAGTCTCCTGCGTCTACCGATTTCGCCATTCGGGCGGTAGCGCTGTGCGAAGGACCGGACTATATACAGCCCTCCCTGTCCTCGCAAGGTATGCCAAAGCACATCAGGGATAATGAAAAAGGCCTCGTAAATCATGGATCTACGAGGCTTTTTAAATTGGAGGCTGAGGTCGGAATCGAACCGGCGTTCACGGATTTGCAATCCGGTGCATAACCACTCTGCAACTCAGCCATGAAGCAAACGAGCCGCCTTGGCGACTCGTGTAAAACTGGAGCGGGAAACGAGACTCGAACTCGCGACCCCGACCTTGGCAAGGTCGTGCTCTACCAACTGAGCTATTCCCGCTTGTCTTGTCGACGGGCGCCATTCTATAGAATCGAATCGCGCCGTCAACCCTTTGATTCAAAAATACTTATTTCTTATCCGAGGTGGTGCTGAGGTGCGGCCAGGCGGCCAACAGGTACTGCAGCATCGACCACAATGTCAGCACGGCTGCGACCACCAGAAGGATGTATCCGAGCACAACCCAGAAGGTGAAGACCGGCGGATTGCCCAGCAGAATGACCAACGCCAGCATCTGCGCTGCGGTTTTCCATTTAGCGAGATTGGATACCGCAACGTGTGCACGCGCACCGAGTTCGGCCATCCACTCACGCAGTGCAGACACGACGATCTCGCGGCCGATGATGGTTGCCGCGGCCAGTGTCAGCCAGAGATTGGCGTGCTCGGCAACCAGCAGCACCAGTGCCACCGCCACCATCAATTTGTCCGCTACCGGATCGAGGAAAGCACCGAAGGGCGTGCCCTGCTCCCAACGACGGGCCAGATAACCATCGAGCCAGTCGGTCACGGCAGCAATCGCAAAGACGCCGCTGGCAGCCCAATAGCTCCAGGAGAACGGTAGATAGAACAACAGGATGAAGACCGGGATCAGCGCGACCCGGAGCACGGTAAGCAAGTTGGGGATGTTCATCGGCACAACTAGGCTGCGAGGTGAGCGGGCATTCTACTCGCTGTGCAGAGTGTCATAAATCAACTCGGCGAGCTTTTTACTGATTCCTGGCGCTTTGGCGATTTCTTCGGCGCTGGCACGTGACAATTCCTGCAGCCCGCCAAAGTGATTGAGCAGCTCGCGCCGCCGCTTGGGCCCGATCCCTGCCACTTCTTCCAGCGTCGAGGTGCGTCGTGTTTTGCCGCGGCGCGCACGGTGTCCGGTAATTGCGAAGCGGTGCGACTCGTCACGGATCTGCTGGATCAGGTGCAGCGCCGGCGAATTGCCAGGCAAGGTGAACTCATGCTCGGAGTCGTTCAGGTAGAGCACTTCCAAGCCAGGTTTGCGCGTCGTGCCCTTGGCCACGCCAAGCAGGATCAGATCCGGTACGGCCAGTTCCTGTAGCACCTCGCGCGCCATGGCCAACTGCCCCTTGCCACCGTCCACCAACAGCACATCGGGCAACTTGCCTTCGCCATCCTTGATCTTGCTGAAGCGCCGAGTCAGCGCCTGGTGCATCGCGGCGTAGTCGTCGCCTGCAGTGACGCCCTCGATATTGAAACGGCGATAGTCAGATTTCAGCGGGCCTTCAGGGCCGAATACCACGCAGGAGGCGACCGTCGCCTCACCACTGGAATGGCTGATATCGAAGCATTCCATGCGCTGCGGCGGTTCGTCCATTTCCAGCACGGTAGCCAGCGCCTCGAAACGCTCGGCCAAATGCTGCCGGTTGGCCAGGCGGGCGGCCAGCGCCTGCTCGGCATTGGTCACAGCCAGTTGCTGCCAGCGGGCTCGCGTGCCGCGCACGCGCAAACTGATGCTGAGACTGCGACCGCGCAGAGACTCGATGGCTTCGATCAGTGTGGCGAAATCCTCGTGCTGCACGTTGACGATCAGCTCGCTGGGCAGGTCGCGCTCGGCATTGCCCAGGTAGTACTGGGCGAGGAAGGCCATCAGCACGTCGCCGCCCTCCTCTTCGATCGCCACCTGCGGGAAGAAATTCTTGCTGCCCAGAACGCGACCGCCACGCACGCTGATCAGGTGCACGCAGGCGCCACCGGGAGTGAGCATCACTGCGACCACGTCGACGTCGCCAGTACCGCCTTCCATGCTTTGCTGGTCCTGCACGCGGCGCAGCATGGAAATCTGGTCACGCAGCTCGGCGGCGCGCTCGAACTCCAGGGCCATCGAAGCCTTTTCCATGCTGGCAGAGAGTTCTTCGCTCAGCGCATTGCTACGGCCATCGAGAAACATCACCGAGTGGCGCACATCCTCGGCGTACTCCTCCGGGCTGACCAAGCCGACACAGGGGCCTTTGCAACGCTTGATCTGGTACTGCAGACAGGGGCGCGTGCGGTTTCTGTAGTAACTGTCCTCGCACTGGCGAACCAGGAAGGTCTTCTGCAGCAGGCTCAGGCTTTCGCGAATGGCCAATGCACTGGGATAAGGGCCGAAATAGCGCCCCTTGGCCTTCTTCGCCCCGCGGTGGATGCCAAGGCGCGGAAAGTCGCCGTCGGAGAGAAATACGTAGGGATAGGATTTATCGTCGCGCAGCAGAATGTTGTACGGCGGCCGCCATTCCTTGATCAGGGTCTGCTCCAGCAGCAGCGCCTCGGTCTCGTTGGCGGTGATGGTGGTTTCGATCTGCGCGATACGCGCCACCAGGGCAGCGGTCTTGGGCGCCTGGCCAGTCTTGCGGAAATAACTGGAGAGACGCTTCTTGAGGTTCTTCGCCTTGCCGACATAAAGCAGGCGGGCCTCGCTATCGAACATGCGATAGACGCCGGGGCGCCCACTGCAGGTCGCCAGGAAGGCACTCGAATCGAACGGAACGGACATTATCAGCTGACGGCGTCGACCATGCCGTGGCGAACCGCGAGCAGAGCCAGCTCGACATCGCTGGTGATGGAGAGCTTTTCGAAGATGCGGTAACGGTAGGTGTTGACCGTCTTCGGCGACAGGCACAGCTTGTCCGAGATGTTCTGCACCTTGTGGCAGTTGGCGATCATCAGGGCGATCTGGATCTCGCGCTCGGACAGCAGATCGAATGGCGAGCCACTGTTTTGCGGCTGGAAGGACTTCAGCGCCAGTTGCTGAGCGATTTGCGGATCGATATAGCGCTGGCCGGCGAATACCAGGCGAATGGCCTGCACCATCTCATCCAGCGCGGCACCCTTGGTCAGGTATCCGGCAGCGCCGGCCTGCAGCAAACGCGTCGGGAACGGATCTTCCTCGCACACGGTAACGGCGACCACCTTGATATCAGGATGGCTGCGCATCAGCTTGCGAGTGGCTTCCAGGCCGCCGATGCCAGGCATCTTGACATCCATCAGGACAACATCTGGCTTGAGTTCGCGAACCTTGAGCAGGGCTTCTTCGCCAGTGCAGGCTTGCCCAACCACTTGCAGACCGTCGATATCGGCCAGCATGCGGGTGATGCCCGTGCGAACCAGATCGTGATCATCGACAACCAGGACCCTAATCAATCGCCACCTCGTTGCACCTTGTCAGCCACCGTGCAACGACGGTGAGATTGAACTTGCAGGTCACCTTAACAAAAAGCCAGGGCCTGACCTAGCTTGGCGCACGGGAGTCAAAAAGCAAGCGCCAAATTAGGATCAGCAATCGCGTCGTAGCAATCTGGAGATTTGGCGGAAGCGGTGAGATTCGAACTCACGGATAGTTGCCCATCGACGGTTTTCAAGACCGTTGCCTTAAACCGCTCGGCCACGCTTCCGGATACTGAGTGCAGAGGCCAAGACTTTCACCTCCGCAGTAGTGCGGGCGGCAATCTTACCGGAACGCAACACACTGTCAAACTCTAAGTCTTGGCAGGCAACCCTGCTCTGTTATGATCCAGAGCATTCGTATTTGAAAGCCTCGTACAACAGGAGCGTCGCCATGCAAGAGCGAGATTATGCACTCAACCATTCTCAGGTTGAGCAACAGGAAGTCAGCAGCGTTCTGCGCAACACCTATGGTCTGTTGGCTATCACCCTGGCCTTCAGCGGTCTGGTTGCCTTCATCTCGCAGCGCGCCAACGTTCCTTATCCGAACATTTTCGTCGTGCTGATTGGCTTCTACGGCCTGTTCTTCCTCACCGCTAAACTGCGCAACTCTTCGTGGGGCCTGCTTTCCACCCTCGCGCTGACCGGCTTCATGGGTTACACCCTGGGCCCTATCCTGAACCGCTACCTCGGTACGGCGAACGGCGCTGAGATCATCAGCTCTGCCTTTACCATGACTGCGTTGGTGTTCTTCGGTCTGTCTGCCTACGTGCTGACCACTCGCAAGGACATGAGCTTCCTCAGCGGCTTCATCACCGCCGGCTTCTTCGTTCTGCTGGGTGCCATTGTTGCCAGCTTCTTCTTCCAGATCAGCGGCCTGCAACTGGCGATCAGCGCTGGCTTCGTGCTGTTCTCCTCGGTGTGCATCCTGTTCCAGACCAGCGCCATCATCCATGGCGGTGAGCGTAACTACATCATGGCCACCATCAGCCTGTACGTCTCGATCTACAACCTGTTCATCAGCTTGCTGCAGATCTTCGGCATCATGGGCGGCGACGACTGATAGTGTTGCGTCTCCCCCCGGAAGCCCGCTTCGGCGGGCTTTTTCTTGCGCGTCTGTTTCGTGATTCTTTGTTTGCCAGGCACCCTGGCCTTATCATTGGCCCAGTTTTGCCTCGTCGGACGCCCCATGAAGTTTGCCATCGCCCTGTTCGCCGCCCCCCACCAGCCCGCGTCGCGTCGCGCATTGCGCTTCGCCCAGGCGACATTGGCCGGCGGCCACGAAATCGTTCGCCTGTTCTTCTATCAGGACGGCGTGCACAGTGCCGCCAGCAATGTGGTCAGCCCACAGGACGAGCTGGATCTGCCCAGGGAATGGCGCGAATTCGTTACCGCCAACGGGCTCGACGCGGTGGTCTGCATCGCCGCTGCCCTGCGCCGTGGTGTACTCAATGCCGAAGAAGCGCAGCGCTACGCCAGGTCGGCTGCCAACCTGGAGGCCCCCTGGGAGCTGTCCGGCCTGGGCCAGCTGCATGAGGCCGCGCAACAGGCCGACCGCCTGGTCTGCTTCGGAGGTCAGTGAATGAGCAAGTCACTGTTGATCATCAGCCGCCAGGCCCCCTGGAGCGGCCCTGGTGCGCGTGAGGCACTGGATATCGCCCTGGCCGGCGGCGCCTTCGATCTGCCCATCGGCATGCTGTTTCTCGATGACGGCGTTTTTCAGCTCAGCGCTGGACAGCAACCCGGCCAGCTGCAACAGAAAGACCTCGGCGCCAACCTGCAGGCGCTGCCGATGTTCGGTGTCGAGGCGCTGTACGCCAGCCAGCGCAGCCTGAGCGAGCGCGGCCTTGGCGACCGCGAACTGAATCTGGCAGTACAGCGACTCGACGACAGCGCGCTGACCGCCCTTCTCGACCGCTACGATCAGGTGATCACCCTCTGATGGCCACCCTGCACATTCTCTCCCATTCGCCGTTCACCGATAGCCGCCTGGCCAGTTGCCTGCGCTTGCTGGGCGCAGGCGACGCCCTGCTGCTCACTGGCGATGCGGTCTATGCACTGCAGCCCGGCACGACCAATCTGCAAGCGCTCCAGCTGATGCCTGCCAGTGTCGCACTTTATGCCCTGGACGAAGACCTCTCCGCCCGTGCGCTACAGGCGCCCGAACGCGCTCAGGCCGTCGACTACCCAGAATTCGTCGAGCTGTGCACCCGCTACGCCAAGGTCAACAGCTGGTTATGAGTACGCTCAACGTCGGCGGACGCGACATCGCCCTGGACAAGGACGGCTACCTGATCGACCTGCAGGATTGGTCACGCCCCGTAGCCGAGGCGCTAGCCGCAGCGGAAGAGTTGCAACTGAGTGACGATCACTGGGAAATTCTCGACCTGCTGCGCGCCTTCTACGCCGAATTTCAGCTGTCGCCGGCCAACCGTCCGCTGATCAAGTACGCCGCCATGAAGCTTGGTACGGACAAAGGCAACAGCCTGCACCTCAATCGCCTATTCAAGGGCACCCCCGCCAAACTCGCCGCCAAGCTCGCTGGCCTACCGAAACCGACCAATTGCCTATGAACCTGATCACCCCCGCCGAACATCCCTTCGCCCAGTTCGTGCGTATTCTCGGCAAGGGCAAACGCGGCGCCCGCGGCCTGACGCGCGAGGAGGCCCGCGAAGCCATGGGCCTGCTGCTCGATGGCAAGGTCGAGGACACCCAGCTCGGCGCCTTCCTGATGCTGCTGCGGCACAAGGAAGAAAGCGCCGAAGAGCTCGCCGGTTTCACCGAAGCCATCCGTCCACGGCTCGCCGCCCCGAACATTCAGGTCGACCTGGACTGGCCCAGCTATGCCGGCAAGAAACGTCACCTGCCGTGGTACCTGCTGGCGGCCAAGGCCCTCGCTGCCAGTGGCGTACGCATCTTCATGCATGGCGGTGGTGCGCATACCGCAGGGCGAATGTATACCGAACAACTGCTGGAACAACTGGACATCCCCTGCTGCCAGGACTGGCAAGCAGTGGAGGCGGCGTTCGACCAACACAACCTGGCCTACAGCTACCTGGGCGACTGGATGCCGGCGCTCCAGCGCATGATCGATCTGCGCAACACCCTGGGCCTGCGCTCGCCTATCCATTCCCTGGCGCGAGTGATCAACCCGCTCGGTGCCCGCTGTGGACTGCAAAGCATCTTCCATCCCGGTTACCAGGCCGTGCATCGCGAGGCCAGTCGACTGCTGGGTGATCACGCCATCGTGATCAAGGGCGAAGGCGGCGAGATCGAGGTCAATCCAGACGGTGCCTGCCACCTGCATGGCACCCTCGATGGTGAAGACTGGGACGAAGAATGGCCGGCGCTGTCAGCGCAGCGCCATGTCAAACCCGAGCGACTGGACCCGGCCGTGCTGGGCGCCTTCTGGCGCGGCGAGCACGATGACGCTTACGGTCGCCTGGCGGTCATCGCCACCATGGCCGTCGCACTGCGCGGGTTGGGCCTGGATCGTGAAGCGGCATTCCTGCAGGCCCAGCAGCGCTGGGACGCACGGTTTCAATCTAATCAGTCGATTGCTTAAGCCAGCTTTTTCCACCTTTCAATCGAGTTCATCACGTTAGACTCCAGATTCATTCAAAACGGAGGCACACGTTATGGGCTTGTTGATTGACGGCCGCTGGCATGACCAATGGTACGACACCGGCGACAGTGGCCGCTTCCAGCGCGAAAGTGCACAACGCCGTAACTGGGTAACCGCCGACGGTAGCGCAGGGCCGAGCGGCAGCGACGGTTTCAAGGCCGAGGCCGGGCGTTATCACCTCTATGTATCGCTGGCCTGCCCCTGGGCTCATCGCACCCTGATCCTGCGCAAACTCAAAGACCTCGAATCGCTGATCGATGTCTCCGTGGTGAGCTGGCTGATGCGCGAACAGGGCTGGACCTTCGACCGCGAGTTCGGCTCCAGCGGCGACCACCTCGACAACCTAGACTACATGCATCAGCGCTACACCGCCGACGACAGTCATTACACCGGCCGCGTTACCGTACCCGTGCTGTGGGACAAGCAGACCGGCGGCATCGTCAGTAACGAGTCGGCTGAAATCATCCGCATGTTCAACAGCGCGTTCGACGGCCTGACCGGCAACAGCCTGGACTTCTACCCCGAACCGCTACGTGAGCGCATCGACCAGCTCAACGAGCGCATCTACCCGGCCGTGAACAACGGCGTTTACCGGGCAGGCTTCGCCACCACGCAGGAAGCCTACGAAGAGGCCTTCGACGAACTGTTCGCCATGCTCGACGAGCTGGAAGCACTGCTGGGCGAAAACCGCTACCTGGCCGGCGAATACCTGACCGAGGCGGACATTCGTCTGTTCACCACGCTGATTCGCTTCGATGCTGTCTATCACGGGCATTTCAAGTGCAACCTGCGACGCATCGAGGACTACCCGAACCTGTCCAACTGGCTACGCGAGCTGTACCAATGGCCAGGCATCGCCGAGACGGTGGACTTCACCCACATCAAGTCGCACTACTACGCCAGCCACGCCACCATCAATCCGACCGGAGTGATACCCAAAGGGCCGCAGCAAGATTTCACTCGCACACATGATCGCCAGCGCCTGCCGGGCAAAGGTGTGTTCCAGCGCTAGAAACGCGATGGCTGCTGACTGAAGCCTCGACAACGAGGCTTCAGTCGCTGGGCGTCAGATGCTGTTCTGAGCGCCTTCGAACCAGGCCAGCTTGTCACGCAGGGTGACCACTTCCCCGACGATCACCAGCGTGGGGGCGTGCACTTCGTGTTCGGCGACAAGCTCCGGCAGGGTTTCCAATGTTCCAGTGAAGACTCGCTGATTCTGCGTGGTGCCCTGCTGCACCAATGCCGCAGGCGTGGCGCCTGAACGACCGTGTGCGATCAGTTGCTCGCAGATACCCGGCAGGCCGACCAAGCCCATGTAGAACACCAGGGTTTGCCCCGGCGCGACCAGGTCCTGCCACGGCAAATTGCTGCTGCCATCCTTGAGATGCCCGGTGACGAAACGCACCGACTGCGCATGGTCGCGATGGGTCAGCGGGATGCCGGCATAGGCCGCGCAGCCCGAAGCCGCGGTGATGCCCGGGACGACCTGGAAGGGAATGTCCTCGGCAGCCAGTTGCTCGATCTCCTCACCACCACGACCGAAGATGAACGGATCGCCGCCTTTCAGGCGCAGCACGCGCTTACCCTGACGAGCCAGGTCGATCAGCAACTGGTTGATCTGCTCCTGCGGCACCGCGTGATCGGCGCGACGCTTGCCGACATAGATGCGCTCGGCATCACGCCGGCACAGCTCGATGATGGCGGGCGCCACCAGGCGGTCGTACAGCACGACGTCGGCTTGCTGCATCAGGCGCAGGGCGCGGAAGGTCAGGAGATCGGGATCGCCCGGCCCGGCGCCGACCAGATACACCTCGCCCAGGGCGCGCGGCGCAGCACCGGCCACGCGTGCCTCGAGCAGACGCTCGGCCTCCTCCGGCTTGCCGGCAAACACGCTCTCGGCGATCTGCCCTTGAAACACGTCCTCCCAGAACACGCGGCGCTGCTGCACGTCGGGGAACAGCTGCTTGACCCGCTCACGGAAACGCTTGCCCAGGTTGGCCAACTGGCCGTAGGTGGCCGGAATCCAGGTCTCGATCTTGGCGCGGATCAGCCGCGCCAGCACCGGCGCATCGCCGCCACTGCTGACCGCGACGATCAGCGGCGAGCGATCGACGATGGCGGGAAAGATCACGCTGCACAGCGCCGGCGCATCCACCACGTTGACGGGAATACCCAACGCCTGGGCGTCGGCTGAAATCTGCGCATTGAGCGGCACGTCATCGGTGGCGGCGATGACCAGGGCAACGCCCTGCAGATCACTGCTCGCATAGCCGCGCAGGAAGATACCGTCAGCGCCGGCGAGCGCCTGCAACTCACTGCGGATCTCCGGGGCGACCACGCGCAGCCGAGCACCGGCGTCGCTCAACAGGCGCGCCTTGCGCAGCGCAACCTCACCACCGCCGATCACCAGTACGGGGCGATCCTGCAGCTTGTGGAACAGCGGAAGGAATTGCATCAGATCAGCCTCATCAGAGGTCGGTCGTAGGGTGCGCTGCGCGCACCAATCTACGGTGTAAGGCCCTGGTGCGCATGGCGCACCCTACCTCCGTTGAAACGGGGCAGCTGCTAACGCCCCGTTTTTTGCGTCGTGATGGCCTATCAGCCGATCACTTCGATGCCGCCCATATAGGGTTTCAGCACCTCGGGAACACGAATACTGCCATCGGCCTGCTGATAATTCTCCAGCACTGCCACCAAGGTGCGACCGACCGCCAGGCCAGAGCCATTGAGCGTGTGTAGCAGCTCCGGCTTATTGGTTTCCGGGTTGCGGTAGCGCGCCTGCATGCGGCGCGCCTGGAAGTCGCCGCAGTTGGAGCAGGAAGAAATCTCGCGGTACTTGTCCTGGCTCGGCACCCAGACTTCCAGGTCGTAGGTTTTCACCGCGGAGAAGCCCATGTCCCCCGTGCACAGGGCCAGCTTGCGATACGGCAGTTCCAGCAGCTGCAGCACGCGCTCGGCATTGGCGGTCATGCCCTCCAGGGCCTCGAAGGATTTCGACGGTTCGACGATCTGTACCATCTCGACCTTGTCGAACTGGTGCTGGCGGATCATCCCACGCGTATCGCGGCCCGAGGCGCCCGCTTCGCTGCGGAAGCACGGCGTGTGGGCGACGAACTTCAGCGGCAGCTGTTTGGCATCGAGAATTTCGCCCGCGACGATATTGGTCAGCGACACTTCGGCAGTCGGGATCAGGTACAGGTCGGCCTGGTCTACACGGGCGATCTTGAACAGGTCTTCCTCGAACTTCGGCAGCTGACCAGTGCCCTGCAGCGCCGGGGCTTGCACCAGGTACGGGGTGTAGGCCTCTTCGTAACCGTGCTCGCCGGTGTGCAGGTTGATCATGAACTGCGCCAGGGCGCGATGCAGGCGCGCGATGGGACCGCGCAGCAAGGCGAAACGCGCGCCGGAGAGCTTGGCAGCGGTCTCGAAGTCCAGCCAGCCGTGCTGCTCGCCGAGGGCGACGTGATCCTTGATCTCGAAATCGAAGCTACGCGGCGTACCCCAGCGTGCCACCTCGACGTTGCCGTCTTCATCGGCGCCCACCGGCACGGACTCGTGCGGCAGGTTGGGGATGTTCAGCAGCAGGTTGTCCAGCTCGTTCTGGATAGCGTCCAGCTCACGCTTGCCGGCTTCCAGGTCGTTGCCCATCTGATCGACTTCCGCCAGCAACGGCGCGATATCTTCGCCGCGGGCCTTGGCCTGGCCGATGGACTTGGAACGGCTGTTGCGTTCGGCCTGCAGTTGCTCGGTGCGCACCTGCACCGACTTGCGCTGACTCTCCAGGGCCTCGAAACGGGCGACGTCGAGGGCGAAGCCACGAGTGGCGAGGCGCTCGGCGATTTCGGTGAGTTGCGTGCGGACAAGTTTGGAATCGAGCATGTTTAGGTCTCAATACATCGACGAAAAAAGGTTGCGGCCACCAGCGTGACGCGGGTTGCCGAGTGTAAAGCTTTAGCGGGTCAGGATGCCAATCGAGCCAGGCTCAGACCGGCCCAGGCGGCCAGCAGACCACCAATGATACTGAATGCCAGGTAACCGAAGGCCTCGGGCGCGCGACCGCCCTCCATCAGTTTCATGATTTCCAGGCTGAATGACGAAAAAGTGGTGAAGCCACCCAGAACGCCAGTAATCAGTCCGGTACGCAGCTCCAGCGGCAGATCGGTACGGGTCAGGAACAAGCCTGAAAGCAGACCAATCAGCAGACAGCCGACGACGTTTACCGCAAAGGTGCCCAGGTAGAAATGCCGGGGCCAGTTGCCCGCTACCCAACTGGCAACCAGAAAGCGCATGACCGAACCAGCCGCGCCCCCTACAGCGACGGCAAGTGCTACACGAATCATCATTTTCTCCTCTGCCTCGGACTATTGGCGTCCTGACTGCGCAGATGTTGCAGCTTGTCGCGAATCTTCAACTCCAGGCCGCGTGGCACCGGATCGTAATACTGGCGTGGCTGCAGATTTTCAGGGAAGTAATCCTCGCCCGCCGCATAGGCATCGGGCTCTTCATGGGCATAGCGGTACTCATCGCCGTAACCGAGTTGCTTCATCAGCTTGGTGGGCGCATTGCGCAGGTGCAGCGGCACCTCCTGCGAGCCCTGCTCGGCAGCGTCGCGCATGGCTGTCTTGAAGGCCGTATAGACCGCATTGCTTTTCGGCGCACAGGCCAGATAGACGATGGCCTGGGCCACGGCCAGCTCGCCTTCCGGGCTGCCCAGGCGCTCCTGCACATCCCAGGCATTGAGGCACAGGGTCAGCGCGCGCGGGTCGGCGTTGCCGATATCCTCACTGGCCATGCGCACCACGCGACGGGCGATGTACAGCGGGTCGCAGCCGCCGTCGAGCATACGCGCGTACCAGTACAGCGCACCGTCCGGGCTGGAGCCACGTACCGACTTGTGCAGCGCTGAAATCTGGTCGTAGAAGGCCTCGCCGCCTTTGTCGAAGCGGCGTCGACTATCGCCCAGCAGGTTCTGCAGCAGTTCGACGCCTATTTCGCCGTCGTCTTCCGCCAGATCGGCAGCATTCTCGAGAAAGTTGAGCAGGCGGCGGCCATCGCCATCGGCAGCGGCCAGAAGAATCTGAAAGGCCTCGTCCGGCAGGCTGAGATGGCGATCACCCAAGCCTTTGGGGTCGCTCAGCGCACGATTGACCAGCTTGCGCATCGCCGCCTCGTCGAGGCTCTTGAGCACATAGACGCGTGCACGCGACAGCAGCGCATTGTTCAGCTCGAACGAGGGGTTCTCGGTGGTGGCACCGATGAAGATCAGCGTGCCATCTTCCACATAGGGCAGGAACGCATCCTGCTGACTCTTGTTGAAGCGGTGCACTTCATCGACGAAGAGGATGGTGCGGCGACCGTATTGCGCAGCGTGCTGTTGAGCCACCTCGACGGCCTGGCGGATCTCCTTGACCCCGGACAGCACCGCGGAGATGGTCTCGAAATGGGCGTCGGTGACCTTGGCCAGCAGTCGCGCCAGGGTGGTTTTGCCCACCCCTGGCGGCCCCCAGAAGATCATCGAGTGCAAAGCGCCCTGCTCCAGCGCCTCACGCAGCGGCCTGCCCGGCGCCAGCACATGTTCCTGCCCGACGTATTCGTCTAGGCTGGTTGCACGCAAACGCGCAGCCAAGGGCTGCGCGACGGGTTGGCGGCCGAACAGATCCACGCCTTACTCCTGGATGACGTCCACGCCTTGCGGAATGTCGAAGGTGAACTGGGCGTTATCGACCGGCTCGTTCATCTTCACATTGAGGAACAGGATGTTGGTGCGCTGGCCGATGCTGTCGATCAACTGCATGTCGTTGAGCACACGATTGCGGAACGACAGGCGCAGGCTGTCGAACAGGCTGTCTTTGGCCTTGGGTTTGAGAATGAAGTCGACCACGCTACCGCCTTCCTTGTAGTCGATCTCGAAGTTCTCGCGAATCTGCGACACATCGCCGGACAGCAGCAATGCCGGGGTGTGAGTCAGGCGCTGATCGAGGGTCTGAATGGTGACCTGTTCCAGATCCGGATCATACAGCCAGACTTTTTCACCGTTGGACACCAGCAGTTGCTCCATCGGCTGGTCGGTGTGCCAGCGGAACATACCCGGACGTTTGAGCAGCATTTCCCCGGCGGTTTCCTGCAACTGGGTGCCGCTGGCGTCGAGGGTCAGCTGAGAAAAGCGTGCACTGATGGTCTGCGCCTGGCTGAGCAGGTCGCTCAGGCGCTTGGTGGCCGCTTCTTCATCAGCCTGGGCAGTCAGCAGGGTAAAGCTCAGAGCAGCCAGCATCAGCAGGCGAATAACACGCATATAAACCCCTTGAGTCCGTATGAGAATGGCGAGGCGACTCCGCGCCTCGCATTGCTCGGCAGCGCTTGGCTACCGTGAAGTCTTGTAGACCGCTAATTCAGTGGTTTGTCCGCGAGACGCAACACTCAGTCACGAGATGAACCGGGCGCGAGCACCTCGCGTGATCCGTTGGTATTCATCGAGCTGACCACGCCGGCCATTTCCATCGCCTCGATCATTCGCGCGGCGCGGTTGTAGCCGATCTTCAGCTTGCGCTGCACCGCGGAAATCGACGCGCGGCGGCTTTCCAGAACGAAGTTGACGGCTTCGTCGTACAGCGGATCTTCCTCGCTGCCTTCGCCACCTTCACCGCCGCTGCTGCCCTCGAAGCCGCTGCCACCTTCTTCGGCGCCGGCGAGGATGTCTTCGTTGTAATCCGGCGCTCCACGCAGCTTCCAGGCCTCGACCACGCGATGCACTTCATCGTCGGAGACGAAGGCACCGTGAACACGAATGGGCAAGCTGGTGCCAGGTGGCATGTAGAGCATGTCACCGTGACCCAACAGCTGCTCGGCGCCACCCTGGTCGATGATGGTGCGCGAATCGATCTTGCTGGAGACCTGGAACGCCATACGGGTCGGGATGTTGGCTTTGATCAAGCCGGTGATCACGTCCACCGAGGGGCGCTGGGTGGCGAGAATCAGGTGAATACCGGCCGCACGTGCCTTCTGCGCGATACGCGCGATAAGCTCTTCGACCTTCTTGCCGACGATCATCATCATGTCGGCGAATTCGTCGACCACCACCACGATGGTCGGCAGGGGTTTGAGCAGCGGTGCCTCGTCGTCCATGCTTTCGCGACGGAATAGCGGGTCAGCCAATGGTTCGCCCGCCTCGATGGCATCCTTGACCTTGCGGTTGAAGCCCGCCAGGTTGCGCACGCCCATCTTCGACATCAGCTTATAGCGGCGTTCCATCTCGGCCACGCTCCAACGCAGGGCGTTGGCCGCCTCCTTCATGTCGGTAACCACCGGGCAAAGCAGGTGCGGAATACCCTCGTAGATCGACAACTCGAGCATTTTCGGGTCGATCATGATCAGCTTGGCGTCTTCCGGGCTCGACTTGAACAGAATCGACAGGATCATCGCGTTCACGCCCACCGACTTACCGGAGCCGGTGGTACCCGCCACCAGCAGGTGCGGCATCTTGGCCAGATCAGTGATCACCGGCTTGCCACCGATGTCATGCCCCAGCGCCAGAGTGACCGGCGACTTGGCATCATCGTATTCGGGCGTCGACAGTACTTCGGAGAACCGCACGATCTGACGATTCTCGTTGGGGATTTCGATACCAACGGTGGTCTTGCCAGGAATGACTTCCACCACCCGCACGCTGGTCACGGCCAGCGAACGCGCCAGGTCCTTGGCCAGGTTGGCGATGCGACTTACCTTGACCCCGGCAGCCGGCTGGATTTCGTAGCGGGTGATCACCGGGCCTGGATGGATCGAATCCACCGCGACCTCGACACCGAACTCCTTGAGCTTGATTTCCAGCAGATGGCCGACGCCCTTGAGCGATTCCGGCGAGTACTCGACCTTCTTGGCTTCCGCCGGATCGAGTAGGGAAATCGGCGGCAAGGTGCCTTCCACCGCGCTGTCGACGAACAGCGGAGCCTGCTTTTCCTTCTGCACACGCTTGCTCGGCTCTGGCGCCTTAGCCACGGGTGGCGGCGCGATCACCGGCGCGGGGCGCTTCTCGCGCTCGCTCATGTGCTTGCTCAGCGACTCCTCGCGCTCGAGCAGGCGCTCCTTGACCTTGGCTTGCTCACGACGGTCCGACACCACCGGCGCTGCCACCTCGGTGACCCGCTCGTCCAGCTCACGCAGTTGAATCTTCATCTGCTTGCGCTCGCTACGGGCGTTCCACCAGCCGGTGATCGCGCCGTGAATCAGCTCAATCAGGTCGAGGGTGATCTTGCCGGTCAGGTCCATTACGCGGAACCAGGACAGATCGGTGAAAACGGTCAAACCGAACAGGAACAACGCCAGGAATATCAACGTGCTGCCCTGCACGTTCAGCGCATGCACGGCCAGATCACCCAGGCTGGCACCGAGCATGCCGCCACCGGAGCCCTGCATGCCTGCGGCCGCTGCGAAATGAATATCGCCCAGCGCAGCGCCGGAAAGAATCAGGAAGACCAGACCGATGCTGTGCCAGGAAAACAGCCAGCCGTTCCAGTGCCAGGGCTGATTACGCGTGCGGAACACCTGCCAGGTCTTGGCTGCCAGCAGGAGTGGGAAGATATAGGCAAAGTAGCCCAGTGCGCCGAACAGTGCACTGGAGAGCCAGGCGCCAATGCTGCCGCCGGCGTTGATGACGCGCTCGACCTGCACACTGTTGTCCCACGCCGGATCGGCGGCGTTATAGGTCAACAGTGCCATCAGTAGGTACAGGCACATTGCGCCCAGGGCGATCAATGCGCCTTCCTTCAGTCGATACTGAAGCTTCTGACGCCAGTCGATAATCTGGGTGGTGGAATTCTTCAAAACAGCCATTTCCTGCGCCCTTGGCGCGTCCATCTGATGGTTAACCGCAGAAGCGGCCTATTGTAGGGCCAGCCTGACGCCGAGGCCAATTGCCAAGCTCCCGCACCCACCCCGCTTCGGTGTAGCATAGCCGCCAGCAGCTTCCATGCGGCTCAATTGGAGCACGCATTCTCTTTTGTGACAAAGGCTTATGGGGTTTTTTTATGAGCGAAGTCAAGCATTCCCGCCTGATCATCCTGGGTTCCGGCCCTGCCGGTTACAGCGCCGCCGTTTATGCCGCGCGCGCCAACCTCAAGCCCGTGGTCATCACCGGCATCCAGCCTGGCGGTCAGCTCACCACCACCACCGAAGTGGACAACTGGCCGGGTGACGTCGAAGGCCTCACCGGCCCGGCACTGATGGAACGCATGCAAAAGCACGCCGAGCGCTTCGACACCGAGATCGTTTACGACCACATCCACACAGCCGAGTTGCAGAGCCGCCCCTTCGTCCTCAAGGGTGACAGCGGCACCTATAGCTGCGATGCCCTGATCATCGCCACCGGCGCCAGCGCCCAGTACCTTGGCCTGCCATCCGAAGAAGCGTTCGCCGGCAAGGGCGTTTCTGCCTGCGCCACCTGCGACGGTTTCTTCTACCGCAATCAGGTGGTCGCTGTGATCGGCGGCGGCAACACCGCCGTGGAAGAAGCGCTGTACCTGTCCAACATCGCCAAGGAAGTGCACCTGGTGCACCGCCGCGACAAACTGCGCTCGGAGAAGATCCTGCAGGACAAGCTGTTCGACAAGGTCGAGAACGGCAATATGCGCCTGCACTGGAACCACACCCTGGACGAAGTACTGGGCGACCAGACCGGCGTGACCGGCGTACGCCTGAAAAGCACCGCCGATGGCAGCAGCAAAGAGCTGGCACTGGCCGGCGTGTTCATCGCCATCGGCCACAAGCCCAATACCGAGCTGTTTGTCGGCCAGCTGGACATGCATGACGGCTACCTGAAGATCAAAGGCGGCAGCGAAGGCAATGCCACCGCCACCAGCATCGAGGGTGTATTCGCCGCTGGCGACGTGGCCGATCACGTCTACCGCCAGGCCATCACCTCGGCCGGCGCAGGCTGCATGGCAGCACTGGATGTCGAGAAATTCCTCGACGGCAACTGATGGCACAAGGGCGAGCACCATCGCTCGCCCTCCCCTCCTCCGCTGGACAAGCGCACATGCTGACCTGGCTGCAACGTGACTCACTGCAGTTCCCGCCATTGGCAAAAGCCATGCGCGAACCCAATGGCCTGCTCGCCGCTGGCGGCGACCTGAGTGCCGACCGACTGATCAGCGCCTACCGCCACGGCTGCTTCCCCTGGTTCGATGATGGCCAGCCGATCCTCTGGTGGTCACCCGATCCACGCACGGTACTGTTCCCCGAAGAGCTGCACGTTTCTCGCAGCCTGGCCAAGCTACTGAGACAAAATCGCTACAGCGTCACCTTCGACCGGGATTTTGCGGCCGTGATAAAAGCTTGCGCCGAGCCACGCGCCTACGCCGATGGCACCTGGATCACTCGCGGCATGCAGGACGCCTACCTGCAACTGCACCAGCGCGGCATCGCCCATTCCGTGGAAGTCTGGAACGAGGGCGAGCTGGTCGGCGGGCTCTACGGCCTGGCCATGGGCCAACTGTTCTTCGGCGAATCCATGTTCAGCCGTGCCGACAACGCCTCCAAGGTCGGATTCGCCACCCTCGTCGGCAAGCTGCGTGCATGGGGCTTCGTGCTCATCGATTGCCAGATGCCCACGCAGCACCTGCACAGCTTCGGCGCAAGAGCCATACCTCGCGCGACATTCGCCGAGCACTTGCAGCACCACCTCGATCAGCCAACCACAGCGGACTGGCTCGCCTAGTCGAGCGGCCAAGCCTGGCATACACTCTTAATCAGGCTTTTGCGAGACGACGCCATGACCGAGCTGGCCCGCCTGAAGTTCTATGCCACTCAACCTCATCCATGCAGCTATCTGCCGGAAGAACAGGCCACCACCCTGTTTCTCGACCCCAGCCAGCCCATGGACGTGCAGGTCTATGCCGAGCTGTCGGAACTGGGTTTTCGTCGCAGCGGTGACCACCTCTATCGGCCCCACTGCCAGCAGTGCACAGCCTGCATCCCGGCACGCATCCCGGCCGCGCGCTTTACGGCAAATCGCCAGCAGCGGCGCATCATCAAGCGCAACCAGGACATCGCCGTTCGCTGCGTGCACCCGGTATTCACCGAAGAGTATTACGCGCTCTATGTACGCTACATCGAGCAGCGCCACGCCGACGGTGATATGTATCCCCCGAGCCGAGAGCAATTCTCGACCTTTCTGATTCGCGATCTGCCATTTTCACGCTTCTATGAGTTCCGCCTGCAAGACAAGCTGGTCGCCATCGCTGTCACCGACGTTCTGCCGAATGGCCTGTCGGCCGTCTACACCTTCTACGATCCGGCTGAAGAGCGCCGCAGCCTTGGCCGATTCGCCATCCTCTGGCAAATCGGCGAAACCTCGCGCTTGGGGCTGGAGGCCGTCTATCTCGGCTACTGGATCAAGAACTGCCGCAAGATGAACTACAAGACCCAGTACCGCCCCATCGAACTTTTCGTCAATCAGCGCTGGACGCTGCTTACCTAGCCGCTCTACCAGCCACCCAGACGCTCGACAATCCAAGCCACTTGGCGCAGCCCCCTGTTTTCGGGCACAATGCACGCCGCTTTTGCCTGGCGCCAGTTGCACCGGGCCATTTCCTGGATACCGAGGGCTTTACTGCATGTCGAAAGAAGACAGCTTCGAAATGGAAGGCACTGTCGTCGACACCCTGCCCAACACCATGTTCCGCGTGGAGTTGGAAAACGGGCACGTCGTTACCGCGCACATCTCCGGCAAGATGCGCAAGAACTACATCCGCATTCTCACTGGTGACAAGGTGCGTGTTGAGCTGACACCTTATGACTTGAGCAAAGGCCGCATCACCTACCGCGCCCGTTAAGCCAAGCACCAAACGAAAACGCCCGGCTTATGCCGGGCGTTTTCGTTGGCTCAGCAAAAGCCGCCAGGGCTTTCGCTGAGCGTGAGGCCATTCGATCAGGCGACCTCCGCCGCCGTCTCGAACTCGAAGCTGGGCTCGCCATCCTTGATGTCGACGTGTACCACGCCGCCATGCTCGGCCAGCTCGCCGAAGAGGATTTCCTCTGCCAGCGGACGCTTGATCTTGTCCTGGATCAAACGCGCCATCGGCCGCGCGCCCATCATCACATCGTAACCGCGCTCGGCCAGCCAGCTGCGCGCCGCATCGCTGACTTCCAGCGTGACACGCTTGTCTTCCAGCTGCGCCTGCAGTTCGGTGAGGAACTTGTCGACGATGCTCTTGATGGTCTCGTGGCTCAGGCGACCGAACTGGATGATGGTATCCAGGCGGTTGCGGAACTCCGGCGTGAAGCTCTTCTTGATGACTTCCATGGCATCGGTGGAATGATCCTGCTGGGTGAAACCGATCGAGGCACGCGAGGCGGTTTCCGCACCGGCGTTGGTGGTCATGATCAGGATCACGTTGCGGAAATCCGCCTTGCGCCCGTTGTTGTCGGTCAGCGTGCCGTGGTCCATCACCTGCAGCAGCAGGTTGAAGACTTCCGGATGCGCCTTCTCGATCTCATCGAGCAACAGCACGCAGTGCGGCTGCTTGGTGATCGCCTCGGTCAGCAGGCCACCCTGGTCGAAACCGACATAACCGGGCGGCGCACCGATCAAACGCGACACGGTATGGCGCTCCATGTACTCGGACATGTCGAAACGCACCAGCTCGATGCCCATGGCCTTAGCCAGCTGCCGTGCTGCTTCGGTCTTGCCCACGCCGGTGGGGCCGGCGAACAGGAAGGAGCCGACCGGCTTGTCCGGCGCCTTGAGGCCGGCACGCGACAGCTTGATGGCGGTCGAGAGCGAATCGATGGCGGCGTCCTGACCGAAAACGGTCAGCTTCAGATCGCGCTCCAGATTACGCAGCAGCTCCTTGTCGGAGCTCGATACGTGTTTTGGCGGAATCCGCGCGATCTTGGCGACGATGTCTTCGACCTGGGCGACTTCGATGCGCGACACCCGCTTGTCTTCCGGCTGCAGACGCTGGTAGGCACCCGCCTCGTCGATCACGTCGATGGCCTTGTCCGGCATGTGCCGGTCATTGATGTAGCGCGCGGCCAGCTCAGCCGCTGCACGCAGGGCCTCGTCGCTGTACTCGATGTGGTGATGCTGCTCGAAGCGCGCCTTGAGCCCCTTGAGAATGCCGACGGTATCCTCTACCGAAGGCTCGACTACGTCGACCTTCTGGAAGCGTCGCGCCAGCGCGCGGTCCTTCTCGAAGATGCCGCGAAATTCCTGGAAGGTGGTGGAGCCGATGCAGCGAATCTCACCCGACGACAGCACTGGTTTGAGCAGGTTGGACGCATCCATGACCCCACCCGACGCCGCGCCCGCACCGATGATGGTGTGGATCTCGTCGATGAAAAGGATGGCATGTGGACGCTTGCGCAGCTCATTGAGTAGCGCCTTGAAGCGCTTCTCGAAGTCGCCGCGATACTTGGTGCCGGCCAGCAGCGCACCGAGATCCAGCGAATACACCACGCTGTCGGCCAGCAGATCAGGTACCTGCTCGTCGACGATACGCTTGGCCAGACCTTCGGCGATGGCGGTCTTGCCGACACCGGCCTCACCTACCAGCAGCGGGTTGTTCTTGCGCCGACGCGCAAGGATCTGCGCAACGCGCTCGACTTCATGCTCACGCCCCACCAACGGGTCGATACGCCCCTGGCGGGCCAGCTCATTGAGATTGCTGGCGTAGGCATCCAGTGGATTGCTGGAGGTAGAGGACTCGCCGCCCTCCTCATCCTGCATCTCCTGATCGTTCTCGTGGTGGTCGCCGTGCCCCGGCACCTTGGAGATGCCATGGGCGATGTAGTTGACCACATCGATGCGGGCCACACTCTGCTGCTTGAGCAGGAACACGGCCTGGCTTTCCTGCTCGCTGAAGATCGCGACCAGCACGTTGGCGCCGGTCACTTCACGCTTGCCGGAACTCTGCACGTGGAAGACCGCGCGCTGCAGAACACGCTGGAAACCCAGGGTTGGCTGGGTTTCGCGGTCTTCATCGTGCTGAGGAATCAATGGCGTAGTGGAGTCAATGAACTCCTGCAAATCGTGGCGTAGCTTGTCGAGGTTGGCCCCACAGGCCCGCAACACACTGGCGGCTGCCTCGTTGTCCAGCAAGGCGAGCAGCAGATGCTCGACCGTCATGAACTCATGACGCTTGGCACGGGCCTCCTTGAAAGCCAGATTGAGGGTGACTTCGAGCTCTCGATTCAACATAGCTTCACCTCATACCCAAGTGGCCGGCGTTAACCGTCCTTCTCTATTTCACAGAGTAGCGGATGCTGGCTCTCTCGCGCGTACTGATTGACCTGCATTGCTTTTGTCTCCGCAATATCGCGGGTGTACACACCACATACCGCACGCCCCTCTGTATGGACGGCGAGCATGATCTTGGTTGCCAGCTCCCGGTTCATGCCGAAAAACGTTTCGAGCACTTCGACGACAAAATCCATCGGGGTGTAGTCGTCATTGAATAAGACCACCTTGTACATCGGTGGTGCCTGCAATGCTGGCTTGGATTCCTGAACAGCAATACCAGAGGAGTCATCCTCATGCTCTGCCGGGTGATCCTGATTGAATGTTAGTCGAATCTGGCTACTTGCATGCATGCTGAAATCAGAGGTTCAGGGCTGGGCGAACGGGGATGCTAGAGGGAGTTTGACTGAGTTCTCAGCCATCCGCCGTATAGCCTTGACTAACGGCAAAAGGGTGTTACAACAAATGAATACCCACTGGTGGGTATCAGGGATTCCACGCCTTCGCCCAGCCTGGTCGGTTATCGCGCGGAATGAAGTGGATGATACTCCAGAGATGGAGTCCTTTGCAGAGGGATATCAGCATGCTCAGCGGTAAGGTCAAGTGGTTCAACAACGCCAAAGGCTATGGATTCATCCTGGCCGACGGCCGAGATGAGGACCTGTTCGCCCACTACTCGGCCATCCAGATGGACGGTTATAAAACGCTCAAGGCCGGTCAGCCGGTCCGCTTCGAGATCGTGCAAGGCCCCAAAGGACTGCATGCGGTCAATATCAGCGCAGCCAGCGCCACTCAGGATGCCCCCGTGGCAGCCACCCAGACGCAGAGTATCGCGAGCACTGTCGAAGTCTGAGCATCCTGACCCACAGCTTCATCGAATACGAAGCACATGGATGTGCTGAACACGAAAAGGCCGGTCATTGACCGGCCTTTTTTTCACACCTTAATTAGCCTACATATGGCTGATCATCGCATCTCCGAACTCGGAGCACGACATCAGCTTCGCACCTTCCATCAGACGTTCGAAGTCATAGGTCACAGTCTTCGCAGCGATGGCGCCGTTGGTGCCTTTGATAATCAGATCGGCCGCCTCGGCCCAGCCCATGTGACGCAGCATCATCTCGGCAGAGAGGATGACCGAGCCGGGATTGACCTTGTCCTGACCGGCGTATTTCGGCGCCGTGCCGTGAGTCGCCTCGAACATCGCCACGGAGTCGGAAAGGTTGGCACCCGGCGCGATACCGATGCCACCGACTTCGGCCGCCAGGGCGTCGGACAGATAGTCGCCATTGAGGTTGAGCGTGGCGATCACGTCATATTCGGCCGGACGCAGCAGGATCTGTTGCAGCATGGCGTCGGCAATCACATCCTTGACCACGATATTCTTGCCGGTACGCGGGTTCTTGAACTGCATCCAAGGGCCGCCATCGAGCAACTCGGCACCGAATTCGTCACGTGCGATTTCGTAACCCCACTCTTTGAAGGCACCTTCGGTGAACTTCATGATGTTGCCTTTGTGCACCAGGGTTACCGAACTGCGATCGTTGTCCACGGCGTACTGCAGCGCCTTGCGCACAAGGCGCTTGGTGCCAGCTTCGGAAACCGGCTTGATGCCGATGCCACACATATCGGTGAAGCGGATCTTCTTGACGCCCATTTCCTCGGTGAGGAACTTGATGACCTTCTCGGCTTCGGGGCTGCCAGCTTTCCATTCGACGCCGGCGTAGATGTCCTCGGAGTTCTCGCGGAAGATCACCATGTCGACGTCACCCGGCTTCTTCACTGGGCTGGGCACGCCTTCGAACCAGCGCACCGGGCGCAGGCAGACATACAGATCGAGCTCCTGACGCAATGCCACGTTCAGTGAGCGGATGCCGCCACCAACTGGCGTGGTCAGCGGGCCTTTGATCGAAACCACGTAATCACGCACAGCCTCGAGGGTTTCTTTCGGCAGCCAGGTGTCCTGATCGTACACCTGAGTGGCCTTTTCGCCGGCATAAACTTCCATCCAGGAGATCTTGCGAGCGCCGCCGTAGGCTTTTTCGACGGCGGCGTCGACGACTTTGATCATCACCGGGGAAATATCGACGCCGATACCATCACCCTCGATGAAAGGGATGATCGGGTTGTTCGGAACAGTCAGCGACATATCGGCATTAACGGTGATTTTGTCACCGGTGGCTGGCACCTGGATCTTTTGGTATCCCATGCTGGACTCCATCTTGTGGTTAGGAGCCTGCCGAACTTGACACTGTTCTACTGCGGAAAAGCCGGATTGGTCATTTTCTCCGCTTTTTCTCGTCAAATAGCTGGCTATTCTTCTCGAAAATTCGAAAAAACTGCCTCAACCCGGGCTTTCCCTCGCAACGAACGGCCAAGCCCGCAAGGCTCCGACAGTGTGCACTCCCGAGAGTAGCGCAAAGCGTCCGGTGAAACATATGTGCAAAGGTCTTATTCAACTGGGCATTCTGCGGCGAGGTGCCGCAGTGGTATACTGCTTAGGTGACTAACGAGTCATAAGGGGTGACCTGTCTGGAACCAGACAGCAACCTCTTGAAACCGGTAAACGGCAACCACTGTCTGCCGGCTCGAACTGCTCGACACTCTACGGGTGCATCCAACATCACCGCGGCGAGTCCTCGACCCGGCCCCGCCACCATGGGGCTCAAGTGCCTACCGGCGCAGGTCGAGTTTCTATGCGCGCTCAGCAAAGAAGAGAGTTAACCCTAAATGTCCACCCCTTCGAAGATCATCTACACCTTCACCGACGAAGCTCCGGCCCTTGCTACCTATTCGCTTCTGCCCATTGTAGAAGCCTTTGCCGCATCGGCTGACATCTCCGTTGAAACCCGCGACATCTCTCTTGCTGGACGGATCCTGGCAAGCTTTGCCGACCGCCTGGACGCCGACAAGCGCATCGATGACGACCTGGCCAAACTGGCCGAGCTGACTCTGCAGGCCGATGCCAACATCATCAAGCTGCCGAACATCAGCGCCTCCGTACCTCAGCTCAAGGCCGCCATCGCCGAGCTGCAGGCTCAGGGCTACGGCATTCCCGATTTCCCGGAAGACCCGCAAAGCGAAGAAGACAAGGAAGTTCGCGCACGCTACGCCAAGATCCTGGGTAGCGCCGTGAACCCGGTTCTGCGCGAAGGCAACTCCGACCGCCGCGCTCCGGCCGCGGTAAAAGCCTACGCACGCAAACACCCGCACAGCATGGGCAAGTGGAGCATGGCTTCGCAGTCCCACGCCGACTACATGCGCGGCGGCGACTTCTTCTCCAGCGAACAGTCGATCACCATGGCCAAGGCCGGTGACGTGCGCATCGAGTTCGTCGGCAAGGACGGCAAGGTCGAAGTCAAGAAGCAACTCGCCCTGCAGGAAGGCGAAGTGCTCGACAGCATGTTCATGAGCTGCCGCAAGCTGCGTGACTTCTTCGAGAAGACCCTGCAGGACTGCAAGGAAACCGGCGTGATGTGGTCCCTGCACGTGAAGGCGACCATGATGAAGGTCTCCCACCCGATCGTCTTCGGCCACGCCGTCAGCGTTTACTACAAGGACGTGTTCGACAAGTACGGCGAGCTGTTCAAGGAACTGGGCGTCAACCCGAACAACGGCATCAGCAGCGTCTACGACAAGATCAAGGCCCTGCCCGCCTCGCAACAGGAAGAGATCCTGCACGACATCCACGAGGTCTACAGCCATCGCCCGGAAATGGCCATGGTCGACTCGGTCAAGGGCATTACCAACCTGCACATCCCGAGCGACGTGATCGTCGACGCCTCGATGCCGGCGATGATCCGCAACTCCGGTCAGATGTGGGGCAAGGACGGCAAGCAGAAAGACACCAAGGCCGTCATGCCTGAGAGCACCTACGCGCGCATCTATCAGGAAATGATCAACTTCTGCAAAACCAACGGTGCCTTCGACCCGACCACCATGGGCAGCGTGCCGAACGTCGGCCTGATGGCGCAGAAGGCCGAAGAGTACGGCTCTCACGACAAGACCTTCGAAATGACCGCCGACGGCACCATGCGCGTCGTGGCTGCCGACGGCACCGTGCTGATGCAGCACGAAGTCGAAGCTGGCGACATCTGGCGTGCCTGCCAGACCAAGGACGCGCCGATCCGCGACTGGGTCAAGCTGGCCGTTACCCGCGCTCGTCAGTCCAACACCCCGGCCATCTTCTGGCTGGACCCGGAGCGCGCCCACGACCGCGAACTGCAGAAGAAGGTCGAGCTGTACCTCAAGGACCACGACCTGACCGGTCTGGACATCCGCATGATGGGCTACAACGAAGCCATCCGCGTCTCCATGGAGCGCATGATCCGCGGCCAGGACACCATCTCGGTAACCGGCAACGTACTGCGTGACTACCTCACCGACCTGTTCCCGATCATGGAACTGGGCACTTCGGCCAAGATGCTGTCCATCGTTCCGCTGATGGCCGGTGGCGGCATGTACGAAACCGGCGCCGGCGGCTCGGCTCCGAAACACGTACAACAGCTGGTCGAAGAGAACTACCTGCGCTGGGATTCCCTGGGCGAGTTCCTGGCCCTGGCCGTGTCGCTGGAAGAAACCGGCATCAAGACCAACAACGCCAAGGCCAAGGTACTGGGCAAGACCCTGGATCAGGCCACCGGCAAGCTGCTGGATAACAACAAGTCCCCGGCGCGCAAGGTCGGCGAGATCGACAACCGTGGCAGCCACTTCTACCTGGCGCTGTACTGGGCGCAAGCCCTGGCCGAGCAGAATGACAATGCCGAGCTTAAAGCCCGCTTCGCCCCGCTGGCCAAGCAACTGACCGAGCAGGAAGCGACCATCGTTGGCGAACTGGCGGCCGTACAAGGCAAGCCGGCCGAAATCGGTGGCTACTACCGCTCCAACCCCGAGCTGACCAGCAAGGTGATGCGCCCTAGCAGCACCTTCAACGCCGCTCTGGCCGCACTGAATGCCTGATAAGCCTTGAGTGCAAAAAGAACCCCGGCCTGGTGCCGGGGTTCTTTATTTATGGATACGGACATCTCTGTAGGAGCGAGCTCTGCTCGCGAAAAATGGCTTCGCGAGCAGAGCTCGCTCCTACAAGAACTTCATCCAGCAAATAATTCCTGAGAGAGCGAAAATGGACTGGCAACCCCATATCACCGTGGCAACGGTGATCGAAAAAGATGGCCGCTTCCTCTTCGTCGAAGAATTCAAGGCCGGCCGCATGGTGCTCAACCAACCGGCCGGGCACCTGGAGGCCGACGAATCACTATGCGAAGCCGCACTGCGCGAGACGCTCGAAGAAACCGGCTGGGAGGTGGAGCTCACCGCCTTGCTCGGCATCTATCTCTATACCGCGCCGAGCAATGGCGTGACCTATCAGCGCGTCTGCTTCATTGCCCGTCCCGTGCGCCATGACCCGGAGCGCGAGCTGGACGCCGACATCAGCGGCATTACCTGGTTGACGCGCAACGAGTTGGCCGACCAGCCCGAGCGCTGGCGCAGCGAGCTGGTGTTGCAATGCGTGGATGACTACCTGGCTGGCATCAGCGGACCGTTGGAGTTGCTGCGCTAACGCCAGAGGCACCGCTGAACCCGAGGTTGCCCCCTACCTCAACAACGCCAGCATGGCCGGTACGCTCAACACCGCCGTGTAGTACCCCATGAACTGCACGCCGATGTTGAACCCCAGGAAGCGCCCGAGGAAGCCACCGAGCAAGCCGATGGTGACGACCACCAGCACCCCGAGCAGGCCGCCCTCCCAGATCCCCACGACCAGTGCCAGGCCGATGAAGGTGGAAATGACCGCTTCGTGGCTGATCTTGCGAAACACGAAGGAAGCAGCCCGATGGGCGAAGCTCATGGAAAAGGGATAGGCGATCAGGATGGCGACAACCACCGCCAACATGCCGTAACCGAAGAACTCCCAGTAGTTCAACAGGTTGTGCAGGTTATTGACCTCGCCCGTCGCGCTGTCGACGGTAAACCGCGGCGACGCATTGAACAGCGGCGCAGCCGGCCCGGCAGCGACGGGGCTGAGCGGCAGGCCGAACGCGATCAGGGGGATCAGCGCCTCTGCAATGTAGGTCGACTCGGTGACACCATTACGCGCGGTGATCACCGTGGTCAGCCGCTCGTATGCCTGCTTGATACGGGCCCCGATCACCTCACCCATGATCACCGTCATGGCCACGGGGCTGAAGACGAAGGTGGCACTGGTGACACTGGCAGCCATCGCGGTCATCCGCCGCTGGCGCTTGTTGATCACCCGAAACGGATTAGGAAAGTAGCCTTTCCAGCCCTTCATGTCCGGAGCCAGGGAAAAGACGCGAAAGCCATCGCGACGCATCCTCTCGCGCTCGACTGGCGCCAGCAGCGAGAACAGCGAGGCGATCAGCGGCGCGACTGCGATACCGAGGAAATAGCTGACGGCGAGCTTGACGTCGTACTGAGCTGTCAGCGTCTGCAAGGCCACGATGACCAGCACGAACGGCAACAGCGCCAGCACCGACGCCCAACGACCCGCCGAGAAGTAAGCAATGGCAAAGGCAGCGCAGAGAAAAACCCAGGGCGCGAACTGCTTGATCACATCGCCGAACGGCGCCAGCAACACCGCGAACAGCACCGATAACGGCACTGCGATCAGCGCGGCCATTGCGCCACCGGTGATCATCTTGCGCAACGCCACGTGGGGCACGCCGAGTCGGCGCAAGTAGTTGGCGTCGCCGATGAGCGCCGTCGCCATGGTGTCACCGGGAATTCCCAGCAGCGCGGTGGGAACGGCGTGGGTCATATGCTTGGCCACCGCGCCAGCCAGAAAGAAGGTGAGAATGCCGGCTGGCGGCGCACCCAGCATCACCACCAACATGGTCAAAGGCGCCAGGGTCGTGGTTTCATCGGTTCCTGAAACCAGGCCAATCGCAGAGAACAGCACCGCACCGAACAAGCCAAGCGCCAACGCCATGAGAATTTCGTAGAGCAACCCTTCCATTACGAACGCCCTCCGCTTGGCTGCAGGGACGCATCTACCCCAGCGTCAGCCGCTGACGGCGCAGTCTGTTCACGGAGCTCGGCATCACGAAATAGCTCGTAGAGCCCCAGATCGCGCAGCTCGGCAATTACCTCGGGCGAGGTTTCCTCAAGGCGACCGAGGCTGCCGTACTCCTTGAGCAGATCGTTGACCACCTGCTCGCGAAACGCCGGGTCCGCGGCATGCTCGATCACATCGCGCTTGGGCTTGAACAAAAGAGCACTGATCGTACCGCCAGCCAGGCAACCCAGAATTCCAAATAGCATGGCGTAGGCCTTGGCCATCTGCGCCGAATCCAGGATGCCGGCAAGAATCCATAAAGCCAGCGCATAGGTACCGAGACTGACGACAGAGCTGACCAGGATGGCCAGCACCAGATGCCTGGAATCCACGGTATCGCCCCACACTTCATAGAGGTTGTCCGTGTCGCGCGTGACCTCGGCCGGCGTTGTGGCCGGCCTGGCAAGTTCTTGATTCATGATGTCCCTCGCCCTTGCGGGCTCTTGTTGTTATTGAGGAAGCTGTTGCTTGGGCGGCCGTGAGACCGTCATTCATGGGTTATCGGAAGGCCGGCATCGACACCAATGCCATCTGCCAGCCCTTGCTGCTGTTATTGCTGGCTACGTGCTTTGCTGCGCAGAGCGGTAGCCACTCTGGATGCCGATGCCTTGCCTAGCTCGGCATCGATAAAGGCGCCCGCCTCGAGCAACGCAGGAAGATCAACACCGGTGGCCAGCCCCTGCTCATGAAACAGATAGACCAGCTCCTCGGTTGCCACGTTGCCGGTGGCACCTGGCGAATACGGGCAGCCGCCCAATCCGGAGATCGAGCTGTCGAACACTCGCACGCCGGCCTCCAAAGCGGCCTGAACATTGGCCACTGCCATGCCATAGGTATCGTGGAAGTGCCCAGCCAAAGCAGCGATCGGCACCTCGCTGGCGCACGCCTCAATGAGCTGCCTGGCCCGCCCCGGCGTACCTCTGCCGATGGTGTCACCCAGGCTGATCTCGTAGCAGCCCATGGCATACAGTTCACGGGCGACTCGAACCACGTCAGCCACCGGCACTTCACCACTGAACGGACAACCCAGCACGCAGGACACGTAGCCGCGTACGGCCACGCCCTGCTCCGCTGCCTTGCCAAGCACGGGCTGGAAGCGCTGCAGACTTTCATCGATGGAGCAGTTGATGTTGCGCTGCGAGAACAGCTCGGATGCAGACGCGAAAACCGCGACCTCTCTGCAGCCAACCGCCAGCGCAGCATCAAGCCCCTGGAGATTGGGCACCAGCGCCGTATAGGTCACTCCTGGGTGCTGCCGAAGCCGTCGCAGCACCTCGTCAGAGTCGGCCATCTGCGGAACCCAGCGCGGCGAGACGAACGCCCCGGCCTCCAGGGTTTGCAAACCGGCCGCAACCAGGCGCTCGATCAGCTCCACGCGTACCGCCACCGGCAGCGTCATGGCCTCGTTCTGCAGGCCGTCGCGTGCACCGACCTCTACCAGCCTTACCGCTTCCATGGTCATTGCCCACGCTTCTCGCGCAGCAGAACCTCCGCGCGATCCGCGCGCACATCTCGCGCCTCGACCATCCGTTTGACCAGCCAGTCCACCTCATCACCACGAGCACCGGCCGACAACGCGACATTACGCGCATGCAAGGCCATGTGACCGCGCTGAATGCCTTCGGTGGCCAGGGCACGCAGAGCCCCCAGGTTCTGCGCCAGCCCAACGGCGACTGCGATTTCGCCAAGCTCTTGGGCACTCTTGACGCCCAGAATGCGCAGCGACAACTGCGCCAGGGGATGAGTCTTGGTGGCGCCGCCCACCAGCCCCAGCGGCATGGGCATTTCAATAGTGCCGACCAGGTGACCTTGGCTGTCCTTCTCCCAGGTGGTCAGGGAACCGTAGTGACCATTGCGGCAGGCATAGGCGTGAGCACCGGCCTCAACCGCTCGCCAGTCGTTACCGGTGGCCACTACCAATGGATCGATGCCATTCATGATGCCTTTGTTGTGGGTCGCGGCTCGGTAGGGATCGATCGCCGCAAAGGTATAAGCATCGATCACCCCTTCGATAACCTCGGCGCCTTTGTACTCCGGCGTATCCAGCTGCTCCGGCGCGATACGCACCTGAGCGCGGGCCAGACGCAGATCGGCGAGGTTGGAGAGAATGCGCAAACGCACCTTGCCTCCGGTGAGCTGCTCCATCAGCGGCGCCACCGCCTCTGCCATGGTATTGACCGTATTGGCGCCCATGGCATCGCGCACATCGACGATCAGGTGAGCCACCAGCATCGGCCCGCGCGGGCTATCGATGAAGGTGTGCACCTCGATATCACGACAGCCCCCACCCAGGCTATTCAGCAACTGATCCTTGCTGTTGGCCAAGGCGATGATCTCGTCCTTACTGCGCAGCAGGCTGAGCCGAGCATTGTAGGGGTCGCTGACGCCAATGATCTGCACCTGAGCACGCATCAGTGGCGCGCTACTGGAAGTCTGGAAACCACCTGTCGGACGCGCCAGCTTGGCCATGAACGAAGCCGCAGCAACCACCGAGGGCTCCTCCACCACCAGTGGAATCACTACATCCCTGCCATTGATGCAAAAGTTGCTCGCCAACGCGTAGGGCAGCTCGAACGTGCCGATCACGTTCTCGATCATGCCGTCGGCGATTTCTATCGGCAGTGCACCGGCATCGCGGAGCAGAGCCGAGTCCTCGGCAGACAGACCGACCAGTTGCTGAACGTAGTCGAGTCGTTTCGAAGGCGACAGATTGCGGAAATTGGGCAGGCGGGAGTCGATGGACATCGGGAGGCTCTCTTGGAGTCGTTTGTTCTTGGTTGCGGAACACTATCCGCACTGTATCCCTGAAAAAAGGTACAGTTTGCCCAGACACTTCTTCCTTGTACCCACGACCTTTTCACCATGCCCAAACAAACCCTTGCACAAAAAGTGGCCGACGCCATTGCCAGGCAGATAGCCGAAGGCGCCCTGCAAGAGGGCAACAAACTGCCTTCGTTGCGCGAGTACATGCGCTTGCACGGGTACGCCAAGAACACCGTTATCACCGCCTACGAACACCTGGCATCACAGGGACTGGTGGAGGCTCGGCATGGCAAGGGGTTCTTCGTCTGCAAGAACCTCAAAGCACGCAAGGAGGAGGACGAACCACAGCCTTACACCCGAGCGCTGGACACCATCTGGATGATGCGCCAGCAGTTCGTGCGCGACCCTGGCCACTCACACCTGGGCGAAGGGTTTCCGCCGATTGAATGGCTGATGGACATGCGCCTGGACAAATTCCACCGGCAAGTGGTGCGCGGCGGCGTGTCGACCCTGTTTCGCTACGGGACACGGCTGGGCAATCCCGATTTGCGCCAGCGCCTGGTGCAGAAGCTCGCGGACTACCAGATTGCCGTGTCACCACGGCAACTGGTCACCACCTTGGGCGCCAATCATGCAATGGACCTGATCATCCGACGCTACGTGGCCCCTGGTGACACGGTGCTGGTCGAGGACCCTGGCTACTACCCGCTGTTCGGCAAGCTGCAACTGCAAGGAGCGCGCATGCTCGGCATTGCGCGAGAGACCGATGGCCCGGACCTGAACACACTGGAAAGTCTGCTAAAGAAGCACCGTCCCAAGCTGTTCTTCCTCCAGTCCGTGGGCCACAACCCGACCGGCTCCGACCTGTCTCCAGCCAAGGCACACCAGCTGCTGCAGCTTGCAGAAGCGCATGACCTGCTGCTGGTGGAAAACGACGCCATGGCTGACTTCAAGCCCAGCTCGGCGATAAAGCTGACAGCCCTGGACCAGTCCGAGCGCACCCTCTACCTGGGCAGTTTCTCCAAATCGATTTCAGCCGCCTTGCGCGTCGGCTTCATTGCCGGCAGCAAAAAACGCATCGAGGAACTGGCCGACCTGAAGATGCTGCTGCACAACAGCGGCGCCGAGTACAGTGAACGCACCATCGATGTGATCCTCGCCGAAGGGCACTTCCTGCGTCACCTGTCGCGCCTTCAGGAGCGATTGCGCGCCGCCACGCAACGAGGCCTGGAAGTACTCAATGGGCTGGGTGCCGAGGTGTTCTGCCGGCCCGAACAAAGCCTCTATCTGTGGGCTCGTTTTCCCGGAGCCGATGACGCCAACACCCTCACCCGCCAGTGCCTGAGCCAGGGCGTGATGCTTGCCCCAGGCTCGATCTTCGCAGTCGACCGGCAGATGCCCGTAGCCTGGACGCGGCTCAATGTCGCCTACCTGGATGACCCGGCCTTTCGCCGCAGCCTCACACACCTGGGGCTGGCGCGATAACCTCGCCCGCCTCCTCGCCTGCGCACTGAACGGGCGCGGGCTTTCTGGTAGACTCGGCAGCTTTTCAGGCTTCACTCGCAGACTCCCATGCAAGCACCTAGCACCCAACGCGTGATCGTCGGCATGTCCGGCGGCGTCGATTCGTCCGTTTCCGCCCTGCTGCTGATGGAACAGGGTTACCAGGTCGAAGGCCTGTTCATGAAGAACTGGGACGAAGACGACGGCACCGAATACTGCACCGCCATGGACGACCTGGCCGACGCCCAGGCCGTATGCGACCGCATCGGCATCAAGCTGCACACTGCCAACTTCGCCGCCGAGTACTGGGACAACGTGTTCGAGCACTTCCTCGCCGAATACAAGGCCGGCCGTACGCCGAACCCGGACATCCTGTGCAACCGCGAAATCAAGTTCAAAGCCTTCCTCGACTATGCCCTATCGCTCGGTGCCGACCTGATCGCCACCGGTCACTATGTGCGTCGCCGCGACATCGATGGCCGTACGGAGCTGCTCAAGGGCCTGGACCCGAACAAGGACCAGAGCTATTTCCTGCACGCCGTCGGCGGCGAGCAGATCGCCAAGACCCTGTTCCCGGTTGGCGAGCTGGAAAAGCCGCAGGTACGCGCCATCGCCGAGAAGTACGAGCTGGCCACGGCGAAGAAGAAGGACTCCACCGGCATCTGCTTCATCGGTGAGCGCCGCTTCAGTGATTTTCTCAAACAGTACCTGCCGGCCCAGCCAGGCGACATCGAGACCACCGAGGGCCAGATCATCGGCCGCCATCACGGCCTGATGTACCACACTATCGGCCAGCGCCAGGGTCTTGGCATCGGCGGCCTCAAGGACGCCAGCGATGATCCCTGGTACGTGTTGCGCAAGGACCTGACACGTAACGTACTGGTCGTCGGCCAGGGCAACGAACATCCCTGGTTGTTCTCCCGCGCCCTGCTCGCTTCGGACATTTACTGGGTCAACCCAGTGGACCTGAGCAGCCCTCGCCGCCTGACCGCCAAGGTGCGCTACCGCCAGAACGACCAGCGCTGCACCCTGGAGAAGACCGAGACCGGCTATCGCGCCGTGTTCGATGAGCCGCAGCGCGCCGTCACTCCGGGTCAGTCCGTGGTGTTCTATGACGGCGAGGTGTGCCTGGGTGGTGGCGTGATCGAAACCGCAGAAGCCTGGTACGAGGACGCCCAATGAGTCCGCTGCAGGAGCAACTGGTCGCCCTCGGCGCCGTATTCGAGGCAGCAGTGCTGGCCGACAAGATCGCCCGCACCGGCCAGGTCAGCGAAGCCTCGATGGGCTGCATGCTCGGCAGCCTGCTGGTACGCGATCCGAAAAGTACGCTGGACGTCTACGGCGGTGACGACCTCAACCTGCGCGACGGTTATCGCGCACTGATCAGCTCGCTGGAACGCAATCCATCCGCCCTGCAGCGCGAGCCGCTGCGCTATGCACTGGCGATGGTCGGCCTGGAGCGCCAACTGGACAAGCGCGGCGACATGCTGCAGGTGATGGGCAGTCGCCTCGACCAGATCCAGCAACAGGTCGAGCATTTCGGCCTGGTCCATGACAACGTCATCGCTGCGTGCGGCGGCCTGTATCAGGACACCATCAGCACCTTCCGCCAGCGCATCCAGGTGCATGGCGACATGCGCTTCCTGCAGCAACCGAACAACGCCGCGAAGATCCGCGCCCTGCTGCTAGCCGGTATTCGCTCGGCGCGCCTCTGGCGTCAGCTCGGCGGCCACCGTTGGCAGTTGGTGTTCAGCCGCAGCAAGCTGCTCAAAGAACTCTACGAACTGACGCGAAACTGACCATGGAACCCGCCAGCCGCAGCGTAAAACCCCTACAGGGTGCCCTGCTGCTGGCGCTCTCGGCGCTGCTGTTCGCTTTTACCGGCGTCGGCATCCGCGAGATATCCAGCAGCGTCAACAACGAGTCGGTGGTGTTCTTCCGCAATCTGGTCGGCGTGTTGTTCTTCCTGCCTTTGCTACTGGTGCGCGGCGTTCGCCCGTTGCGCACGACACGCCTGAAGTCCCATCTGTGGCGTACCACCTACGGCCTGGCGGCGATGTACTGTTTCTTCTACGCCATCGCCCACCTACCATTGGCCGACGCCATGCTGTTCACCTACTCGGCGCCGGTGTTCACCCCGCTGATCGCACATATCTGGCTAAAGGAGCCGCTGACTCGACGCATGCTGGTCAGCAGCCTGATCGGCCTATGCGGGGTACTGCTGGTGGCCAAGCCCAGCGCCGCCCTGTTCGAGGGGCCCGCGCTGTTTGGCCTGGCCGCCAGCCTGCTGGCCGCCTTCGCCTTCGTCTCCATCCGCGAAATGAGCGACAGCGAACCGGCCACGCGCATCGTCTTCTATTTCTCGCTGTTCAGTGCACTGTTCTCCGCCATCCCGCTGACCTGGAGCTGGCAACCGCTCGACTCCACGCAACTGAGCTGGCTGCTGGGCATCGGCCTGCTGGCCACCGCCAGCCAGGTGATCATGTCACGTGCCTACGGCCTGGCACCGCCCGGGCTGATCGGTCCAGTGGCTTACCTGGCCATCGTCTTCGCAGGCATCATTGCCTGGCTGCTCTGGGGCGAGACGCCAGACACGCTTTCGCTGCTCGGTGCAGCATTGATCTTCGCCGCCAGTCTGTTATCGGTCGCAAGACGCAGGGCATAGGCGGCCAAGCGCTGGTTTTCATGTATGATATGCGCCCTTTTCGTCAGAGGTCGTCCCGGCACCTGAGCTAGCGCCCGCTTCATCGAAGCCAGCACGATGCGCAGTGACCCAGGATGGCTTTTCAGCCCGACAGCCCGAGAACGCCTACATGCAGCTTTCCTCGCTCACCGCGGTTTCCCCCGTCGACGGCCGCTACGCCGGCAAAACCAGCGCCCTGCGCCCTATCTTCAGCGAATACGGCCTGATCCGTAGCCGCGTACTGGTCGAAGTGCGCTGGCTGCAGCGCCTGGCTGCCCACGAAGGCATCCCGGAAGTCGCGCCCTTCTCCGCCGAAGCCAACGCCCTGCTCAACGAGCTGGCCGAGAACTTTGCCGTCGAGCACGCCGAGCGCGTCAAGGAAATCGAGCGCACCACCAACCACGACGTCAAGGCCGTGGAGTACCTGCTCAAGGAGCAGGCCGCCAAGCTGCCAGAACTGAACAAGGTCAGCGAGTTCATTCACTTCGCCTGCACCAGCGAGGACATCAACAACCTGTCCCACGCTCTGATGCTGCGCGAAGGCCGTGACAATGTGCTGCTGCCGCTGATGAAGCAACTGGCCGGCGCAATTCGTGAACTGGCGGTGAAATTCGCCGACGTGCCCATGCTCTCGCGCACCCATGGCCAGCCGGCCTCGCCGACCACCCTGGGCAAGGAACTGGCCAACGTCGTCTACCGCCTGGAGCGCCAGATCGCTCAGGTCGCGGCTGTACCGCTGCTGGGCAAGATCAACGGCGCCGTGGGCAACTACAACGCGCATCTGTCGGCCTACCCGAGCATCGACTGGGAAGCCAACGCCCGCCAGTTCATCGAAGGTGACCTGGGCCTGAGCTGGAACCCCTACACCACCCAGATCGAGCCGCACGACTACATCGCCGAGCTGTTCGACGCCATCGCCCGCTTCAACACCATCCTGATCGACTTCGACCGCGACGTCTGGGGCTACATCTCCCTCGGTTACTTCAAGCAGAAGACCGTGGCCGGCGAAATCGGCTCCTCGACCATGCCGCACAAGGTCAACCCGATCGACTTCGAAAACTCCGAGGGCAACCTGGGTATCGCCAACGCGATCTTCCAGCACCTGGCCAGCAAGCTGCCGATCTCCCGCTGGCAGCGCGACCTGACCGACTCCACCGTGCTGCGTAACCTGGGTGTCGGCTTCGCTCACAGCGTCATCGCTTACGAGGCAAGCCTCAAGGGAATCAGCAAGTTGGAGCTCAATGCTCAGAAAATCGCTGAAGACCTGGATGCCTGCTGGGAAGTGCTCGCCGAGCCGATCCAGACCGTCATGCGTCGCTACGCCATCGAGAACCCGTACGAGAAGCTCAAGGAGCTGACCCGCGGCAAGGGCATCAGCCCCGAGGCCCTGCTGGCCTTCATCGACAGCCTGGACATGCCGGCCGCCGCCAAGGAAGAGCTCAAGCAACTGACCCCGGCGCGCTACATCGGTAACGCCGTGGCCCAGGCCAAGCGGATCTAAGCGCGATCAGCCTCGAGGACGCCCGGCTGAGCCGGGCGTTTTTGTTTTAAGGTTTTTATCTATTTCAAGGGCTTACTGATGAATCCTGATACTCCGCTGCAATTGCTGGGTGGCCTCACGGCTCGTGAGTTCCTGCGCGACTACTGGCAAAAGAAGCCGCTGCTGGTGCGTCAGGCGATCCCGGACTTCGAAAGCCCGATCAGCCCGGACGAACTGGCTGGCCTGGCGCTGGAAGAAGAAGTCGAATCGCGCCTGGTGATCGAGCACGGGGAACGCCCCTGGGAGCTGCAGCGCGGCCCGTTCAACGAGGACACCTTCCAGGACCTGCCCGAGCGCGACTGGACCCTGCTGGTACAAGCCGTCGACCAGTTCGTCCCGGAAGTGGCCGAACTGCTGGAAGACTTCAAATTTCTGCCCAAGTGGCGCATCGACGATCTGATGATCAGCTTCGCTGCCCCCGGTGGTGGCGTCGGCCCGCATTTCGACAACTACGACGTATTCCTGCTGCAGGCGCACGGCCATCGCCGCTGGCAAATTGGCCAGATGTGCGATGCCGACAGCCCGCTGCTCCCCCACGCCGATCTGAAGATCCTGGCTCAATTCGAACCAACCGATGAATGGGTGCTGGCACCCGGCGACATGCTTTACCTGCCGCCATGCCTCGCCCACTGTGGCACCGCTGAGGATGATTGCATGACCTATTCCGTGGGCTTCCGCGCGCCGAGCGCCGCCGAAGTACTGACCCATTTCACCGACTTTCTCGGCCAGTTCCTGCCCGACGAAGAGCGTTACAGCGATGCCGACATCCAGCCGAGCGAGGATCCCAACCAGATCCAGCGCGACGCTCTGGAGCGCCTCAAGGCCCTGCTCAACGAACACATGAGTGACGAACGTCTGCTGATGACCTGGTTCGGCCAGTTCATGACCGAGCCCAAGTACCCGGAGCTGGTCGCCGGCATCGAGATCGAGGAAGAAGACTTCCTTGGCGCACTGGAAGATGGCGCGATCCTCATCCGCAACCCCAGCGCACGCATGGCCTGGTCGGAAGTCGGTGAAGACCTGGTGCTGTTCGCCAGCGGCCAGAGCCGCCTGGTTTCTGCCCGCCTGCGCGAGCTGCTGAAGCTGATCTGCAGCGCCGATGCGTTACATGTGGAAAACCTCGGCGCCTGGCTGGCCGACGACGAGGGGCGTACCCTGCTATGGGAACTGGTCAAGCAAGGCAGCCTGGGATTTGCCGATGAGTGAGATCACTGTCCGTGTCGCGGACTGGCACAGGGACAATGCCGAGCTTCGTCGTATCCGCGACAGCGTTTTCGTCGCCGAGCAATCGGTACCGCCGGAGCTGGAATGGGACGCCGAGGATACCGACGCCGTGCACTTTCTCGCAGAGGAAGGCGATTACCCTGTTGGCACCGCGCGCTTGCTGCCCGACGGCCATATCGGTCGCGTATCGGTGCTCAAGGATTGGCGCGGCCTCAAGGTCGGCGAGAAACTGATGCAGGCGGTGATCGCCGAAGCGGAAAAACGCGGCCTGCATCAGCAAATGCTCACCGCTCAGGTGCACGCGACACCGTTCTATGAAAGGCTAGGCTTCAGGATTGTCAGCGACGAGTACCTCGACGCCGGCATACCTCACGTGGATATGGTGCGCACCAGCCAGTAGAGACTGAAATGAACGACAAAGACGCCCCGGTCGAACCGAACGATACGCCAGACTCCATTGAACTGGCGGCCATCGAATTCGAGTCGCCGGGGCGTTTTGCCGTGCACAACCCCGCCCCCGTCACGCCAGATGCGGCGCAATGGGAGCCGGCCCCGTTCATGATCGGCCAGCACGAGCGCCTGGAGCGCTTCAGCCAGCCACAGCAGGCTCGCGCCCACATCCTGGCGTTGATCCAACAGGCCCAGCGCAGCCTATGCCTGTACAGCGATGACCTGGAGCCCTGGCTCTATCACCACAGCAGTGTGCAGCAGGCCTGCACCCGGTTCTTGCTGAGCAGCCCACGAGCGCGCCTGCGTATCCTGCTACGCGACCCGACTCGCGCCGTGAAGGAAGGCCATCGTCTGCTCGCTCTGTCACGCCGACTGTCGTCCAACCTGCATATCCGCAAGCTACACCCGGACTACGCCAACGAGGAACTTGCCTACCTGATTGCCGATGACAGAGGCCTGTTCCTGCGGCCTGAACTCGATCAGCAATCCGGCTACGCCCTGTACAACGACCCGGCGCGCGTGCGCCAACGCCAGGCCCAGTTCGACCAGGCCTGGGACACCAGCATCACCGACCCCGACCTGCGGAGCTTTCTGCTATGACCCTGCGCACGCTGTTCGCCGCCCTGCTTCTCGGCCTGTGCCTGCCACTGCAAGCGGCCACCGAGGTAATCCCGCTGAATTACCGCACCGCCGACGACGTACTCGGCGTGGTGCAATCGATGCTCGGCAACGAGGGCAAGGTCAGCGCCTATGGCAACCAACTGATCGTCAATGCATCACCGGCCAAGATCGGCGAGGTGCGCGTCCTACTGCAGCAACTCGACACCCGCCCGCGGCGCCTGCTGATCACCGTCGAAAGCGCTGACAGCAATTACCAGAACGACCGCGGCTATCGCGTCGACGGCACCCTCAGCGCCGGCAATGCCGAGGTTCAGGTCGGCCGCGGCGAAGTGAACGGTCGCGACCAGGTGCGCATCATCCGCCGCAGCACCGACAGCCGTGGTGGTGGCACCCAGCAGGTACAGGCAACCGAAGGTTATCCGGCACTGATTCAGGTCGGCCAGAGCGTGCCGCTGACCACCACCAGTACCGGCCCGTACGGCCAGGTTTACCAGGACACCCAGTATCGCGACGTGACGCGAGGTTTCTACGTGACAGCCAGCCTCTCTGGCGAACTCGTCCACGTTGCCATCAGCAGCCAGCGCGATCGCGTCAGCAACAGCCGCCCCGGCGTGATCGACGTGCAAAGCACCGACACGCGCGTCAGCGGCCGTCTCGGCGAGTGGATTACCTTGGGCGGCGTCAGTGAGGAAACCAGCTCCAGCGGCCGTGACGTGTTGCGTCGACACACCACCCAGGGCCGCGAGGACATGTCGCTGCGCCTGAAGGTCGAAGCGATCGACTGACCCCCCGACCAAAGTCGCATCCCTTTCCCTCGCAAGAACCATGGACAACTCACGCAACCCGCGAAATGCCTGAAACGCCCACCCCATGGGCTGCACAGCGTGACCAGGCAGTCGCCGACTGAATATGTAGTAGTTTTAAAAAACCACTACAAAACGTTTGACGAAGCATTTTCCCAGAGGCATGATGGCCTCGCTCCCGCTAGCCAGGGGTCCTGAAAAGGATCTCCAGACCGCCCGCGAAGTACTTCGCGACGGTCCGTGTCCCAACAGCCCACAAGGCCGTACGACGAGGTTGCGACTGGAACGAAGTTGTCCTGAGGGACGGGGAAGCGTTTAGCGTCAGACAGATCGAAAACCCAGCAGGTGCCCAAGGTTTCCACGAGCCAACCGGCAAACGCGACGTTCTCGAAATGCTCGCCACATCCCCCCTCCTCGCGGTCAATCCTCGCCCCAGCCGTATTCTCGCCGTCAAAGTGGAAGCCTCCCGCAGCCGCTGCATCCGTGCACGCATTGCGTGGGTAGTCGGTGCTCAACCAACACATTTTTTGAAGGATTGACCATGTCCGCATATCAAAACGACATCAAGGCTGTAGCCGCTCTGAAAGAGAAGTTCGGCAGCAGCTGGAGCGCTATCAACCCCGAGTCCGTCGCCCGTATGCGCGCTCAGAACCGCTTCAAGACCGGTCTGGAAATCGCTCAGTACACTGCTGACATCATGCGCAAGGACATGGAAGAGTACGACGCCGACTCCTCCGTCTACACCCAGTCGCTGGGTTGCTGGCACGGCTTCATCGGTCAGCAGAAGCTGATCTCGATCAAGAAGCACCTGAAGACCACCAACAAGCGCTACCTCTACCTGTCCGGCTGGATGGTCGCTGCTCTGCGCTCTGACTTCGGCCCGCTGCCGGATCAGTCGATGCACGAGAAAACCGCCGTCTCCGACCTGATCGAAGAGCTGTACACCTTCCTGCGTCAGGCCGACAGCCGCGAACTGGACCTTCTGTTCACCGCCCTGGACGCTGCTCGCGCAGCTGGCGACCAGGCCAAGGCTGCCGAGATCCAGAACCAGATCGACAACCACGAAACTCACATCGTGCCGATCATTGCCGACATCGACGCTGGTTTCGGTAACCCGGAAGCCACCTACCTGCTGGCCAAGCGCATGATCGAAGCCGGTGCTTGCTGCATCCAGATCGAGAACCAGGTTTCCGACGAGAAGCAGTGCGGCCACCAGGACGGTAAAGTGACCGTTCCTCACGCCGACTTCCTCGCCAAGATCGCTGCCGTTCGCTACGCCTTCCTCGAGCTGGGCATCGACAACGGTGTGATCGTTGCGCGCACTGACTCCCTGGGCGCCGGCCTGACCAAGCAGATCGCCGTAACCAACGAGCCGGGCGACCTGGGCGACCTGTACAACAGCTTCCTGGATTGCGAAGAAGTTTCCGCTGCCGATCTGGGCAACGGCGATGTCGTGATCAACCGCGGCGGCAAGCTGCTACGTCCGAAGCGTCTGCCGTCCAACCTGTTCCAGTTCCGTGCTGGCACCGGCGAAGCGCGCTGCGTACTGGACTGCATCACCAGCCTGCAAAACGGCGCCGACCTGCTGTGGATCGAAACCGAGAAGCCGCACGTTGGCCAGATCGCGGCCATGGTCAACGAAATCCGCAAGACCATCCCGAACGCCAAGCTGGTTTACAACAACAGCCCGTCGTTCAACTGGACCCTGAACTTCCGTCAGCAGGTATTCGATGCCATGGCTGCCGAAGGCAAGGACGTTTCCGCCTACGACCGCGCCAAGCTGATGAGCGTCGAGTACGACGAAACCGAACTGGCCCAGGTTGCCGACGAGAAGATCCGTACCTTCCAGCGCGACGGTTCGGCTCAGGCTGGCATCTTCCACCACCTGATCACCCTGCCGACCTACCACACCGCAGCTCTGTCGACTGACAACCTGGCTAAAGGCTACTTCGCCGACCAGGGCATGCTGGCCTACGTGAAAGGTGTTCAGCGTCAGGAACTGCGTCAGGGTATCGCCTGCGTCAAGCACCAGAACATGGCTGGCTCCGACATCGGCGACAACCACAAAGAGTACTTCGCTGGCGAAGCTGCTCTGAAGGCGAGCGGTAAAGACAACACCATGAACCAGTTCCACTAAGAACGGTTCACCTGCTGCGGACCACGCATCCGCAGCAGCCTGTTTGCCTAATCCGCCCCGGCTTGCCGGGGCTTTTTTTCGTCTGCGTTTATTGTCCAGGCAAACCGGTCTTTCAGCTCCTAAGCTCAAATGACGCCTCCTGGAACCTGCCTATGCCCTCGCCTCGTTACGCCCTGCTATTGGGCAGTTGCCTTCTGATCGGCAGCGCAACCCTGACCTGGTACTGGCAACGCCCCGCCATTGAAGAACGCCTCAGCCTCGAGCCCGAGCAGCTGCCGACACCTCAAGCCGCGCAAGCCAGCCCGACGCCTGCATCGTCGCCCCTCAGCACGGAGCAGCTGCAACTGCTGGCCCGCCCGGAGATCCAGCAACAGGAACAACGCCTGGGATTTCATCAGCGCTATAGAGACTTCATCGAGCATGCAAAACAGCTAGACGCCGAAAAGCGCGAAGCACAGGCGGAGGACCTGAGCAAAGGGCTCGATGCGATGGAGCAGCGAGGCGAGCTTGCATTGAGCGAGACCCTGCTGCTGCAGATTGCCCTGATCAAGGCCGTCAGCGAGGACGAAGCTGAGCAGAAAACACGCGCCGAAGCGCTGATCAAACGCTATCAGGTCATCAGCGCAGAGCGCGAAGCCAGACTGGAGCAGCAGCCTGACCGCAACTTCGAGCGCTACAAGGCCGAGGAAAAACGCATCGTCGAGGAGGTGCTCGAACTGCAGACCATCCCCGATGGACTCACACGCGACCAATATCTACGACAACGCCTGCAAGAGGCCCGCGAGCGCAATTACCGACAAGCTCCCAATGACTGAACGCGGCGACAACCCAAGTTGTCGCCGCGTTGGTTCAACCCCTGTTCAGAGCATCTGGTCCAGCAGGTAATAAAGCAGATTGAAGGGTTTGTTGCGGTCAGCCATATCACTGCTTTCCGAAGCATCCAGTACCTGTCCACTGCCATCGAGAACGCTGCTGACGAAGCTGTCCAACTGCAGATTCTGCTCCTGGATATCGGAGTTGGCGAACTCGATGATGCTGGTGCAATGGCTTTCGTTGACGTTACGGAACTGCGGGAAATAACCACCGACATTACCCAGGCTGGCCAGTTGGCTGCGCAGACGCGTGGTGTCCGTCGCCCAGCGCTGCTTGATCAGGGCTTCCTTGGCAGCCTGATTCGGCGCATTGACGATCTCCGGGTAGAAGCGCTCATAGGAATAGGACGAATAGTTCAGGTCCTGCCAGAAATGCGTATGCCCCATGCGATCACCCGGCAGATTGCTTGAAAGCGCCGGATACAGGCTGCCCAGGTCGTTGCTGTTGAAGCCCGGCAGACGCGCCTGCAGGTACTGCAACGGCCCCTGAGCGGCATCGAGGCCCCAAGCCTGACGGATCAGGGTCTGCAGCGGATAAGAGGGGTACGCCTGATTATCGCCAGCCAAGGCGGTGTACACCGGCCCGGAGTCGTTGATCAGATAACCACGATCCGGCGCGATGTCCTGGCGCAGGTTGGCGTAGTTGGTCAGGCTGCCGGCGCCGCCTGCACTGCATCCCGTGGTGAGCATCTGCGTCGGTCGTGGCAGGTTGTCCTTCAGCCACCCGACAACCGCGCGCATGTTCCGCAAGCCGTTGTGGTGCCATACCAACGGCGGATTTGCCCCTTGCGGGTCTTCGTAGATCGCCACCTTGTCGCCGGAGTAGATATCGCCCGTGCAATACGGCACATAGACCATGTTCCAGTTCTGCGTCTTGACGCGCGTCCAGGGGTGCAGACGCACGACGAAGGGGCTGACCAGACTTGCGCCCGGATTGAGCAGCGACATGTAGTCATTGGCAATCCCATCCGGATTGCGCGCACCACGTATGCCACTTTGCCCGCTGCAACTGGCGTAGTCCCAGCAGGCACCACCGCCCTCCAGGTAAACGATGGTATTGCGCGTGTTCGGCACGCGATTGATGAAGAACTTGTATGGCGAGCCATTGCCGCACACCGCACCGGTCTGCGGCGCCATCTGAATCGTTTGCCAACCGTAGTAATTGCCGGGATTGAAGCCGCTGTTGAAACCACTCGGGTTAGCCAACAACGGGTAGGGTCCGACACGCTGCGCAGGCGTCACCGGATTGTCGGCCCTGGGCGGCGACACCAGATTGCTCAAGCTCTGCCAGAAATTGTAATCACCCAATTCCGCGCTGGCAGGCGCGCTCAGGGCTAGCAACAGAACGGCTGGGACAATACGCGGCAACGACTGGACAACAGGCATGGCATAACCCCTCATATTGTTATTCGTACGAAGGGTCGGCATACCCAGGCAGGGCAACATCGCAGACCCAGCGGATGGTGGGCACTGCTCGATCAACTGCGCATCGCCATGGGGCGATTCATGCACGCTAGTACAAGATCAGTTAGACGGCACCTGGAGATGAATAACGTTTAGTGATAAGCCATGCCGCCGGCTATACGCTTTGAGAATCCAGCAAGCCATTCGATGCTTTCGCCTTAACACCAAAGTGGCAGCGAATTGCTCATCTCGCTGAGGGCAATAACGCTGCGAAATGAGGCAAATTAGCCGGATGAATGCGCCTTGAAATTGCCAGAGCAGAGTCATCAGCTATAGTCCTGAAACGCCAGCCCACATGGCTCGCTTCAGAATTACACCGATGCGACAAATCAATCAGCAATGATCGAATTTCAGGAATAATTTTTCTCTGAAAAATTTACTTACAGTTGGTCTGCACATAGTATTGTATACACACTTCGCGCCAACGCCCTCGACGGTGTCTGGTCGCTAAATAGATTAAAAGCCGTTCCTTAATTCAAGGAGTACCGGCATGCCTGATGCGGTAACGACCATGTCCCAGAACTGGGCTTTCGCTGTTTTCTTGCTGGGTGTCTGCGGGCTCATCGCCTTCATGCTCGGTCTTTCCAGCCTGCTCGGCAGCAAGGCCTGGGGGCGCAGCAAGAACGAACCCTTCGAGTCGGGCATGCTTCCCACCGGCAGCGCGCGCCTGCGCCTGTCAGCCAAGTTCTATCTGGTCGCGATGCTCTTCGTGATCTTCGACGTTGAAGCCCTCTATCTCTTCGCTTGGGCAGTCTCGGTGCGCGAAAGCGGCTGGGCGGGCCTGATCGAAGCTACAGTTTTCATAGCAATTCTGTTGGCAGGTCTTGTCTATCTTTGGCGTATCGGCGCGCTCGATTGGGCACCGCAGGGACGTCGTGAACGGCAGGCGAAGCTAAAACAATGAGGCTTTGGCGATGCAATACAAACTTACTCGGGTCGACCCGAATGCGCCCAACGAGGCGTATCCGATCGGCCAGCGGGAGGTCGTCTCCGACCCGCTGCTAGAGGATCAGGTTCACAAGAACATCTACATGGGCAAGCTCTCGGACGTGCTTAACGGCGCGGTCAACTGGGGGCGCAAGAACTCCTTGTGGCCTTACAACTTCGGCCTGTCCTGCTGCTATGTGGAAATGACCACCGCCTTCACCGCCCCGCACGACGTGGCGCGTTTCGGTGCGGAAGTCATTCGCGCATCACCCCGCCAGGCCGACTTCATGGTCATCGCCGGCACCTGCTTCATCAAGATGGCGCCGGTCATCCAGCGCCTCTACGAGCAGATGCTGGAGCCCAAGTGGGTCATCTCCATGGGTTCATGCGCCAACTCCGGCGGCATGTACGACATCTACTCGGTCGTTCAGGGCGTGGACAAGTTCCTCCCCGTGGACGTCTACATTCCCGGCTGCCCGCCCCGTCCGGAGGCGTTCCTGCAAGGCTTGATGCTGCTGCAGGAATCCATCGGCCAGGAGCGCCGCCCGCTATCCTGGGTAGTTGGCGATCAAGGCATCTACCGTGCCGAAATGCCTTCGCAGAAGGAACAGCGACGCGAGCAGCGAATCGCCGTTACCAACCTGCGTAGCCCCGACGAAGTCTGAGCCGATGCTTGCCTGCGCAAGCGTCATGCCCACTTTCTACGTTGATCGACAGCGACCGAGACCATGACTCAAGACACCGTTGTGTCCATACCGCCTTACAAGGCTGACGACCAGGACGTCGTCGCCGAACTGCGCGCCCGTTTTGGCGACGACAGTTTCACCCTGCAAGCGACCCGCACCGGCATGCCGGTTCTCTGGGTCGCCCGTGAGCGCCTTATCGAAGTGCTCACCTGCCTGCGCAACCTGCCGCGTCCCTACGTGATGCTCTATGACCTGCACGGCGTCGACGAACGCCTGCGTACCCAGCGTCGCGGCCTGCCGGACGCCGACTTCACGGTGTTCTATCACCTGATGTCGCTGGAGCGTAATAGTGACGTGATGATCAAGGTCGCCTTGTCCGAGCGCGACCTCAACCTGCCCACCGCCACCGGTATCTGGCCCAACGCCAACTGGTACGAGCGCGAAGTCTGGGATCTGTACGGCATCACCTTCACCGGCCACCCGCACCTGAGCCGCATCATGATGCCGCCGACCTGGGAAGGTCACCCGCTGCGCAAGGACTACCCGGCGCGCGCCACCGAATTCGATCCGTTCAGCCTGACCCTGGCCAAGCAGCAGCTTGAGGAAGAGGCAGCGCGCTTCCGCCCCGAAGACTGGGGCATGAAACGCGGCGGTGAGCACGAGGACTACATGTTCCTCAACCTCGGCCCCAACCACCCGTCCGCCCACGGCGCGTTCCGCATCATCCTGCAGCTCGACGGCGAAGAGATCGTCGATTGCGTGCCGGAGATCGGTTACCACCACCGTGGCGCCGAGAAAATGGCCGAACGGCAGAGCTGGCACAGCTTCATCCCCTACACCGACCGCATCGACTACCTCGGCGGGGTAATGAACAACCTGCCCTACGTGCTTTCGGTTGAGAAACTCGCCGGTATCAAGGTGCCGGCCCGTGTCGACTTCATCCGCGTGATGCTCGCCGAGTTCTTCCGCATCACCAGTCACCTGCTGTTCCTCGGTACTTACATCCAGGACGTCGGCGCCATGACCCCGGTGTTCTTCACCTTCACCGACCGCCAGCGCGCCTACAAGGTGATCGAAGCCATCACTGGCTTCCGCCTGCACCCGGCCTGGTACCGCATCGGCGGCGTCGCCCACGACCTGCCACGCGGCTGGGACAAGCTGGTCAAGGAATTCGTCGACTGGCTGCCCAAGCGCCTCGACGAATACGAAAAGGCGGCGCTGAAGAACAGCATCCTCAAGGCCCGTACCATCGGCGTGGCGCAGTACAACACCAAGGAAGCGCTCGAGTGGGGCACCACTGGCGCCGGCCTGCGCGCCACCGGTTGCGATTTCGACCTGCGCAAGGCGCGCCCCTACTCCGGCTACGAGCACTTCGACTTCGAGGTGCCGCTGGCGGCCAATGGCGACGCCTATGACCGCTGCATGGTGCGCGTGGAAGAGATGCGCCAGAGCATCCGCATCATCGATCAGTGTCTGAAGAACATGCCGGAAGGCCCGTACAAGGCCGATCATCCGCTGACCACGCCGCCGCCGAAAGAGCGCACGCTGCAGCACATCGAAACCCTGATCACTCACTTCCTGCAGGTTTCCTGGGGCCCGGTCATGCCGGCCAACGAAGCCTTCCAGATGATCGAGGCGACCAAGGGCATCAACAGCTACTACCTGACAAGCGACGGCAGCACCATGAGCTACCGCACCCGGATTCGCACCCCCAGCTTCGCCCACCTGCAGCAGATCCCTTCGGTGATTCGCGGCAGCATGGTGGCGGACCTGATCGCCTATCTTGGCAGTATCGACTTCGTCATGGCCGACGTGGACCGCTGATCATGAGCACGCTAATTCAGACCGACCGTTTCACCCTCAGCGAAACCGAGCGCTCGGCCATCGAGCACGAGATGCATCACTACGAAGACCCTCGCGCCGCCAGCATCGAGGCGCTGAAGATCGTGCAGAAGCAGCGTGGCTGGGTGCCGGACGGCGCCGCTGACGCCATTGGCGAAATCCTCGGCATTCCCGCCAGCGACGTCGAGGGCGTGGCCACCTTCTATAGCCAGATATTCCGCCAACCCGTTGGTCGTCACGTGATTCGCGTGTGCGACAGCATGACCTGCTATATCGGCGGCCATGAGTCGGTGGTCAGCGAGATGCAGAAGCAGCTCGGCATCGGCCTTGGCCAGACCACCAGCGATGAGCGCTTCACCCTGCTGCCGGTGTGCTGCCTGGGCAACTGCGACAAGGCCCCGGCGCTGATGATCGACGACGACACCTTCGGCGATGTCCAACCTGACGGCGTCGCCAAGCTGCTGGAGGCCTACAAATGAAGACCCTGACCTCCATCGGCCCGGCCAACCGTATCGCCCGCAGCGAAGAAACTCATCCGCTGACCTGGCGCCTGCGTGACGACGCCCAGCCGGTTTGGCTGGAGGAATACCAGCAGAAGAACGGCTACGCGGCCGCACGCAAGGCACTGACCGAGATGGCTCAGGCTGACATCGTGCAGACCGTCAAGGAATCCGGCCTCAAGGGTCGCGGCGGCGCAGGTTTCCCCACGGGCGTGAAGTGGGGCCTGATGCCGGCCGACGAATCCATGAACATCCGCTATCTGCTGTGCAATGCGGACGAAATGGAGCCCAACACCTGGAAAGACCGAATGCTGATGGAACAGCTGCCCCACCTGCTGGTGGAAGGCATGCTGATCTCCGCGCGCGCGCTCAAGGCCTATCGCGGCTACATCTTCCTGCGCGGCGAGTACGTCGACGCCGCGGCCAACCTCAACCGAGCCATCGAGGAAGCCAAGGCCGCAGGCCTGCTCGGCAAGAACATCTTTGGCAGCGGCTTCGATTTCGAGCTGTTCGTGCACACCGGCGCCGGTCGCTACATCTGCGGCGAAGAGACCGCGCTGATCAACTCGCTGGAAGGCCGCCGCGCCAACCCACGGGCCAAACCGCCCTTCCCGGCCGCCGTCGGCGTATGGGGCAAACCGACCTGCGTCAACAACGTCGAAACCCTGTGCAACGTGCCGGCCATCGTCGGTCAGGGCGTGGACTGGTACAAGGGCCTCGCCTGCCCGGGCAGCGAAGACCATGGCACCAAGCTGATGGGCTTCTCCGGCAAGGTGAAGAACCCCGGCCTGTGGGAACTGCCATTCGGCATTACCGCGCGCGAGCTGTTCGAGGACTATGCTGGCGGCATGCGTGACGGCTACAGGCTCAAGTGCTGGCAGCCTGGCGGTGCCGGTACCGGCTTCCTGCTGCCCGAGCACCTCGAGGCACAGATGTACGCCGGTGGCATCGGCAAGGTCGGCACGCGCATGGGCACCGGCCTGGCGCTGGCGGTCGACGACTCGATCAGCATGGTCTCGCTGCTGCGCAACATGGAAGAGTTCTTCGCCCGCGAGTCCTGCGGCTGGTGTACGCCGTGCCGCGACGGCCTGCCGTGGAGCGTGAAGATTCTGCGTGCCCTGGAGCGTGGCGAAGGCACCCGCGAGGACATCACCACCCTGCTCGGCCTGGTCAACTTCCTCGGCCCGGGCAAGACCTTCTGTGCTCACGCGCCGGGTGCCGTGGAGCCGCTGGGCAGCGCGATCAAGTATTTCCGTGAAGAGTTCGAGGCCGGTGTGGCCAAGGTGGCGAGTACGCCCCGCACGCCGGCAACCGCGAGCTGAACAGACGAATTCCCTTAGCCAGCCGCTTTAACCAGCGGGCAAACGAAGACTTGAAGAAATGGCCACTATCCACGTAGACGGCAAAGATTTCGAAGTCGATGGTGCAGACAACCTCCTGCAGGCCTGCCTGTCCCTCGGACTCGATATCCCCTACTTCTGCTGGCACCCGGCGCTTGGCAGCGTCGGGGCGTGCCGCCAGTGCGCGGTCAAGCAGTACAACGACGAGAACGACACCCGTGGTCGTATCGTCATGTCCTGCATGACGCCTGCCACCGACAACACCTGGATCAGCATCGACGACGAAGAGTCCAAGGCGTTCCGCGCCAGCGTCGTCGAATGGCTGATGACCAACCACCCGCACGACTGTCCGGTCTGTGAGGAAGGCGGCCACTGCCACCTGCAGGACATGACGGTGATGACCGGGCACAACGCCCGTCGCTACCGCTTCACCAAGCGTACCCACCAGAACCAGGAACTCGGCCCCTTCATCGCCCACGAGATGAACCGCTGCATCGCCTGCTATCGCTGTGTGCGCTACTACAAGGACTACGCCGGCGGCACCGACCTGGGCGTCTACGGTGCGCACGACAACGTGTACTTCGGCCGTGTGGAGGACGGCACGCTGGAAAGCGAGTTCTCCGGCAATCTGGTCGAGGTCTGCCCGACAGGCGTATTCACCGACAAGACCCACTCCGAACGCTACAACCGCAAGTGGGACATGCAGTTCGCCCCGAGCATCTGCCATGGCTGCTCCAGCGGCTGCAACATCAGCCCCGGTGAGCGTTACGGCGAACTGCGCCGCATCGAGAACCGCTTCAACGGCTCGGTGAACCAGTACTTTCTCTGCGACCGTGGCCGCTTCGGCTATGGCTACGTCAACCGCGAGGATCGCCCGCGTCAGCCGCTGCTGGCTGGCCAGGCCATCGGCATCGATGCCGCGCTGGACAAGGCCGCCGAGCTGCTCAAGGGCAAGCGCGTGATCGGCATTGGCTCGCCGCGTGCCAGCCTCGAATCCAACTTCGCCCTGCGCGAACTGGTCGGTGCCAATAACTTCTATAGCGGCATCGCCGCTGGCGAGCTGACCAATATCCGCCTGATCCGCGACATCCTGCAGAACGGCCCGCTGCCGACGCCGACCCTGCGCGACGTCGAGCTGCACGACGCCATCTTCGTCCTCGGCGAAGACCTGACCCAGACCGCCGCACGCATGGCCCTGGCCCTGCGCCAGGCGGTCAAGGGCAAGGCCACCGAGATCGCTGCCGGTGCGCGTATTCAGGATTGGCACATGGCGGCCGTGCAGAACGTTGCGCAGCATGCTCGTCACCCGCTGTTTGTCGCCAGCGTCACGGAAACCCGCCTGGACGACGTGGCCGCCGAAAGTGTGCACGCCGCGCCGGCCGATCTGGCTCGCATCGGTTTCGCCGTGGCTCACGCCATCGACCCGAGTGCACCGGCCGTCGACGGCCTGGAAGCCGAGGCGCAAGCGCTGGTACAGCGCATCGCCGAGGCCCTGCTGGCAGCCCAACGCCCGCTGATCGTCTCCGGCGCCTCGCTGGGCGACAAGGCCCTGATCGAAGCTGCCGCCAATATCGCCAGCGCGCTGAAGAACCGTGAGAAGAACGGCTCGCTGAGCCTGGTGGTGCCGGAAGCCAACAGCCTGGGCCTGGCGCTGCTGGGCGGTGAATCCGTCGATGCCGCGCTGGATGCCTTGAGCAACGGCCAGGCCGATGCCGTGATCGTGCTGGAAAATGACCTGTACCGCCGCGCCGATGCCGCCAAGGTCGATGCCGCGCTCAGCGCCGCACAGACAGTGATCGTCGCCGATCACCAGCGCACCGCCACCAGCGAACGCTCCCACCTGCTGCTGCCGGCGGCGAGCTTCGCCGAAGGCGACGGCACCCTGGTCAGCCTCGAAGGCCGCGCTCAGCGCTTCTTCCAGGTCTATGAGCCGAGCTACTACGACAACAATTTTCTGATCCGCGAAGGCTGGCGCTGGCTGCACGCGCTGCACAGCACCCTGCAAGGCAAGGTCGTGGACTGGACGCAACTGGATCAGGTCACCGAGGCCTGCGCCGCCAGCAACCCGCATTTGTCCGGCATCAAGGATGCCGCACCGAGCGCCTCGTTCCGCATCAAGGGGCTCAAGCTGGCGCGCGAGCCGCATCGCTACAGTGGCCGCACCGCCATGCGCGCCAACATCAGCGTGCACGAGCCGCGTCAGCCGCAGGATCAGGACTCGGCCTTCGCCTTCTCCATGGAAGGCTATGCCGGCAGCAAGGAAGACCGGCAGCAGATTCCGTTCGCCTGGTCGCCGGGCTGGAACTCGCCGCAGGCCTGGAACAAGTTCCAGGACGAGGTCGGCGGCCATCTACGCGCCGGCGACCCCGGCGTACGCCTGCTCGAAGCTGCCGGCAACGCCCTGCCCTGGTTCGCCGTGAACGCCGCGTTCAACCCGGCAGCCGGCACCTGGCAGGTGGCGCCGCTGCACCACCTGTTCGGCAGCGAGGAAAACTCCGCGCGCGCCAAACCGATTCAGGAGCGCATGCCCGAACCTTACGTGGCCCTGGCCCGCGATGAAGCGGCACGCCTGGGGGTGAACGACGGTGCGCTGCTGGCCCTGCGCGTCAATGGCCAGGCCCTGCGCCTGCCGCTCAAGGTGCGCGATGACCTGGCCATCGGCCTGGTCGGCTTGCCGCTTGGCCTGCCTGGGATTCCGGCGGTCATCGCCGGTGCCAGCGTGACCCTGCTGCAGGAGGTCGCGCAATGAGCTGGTTGACGCCCGAACTGATCGAGATCGTCATCGCGGTACTCAAGGCCATCGTCATCCTGCTGGTGGTGGTGGTTTGCGGCGCGCTGCTGAGCTTCATTGAGCGCCGTCTGCTCGGCTGGTGGCAGGATCGCTACGGCCCCAACCGCGTGGGGCCGTTCGGCATGTTCCAGATCGCCGCCGACATGATCAAGATGTTCTTCAAGGAGGACTGGACGCCGCCGTTCGCCGACAGGTTCATCTTCATCCTGGCACCGATGATCGCCTTCTCGGCGATGCTGATGGCCTTCGCCATCATCCCCATCACCCCGAACTGGGGCGTGGCGGATCTGAACATCGGCATCCTGTTCTTCTTCGCCATGGCGGGTTTGTCGGTCTACGCGGTGCTGTTCGCCGGCTGGGCCAGCAACAACAAGTTCGCCCTGCTCGGCAGCCTGCGTGCCTCGGCCCAGACCATCTCCTATGAGGTGTTCCTGGCCCTGGCGCTGATGGGCGTGGTGGCGCAGGTCGGCTCGTTCAACATGCGCGACATCGTTGATTACCAGGCGCAGAACCTGTGGTTCATCATTCCGCAGTTCTTCGGCTTCTGTACCTTCTTCATCGCCGCCGTCGCCGTGACCCACCGTCACCCGTTCGACCAGCCGGAAGCCGAGCAGGAGCTGGCCGACGGTTACCACATCGAATACGCCGGGATGAAATGGGGCATGTTCTTCGTTGGCGAATACGTGGCCATCGTCACCGTGTCGGCGCTGCTGGTAACCCTGTTCTTCGGTGGCTGGCACGGCCCGTTTGGCATCCTGCCGCAGATTCCGTTCTTCTGGTTCGCGCTGAAAACGGCCTTCTTCATCATGATCTTCATCCTGCTGCGCGCGTCGATCCCACGCCCGCGCTATGACCAGGTCATGGCCTTCAGCTGGAAGTTCTGCCTGCCGCTGACCCTGATCAACCTGCTGGTGACCGGCGCCGTCGTGCTGGCCACGGCCCAGTAAGGAGAAAAGCAATGTTCAAGTACATCTGGGACGTGCTGGTCGGTACCGGCACCCAACTGCGCAGCCTGGCCATGGTCTTCAGCCATGGCTTTCGCAAGCGCGACACCCTGCAATACCCGGAAGAACCGGTCTACCTGCCGCCGCGCTACCGTGGCCGCATCGTCCTGACCCGCGATCCCGACGGCGAGGAGCGCTGCGTGGCCTGCAACCTGTGCGCCGTGGCCTGCCCGGTAGGCTGCATCTCGCTGCAGAAGGCCGAGACCGATGACGGTCGCTGGTATCCGGAGTTCTTCCGCATCAACTTCTCGCGCTGCATTTTCTGCGGCCTGTGCGAGGAAGCCTGCCCGACCACCGCGATCCAGCTCACCCCCGACTTCGAGATGGGCGAGTTCAAGCGCCAGGATCTGGTGTACGAGAAGGAAGACCTGCTGATCAGCGGCCCCGGGAAGAACCCGGACTACAACTTCTACCGCGTTGCCGGTATGGCCATCGCCGGCAAGCCCAAGGGCGCCGCGCAGAACGAGGCCGAACCGATCAACGTGAAGAGCCTGCTGCCTTAGGAGTTTCTGATGGAATTCGCGTTTTACTTCGCCGCCGGTGTGGCGGTGGCAGCAACGGTCGGGGTGGTCACCAATACCAACCCGGTGCATGCCCTGCTCTATCTCATCGTCTCGCTGCTGGCGGTATCGATGGTGTTCTTCGCCCTCGGTGCGCCCTTTGCCGGCGCGCTGGAAATCATCGTCTACGCCGGCGCCATCATGGTGCTGTTCGTCTTCGTGGTGATGATGCTCAACCTCGGCCCGGCTGCCGCCGAGCAGGAGCGCAAGTGGCTGACGCCCGGTATCTGGGTCGGCCCGGCAATCCTCAGTGCCTTGCTGCTCGGTCAGTTGCTCTATGTGCTGCTGAACCACGTCAGCGACGCCCATATCGGCCACACCACAGTGGAAGCCAAGGCCGTCGGTATCAGCCTGTTCGGCCCCTACCTGCTGGCCGTGGAGCTGGCCTCCATGCTGCTGCTCGCCGCACTGGTCGCTGCCTACCACCTGGGCCGCCACGACGCCAAGGAGCCCACCGTATGACCGGCATACCTCTGGAACACGGCCTGGCCCTGGCAGGCGTGCTGTTCTGCATCGGCCTGGTCGGTCTGATGGTGCGGCGCAACATCCTGTTCATCCTGATGAGCCTGGAAGTGATGATGAACGCCGCAGCGCTGGCCTTCGTGGTTGCCGGCGCACGTTGGGGCGCGGCTGACGGCCAGGTGATGTTCATTCTGGTGATCACCCTGGCAGCCGCCGAGGCCAGCATCGGCCTGGCGATCCTGCTGCAGTTGTATCGCCGCTTCAATACCCTGGATATCGACGCTGCCAGCGAGATGCGCGGATGAACCTTCTAGTCCTGACTCTATTCTTCCCGCTGCTCGGCTGGCTGCTGCTGGCCTTCTCGCGCGGACGCTTCTCGGAAAACACCAGTGCGCTGATCGGTGTCGGCTCCATCGGCCTGGCCGCCGCCAGCGCCAGCTGGGTCATTGCCGCCTTTCTCGGCAATCCGCCGGCTGACGGCACCTACAGCCTGACCCTATGGCAGTGGATGAGCGTCGAAGGCCTGGCGCCGAGCTTCACCCTGCATCTGGATGGGTTGTCCGCGACCATGCTCGGTGTGGTCACTGGTGTGGGATTCCTGATCCACCTGTTCGCCAGCTGGTACATGCGCGGCGAGGAAGGCTATTCGCGCTTCTTCGCCTACACCAACCTGTTCATCTTCAGCATGTTGCTGCTGGTATTAGGCGACAATCTGCTGGTGCTGTTCTTCGGCTGGGAAGGCGTCGGCCTGTGCTCGTACCTGCTGATCGGCTTCTACTACAAGCACGTACCCAACGGTAACGCAGCGCTCAAGGCCTTCATCGTCACCCGCGTCGGCGACGTGTTCCTGATGATCGGCATGTTCCTGCTGTTCATCAACCTCGGCACCCTGAACATCCAGGAGCTGATGGTGCTGGCACCGCAAAAATACGTGGCCGGTGACGCCTGGCTGTGGCTCGCCACCCTGATGCTGCTGGGCGGCGCGGTCGGTAAATCCGCCCAGTTGCCGCTGCAGACCTGGCTGGCCGATGCCATGGCAGGCCCGACGCCGGTGTCAGCGCTGATCCACGCGGCGACCATGGTCACCGCCGGGGTGTACCTGATCGCCCGTACCCACGGCCTGTTCCTGCTGACCCCGGAAATTCTCGAGCTGGTCGGCATCGTCGGCGGCGTGACTCTGGTGCTGGCCGGTTTCGCCGCGCTGGTGCAGACCGACATCAAGCGTATCCTCGCCTATTCGACCATGAGCCAGATCGGCTACATGTTCCTCGCCCTGGGCGTCGGCGCCTGGGACGCGGCGATCTTCCACCTGATGACCCACGCCTTCTTCAAGGCCCTGCTGTTCCTCGCCTCCGGTGCGGTGATCCACGCCTGCCACCACGAGCAGAACATCTTCAGGATGGGCGGCCTGTGGAGGAAGCTGCCGCTGGCCTACGCCAGCTTCGTCGTCGGTGGCGCGGCACTGGCCGCCCTGCCACTGCTGACCGCCGGCTTCTACTCCAAGGACGAGATCCTCTGGGAGGCCTTCGCCAGCGGCCATAGCGAGCTGCTCTACGCCGGCCTGGTCGGTGCCTTCCTGACTTCGATCTACACCTTCCGCCTGATCTTCATCGCCTTCCATGGCGAGCAGAAGACCGAGGCGCACGCCGGCCATGGCATCGCCCACAACCTGCCGCTGATGGTGCTGATCGTGCTGTCGACCTTCATCGGCGCCTGGATCACCCCGCCGCTGGCTGGCGTGCTGCCGGAAAGTGCCGGCCATGCCGGTGGCGAGGCCAAGCACAGCCTGGAACTGCTCTCGGGGCTGATCGCGGTGAGCGGTATCGTCATCGCCGCCCTGCTCTTCCTCGGCCGGCGCCGCGTTGCCTCTGCCGTGGCGCAGAGCGCACCAGGCCGCCTGTTGAGCGCCTTGTGGTTCGCCGCCTGGGGCTTCGATTGGCTCTACGACAAGCTGTTCGTGCGCCCCTACCTTGCGCTCTGCCATCTGCTGCGCCGCGACCCCATCGACCGTGGCATTGGCCTGATTCCACTGCTCGTGCGTGGCGGCAACGCCGCACTGGTACGCAGCGAGAACGGCCAGGTGCGCTGGTACGCCGCTTCGATCGCCGGGGGCGCCGTGCTGGTGCTCGCCGCCATCCTCTTTCTGAGTTAAGGAAAACAGCCTGTCATGATTCTGCCCTGGCTAATCCTGATTCCCTTCATCGGCGGCCTGCTGTGCTGGCAAGGCGAGCGCTTCGGCCACGTCCTGCCGCGCTGGATCGCCCTGATCACCATGGGCCTGCTGTTCGGCCTGAGCCTGTGGCTGTGGGTCAGCGGTGACTTCACCCTGGCGCCGGCCCCGGACGGCGGCCCGCGCTGGGCCCACGAGTTCGTCATCGACTGGATCCCGCGTCTGGGCATCACCATCCACCTGGCGATGGATGGCCTGTCGGTGCTGATGGTGGTGCTCACCGGCCTGCTCGGTGTGCTCTCAGTACTCTGCTCGTGGAACGAGATCCAGAACCGCGTCGGCTTCTTCCACCTCAACCTGATGTGGATTCTCGGTGGCGTGGTCGGCGTGTTCCTCGCCGTCGACCTGTTCCTGTTCTTCTTCTTCTGGGAAATGATGCTGGTGCCGATGTACTTCCTCATCGCGCTCTGGGGTCATAGCGGCAGCGACGGTCGTACCCGTATCACCGCCGCTACCAAGTTCTTCATCTTCACCCAGGCCAGCGGCCTGATCATGCTGGTGTCGATCCTGGCCCTGGTGTTCGTGCACTTCAACCAGACCGGCGTGCTCAGCTTCAACTATGCCGACCTGCTGAAGACCGAACTGGCGCCTGGCACCGAATACCTGCTGATGCTCGGTTTCTTCGTCGCCTTCGCGGTGAAGTTCCCGGTGGTGCCGGTGCACTCCTGGCTGCCGGATGCCCATGCCCAGGCGCCGACCGCTGGCTCCGTTGACTTGGCGGGTATCCTGCTGAAAACCGCCGCCTACGGCCTGCTGCGCTTTGCCCTGCCGCTGTTCCCCAACGCCTCGGCCGAATTCGCACCCATCGCCCAGTGGCTCGGCGTGTTCGCCATCATCTACGGCGCGCTGTTGTCGTTCGCGCAGACCGATATCAAGCGCCTGGTGGCCTACTCCAGCGTCTCGCACATGGGCTTCGTACTGATCGCCATCTATTCGGGCAGCCAGATCGCCCTGCAAGGTGCGGTGGTGCAGATGGTCGCCCACGGCCTGTCCGCTGCTGCGCTGTTCATCCTCTGCGGCCAGCTCTACGAGCGCGTGCACACCCGTGATCTGCGCCAGATGGGCGGGATCTGGGCGCGCATGCCCTGGCTGCCGGCCATCAGCCTGTTCTTCGCTGCCGCCGCACTGGGCCTGCCGGGCACCGGCAACTTTGTCGGCGAATTCCTCATTCTGCTCGGCAGCTTCCCCAGCGCGCCGTGGGTCGTGGTGCTGGCTGCCACCGGCCTGGTGCTCGGCTCGGTGTACGCCCTGGCGATGATCCACCGCGCCTACTTCGGCCCGGTGCAACAGGACGCGCCGCTGCCCGGCCTCAAACCACGCGAGCTGGCCATGGTGCTCGGCCTAGGCGTACTGCTGATTCTGCTTGGCGTTTACCCGCAACCGGTGCTCGACACCTCCGCTGCCAGCATGCACGGCGTGCAGCAGTGGATGGCTGGCGCCCTCGATCAACTCGCCTCGGGCCGGTAAGGGTAAGGATTAGAGACTCATGGAACATCACGCTGTCGACTTCACCCTGCAACACCTGATCGCCCTGCTGCCGCTGCTGGTGACCAGCCTTACCGCAGTCGTGGTGATGCTGGCCATCGCCGCCAAGCGCAATCACACGGTGACCTTCATCCTCTCGGTGGTGGGCCTGAACCTGGCGCTGCTGTCGCTGATCCCGACGCTGGAGGTGGCGCCGCTACAAGTCACCCCGCTGCTGCTGATCGACACCTTCGCCTGCTACTACATGGCCCTGGTGCTAGCGGCCAGCCTGGCCTGCATCACGCTGATCCATGCTTACCTGGGCGGCGATTCGGGCAAGGGTTATCCGGGCAACCGCGAGGAGCTGTACCTGCTGGTATTGCTGTCCGCCGCTGGTGGCCTGGTGCTGGTCAGCGCGCAGCATCTGGCCAGCCTGTTCATTGGCCTGGAGCTGCTGTCGGTACCGACCTACGGCATGATCGCCTACGCCTTCTTCAACAAGCGCTCGCTGGAAGCCGGCATCAAGTACATGGTGCTGTCGGCCGCAGGCAGTGCCTTCCTGCTGTTCGGCATGGCGCTGTTGTATGCCGAGTCCGGCAACCTGGCTTTCGCCGATATCGGCGCCAGCCTGATGCGCGAGAGCAGCCAGCTGGTGCAGATCGGCATCGGCATGATGCTCATTGGCCTGGCCTTCAAGCTGTCGCTGGTGCCCTTCCACCTGTGGACGCCGGACGTTTACGAAGGTGCTCCTGCACCGGTGGCGGCCTTCCTGGCCACTGCCAGCAAGGTGGCGGTGTTCGCCGTGCTGCTGCGCCTGTACCAGATATCCCCGGCGATGAGCGGCGGCTGGCTGAGCGAGCTGCTGACCCTCATCGCCATCGCCTCGATCCTGGTCGGTAACCTGCTGGCGCTGCTGCAGAACAACCTCAAGCGCCTGCTGGGTTACTCCTCCATCGCTCACTTCGGTTACCTGCTGGTGGCATTGGTGGCGAGCAAAGGTCTGGCAGTGGAAGCCGTGGGCGTGTACCTGGCCACCTACGTGCTGACCAGCCTGGGCGCCTTCGGTGTGATCACCCTGATGTCCACGCCCTACAGCGGTCGTGATGCCGATGCGCTGTACGAGTACCGCGGCCTTTTCTGGCGCCGCCCGTACCTGACCGCCGTGCTTACGGTGATGATGCTGTCGCTGGCCGGCATTCCGCTGACCGCAGGCTTCATCGGCAAGTTCTACGTGATCGCTGCCGGTGTCGAAGCGCAGCTGTGGTGGCTGCTCGGTGCCATGATGCTGGGCAGCGCCATCGGCGTGTTCTATTACCTGCGGGTGATGGTCACCCTGTTCATGCGCGAACCCAACCTGCATCGCCACGATGCGCCCTTCGACTGGGGCCAGCGCGCCGGCGGCATCATGCTACTGGTCGTTGCCCTGCTCGCCTTCTTCCTCGGCGTGTACCCGCAGCCGTTGCTGGAGCTGGTGCAGCAGGCAGGACTGGTCGCCCTGGCGCAGTAAACAAAGCCCCGTAAACGAATAGCCCCCGCATCTGCGGGGGCTTTCTTTTGCGGATCGCGGCTAAAGCCCCTCCCACACAGATTCATGGTGACTTGTGGGAGGGGTTTTCGCCGCGACAGCTTGTTGCGCTATCGACGAGCGACCAAAAACAGCCGCGGAAACGGCAACAATACTCGACCATCGGCCTGCGCCGGGTAGGCTTCCCTGATCGCCGCCTGATAGCGTTCGAGAAAAGCTGCCTGCTGCTCGGCATCCAACGGCTGCAGGAATGGCAGCAACGCAGTGGATTTGAACCACTCCACCACCGCAGCAGCATCGTCCAGCACATGGAAGTAGGTGGTACGCCAGATATCCAGCTCACTGGCCTGAGTACTAAGGATGTCGTAGTAAGTCTGTGCGCTGTGCCGCTCGGCATGACGCACGTCACCAATCAGTTCAGCCCACGGCCCTTTTGCCGCCACTTCGCGGGCCAGGCGATGCGCGGGCTCTTGCAGATTGTCCGGTGTCTGGATCGCCAACCAGCCGCCGGGCGCCAACTGCGCCAGCAATCTCGGGTATAGCTGGGCGTGATCGGGCAGCCATTGCAGCGAGGCGTTGGCGAGGATCAGCTGCGGCGCGCACTCGGCCTGCCAGTGCTGGATATCCGCCAACTGGAAAGTCACCTGCGGCAACCGTTCGCGCGCCGCACGCAACATGTCTTCGCTGCTGTCGATACCCATCACCCGTGCCTCGGGCGCATGCGCCTGCAACACGGCCGTGGAGTTACCGGGGCCGCACCCCAGGTCGACGGCCAGCTCGACAGCATCGCGCGGTACCGCTGCCAGCAGGTCATGTACCGGACGGGTACGCTGACGTTCGAACAGGGAATATTGCTGGGCAGACCAACTCATCAGAAAACTCCTGGCTTCATTCGACCGACAGAGGATAACAGGCCACGCGCCGCACTCCGCCACCGGCAATTTTCCGCTGTAAAGCTGCTGGCACATGGCGGTTATCCGCCACCACCTGTGCGTCAGATCACAGGCTTTTTACCAGCCCTGGCAGGCTGGCGGAAATTCGCCACACTGGCATAACCCTTGCCATACAAGGATCAGCTCTGAACTGTCTGGGATGCTGCCTATATCCCCATAGCAGAACAGTGGAGCGACCAACACGAGGCCGCCGTAAAGGCGTCGCAACCGACAAGAAGAAAAGGAAGCAGTATGTTCAATCCAGTCCGCGCCCTGGCCGCATGCGCCTTGGCGTTAGCCTCTCTTGGTGCCAATACGGCACTGGCCGATGAACCTATCCTGATCAAGTTTTCCCACGTCGTCGCCGATGGCACGCCCAAGGGCCAGGGCGCACTGATGTTCAAGCAACTGGTCGAGGAGCGCCTGGCCGGCAAGGTCAAGGTCGAGGTCTACCCAAACTCCAGTCTTTACGGTGACGCCAACGAGCTGGAGGCACTGCGCAACGATGAGGTGCAGCTGCTGGCACCCTCCCTGGCCAAATTCGAGCAGTACACCAAGCAACTGCAAGTGTTCGACCTGCCCTTTCTGTTCGACGACATCGAAGCGGTCAATCGCTTCCAGAAGCGCTCCAAAGGCCGCCAACTGTTGCGCTCGATGGAAGACCACAACATCGTCGGCCTGGCCTATTGGCACAACGGCATGAAGCAGCTTTCCGCAACGCGCGCGCTGCATACGCCCGGTGACGCCAATGGTCTGAGCTTCCGCATTCAGCCCTCGGCGGTGCTGGAGGCGCAATTCGGCCAGGTTGGCGCCAGCACCCAGAAGCTGCCCTTCGCAGAAGTGTTCAAGGCGCTGCAGAGCGGCCAGGTGCAAGGTGCGGAGAACCCCTGGTCGAACATCTACAGCCAGAAATTGCACGAAGTACAACCGTTCATCAGCGAAACCAACCATGGCGTGCTGGACTACATGCTGGTGAGCAACTCACGCTTCTGGTACGGCATCCCGCATCACATCCGTGTGGAGTTGGAAGCCATCATCGATGAAGTCACCTATGCGGTGAACAAACAGGCCGAAGCCGCCAACCAGGCTGACCGCCAACGCATCATCGACTCCGGCCGTAGCCAGTTGATCACCCTCAGCAGCGAAGAGCGCGAAGCCTGGCGCAACGCCATGCGCCCGGTCTGGCAGCAGTTTGAATCGGTGATCGGCAGCGACGTGATCAAGGCCGCACAGACGGTCAATCGCAAGCAGCGCAATTGATGGCGGATATCCGCCAAGCACCGATCAGCTGGGAATATGCTCGGGCGGCAGTGGATGCCCGAGCAGGTAACCCTGCAACGAGTCACAGCCCAATTCGGTAAGGAACGCCTGTTGCTCGGGCGTCTCGACCCCTTCGGCGACGATGCGCAGGTCAAGCGCCTGGCCCAGGGCAACGATGGCGGATACGATGGCCATGTCATCGCCGTCGTGCTCCAGGTCTCGCACGAAACCACGGTCGATCTTCAGTTCGTTAGCTGGCAAACGCTTGAGATAGAGCAGGCTTGAATAGCCGGTACCGAAATCGTCGATGGCGATGTCCACCCCCATTTCGGCGAGCTGTTCGAGAATCACTTGGCTGGCGCTCACATCATGCATGGCAGTGCTTTCGGTGATTTCCAGAGTCAGGCAATTGGCCGGTAGCGCATGCCTGGCCAAGGTCTGGCGCACGGTTTCGACCAGCTCACCATGGCAGAACTGTAGTGCCGAGAGGTTCACCGCCACGCGCCAGTCCTGATGACCCTGCTCGTACCACAAGCGCATCTGCCGACAGGCTTCATCCAGCACCCAATCACCAATCGGGATGATCAACCCGGTCTTCTCTGCCAGCCCGATGAAGCGCACCGGTGCCAACAACCCCTGTTGCGGATGCTGCCAACGCAGCAAGGCCTCGGCCCCCAGCATGCGCCCAGAGCCGCTGGCGAACTTTGGCTGGTAGTGCAGACGCAGCTCGCCGCGCTCCAGGGCAACGCGCAGGTCATGCAGCAACTGCAGCTGCTGCCGCGCATTGGTGTTCATCGAACTCTCGAAGAAGCTGTAACCGTTCTTGCCCAGACTCTTGGCGTGATACATCGCGGCGTCAGCATTGATCAGCAGCTCCTGCTGGTCGACACCATCTCCCGGATACAGGGCAATTCCCACGCTGGTGGAAACGCGCAGCTCATGACCGTCGATCTCGAAGGGTTGACTGAGCAGCCCCACCACATGGCTGGCCACGTTGCTTGCATCATCCGGATGACGCAGCTCGGCCAGCAGCACGAACTCGTCACCACCGATACGCGCCAGGCTGTCATTGGCGCGTAGATGGGCACGCAGACGCTGCGCCACCGCGACCAACAACTGATCGCCAACGTGATGACCAAAGGCATCGTTTACCGGTTTGAAGCCGTCCAGGTCCATGAACAGCAAGGCGAAATAACCGCCGTTGCGCTGCAACTTGAGGATGTTCTGATTGATGCGATCTTCCAGCAACAGACGATTGGGCAGCTTGGTCAGGCCATCGTGCAGTGCCAATTGAGTCAATTCGGCGTTGGCCTTGGCCAGCGAACTGCTCAACAGCTCGGTGCGCGCTTCCAGACGTGCGTCGAGAATCGAGGTCAGCAAGGCGATGGCCAGCACGGCAAGGGTTGTGACGATCACCAGACTGGCCAGCCAACCGCTGTCCAGGCCGCTGAAGGCTGCGCCGCAGAAGCTGCCTTCGGGGAAATTCGCAGCTGCCATGCCGGTGTAGTGCATGCCGACGATGGTAAAGCCCATGATCACCGCCGCCGCGCCGCGCAACAAACGCACATGGCGCGTGTGACGGCGCAGGCGGAAGGCGATGAGCAAGGCAGCGCCAGAGGCGGCGACAGCGATCAGCAGCGACAGCGCGAAGAGCAGCGGGTCATAGACGATACCAGGCTGCATGCGCATCGCGGCCATGCCGATGTAGTGCATGGCGCCGATGCCGGCGCCCATGGCTACGGCGCCCAGGCATAGATGCCAGGCCGGCAGTTCGGGCTGGCTGACCAACCACAAGGCAAAGCCTGAGGCGAGCATGGCGATGGCCAGTGAAAGCAGGGTGATGGCAAGGTCGTAGCCAAGGTCTATCGGCAGTCTGAAGGCGAGCATGCCGACGAAGTGCATGGACCAGATGCCGAGCCCCATGGCCACGGCACCACCGCCGATCCACAGCACCCGGGCCGCGCCTTGGGCGCCAGTAATACGCCCCGCCAGGTCGAGGGCGGTATAGGACGCCAGGATCGCCACGCACAGCGAGAGAAAGACCAGGGCGAAATCGTAACTACCAATCAGCATCGCGGAACTCTGAACAGAAGGACGCACGACCGAAGGGCGATAGCTGCCCTACACCAATAATGGCCAGTTGCGATCACTTGATACTAGAGTGCGAATCTTAGCGGAAACTTAGCTCCCAGGTCAGGCGGTGCATGCACCTGATGCTTATTCTCTTCTACTGACCCTCGCTATCGTGCAATTGCTGCAGCTGCCAGCCGCCACCCAGAGCAGCGATCAACTGCACACTGGCTGTCAGCCGGCTACCCAGCAGGGTGAGGTTGGTACGTTCGTTGTTCAGCGCAGTGGCCTGTACGGTGACCACGCTGTTGTAATCGACGGTACCGGCGCGGTACTGGTTTTCGATCAGACGCAGCGACTCGCGCGCCGCATCCAACGCCTCCTGCTGCACCCCGCTCTCCTGCTCCAGCACGCGCAACTGCACCAGGTAGTCCTCCACCTCGCGGAAGCTGTCCAGCACCGCCTGGCGATATTGCGCCACGGTCTGGTCATAGATGGCTTCGCTGCGCTCCAGCTCCGCGCGGCGCGCACCGCCATCGAACAGGGTCAGCGCCAGTTGCGGGCCTAGCGACCAGAAGCGGTTGGGCACTTCGATCCAGTCGGCGAAGCTGCTGCCCCGATAACCACCGCTGGCCGAGATAGTCAGATCGGGGAACCACGCCGCCTCGGCTACGCCGATCTGCGCGTTGGCCGCCATCACCCGACGCTCGGCCGCGGCAACGTCAGGGCGGCGCTCGAGCAACTGCGAAGGCAGTGCCATGGGCACCTGGGGCAATGCCGGCAAGCTCTCGCGTGGCGCGATGGACAGTTCGGCCGGGCTGACGCCGACCAGCACGGCAATGGCATGTTCGAGCTGCGCGCGCTGCCACTCGAGATCGATTGCCTGCGCCTGGGTGCTCTTGAGCTGAGTGGTGGCCTGGGTCACGTCGGACTTGGGCACGATGCCGGCTCGATACTGGTTCTCGGTCAGGCGCAGCGAGCGCGCGTAAGCGGCCACTGTCGCGTCGAGCAGGCGCTTCTGTTCGTCGAGGATGCGCAGTTGCAAATAGTTCTGCACCAACTCGCTCTGCAGGCTCAGGCGCGCAGCGGCAAGGTCGGCGGCGCTGGCCTCGAACTCGGCGCGGCTGGCCTCCAGCCCCCGGCGCAGCTTGCCCCAGAGATCCAGCTCCCAGGCTGCATTGAGGCTGAGGTCATAACTCTTGGAAATGCTTGACGCTCCAGAACCGCTGACGGTGACGCCATCGGCGGTACGGATGGTGCTGTCACCACCACCCTGCCCGGCCCGAGTCACCCCGGCGCTGCCGGACAGCGATGGATAGAAGCTGGCCCGCGCACCGCGTACCAACGCCCTTGCCTGGCGGTACTGGGCCTCGGCGGCGGCCAGGTTCTGGTTGGACAGCTGCAGGCGCTCGGCCAGTGCATTGAGCTCGGCGTCGCCGTACAGCGCCCACCAGTTGCCACGCTCCAGAACATCTGCCGGCGCGGCGGCTTTCCAGCCCTCGACCTGTTTGAACTGTGCAGGTGCCGCCAGTTCGGGGCGCTGATAGTCAGGCCCCAGGGCGCAGCCGCCCAGCACACCGAGCAGCACGAACAGACTGTAGGAGCGAGCTCTGCTCGCGAATGGGTTGTATCGAGGCTCTTCGCGAGCAGAGCTCGCTCCTACCGGAACGGTATGCATGGTCATAGCGGATTTTCCAACGAAGCATCGGTGCGCACGCCACGCCAGCGGTTGACGCGATGGCGCAGGCGGTCGAAGTAGAGGTAGACCACCGGAGTGGTGTAGAGGGTCAGCATCTGGCTCAGCACCAGACCACCGACGATGGTGATACCCAGCGGCTGACGCATCTCCGAACCTTCGGCACTGCCCAGCACCAGCGGCAAGGCGCCAAGGATCGCAGCCAGGGTGGTCATCATGATCGGTCGGAAACGCAGCAGGCACGCCTGGCGGATGGACTCCTGCGGACTCAGGCGCTCACCGCGCTCCAGTTGCAGAGCCAGGTCGACCATCAGAATGGCGTTCTTCTTGACTATACCGATCAGCAGGAACAGACCCAGCAGCGAGATCAGGCTGAACTCCATGCCCACCAGCTGCAACGCCAGCAAGGCACCGACCCCGGCAGACGGCAAGGTCGAGAGAATCGTCAGCGGATGCACGTAGCTCTCGTAGAGCACGCCCAACACGATGTACACCACCACCAAAGCCAGCAGGATCATCAGCGGTTGATTGCCCTGGGTCTGCTGGAAGGCCGCGCCGGTACCGCCCAGCATGCCCTGCACCTCGACGGGCAGGCCGACGCGCGCCACGGCGTTATCGACGACGCGGCTGGCCTGATCCAGGCTGACACCTTCGGCCAGGGAAAAGCCGATGCTCTCCGCGGCGAACTGGCCCTGGTGGTTGACCCGATCCTCTTCCAGGCTGCGCTCCCAATGGGCGAAGGTGGACAGCGGCACCCGTGCGCCATCGGCGGTAATCAGCTGAATCTGGTCCAGCGCCTCGGGATGCTGGGCGTAGCGTGGGTTGATCTCCATCACCACGCTGTACTGGTTCAACGCTTCGTAGATGGTGGAAACTTGACGCTGACTGAAGGCGTTATTGAGCACCGCAGTGATCATGCTCATTTCCACGCCCAGGCGCTGCGCAGCCTCGCGATCCACTACCAGGCGAATCTGCTGGGCTCCACTGTTCTCGCGGGCGTCGATATCGGTCAGCTCGGGCAGCGCCCGCAGCGCCTCGCGTACCTTGGGTAGCCACTCACGCAGGGCATCGAGATCGCCCGAGAGCAGCATGTACTCGTTCTCCGAACTACGCCCCTCGCGCCCGCCGATCTGCAGGTCCTGATCCGGCATGAGGAACATGCGCCCACCGGGCACCTTCGGCACCGTGGCACGCAGGCGGTTGATCACCTGTTGTGATGACACGCCACGCTCGCTGATGGGCTTCAGGCGCACGATCATGAAGGCATTGTTGATCCCGCCTGCGCCGCCGATGAAGCCAGCCACGCTGTCCACCGCCGGATCGGCCAGCACCGCCTTGCGGAAAATTTCCATCTTCGGCTGCATGACCTGGAAGGACAGCCCATTGTCGCCGCGGATGAAGCCGATCAACTGGCCAGTATCCTGCTGCGGCATGAAGGTCTTGGGAATGCTGACGAACAGATAGACGTTCAACGCGATGGTCGCCAGCAGGCTTATGACCATCAGCAACGAATGACGCAGCGCCCAGTCCAGCGAACGCCCGTAGATGGCCAGCACCCGCGTCTGCAGGCGGTCTCCCCATTGCTGCAGGCGGCCGCGCGGCTGTTCGTCCTCGGCCTTGAGCCAGCGCGCGCAGAGCATCGGCGTCAACGTCAGCGACACCAGCAGGGAAATCACCACCGCCACGGCCAGGGTGATGGAAAACTCACGGAACAGCCGCTCGACGATGCCGCCCATGAACAGGATGGAGATGAACACCGCCACCAGCGACAGGTTCATCGACAGCAAGGTGAAACCCACCTCACGCGTGCCTTTGAACGCCGCCGCCATCGGCTTCTCGCCGTTATGGATGTGCCGGGCGATGTTCTCCAGCACCACGATGGCATCGTCCACCACCAGCCCAGTGGCGATGATCAGCGCCATCAGCGACAGGTTGTTCAGCGAGAACCCCAGCAGGTACATGGCGGCGAAACTGCCGATCAGCGACACCGGCACCGCCAGCGCCGGAATCAGCGCTGCGCGCCAACGCCCGAGAAACGCCAGCACCACCAGGATCACCAGGCCCACGGCGATCAGCAGCGTCTGCTCGGCCTCGTGCAGGGTGGCGCGGATTACCGGCGAGCGATCCATCGCCACTTCCAGCTCGACACTGGCTGGAATCACCTCGCGCAGCGCCGGCAGCTCGGCGCGGATGTCGCTGATGGTCTGCAGGATATTCGCCCCGCTCTGCCGGTTGATAACCAGCAGCACCGCTTCCTTGTCGTTGTAGAAGCCGCTGTTGTAGCGGTCTTCGACGCCATCGGTGACCGTGGCTACGTCGCCCAGGCGCACGGCAGCGCCGTCCTGGTAGCGGATGATCATCGGCAGGTAATCGGCGGCCTTGGCCAACTGGTCGCTGGCCTGCACCTGCCAGCGGCGCTGCTCGTCCTCGACCGCGCCCTTGGGACGCAGGGCATTGCTCGCGGCGATGGTCTGGCGCACTTCGTCCAGCGCAATGCCATAGTGATCGAGCAGGCGCGGCTCCAGCGACACCCGCACAGCTGGCAACGAGCTGCCGCCGACCTGCACCTCGCCCACGCCACCAACCTGGGACAGTTTCTGCGCCAGGATGGTCGAGGCCACGTCGTACAGCTGGCCCTTGTTCAGCGTGGCACTGGTCAGCGACAGCACCATGATCGGTGCCTGCGACGGGTTGATCTTGCGGTAGCTGGGCATGGTGCGCATGCCGCTGGGCAGCAGTTCGCGCGCCGCATTGATCGCCGCCTGCACCTCACGCGCGGCGGTGTTGATGTCCTTGTCCAGGTCGAACTGGATCATGATCCGCGTGCTGCCCTGGCTGCTACGGCTGTTCATCTGGCTGACCCCGGCGATCGAACCGAGCGAGCGTTCCAGCGGCGTGGCCACGGTCGAGGCCATGATCTGCGGACTGGCGCCAGGCAGGCTGGCCTGCACGGTGATGGTGGGGAAATCCATCTGTGGCAACGGCGCCACCGGCAGCAGGCCGAAGCTGACGCCGCCGAGCAGCATGATCGCCAGGCTCAGCAGCAAGGTCGCCACCGGACGGCGGATAAAGGGGGCGGAGAGGTTCATGCTCGATTGGCCCCAAGGCTTCGCCGACCCTGTAGGAGCGGCTGGGCGGCATTCCGCTTCAGCCGCGAATCCCATGCAACGACCTGTTCGCGGCTGAAGCCGCTCCTACGACGGCGGTTCATACCGCGACCCCGGCGGCGCTACGCCCGCTGAAACGGCGCGACAGGCGATCGAAGTACAGATAGATCACCGGTGTGGTGAACAGCGTCAGCACCTGGCTGACCAGCAGGCCGCCGACCATCACCAGGCCCAGCGGCTGGCGCAGCTCGGCGCCGGAGCCAGAGGCGAGCATCAGCGGAATGGCCCCGAACAGCGCCGCCAGGGTGGTCATCAGGATCGGCCGAAAGCGCAGCAGCGCCGCCTGATAAATCGCCGCCTCAGGCGCCATGCCCTGATTGCGTTCGGCCTCGAGGGCGAAGTCGATCATCATGATCGCGTTCTTCTTGACGATGCCGATCAACAGGATGATGCCGATAATGGCGATCAGGCCCAGGTCGTTGCCCGTCAGCAGCAACGCCAGCAGCGCACCGACTCCCGCCGACGGCAGCGTGGACAAAATGGTGATCGGGTGGATATAGCTCTCGTAGAGTACGCCCAGCACGATGTACATGGTGACGATGGCCGCCAGGATCAGCAGCAAGGTCGATGACAACGACGCGCGGAACGCGTCTGCAGCGCCCTGAAACTGGGTGTTGATGCCGCCCGGCATGCCGATTTCCTGCTCGACCCGCTCGATCACCGCCACTGCCTCGCCCAGCGACACGCCAGAGCCCAGGTTGAACGACAGGGTCACCGCCGGGAACTGACCGATATGGTTGATCAGCAAACTGGCGGGCCGCTCCTCGATATGCGCCAGGGATGACAGCGGCACCTGCTGGCCATCACCGGTGGCCACATGAATCTGACGCAACGCGGCCAGGCCGATACGCCCGCCATCGCGGCTCTCCAGCACCACGCGGTACTGACTGGCCTGGGTGTAGATGGTGCTGATCTGGCGTTGGCCGAAGGCGTCGTACAAGGCATCGTCGATGCTGCCGACGTTGATGCCCAAGCGCGCCGCGGCGTCGCGATCGATATCCAGGAACACCTGCAAACCGCGGTTCTGCAGATCGCTGGCCACGTCGGTCAGCTCCGGCTGCTCGCGCAGCGCCTCGACCAGACGCGGCGTCCAGGTTTCCAACAACTGGCTGTCAGGCGACTCCAGGGTGAACTGGAACTGGGTACGGCTGATGCGATCCTCGATGGTCAGGTCCTGTACCGGCTGCATGAACAGTTCGATACCGGGAACCTTCGCCAGCTCCGGACGCAGACGCTCGATCACCTCGCTGGCGGTGACATCGCGTTCGGCGTGGGTTTTCAGGTTGATCAGCAGACGGCCGCTGTTGAGCGTCGGATTGTCGCCATCCACGCCAATCGACGAGGACAGACTGGCCACCGCCGGATCACGCAGGATGACATCCGCCAGGCGCTGCTGACGCTCGCTCATGGCGGCAAAGGAAATCGACTGCGGCGCCTCGGAAATACCCTGGATCACGCCGGTGTCCTGCACCGGGAAAAATCCCTTGGGCACCGCCATATACAGCAGCACGGTCAGGCCCAGCGTAGCCACGGCCACCAGCAGGGTCAGCGGCTGATGCCTGAGCACCCACTGCAGCCACACGCCATAGCGTTCGATCATGCGGTCGATCACGCCACCTGCCGCGTGGTAGAAGCGCCCTTCCGACTCGGGCTTTTCGGCCTTGAGCAGGCGCGCGCACATCATCGGCGTCAGCGTCAGCGATACCACCAGGGAAATCAGGATAGCCACCGCCAGGGTGATGGCGAACTCACGGAACAGCCGCCCCACCACATCGGCCATAAACAGCAGCGGGATCAGCACGGCGATCAGCGACAGGGTCAGCGAGACCAGGGTGAAGCCGATTTGCCGGGCGCCCTTGAGCGCAGCGTTGAGCGGCGTTTCGCCCTCCTCCAGATGACGGGCAATGTTCTCCAGCATGACGATGGCGTCGTCGACCACGAAGCCGGTGGCAATGGTCAGCGCCATCAATGTCAGGTTGTTGATGGTGAAACCGGCCAGGTACATCACGCCGAAGGTGCCGATCAGCGACAGCGGCACGACGATGGACGGAATCAGGGTCGCCGACAACTTGCGCAGGAACAGGAAGGTCACCATCACCACCAGGGCGATGGCCAGTAGCAGCTCGTGCTGCACGTCGCGTACGGCAGCGCGGATGGTCTGGGTGCGATCGGTGAGCACCTTGACCTCGACGCTGGCCGGCAGGCCTTCGGTCAGGTGTGGCAACAGGGTTTGGATGCGGTCGACCACATCGATGACGTTGGCGCCGGGTTGGCGCTGCACGTTCACCAGCACCGCCTGGTTGCGATTGGCCCAGGCGGCCAGGCGCTCGTTCTCGGCGCCGTCGATGATCTCGGCGACATCTTTCAGGCGCAATGCCGAGCCGTTCTCGTAGTTGAGGATCAGCTCGCGGTATTCGTCGACCGACTTCAACTGGTCGTTGGCGTCGAGTTGGGAAACCCGTGTCGGCCCGTCGAAGTTGCCCTTGGGCTGGTTGACGTTGCTGGCCGTGATCAGGCTACGCACGTCGGCCAGGCTCAGGCCGTAGGAAGCGAGCGCCTCCGGGTTGACGCGAATGCGCACGGCTGGACGTTGCCCGCCGGCCAGGGTCACCAGGCCGACGCCACTGGTTTGCGCCAGCTTCTGCGCCAGACGGGTATCGACCAGGTCGTTGACCTGCGGCAATGGCATCGTCTTTGAGCTCACCGCCAGGGTCAGCACCGGTGTATCAGCGGGGTTGACCTTGTTGTACACCGGCGGTGCCGGCAGATCGCCAGGCAAGAGGTTGCTCGCCGCGTTGATCGCCGCCTGCACTTCCTGCTCGGCCACCGCCAGGGAGACATCGAGATTGAAGCGCAGGGTGATCACCGAAGCGCCGCCCGAGCTGGTCGAGGACATCTGCTTGAGCCCGGCCATCTGCCCGAACTGGCGCTCCAGCGGCGCGGTCACGGCGCTGGTCATCACATCCGGGCTGGCGCCTGGATACAGGGTCAGCACGCGGATGGTCGGGTAGTCCACCTCAGGCAGCGCCGACACCGGTAGCAGTCGGTAGGCGATCAGGCCGCTGAGGAAGATCGCCACCATCAACAGCGTGGTAGCGACCGGCCGCAGGATGAACGGGCGGGAGATGTTCATGCGTCATTCCGCACGGGGGCCTGGCCCGGCTCGGCCTGCTCTTCGGCGTCCGACTTCTGTGCAGCACTCGGCTCGATCACTTCCACTTCGCTGCCATCGCGCAGGCGGTCGGTGCCTTCCGTGACCAGGCGCTCGCCCTGCTGCACGCCCTCGTTGACCATGCTGCGCTCAGCGTCGCTGGCAACGATGGTGACCGCACGAATGCTCACCTTGTTATCGTCACCCACGACATAGACGAAGGTACCCTGCGTGCCGAACTGCACCGCAGCGGATGGAATGATGGTGGCCGCCGTGTGGGTTTCAACGCGCAAACGGGCGTTGACGAACTGATTAGGGAAGAGCATCTGCTCGGCGTTGTCGAAGCGCGCCTTGAGCTTGACCGTACCGGTGGTGGTGTCGATCTGGTTATCCAGGCTTTCCAGTACGCCCTCGGCCAGTTTCAGGCGTTCGCCACGGTCCCAGGCCTCGACGGCCAGGGGCGTGCCGTCGCGGCGGCGCTGCAGCACAGCAGGCAGATCGCCCTCGGGGATGGTGAAGATCACCGCAATCGGATCGGCCTGGGTGATCACCACCAGGGGTGTGGTATCACCGCTGCTGACCAGGTTACCGATATCCAGCTGACGCAGACCGAGACGCCCATCGATGGGCGCGCGAATCTGGGTGAAGTCGAGGTTGAGCTTGGCCGTGGCGACGTCGGCCTGGTTGCTCTGCAGGCTGCCACGGTACTGATTGACCAGCGCCTGTTGGGTGTCCAGGGTCTGTTTGGCGATGCTGTCTTCGTCGTACAGCCCCTTGTAGCGCTGCAGGTCCAGCTCGGCGTTCTTCAGTTGCGCCTGGTTTTCCTGCAGCGCCCCCTGCGCCTGCTGCAAGGCCACCTGGTAAGGACGTGGATCGATCACCGCCAACAGATCACCGGCCTTGACCTGCTGGCCCTCCTCGAACAGCACCTTGACCAGCTCGCCATCTACCCGCGAACGCACGTTGACCGTGTTGTAGGAAGTCACCGTGCCAAGCGCCTTGAGCTCGATGGCGAACTCACCCTGCTTGACCTCGGCCACCCGCACCGGCACCGGCCCCATGTCACCGAAGCGGCCACGGCCCGTCTGCTGGCCTTGCGGCGCACTCGGCCAGAACCACCACAGCAGCAGAAGCAGCACGGCGAGCAACGTCAGGCCAATCAGCCACTGACGGGAGGAATTCGATGGGGACGGAGAAGCATTCGACATGGCAGGCGCTGTATCACTTTTTGTGGGAGTCGGCACGATAAGCACTGGCCGGCGTCAAGCAAAGCCCATTTACCCGCTTTTTACGCTGCCCTTACGTTACTAACTGTTTGTATCCGACCATCCCTGACGACCGTCTTGGTGGCGTCGCAAGCGACGCCACGAAAGGCTCCAGGCGTTTTTGCCAGGGGCAAATAAAAACGGCCTGCTAGGCAGGCCGTTTCACCGAGCGCGCGGCGCGTTACTTCAATACCGCCAGGGCAGCGGCGTAGTCCGGCTCGTGGGCGATTTCGCCAACCAGCTCGCTATGCAGCACCTTGTCGTTTTCATCCAGCACAACCACTGCGCGAGCAGCCAGACCAGTCAGCGGGCCGCTGGCGATGGCAACGCCGTAGTTCTTGAGGAACTCGGCACCGCGCAGGCTCGACAGGTTGACCACGCTTTCCAGACCTTCGGCACCGCAGAAGCGCGCCTGGGCGAATGGCAGGTCAGCGGAGATGCACAGCACCACGGTGTTGTTCAGTTGACCGGCTTCGGCGTTGAACTTGCGCACGGAGGTGGCACAGGTCGGGGTGTCGACGCTCGGGAAGATGTTCAGCACCTTGCGCTTGCCAGCCAGGCTGGCCAGGGTGACGTCGCTCAGGTCGCCAGCGACCAGGCTGAACGCCGGCGCTTGTTGGCCGGCCTGCGGGAGTTGACCGTCGACCTGCACCGGGTTGCCTTTGAGAGTGACTTGCGCCATGGGAGTTTCCTTATCATTCAGGGAGTTGAAGGGCAAATATGTGACATGGGGTTCGCCGAGGCGACTGGCCCATCGAATGGCAGGTCACGGCCCGACCATCCGTCCAGACTAGCGCAGAAGCGCGGCCGATACACCCGCAGCCATGTAGGGATTTAGCAAAAGATCGTGCGACCATCAGAAGTCCCGGCGATAGAACAGGTCGAGCGAACTGGCCAGGCCACTGGCGGCCTCAAGGTACAGACGCCGACTCAGCTCATAACGCAGGGCGATGGTATTGGCCGGCTCGAACACGCCAACGCCGTAACGCAGGCTGAGGCGCTCGGTGATATTGCCGCTGGCCACCACACTGGTGGTCACGCCACTGCCCTCGGTGTCGAGCTGGAAGTCCTGAATACCCAGGCTGTTGGCCAGGCCGGTGGTAATCGAGCTGCTGCCGGCCAGGCCGAGTGCTAGTGCCGCCTGGCCCAACATATTGTTGTCACCACTGCTCTGCCCCAGTGGCCGGCCCAGCACCAGATAGGACAGTGCCTGCTCCTGACTCATGGCAGGTTCGGCGAATACAGCAGTCGTGGGCTGCTCGGCGCTGCCGGACAGGCGGATACCGGCCACCACGGTGTCGACCCGGCGAATCGCTTCGACATCGAGGAACGGCTGGTCGATGGGCCCGGTAAACAACAGGCGCGCGCGGCGAATGGTCAGGCGCTGGCCATAGGCGCGATAACGTCCGTTGACCAGATCCAACTCACCACGCGTATCGAGGTCGTTTCCAATATGCACCCGTCCACGCAGGTCGGCAGTCAGGCCGAAACCGCTGAAGGCCAGCTTGTCCTGGCCAACCTCGACATCGACATCCATGGCAATGCCCATGCCTTGCTCGGCTTCCGGCACTTCACGACCGACCACCCGCGCGTCGTTGGAGACTTTCACGGTAGACGGCGGCAACTCGCGCACGCTGATCAGGCCGCGCGGCACACCAACTTTTCCGCTGACCGCCAGACGCTGGGCACGCAGTTGTAATTGCAGATCGGGCTCGACCTCCAGCTCAGCGTAAGGCTCGACCTTCACCGGCAGACGCTGCCCCTGCATCGACAGATCACCAATCAATCCATCGGCCCAGTTCAGTTCACCGCTCAGGTTACCGCGGCCGTTCTCACCACTACGCCAGTTACCCGATAGCTGCACCTGCTCACCCGCGATCAACGCCTGTAGCTGCAAATCCTCCAGGCTTACCGGCAGTTGGTTACCGGACAGCTCGCCGCCTTCCAGGCGTATCTGGCCGTTGATCTGCGGCGTCAGCAGATACCCGGAAATATTGCCACTGCCCTGCAGGCGCCCTTCGATTTTATCGGCGACTGGCACGAACGGGCGCAACACCGCCAGATCGAAGCCGCTCAGGCGGAACTCGCCATTCAACGGTTTGTTCTCCGGACGGGGGTCGATCTGCGCCTGCAACACCAACTCACCCAGACGGCTACTGACGAAACGCAGTTCACTGTCTACCCGCTGCGGGCGTAGCGTGATATCCAGGCGCAGGCTGTCGTAGGGGAAGTCCAGCCACTGCTCTTCATCCGGCTGACGAATACGCAGGTTGCCACTGCCGGCATTCAGCGAGACCTGGCCGTTGGGGCCACTGTCGGGCAGCTCCACCTTGAGCTGTCCGTCGAGACGACCCTGCCAGGCGAAATCATCGGGCAACCAGGGCTGCAGGCTGGCCAGGGGCAAATTCTCCAGGCGCCAGTCCAGGCTGGGCTGCGGCATCAGCCGTTGCTGCCCGCCACAGAGGCTGGCGTCACCGGACTGCCAGCAATGCGCACCCAGGTTCAGGCGGCCGCTGGCCAGGCGCTCCAGGCTCGCCGCCTGCTGCAGTTGCCAGTCCTGGCCGCCGCTCTGCACACGGCCACTGGCAATGCGCCCGCGCCAATCCCCCTGCTCGCTGAGGTTACCGTCCAGTGCCAAGGCCAGCTGCAGCAGCGGGCCTTGCAGATCCACCTCCAGTGCCTGACGGCGCTGGTCGCCACGCCCCTCGGCCTGTAGGCGCCCAAGATAGGTATCGCCGATACGGATACCGCGCAGATTCAAACCGATGCGCGCCTGCTGGCGAGCATCCAGCGTCGCGTCCAGCTGCAGGCGGCGCAGACTGGGGTCGCCAAAAGCAACACGCTCGCCGCTCAACGCAAGCTGGCCTTGCGGCGCTTGCAGCGTACCGGCCAGGGACAGCTGGCCCTGTATCTGGCCTTGCAGGCCGGGCCAGAGCTGACCCAGACGCGGCAACGCCAGTTCCAGCTGGCCACGCAAACGCTGATCCAGCGCGCCCTGACCGCTGATCCGGTTATCGCCCAGGCGCACCAGTAATCGCTCGAGCTGCCACTGCTCGCCGGCACCTGCACCCTGTACCTGTAATTGCGCTGGCTGGCCACGCAGACGGCCGTTGAGGTCGATATCGGCCTTGGCCTGCAGCGCACCGGCATTGAAGCTACCCGAGGTATTCAGCGGCCCCGCCAGATTACCCGGCATCTCAGCCAGCCAGTAACCCGGGTCGAGGGCACTGAGCTGCAGCATGGCCTGCCAATCGATGCCGTCGGCGAAACCGATCTTGACCACCCCTTCGGCACGGCCCTGGCCAGCCACCAGCTGCAATTGCGGCAAGCTGACCTGGCCGAGATCGCCACTGACCGGACTGCTCAGGCTGAAGTCCCCTGCCGGCCCCTTGAGCTGCGCAGCGAAGTTACCCAGGTAATTACCTTCGCTGTAGCTGACTTCGGCCTGCAGTTGCTGCAGTGCCACGGGCGGCAGCTCATCCAGCGAGTACAGGCGCTGCCAGGGGAAATTCAGCCAATCGAGCTTGGCATCAGCCTGAAACGCCTCGCTCCAGGCAAGCATGCCGCTGAGCTGCAGATGCTGCTGCTCCTCAGCCTCGATGCGCAGCAATTCGATATCCGCGCCCTTGGCATCGACCCTGCCACGCAAGCTCAGCGGCATCGGCGCCTGTTCGGCAGGCAGAGTGGCGCTGCCGTCGATGCGATAGCCGCTGCTCAGGTCACCCTTTGCCGACAACGTCAGCGCCTGCAAGTGCAGCGTCTGCGGCAATGCGCTACTGGCCTGGAAATCCTGGCTGGTCAGGCGCAGTTCAGCGGGCAGATGCTCGGCCAGTGCCTGCACCTGTCCTTCCAGACGAGCATCGAGATAGCCACTGCTATCGGCCTCGATCGTCAGGTTGCGTTGCAATTCGCCGCCCACCTGCAGCGCCACCTGCCAGGCCTTGCCATCGACCTCCGGCAACTGCAGGCGACCACTCAGGGCCAAGGGCCAATCGCCCTGCGGTGTCAGCTGACCACTGACGTCCAGACTCAGGTCGTCACGCTGCAAGGCCAGGCGCTGCAACTCCACGCCCTGCTCGTTCCAACTGGCGATCAGTTCGAGATCGCTCAGTTGCGTCTGGCCGTCCAGGCGCAGTTCGCCCAGCTGGATATCACCCAGTTGCAGGCGCAGTGGCAGGTTGAGGTTCGGCAGGCTCAACGGCTCATCGCTGGCCTCCCCACTTTCGGGCAGAGTCACGGCGACCTGCTGCAGATGCAGACGATCCAGGCACAGCGTCAAGCGCAGCAGGCAGGACGGCGACCAGGCCATGTCCAGTTGCTGCAGCTCAACACGCATCTCACCTTGCTGCCAAAGCAGCGCATCGGCCTGCCAGGCACCCCCCAGGCGACCTGAGAAGTTGTCGACCTGCAGCCCAGGCACTTGGGCCAGCAGCCAACGGCTGCCGCCCTGCGTACCGAGCATCGCCCATAAAGCGGCTACGAGCAGCAGCACAAGACCAAGCAGACCGCCGGCCAACCATTTCAGCAGGCGCCGGCTCATAGTTCAGGCCCCATGGAGAAATGCAGGCGTACTCCACCGTCATCATCCAGCGCGTGGGCAAGGTCCAGGCGCAGCGGGCCCACCGGCGAAACCCAGCGCACGCCGAAGCCGACACCCGTCTTCAAGGTGGGGATGTCCAGCGAATTGAAGGAGTTGCCCTGGTCGATGAAGGTCGCCAGACGCCACTTGTCAGTGAGGCTGTACTGGTACTCGGCGCTGGCGGTGAACAGGTAACGGCCGCCGATCTTGTCGCCTCGGTTGTTCTCCGGCGACAGACTCTGATAGTCGTAACCGCGCACGCTCTGATCGCCACCGGCGAAGAAGCGCAGCGACGGCGGCACAGCGGAGAACCCATTGGTTTCGGTACCGCCGAACTGCACGCGGCCGAGCAAACGGTGATTGTCGAATACAGTGGTCAGGCCCTTGAGCATGACGTTGCCATGCAGCACGTTGGCATCGGACAGCACGCCCTCGACGGCGCCGCGCAAATCGAACTGCACCCGGTAGCCCTGGTTAGGGTCGAGCCGGTTGTCGCTGCGCAACAGCGAATAGCTGACGCCAGGCATCAGCAAGGTGCTCAACCCGGAATCGTCGCCCAGACGATATTCCTCGCGCTGCCATTTCACCGACAACACGCGTTGCCAGCCACCGGGGCGCTGGCTGTGCCATTCCGGGCCGAGGGTGAGCAGCCGGCTCAGGCTGTCCTTGCTGGCCAGTTCTTCATACTGATAACCGCCGGCCAGGCGCAACTTGTCGGTCAGTGGCGGATCACCGGGAATGTCGTACCACAGGCCAACGTTCTGCCGCGGTGTGGATAGCTCAGTTTCGATCCCGTAGCTATGCCCCTGCGGATTGCGCCAGTGGCGCGTCCAGTTGGCGCGAAAGCGCGGCCCAACGTCGGTGGAAAAACCCAGCCCCAGACCCATGGTGCGCGGCTCACGCACCTGCAGCGCCACCGCCACGGGAATGCGCAACTGGTCGGCCTGGGTCGGGATAGCATCGACCCGCACCGATTCAAAATAACCACTGGACTGCAGCGCCTGATACAGCTCGGCGATCAATTCGGAGTCGTAGGGGGTGTCCGGATCGAACGGCACCATGCGCAGCAGCAGCTCTTCATCGAACGGGAAGTCACCGCTGAAAGCGATATCGCCCAGGCTGTAGCGCGGCCCACTGACGAATACCAGCTCGATATCGGCCACCCCGGCGGCCGGATCGATCTCCAGGCTCTGGCGAGAGAAGCGACCGTCGAAGAAACCGTAGCGCGACGCCTGATTCTGGATCAGCCGCTTGGCGTCCTCATAGCGCCCATGATTGAGCACCGAGCCGGCTTTCAGACGGCTGGCATTGGGCACGCGAAAGGCCGGTAGCTCGCTGGCAGGCCCCTCGATGCGGATGTCGACGTTGCGCAGACGAATGCGTTCGCCGGGCTCCACCTCGAGCACCAGGCGCGGTGTTTCACCCTCTGCGATACGGCTACGAATGCGCGCCTGGTAATAACCCAGGGCCTGAGCCGCCTTGTCGGCCTCGCTCTCGGCGATACGACGCAAGCGCCGCAACGACTGCGCGTCGCGCCCATCCAGGCTGCCGACATAACCTTCGATATTGGCCTTGAGAGCCGAATTGCTCGGGGTGATTCGTACGTCGAGTTCGCTCGCTGCGAAGGCGCCCGTACTGATCAGCAGCAGCGCCAGGCTGCGCTGAATATGTCCATATACACTCATGGCGAGGGATGCTACCACGGACTACAGCCCGCGCCGGAGCCGTTGCGTTTCTGCCAGACAGCCGGGGTTCAGGCGCTTGCTTAGACCACTGGCTGAGGGTTGGGATGGAAGAATACGTGCTCGACCACCGGGCCAATGGCCAGCTCACCAATTTCTTCGTAACCCTGGCGCCGATAGAACTCCAGATAGCGCGCGTTGCCGGTGTCCAGCACCACCCCTTGCGAGCCGCTGTCCTGCGCGCACCAGTCGTGCAGCGCCTCGAGCAGTTGTTCGCCGCGATGCTGGCCCTGGAACTCCGGGTGAATGCCCAGGAGCGGAAGCACGTGATAAGGACCGGGAGGCAGGCTGGCGAGCACCGCATCGTGGTATTCGAGGTAGCGCCTGGTGCAGCCAAAGCCGGTGCTCAGCAGCATGCGCAGACGCCAACCCCAGCTCTCGGTGATATCCAGGCGACGCTGTGGCGGTGCGATCAGCGCTGCGCCGATCAACCGATCATCAATCAGCAGGCCGATGGCCGGCTGGTCTTCAGCGAAGTGCTGCTGCACCAGCTCGCGAATCGTCGCGCGCACGCGCTGATCGAAACCCGGGCGTTCGGCTTCGAACAGGTAAGCGAAGGTCGGCTCATGACGATAGGCATGGTAGAGCAGCGAACGCACCTCGCGGGCGTAACCACCGTCGAGCATGCGCACTTCTGCTGGGGTGTTATGGGGCATGGCGGACCTCTGTTTTTATAAGTTGTGGTTCAGCGCGTCACAGCCAACTTAGCACCAGCGCATGACACCCGCCAGGCGCTGGCCGCGAGCGCCGAGGATCGGCTAGCATCGCCTTTTGCCCAGGACCCGCTGCCCATGAAAATCGTCTCCTTCAATATCAACGGCCTGCGTGCGCGCCCTCATCAACTGCAAGCTCTAATCGAAAAACACCAGCCGGACGTGATTGGCCTGCAGGAAACCAAGGTGTCCGATGAGCAGTTCCCCGAAGCGGAGATTCGCCAGCTCGGCTACCACGTGCATTACCACGGCCAGAAAGGCCACTACGGCGTCGCCCTACTCTCGCGCCAGGAGCCGCTGAGCCTGCACAAGGGCTTCCCCGGCGACAACGAGGATTCCCAGCGGCGCTTCATCTACGGCACCTTCGCCGATGCCAATGGCAACCCGGTGACCGTCATGAATGGCTATTTCCCACAAGGCGAAAGCCGCGATCACCCGGTGAAGTTCCCGGCCAAACAGCGCTTCTATGCCGACCTGCAGCAACTGCTGGTCGAGCATTTCGACCCGCAGCAGGCGCTGGTGGTGATGGGCGACATCAACATCAGCCCGGAAGATTGCGACATCGGCATCGGCGAACCCAATCGCCTGCGCTGGCTGAAAACCGGCAAGTGCAGCTTCCTGCCGGAAGAGCGCGAGTGGCTGGCGACCCTCAAGAGCTGGGGCCTGGTAGACAGCTTCCGCCACCTTAACCCCGAGGTGAATGACCGCTTCAGCTGGTTCGATTACCGCAGTCGCGGCTTCGAGGACGAGCCCAAGCGCGGCCTGCGCATCGACGTGATCCTCGCCAGTCAGCCGCTGCAGGCGCGCTTCAAGGATGCCGGCATCGACTACGATCTGCGCGGCATGGACAAGCCATCGGACCATGCGCCAATCTGGCTGGAACTGGCCTGAAACCAGGGGCGCGAGAGATGACGCGCCCCGTCACATGACTGCAATCTGACTGACTTAATCTGCGTGGCACTTTCTCTCACCCACTAGAAGGTGCCTGCCGCATGCCGCGCGCCCTGCCTGCCATCGACCGTGACCTCTGGGGTCGCACTCTGTCTCTGCTGCTGATCGGTTTCATCTGCTACGCCCTGCCTCTCTCCGTTTTTGCCGCGCTGCCTGCCTCCGAAGGTGGCCAGCCGGTGCTGCGCATCCAGGGTTCCAACACCATTGGCGCCAAGCTCGGTCCAGAGCTGGTCAAAGGGTTGTTCGAAGCTCAAGGCCTGCACGATATCCACAGCGAAGACGGCGCCCGGGAAAACGAACAGCGCGTGCTGGCGCGCCAGAACGACGGCCGTTTGGTCATCGTCGAGGTCGCGGCCCATGGTTCGGGTACCGGTTTTACTTCGCTCAAGGATGGCAGCGCCGACCTGGCCGCCTCGTCGCGACCGATCAAGGATGGCGAAGCCGCTACCCTGGCCACGCTGGGCGACATGCATAGCCCGCAGAGCGAGCAGGTCATCGCCATCGACGGCCTGGCTATCATCGTCCACCCGTCAAACCCGGTTTCCGCCCTCAGCGTCGAACAGATCGCGCAACTGTTCTCCGGCGAGATCAATGACTGGGCAGCGCTGGGTGGCAAGCCCGGCAAGGTTCGCGCTTATGCGCGCGATGACAATTCCGGCACCTATGACACCTTCAAGGAGCTGGTGCTGGCTCCGGGCGGACGCACGCTGACGGCCAATGCCCAACGCTTCGAATCCAGCACCCAGCTGTCGGATTCGGTGAGCAGCGACCCCAATGGCATTGGCTTCATCGGCCTGCCCTATATTCGTCAGACCAAGGCTGTCGCAGTCGCGGCTGGCGATTCTCACCCCATGCCGCCGAGTACCACGCTGATCGCTACCGAGGACTACCCCCTGGCGCGTCGCCTGTTTCTCTACAACGACCCGCAACTGGCCAACCCATGGGCACGCGCGCTGATCGACTTCGCCCATAGCCCACGCGGCCAGGCCATCGTCGACAGCAGCGGCTTCATCGCCCAGACCGTCCAGGCGATACAGGTCGACGCGGATGCGCAGATGCCAACCGAGTACCAGCAACTGGCACAACAGGCCCAGCGCCTGTCGGTAAATTTCCGCTTTCAGGAAGGCAGCGCAACGCTGGATAACAAGGCTCACCGCGATTTGCAGCGCGTACTGGACTACCTCAAGCAGCACGACAAGCTGCAGCACAAGGTCGTGCTGGTCGGTTTCGGCGATCCGAAAAGCGACCCTGAGCGCGCCGAACTGCTGTCGAAACTGCGAGCCATGGCGGTGCGCCGCGAGCTGGCCAGACAGGGCGTACTGTTTCGCGAAATCACCGGCATGGGCAGCGAACTGCCGGTGGCGGCCAATGATCAGGACAACGGCCGCATCCGCAATCGCCGTGTCGAGATCTGGGTGTACTGACGCCAGAAAATATTCCTCTGCAGGGGGCTTGGCAGCTTCTCGACTCGGCGTTAGCCTTTGCACCGCGTGACGCCGGGCCCCTCTGGCGGTGAGTGTTCTCACCGTGATGTCGGAGTCACTGAGTGGATTTCTTTCAACTCAGGCAGACATAAGGGAGGGCTCATGGACGCTCTACTTGCCTTTTTGACATCCCCCATCTTCGGTACCCCCGGCTGGTTCTGGCTAGCTTTCCTGGTACTGATCATCACTCTACTGGTACTCGACCTCGGCGTGCTGCATCGCGATCAGCATGAAATCGAGATGCGCGAGAGCCTGCTGCTGTATTCCGGCTACTTCAGTGTTGGGGTCGCCTTCGGCGGCTGGATCTGGTGGCAGCTCGGCGGCACCAAGGCGATGGAGTACTACACCGGTTTCCTGGTGGAGCAATCGCTGTCGATGGACAACGTCTTCGTCATGGCGATGATCCTCGGCTACTTCAACATCCCGCGTAAGTACCAGCATCGCGTGCTGTTCTGGGGCATTCTCGGGGTCATCGTGCTGCGCGCGATCATGATCGGCCTGGGCACGGCTCTGGTGCAGGAGTTCGACTGGATTCTCTACATCTTCGGCGCCTTCCTGCTGTTCAGCGGCGTCAAGATGCTGCGCAGCGGTGACGAAGAGTCGCATCCAGACCTGGCGCAGAATCCGGTGATCCGCTTCGTGCGCAAGCACATTCGCGTCACCGATGACCTGCACGAAGGCAAATTCCTGGTGCGCCTGAAAGACAAGGTCAGTGGCAAGCCGCTGCTCTATGCCACCCCGCTGCTGCTGGCACTGGTGCTGATCGAACTGGCCGACCTGGTGTTCGCCGTGGACAGCGTACCGGCGGTTCTGGCCATCTCCCAGGACCCGTTCATCGTCTACACCTCGAATATCTTCGCCATTCTCGGCCTGCGTGCGCTGTACTTCGCCCTGGCCGCACTGATGCACCGCTTCATCTACCTGAAGTACGCCCTGGCGCTGGTGCTGATGTACATCGGTGGAAAGATCTTCCTGCACGACCTGATCAAGGTTCCCGCCCTGCTCTCACTTGGCGTAACCTTGGGTCTGCTGGCCGGTGGTGTACTCCTGTCGCTGCTGAAGACGCGAGACAAGGCCAGCGCTACCTGAGGAGAAGCGATGCGCGAAGTCTGCATAGAACTCATCGAGCGCCAGGGTCAACGGTTCTGGCAGGTGAAACTCGGACGACGCGCATTGACCTTTCAGGACGAGGCCGCTGCACGCGCCTTCGCCGCCCAACTGCATATGCGCCTGGGCTGGCTGGGCCAGGAGCAGCGTTCGGACGACAGACTGCCCTGACCCTGCAGACACAAAAGAAGAGGCCCGCATAAAAGCGGGCCTCTTTTCTTACCACCACTGCATCAGCGGCTGGCTTTCATCACGTCACGCGGCACGTACTTGCCGATCTCGAACTTGCCGATGGCGGCGCGGTGCACCTCGTCCGGGCCGTCGGCCAGACGCAGAGTGCGCTGCATGGCGTACCAGTAAGCCAGCGGGAAGTCGTTGGAGACACCGGCACCGCCATGCATCTGGATCGCCCGGTCGATCACCTTCAGTGCCACGTTGGGCGCCACCACCTTGATCTGGGCGATTTCGCTGGCGGCGATCTTGTTGCCAACGGTATCCATCATGTAAGCCGCGTTCAGGGTCAGCAGGCGGGCCTGGTTGATCTCCATGCGCGAATCGGCGATGTGATCGATATTGCCACCCAGGCGTGCCAACGGCTTACCGAAGGCCGTGCGGCTCACGGCGCGCTTGCACATCAGTTCCAGGGCACGCTCGGCCATGCCGATCGAACGCATGCAGTGGTGGATACGGCCTGGGCCGAGGCGCCCTTGGGCGATCTCGAAGCCACGGCCCTCGCCCAGCAACACACTGTCGTATGGCACGCGCACATTCTCGAACAGCACTTCGGCATGACCATGCGGCGCATCGTCGTAGCCGAATACCGGCAACGGACGCAGTACGGTGACGCCTGGGGCATCCATCGGCACCAGAATCATCGAGTGCTGCTGGTGACGCGGCGCGTCCGGGTTGGTCAGGCCCATGAAGATCATCACCTTGCAGCGCGGATCACAGGCGCCCGAGGTCCACCATTTGCGGCCGTTGATCACCCACTCATCGCCCTCGCGACGAGCATTGGCCTGCATATTGGTGGCGTCGCTCGACGCCACGCCCGGCTCGGTCATGGCGAAGGCGGAGCGAATCTCGCCAGACAGCAACGGCTCCAGCCATTGCTGCTTCTGCGCCTCGTTGCCGTAGCGCACCAGCACCTCCATGTTGCCGGTGTCCGGCGCGGCGCAGTTGAACGGCTCCGGGCCGATCAACGAGCGCCCCATGATCTCGGCCAGCGGCGCGTATTCGGTGTTGGTCAGGCCGGCGCCATAGTCGGACTCGGGCAGGAACAGATTCCACAGACCTTCGGCTTTGGCCTTGTTCTTCAGCTCTTCCATGATCGCGGTCGGCTGCCAGCGATCACCTTCTGCCACCTGCTGCTCGAATACCGCTTCGGCCGGATAAACGTGCGCCTCCATGAATGCGCTGACACGTTCACGCAGCTCTTGAACCTTCGGGGAATAGGCGAAATCCATGGGGTTACCTGTTTGTGACAAAGGGTGAGAGGTTGTGGAAATGATGCTAGAACAGCGCTTAAGATTTATCGAACCTATTTTCAGCGTGTATGAACATTCATAACCGATATATGATCGACTGATATCGACGCCCCTGGAGCACTGCCGGCATGAACCTGACCAAGGTGGATCTGAATCTCTTCATCGTCTTCGACGCCATCTACACCGAGGCCAATCTGACCCGCGCCGGACAAATCGTCGGCATCACCCAGCCGGCGGTGTCCAACGCCCTCGCCCGCCTGCGCGAAACCTTCAACGACCCGCTGTTCGTGCGCACCGCCCAGGGCATGGTGCCGACACCCATGGCGCAGAACATCATCGGTTCGGTGCGTAACGCCCTGCAGCTGCTGCGCGTTTCAGTGCAGGAAAGCCGCACCTTCAACCCACAGCAGGCCGGCAAGACTTACCGCATCAGCATGACCGACCTGTCCGAGCAGATTCTTCTGCCGCCGCTGTTCCAGCGCCTGCGTCGCCTGGCGCCGAGCGTATGCATCGAGAGCTTCCTGGCCAAGCGCCGCGAAACCACCAAGGAGCTGGCAGCCGGCCGCCTCGACTTCGCCGTCGACGCGCCATTGAACACCGACCCGCAGGTTCGTCACGTCAAGCTGCTCGATGATCGCTACGTCTGCGCCATGCGCCCTGGCCACCCGCTGGCCAAGGAAAAGATCAGCCTCGACGAATACCTGTCGCTGACCCACATCCACATCTCCAGCCGCCGCAGTGGCCTCGGATACGTCGACCTCGCGCTGGGCAAGATGGGCATCCAACGCAAGATTGCCCTGCGCTCGCAACACTATCTGATGGCCAGCAGCGTGATGCAGCAGACCGACATGGTAATGACCGTGCCGGAGCGTTTTGCCCGTCGCCACAACCTGCACCACGTGACGCTGCCGGTCGGTGACGTCCCGGCTCTGGAAACCCACCTGTATTGGCACGAGAGCACCGATCAGGACCCGGCCAACCGTTGGATGCGCGAACAGATGATCGAACTGGCGCAGCAGGTCGCCGCGCAGGAGAAGAAGACCGAACAAACCCCTGCCGCATGATTGCCCACCCCAGAACGCAAGAAGGCCCGCATTAGCGGGCCTTCTCGTTGTTACGGGGTCGAATCAGCGAGCAAGTTTGCTATCGACCGACAGCTTGCCAGCACCTTCGAACACCAGCGCGACGCTGATGGCCAGCAGGGCCAGGGCGAACTCGTAACCGTTGTTGCTCATGAAGAAACCGTTGGCCAGGTGCACGGTGAAGATCGCCACCAGCATGGTCACCGCCAGTACCGCCGCAGCCGGACGTACCAGCAGGCCGATGATCAGCGCCACACCGCCGAAGAACTCGGCACTACCGGCCGCCAGCGCCATCAGGTAACCGGGAGCCAGACCGATGCTCTCCATCCACTGCGCAACACCCGCCAGACCATAACCGCCAAACCAACCAAACAGTTTCTGCGAGCCGTGGGCGGCGAAGGTAATGCCGGCGACGATGCGCAGGATGGTGATACCCAGGCCGGCTTGGCTAGCGGTAATGCTTTTTATCAGGTTGTTCATTGCAAGGCATCCTTCGTTGTGTGGGGTAGATGGCGCATAGAATATCCAATTTATTTGATCATAAAACAGCAAAATACCGCTTATATAAATCGATTAATTTGATATTTAGTTGGCCGTCAGACGCCGTAACTGCGGCTCGAGCAAATAGCGCTCACGGTCATAAGCAAGGTAGTACTTATTCACCGCATTCACATAACTCACCACGCCCATGCCCATCTCTTCCATGGCCACACGCTCGACCTGAAAGAACCACTGATTGGGGTTGAGGCCACGTCTGCGTGCCTCGGCACGCAGACTCTGCACCCGTTGCGGCCCCAGGTTGTAGCCCGCCAGGACGAACGCCATGCGCTCGCGCTCATTAAGCTGCGGGCTGTTGAAGAAGTTGCGGCGGATCATCGCCAGGTACTTGCTGCTGGCCTGAACGTTACCGTCGAGGTTCTGGATATTGCTCACCCCCACGCTACGCGCCGCCGCCGGGGTGATCTGCATCAGACCGGTCGCGCCGCTGGCGCCGCGCGCCGATGGGTTCAACGTCGACTCCTTGAATGCCAGCGCAGCCAGCATCAGCCAATCGAAACCATGCTGCTCGGCATGCTGCTGCAGCACCGGGCGCACTTTCTCCAGGCGCTGTCGTTCAGTGCGCCCTAGTGGCGAATGCACCTTGTACAAGCGGCGATAGACACGTTGAAACGCCGCATCCTGATCGGCCGGGCTCTGATAGCTGCTGAAGAAACGGTCGATGCTGGCACGCAGCATCGGCGCATCGGGGCGCACGAACCATTTCATGTCGCCATCACGCGCCAGGATCAAATGCTTGTCGACGCGCAACTTGGGCATCACCTTGGCCCAGCGCTCGGCGATCGGCAGCTCTACCGCCGTACGTTCGAAGATGCCGGCCTGGACCATTTCCAGTACATCTTCAACGGCCAGACTGGGGTCGACCCACTCGACCACAATGGGCGGCAGCTTGCGATCTGCCAGTTGCTGGTTGATCAACCTCAGCGCTTCGCCCACAGCGCTACCCGCCGGTAACGAGAGGCTACGCCCGGCCAATTGTTCAAGGCTGCGGTAATGCCGATTGCCCTGCTTGGAGACCAGCACCAGAGGCACCTCACGGCGAATCGCCGTGCTGGCACTGACATCATGCCCGGTGCGCACATTGAGCAATTCGCCGGGCGCGACCAGATCGCCCTCGCCGCGCTGCAGGGCGCCGAGTAACTGGTCCTTGGCCTTGGGGATGATCTTCAGCCTGAGGCTGCGGCCATCACGGGAATTGCGATTGAGGTACTGCTCGAACGCACGCAGGCGGTGGTACTCCACGCCGATGCTCTGGCCCTTGACCGAGCCCGAGCTGTTGCGGCTCTGGTTGACCAGCACGCGCAGCTCACCGCTGCTGCGAATCGCCGGCAGATCGCGTGCACTACGGGCCTGACTGCCTACCTCCGGCGGACCGGCCACGCGCGCACTGACCGACAACGGCAGCGCGGCCAGCAGGCACAGGATCAGCAGCAATCGCGACATCGACTCTCCAGAGAAGGCGGTTGGCCGCCGAAACCTGATCCGGTTGGCAACCGGCTGCACGCCCTTGCGCGACAGACCGCCACCAGCCGTAAACCCGCCAAACAGGTTCCCAAGGCTGGCGGGGCGCGGAGATTGGCACAGCCAGACGCTGCAGCGCCACCCCACAACCTTGCATCAACCTTAAAAACAGCGACCAACTTATTGTTTTAAATCGACTTCCTGACGAACGGACACCATCTGCTATTCTGCCCCTTCGCGTTCAACAGGTGGCACCATGCAACTCATCGATATTGCCGTCAATCTCACCCACCCCAGCCTCGCTGTGCAGGCCGAGGCGCTGCTCGAACGTGCCTACGCAGCCGGCGTGTGTCAGCTGGTGCTGACCGGCACCAGTCTGAATGAAAGCGAGGCGAGTCTCGCACTTTGCCGACAGCTGGATAGCAGTGGCCAACGTCTGTTCAGTACCGCCGGGGTTCACCCGCATGATGCCAGCTCGTGGAACGGCGCCAGCAGCAATACTCTCAAGGCGCTGCTGGCGCAACCGCAAGTACGCGCCGTGGGTGAATGCGGCCTGGACTTCGATCGCGACTTCTCGCCGCGTCCGGCGCAGGAAAAAGCCCTGGAAGAACAGCTGGCCCTGGCCGTCGAACTGCAAATTCCGGTGTTTCTGCATGAGCGCGACGCCAGCCAGCGCCTGCTGGAGATCCTGCGTGGCTATCGCGATCAGCTGCCCGCAGCGGTGGTGCACTGCTTTACCGGCGAACGCCGTGCACTCTATGCCTATCTCGATCTCGACCTGCATATCGGCATCACCGGCTGGGTCTGTGACGAACGTCGCGGCACGCATCTGCACCCGCTGCTCAAGGACATCCCCGGCGAGCGCCTGATGTTGGAGACCGATGCGCCCTTCCTGCTGCCGCGCAGCCTGCGACCCAAACCCAAGAGCGGGCGTAACGAGCCCGCCTTTCTCGGCGAGGTGCTGCGCGAGGTGGCGTTGCACCGCGGGCAAAGCGAGGAAACCCTGGCAGCACAGACCACAACCTGTGCGCGAGCGTTCTTCGGTATGCCAGCCATAGCGGAAGACTCGGCACCAGAGTATTGATTGACGTCAAGGTTCTGGCTGCCAGTCAAGGCATACTACTGGCACTTGGCCAATAGAACGCAGCGAGACGGATAACAACAACATGAGCGCCTGGATAAGCGATCTTTCTCTTAAATACAAATTCTGGGCGGTCAACGCCGTTGTCCTCGTCATCAGCCTGATCCTGGTGCTATTCGCCTTGCACATCGAGCAGCAGGCGCGCAGCGCCGATGCGCGCCAGGCAGCTCTGTCCCAAGCGCGCGTGCTGCAGCAGTGGCCAGAGCAGGCCACCTTGCCCAACGTAGCCGATATCCAGATGGTGCAAGGCAGCCTGCCGGTCGCTAAGGGAGCTCCTGACGCCAGCGGCTGGCAGGCACTGTCGCACGACGCCCTATTCGGTGATTCGCCGGTGATCGGTGTACAGCGCTTCATCCTCGGCAATGGACGTGATCTGGCGATCATGGTGCGCGCACCCAGCCTGCTCGACCTGTTCACCCAGCACGCGCTGACCTATGCCGTCGCGGTCGCCGTGTTGATGCTGTTGCTGTTGGCTGCCTCGCAGTTGTTGATACGTTTTCTACTCAGTCACCTCAACACCCTCAAGGATGTGATGCTGCAAGCCGAACGCAGCGGGGACCTGTCCCTGCGCGTGCCGCTGGACAGCCGTGACGAGGTCGGCCAGATGGCCGCCGCCTTCAACGCCATGCAAGCCGGCTATCAGCACGTGGTCGGCACCGTCGGCCAGGTGGCCAGCGAGCTGGACAGCAGCACCCGCGATATGGCCGAACGCATGGGGGCCGTGCGTCAGGGCATGCTCAGCCAGCAGAGCGAGACCGATCAGGCCGCTACCGCAATCAACGAGATGTCGGCCACCGTTCAACATATTGCCGACCACGCTGGTACTACCCGCGATCAGTCACTGAATGCCGACCAGCTGGCTCGTGCAGGCCAGCAGGTGGTCGAGCGTGTCGAACAATCCATCGCGGCCCTGTCGCAAGGTGTACGCCAGAGCGCCGGCAGCATCGAGCGCCTGGCCGAGGACAGTCAGCACATCAGTCGCGTGGTCGGCGTAATTCACGGCATCGCCGAGCAAACCAACCTGCTCGCCCTCAATGCCGCCATCGAGGCCGCCCGCGCCGGTGAAATGGGCCGCGGTTTCGCCGTGGTCGCCGACGAGGTGCGCAACCTGGCCAAGCGCGTGCAGGACTCAACCGACGAAATCACCCAGATGATCGGCAACCTCCAGGGTGGCACCCGCGACGCTGTCGAATTCATGCGCGAAAGTTCGGAAAACGCCAATCACTGCGTGCAACTGGCGCAGGAAGCCGGGGAATCGCTGGCCGCCATCACTGCCGCCGTGGCCCTGATGCGCGACAGCAACACGCAGATTGCCGTGGCTGCCACGCAGCAGAGCCAGGTGGCCGAAGAAATGAGCCGCTCGGTGGTGGGCATCCGTGACGTGACCGAGCAGACCGTCGGCCAGACCCTAGAATCGGCCGCCACCAGTCAGCAACTGGCACAGCTGGCGGGCGAGCTGAACAAGGCCATCGGCCAGTTACGCCTGTAAAGACCCTGCCAGGCAATCGCATATGCGGCTCGTGCCTGCTGGAAACCTCCCTGGTGCGGCAAGCCCACGGCCGAGCCCGCAGAGCCTCTCACCAACAGGGGCGCTGCCCTGAAGCGCCTGTTACTGAAGCGCTGCCTGGCGCCACTGATTCAACCAAAGACGGTGACGGTCTGCCGGCTCAGGGCGATCAGCTCACCTGCGGGGGTCCACATCGCCGCCGCTACGTGCCCGTAACCATCGCGGGCATATTCGATGTCTGCGCGATACAGGCACCAGTCTTCGCTGCTGAGAGTGTGTAGCGGCTGGACGAACTCGATGGTCCAGGTCAGCGAGCTGCCCGGCGCGGGGCTTTTCAGATAGGGCAGCACCGCAGGCGGCCAGGCATCGACCAGTGCCAGCAAGTGCGCCTCGCTGAGCGCCTGTGGCTCGCGCTCACCACGCAAACGCACCCAGCCGCCCATCTGCCGCGATGGCGTGTTGCTGAAAGGCATGCCGCCGATGCCCCAGCGCATGGCCAGAAAGCGCGTGAACTCCGGCGTGACGTTGCGCACGTAGGGTAACTCCTGGCACTGCTCCACCGGCGTGATCTGCGGCGCGGCAAGCGCCTCCACGGCAATCGCCGAAGGGCGCGATGCGCCAAAGCTGCCCTGCACCACGGTCACCACCTGCCCGTCCTGAACCGCGCGTAGGAACATCTGGCTGACCGCCTTGCCCTCGCGTAGCACCTCGGCCTGAAAACTGACGGGAACATCCGGCGCCACGGGGCCGACGAAGGTGATAGCCAGCGAGCGCACCGGACGACCCTGCGGCACCTTGGCGCGCATGGCCTCGAACGCCAGAGCCGCCACCAGGCCGCCGAAACTGGCGCGGCCCTGCCCCCACTCAGCCGGGATCACCACGGCATTGGGATCGCGGCGCACCGCCTCAAGCATTTCGGAAAAGATCATATGCACCTCGGCATTCATCGATGGCGACGATCTTAGGGGATGCTGACGACTGAACGATAGTCCGCAAGGATGCCTATTCGGTCATATTTGCGGCGAGAATGACACCTTAGTCTGCGTTCGGCAGGTCGCCATACAGCGCCAGCAAGGCATCATCGGCGCGCCCCTCTGCAGTCAGCAGAGCCTGCAGCCAGATGGCCCGGCAAGGTTCCAGGGACACCATCGCATCAGCCTGTGCCAGCCACTGCAGCCGATCGTGCCAGTCGCCTAGCGCGCTTTGCGCACGCTTGAGCCTGAGCTGCGCCGCCTTGCTCAAACGACTTTGTGCGGGGTAGGTTTCAGCGGCGTAACGCACGCGCTTGATCAACAGGCGCAGGCGGTGACGATCATGCGCCGGATCGCGCAACGCACGGGCCAGTTGTCGTTGCTGACGGCACAGGCGACGCCGGATGCGTTTGTCTATATCGTTCAACTGGCCTTGCCTGGCGGCTTCACGCCAATTCGCCGGCCAGCCGTCGAGCAACAGCATCAGATCCGCCAACTCGCGACTACTGGCAATAGCAGCGTAGCCTGCGGCGCGCTGCGCCTCATCGACAGGCGCCAGATGGGCAAGGCCCATGCGCGCCAACTCGGCGACCAGGACTTCGCGATCACGCAGTGGCCCGCTGAGGCGGCCCAGCACCGCTGCTCCCTGCTCCAGAACATCTACAGCCGGCAAACCGCGTAACGGACGCAACAGGCTGCGCAATTGCCGCAGGGCGATGCGTAAATCGTGCAATGCCTCGGTGTCGGTACAGTCGGCCAGCCGTGCCTGGCAGGCGTACAACCGCACTTGCAGAGCCAGGACGCGGCCCAGGCAATGCTCGATGAAATCGCTCATGATCGCTCCTCCAAACGAAGATGCATCAAGCTAACAGCCCGACCACCCACTCAAGCAAGTGGCCAATGGTCGCTAACGCGACAAGCGCCAGGGCAAGGCTCTGCGCAAATCACTCAGTGCTTGCCGCAAAGCATCACGTGACGCTGGCCCGCCGGCATAGCGCTGCTGCTCGAAGCACCGGGAAAATGTCTCGATCTGCTCCGCCTGCTCGGGCAACTGCCGCGCCGCGCGCAACGCGAAGGAGCGTGCGCCCTCACCCGCTTCCCGGCGCACGTCATACCGCGCCAACAGCCGCTCGAACTTGCGAAACGCCTGGCGTTGCGGATCAGGCCGCTGTTGCCAGGGTTTGAGCAGCCACAGCGCCAGCAGGCCAATCAAAAGCGCTCCAGTGCCCACCAGAGCGAGCGCCAGACGCTGCCAATCGAGGCTGCCGAACCAGTTCTGCAGCAGTTTCAGCTGCTGCTCACCCTGGTAACCCAGCACCCAGCGCTGCCAGCCGTAATTGAGATTCTCCCAGCTCATGCGCAGCTGATTGAGCCAGGCCAGCTCGCGGTAGCGCAGCGGCGAGAAGGGTTGATCATCGAGAAAGCCATCCTCCGCGCTCAAGGCCTCTTCCAACCCTTGCTCGATGCGCTCGGGGGCGACCTGGAACGTTGGATCGATGCTGCGCCAGCCACGGCCCGGCTGCCAGTACTCGACCCAGGCATGGGCATCGAACTGGCGTACCTGGATGTAGTTGCCGTTGGGATTGAGCTCACCGCCCTGATAACCGGCGACGACTCGTGCAGGAATGCCCGCCGCACGCAGCACGAAGGTCATCGCGCCAGCGTAGTGCGCGCAGAAACCACGCCGGGTGTCGAACAGGAACTCATCGATGCTGTCACGCCCGAGAGGCTGCGGGCGCAGCGTGTAGACGTACGGTTCACGGTTGAAATGCTGCAGCACTGCGGCCACCAGCGCATCGCTCTGCGGGTACTTTGCCTTAAGCTCAGCCGCCCAGGCGCGACTGCGCGGCTCGCCCTGCTCGGGCAGTTGCAGTGCCTGGCGCAAACCGGGTGGCTCGGCCGATGCTTCACGTGCTGCGTCAGGCCAGGAACGCACCTGGTACAGCAGGGGCCGATCTACCGGACGCAGCCTCTGCCAACGGAAGTCGTTCATCATCCGCCCGCTGTCTTGCGCCATCTCGCCGACATCCAGCGCATACAGCCAACGCTTGCCGCTGGGCTGCATGATGATGCTGTAATCGAGCGATTCGCCTGCCTTGCTCCACTGCGGCGCGACGGGTACATCAGCGTAACTGGACTGCGACCAGCGTCTGCCATCGAAGCGCTCCAGCGTCAAAGCACGCCAATACAGCTGCCCTCTCGCCGGCACCTCACCCTCGAAGCTGGCGCGAAAGGCCAGTGCCGAGGAGCGACTGAGCTCAGCGATATCGGCTGGCTCCATGCTGTCCGACAGGCCAGTGACGCCCTTGTCGCTGGGCATTGGCAGTGACCACAACGGCCCCATGCGCGGAAAGAACACGAACAGCAACAGCATCAGCGGTATCGCTTGCAGGACCAGGCCACCCGCCAGACGCAGGGGTGGCCAGGGGCGTTCGGCAAAACCACTGTGCTGCAGGCCGACCAGCGCAGTCAGCAGCGCCGTAACCGGCAGCAGGCTGTAGAGCGCGGCAAGAATGCCGTCCTCGAACAGATAGGCGGTCACCACGCAGAAGAAACCGAGGAAGATCAGCACCAGCGCATCACGCCGCGTGCGCATCTCCAGCAGCTTGAGGGTGAAGGTGGCGATCAGCAGCACCGACGCGGCATCCAGCCCCACCAGTGTGCCGCGCGAAAGCAGGATGCCAGCCACCACCAGCAGCACCAGGCCGCCCTTGGCCCAACCATTGGGATAGCGCGCACGCATGCGGAAGATCTGCACACGCCAACCGGCAGCACCAAGCCACAGCGCGATCATCCACAGCGGCAGATGCACCAGGTGCGGCACGATCACCAGCACCTGGGCGACCAGCAACCAGGTCAGAGCGATCCTTGGAATACCCGGCAGGCTGCTCATGCCCGCGCTCCGAACAACGCCAGGGCGCGCAGGCAAGCATCGCGATGCCCCTCACCGTAATCCGGTGCGATCACCTGCCCAGGCAGTTGCAAGCCGAATGCCTGTTGCCGCTCGGTGAACTGCAGCACCCAGTAACAGAGCAGCGACAAACGCATTTCGCTGTCGCCACCCAGACTGTCGAAGTCCAACCATAGATCGCGGCCGCTGAGCATGGCGAAATCCTTGACCAGCAGGCCCTGGCCACGTGAATAGGCCTTCCAGTCCAGGCGCCGTTTCGAATCGCCCGGCTGATACTCGCGCAGACCCTGGAAATCATCGGCGCCCTGACCGCGCGCGCGCATGCCCTCTTCCTCCTCGGCGCCAAGGCCTGCCGACAACGGCAGCTCCCCCTCCAACGGCCGCGGGTAGACCAGCACCGCCTGATCCAGATCGACCCAGCTCCAGGCCACCAGCAAACCCAACGGAAAACGGCTTTCCACCCTCAGACGCTCGGGTCGCAGCCAGCCACGTCTCACGGCTGGCTGGCTCAAATCCACTTCGGTCTGCCCCTGGCGCGGCACATCGCGCACCACCAGCTCAGACGGTGGCCAGCCCAGCGCCACGGCCTGGTGCTCGCGCTCAGGGCTCTCAAGACGCACGCGAAAGCGCGCCTGCTCGCCGACGAACACTGCCCCGCCACCACCAGCCTTGAGCACCAGCCCGGCCAGGTTGCGGTAGGTATGCAGGATGGTGACAACGAACACCGATACCAGCAGGAAGGTCAGGCCATAGGCCAGGCTGTTCTGATAATTGATGCCCACCAGCAGCATCAGTAGAAGTGCCACGGCAAACACAGCCCCGACCCGACTGGGCAGAATGAAAATGCGCCGCTGATTCAAACGCACGCTGGCCGCTGGCGGAATACGCCTGGCCAACCAGCGCCGCCAGAGCGGCTTCAGCGCTGCACGCATCAGAGCGCCGGCACTTCGCGCAGCAACCATTGCACCAGACTGCCGCCACCATGACCGGTAGGGTCGGCGCGCTCGCGCAGACGGTGCCCCACGACTGAAGGCAGCACCGCTTGCACGTCTTCGGGAATCACGTAATCACGTTCGGCCAGCAGCGCCCAGGCCCGCGCTGCAGCCAACAACGCCAGACTAGCCCGCGGTGACAAACCCCAGGCGAACTGCGGCTGACTACGCGTCGCCTCGACCAGACGCAGCACATAGTCGATCAGCGCATCACTGGCACGCACCTTGGGCACTTGCGCCTGCAGACGGGCCAGTTCGGCATGGTCGAGAATGGATTCCATACGCGGCAACAGATCACGCCGGGCATCGCCCAGCAGCAAAGCCCGCTCCGCCGCTTGCGCCGGGTAGCCCAGCGACAGACGCATGAGAAAGCGATCGAGTTGGGATTCGGGCAAGGCGAAGGTGCCGCCGCTGCTGACCGGGTTCTGCGTGGCGATGACAAAGAACGGCTCGGGCAGCGGCCGGGTCGCACCCTCGATGGTCACCTGCCCTTCTTCCATGGCTTCGAGCAGCGCGCTCTGGCTCTTCGGCGTGGCGCGGTTGATCTCGTCCGCCAGCACCAGCTCAGCGAAGATCGGCCCGGGATGAAAGACGAACTGGCCGCTGTCCTTGTCAAATACCGAGGTGCCAAGAATGTCGCCCGGCAGCAGGTCAGAGGTGAACTGGATACGCTGAAAGCTCAGCCCCAGCACGCGCGCCAGGGCATGGCTGAGGGTCGTCTTGCCCATGCCCGGCAGGTCTTCGATCAGCAGGTGACCACGCGCCAGCAGGCAGGTCAGTGCCAGGCGCACCTGCGCCTCTTTGCCCAGCAATACCTGATTGACCGAGCCGAGACAGGCATCCAGTTTGGTTCGCATCGTTGGCTCCTTATGCAGAACACTGATGCTACTGGGGCGCCGAGGCGTGGCATAGCGCTATGCAAAGTTTGCTCACGAAACTGTGAGGGCAGACGCTATGTCAGGCGAAAGTGCCCTGCCATGCCCTGCAGCTCCCGCCCCAGCTCAGCCAGCTGGATGCTCGACGCGGCGGTTTCGTCCATGGCCGTAGCTGACTGATCGGCAATATCGCGGATTGAAGTGACGCTGCGGTTGATTTCCTCGGCCACGGCGGTTTGCTGCTCCGCTGCTGCAGCGATCTGCTGGTTCATCTCCGAGATCAGGCTCACCGCCTCGGCAATGGCCGCCAGAGCGCCTTCGGTCTGGTTGGCGTCGCCAACCGTGAGGTTCACCAGGCTGGCGCTCTGCTCCATGTCCGTCACGGCGCGGCGGCTACCCTCGCGCAAGGCCGCGATCAGCGACTCGATTTCCGCGGTGGATTGCTGAGTGCGTTTTGCCAACGCCCGTACCTCATCGGCAACCACAGCAAAGCCACGCCCCTGCTCTCCGGCACGCGCCGCTTCGATGGCCGCGTTGAGCGCCAGCAGGTTGGTTTGTTCGGCAACGCTCTTGATCACGTCGAGTACCGCATCGATACGCTGAGTGTCCTGGCTCAGGCGCTGAATGCTCTCGGTGGTGGCGTCCATGGCGCGAGCCAATTGTTCGATGCGCTGCAGGGTCTGGCGCACTACCTGGCTACCGGCACCGACACGCTGGTCAGCCTGCTCGGTGGAAGCTGCTGCGGCCTCGGCATTGCGCGCCACCTCATGCACCGTGGCCGTCATCTGACTCATGGCGGTGGCGACCTGGTCGGTCTCCAGCTTCTGACCATTGACGCCCTGACGCGTCTGCTCGGCAGTGGTCGAGAGGGTCTGGGCAGAACTGGAAATCTGCGCCACGCCCCCCTGCAGGCGCCCAACCATATCGCGCAGGTTGGCGGACATTCCCTGCATGGCAGCGAGCAGTTGACCGATCTCGTCACGACGATCCTGTTCGATGCGCACACTGAGATCACCAGCGGCGATGGATTCAGCGAGGCCGATCACTCGCTTGAGCGGACGCACGATGGCCAGGCTGATGATGATTGCCGCGCTAAGGCCAAACAGCAACGCCAGGGCCGCCGCCGCGATGATCAGACCACTGCTGGCCTGACGCTCGGCATGCATGGCCTGACGCTGGGTTTCCAGGGCCAGCTCGACCCGCTGCAGCAACTGCTCGACCTGAGCAACCAGTTGCCCATATACCTGTTTTTGTTGCTGCAGCTGGGTGGCGTATTCCTTCAGGCGCTCGTTGAAGGAGTCGACATTGACCACCACCTCACCAAGCACCGCGGCATAACCGGGATCATCCAGCGCATCGCGCAATTCGGCAGCCAGGGCTTGCGCCTCACCGGCCTGGGCAATTTCCGCCTGCCCGCTGCTATCGCTACGTCGACTGGCCTCCAGACGCTGGCGTGCCTGATCCAACGCCTGCAGCAGCAACTGATGGATCTTGCTGACCTTGCCAGCCTGCGCAACCGAGTCGCCACCGCGCTCACCCTGGGTGCTCTTGAGCAGGTCGACGCCATCTTCGGCCAACCCCTCCTGCAGCAGATCCAGGCTGTTGGCCGCGCTGACCACCAGCCAGTCAGCGGCTTGCAGGGACAGCTGCATGTTATCGGTGAGCTCAACGTAACGGGCAAAAGCGCTGCGGTAGTCGGCCAGTGCAGGCTCGACCTGCGCCAGAATGGCAGCTGTGTCGCTATCGAGCTCACCTTGCAGTGCCTGTCCGGCCTGCAAAATACTCTCAGCCTGCTCTGCCAGCCGCTCGGCGTGCTGGCTGTCGCCACTCAGCGCGAACGCCAGCTCGCTCTGGCGCATGCGCAGCACCTGCTCGCCAAGCGCACTCATGCGTTGCTGCAGCTCGGCGCCAGCACTGACTTCACGCAAAGCCAGCAGACCAGTAACAGCCACCAGAGCGGTCAGAATCAATACCAGAGCAAATCCCAGCATCAACTTGCTGGCCGTGCTCAGACTGGCCAGCCGCTTGCTCAATGAGCCACCCATGACAACCCCCTGCCTACTGCAGCCAGCCCAAACAGGCTGTTGAAAAACTACCTGGAACATAGGAGCGCAGCGCTACTGGCGACAAGCCAGCAGACGCCAAGATGGCCGGGAGAGTTAACTCGACGTCGTTTTCAGAACGGGTTCAGGGCCGCTGCATCTGGAAAAGATCCCGTGTGCGGCAGTAGGCGCTGCCCCCCAGGCGACCGACCAGATCGAGCTTGAGCGGGTCGATACGCCCCTGCTCGTTGAGCACCGCATCATCGATATGCGCCAGCAGTACTTCGGCGAAGATCAGGTGACAATTGGGCTGTTGCGGCGGATAGGGCTGGATCTGCGCCACGCGGCATTCGAAGGTCACCGCTGCGCCAACGACGCGCTGCACGTCGATGCGCTCGCACGGCTGGCTGGCGATGCCACAGTGGGCGAACTCGCTGACCTCATGAGGCAGGATCGCAGCGCTGGCGTTCATCGCCTCGGCCTGGACGAAGCTGACCAGTTGGATCGCCAGTTCGCCACTGGCCTGGGCATTGCGCAGGCTGTCCTTGAGGCTGCCGTCATCGCGAGTATTGATGTTGACCAGCAAGGTCGGGGGGTTGTCGCTGATCACCTGAAAGAAACTGAACGGCGCCAGGTTGGCCACGCCGTCGGTCGAGCGGGTCGAAACCCAGGCGATGGGCCGCGGGGTGACACTGGAGGCCAGCCAGCGGTAGGCCTCAAGCGGGCTCAGATCGGCGAAATCGAGTTGCATCAACGCCCCGCTCGCGATTCACGAATGTAGAAGCGCGCACGTTCGGCCTTGCTGGTACAGCCTGCGTAGGCTTCGAACTGCTGCTGGGTCTTGGCAGCGGTGAGCAGAGAGAATGCCTTGGAATAGCTCACGGTACCGGCGAAGCCTTCGGCCTCGGCGATGCTCAGTTCCTTCCAGGCGGCATCCAGCTGATTGGCGCAGGTCTCACGGTAGACGGTCTTGCCGGCACAGCCGGCGAGCGTCACCACAAGCAGCGGCAAACAGATCCAGTGTTTCATCGACCACACTCCTCGAACGGATATGACTACGGGTTGGCCCAGACTATGACGCTGCGGCATGGGGAAAGTGCCCGGCGCCCGCCGCTTCGCTTGCCCGATCATACCGGCGCCGACGAACGGATGGCGAGCCCATCGCCCCTGCGAAGCGTCAGCCGACAGATTCTAGCAAACGCGCCCTTGGCTGAGCCTCAGCGCCCGAGTAAGGTCGGAGCCTTCACAGAGGGAAGTTATCGATGAGCAAGAAAGTGGCGCTGGTGCTGGGCTCGGGAGGTGCGCGCGGCTATGCGCACATCGGCGTGATCGAGGAATTGCAAGCGCGCGGTTATGAAATCGGCTGCATCGCCGGCTGCTCGATGGGTGCGGTGGTCGGCGGTATTTTCGCTGCCGGCAAGTTGCGCGAATACCGTGAATGGACGGAAAGCCTGGATTATCTCGACGTGCTGCGCTTGCTCGATGTCAGCTTCCGTCTCGGTGCGATTCGCGGTGAGCGCGTGTTCGGGCGCATTCAGGAAATCGTTGGCGACGTGGATATCGAAAACCTCGCCATCCCCTTCACCGCCGTCGCCACCGATCTCACCAACCAGCAGGAAATCTGGTTCCAGGAAGGCTGCCTGCACCAGGCGATGCGTGCCTCGGCGGCGATCCCAAGCCTGTTCACCCCGGTCATCCAGGGCAAGCGCATGCTGGTCGACGGCGGCCTGCTCAACCCGCTGCCGATCGTCCCGGTGGTGTCCAGCCACTGCGACCTGATCATCGCGGTCAACCTCAACGCCACCAACCAGAATCACTACCAGTTGCCAGTGATCGAACGCCCTGCCGCTCTCAAGGGGCGCATCGACCAGTTGATGACGTCGCTCGGCTCGCGTCTGCCCAGTTTTCGCCGCAAGAGCGAGGACGAAACCCTGCTGCTCGCCGAGGAGCAGAGCCTCGCCGATGACATCAGCCCGGCCGCGGCACCTAGTCGCAAAGAGGACGATGAACCCGCGCCAAAATCCGCCAGCGGCTCACGCGTAGCCGAATTCAGCGGGCCAGCGTCACTACTGGAACTGGTCAACCAGAGCTTCGAGGTGATGCAGACCTCATTGGCGCAGTACAAGATCGCCGGCTACCCGCCGGACATCCTGATCAACGTACCCAAGCGTGCCTGCCGCTTCTTCGAGTTCTACAAGGCGCCGGAGCTGATCATGCTGGGTCGGCAGATCGCTCGCGACACCCTCGATAAATACGAAAGCGAACGCGGCTGATCAGCCGCGTGTTTCCTCGCCCGGCAGTGGTTTGTCGACCACCGCTTCGGCCGGCGGCGCCTTGTCCGCCACCCAGTCGCTGAGCAGGCTGTAGGCCACCGCCAGCAGGGTCGGGCCGAGGAACAGGCCCATGAAGCCGAAGGCCAGAATGCCGCCGAACACGCCGAGCAGCACCACCACCAGCGGCAGGTTGCCGCCACGGCTGATCAGGTAGGGTTTGAGGATATTGTCCACCCCACTGATGATGAAAAAGCCCCAGATCCCCAGGAAGATCGCCATGCCGATCTCCCCCTGCCACACCAGCCAGGCCACGGCGGGGCCCCAGATCAGCGGCGGGATCATGATGAAGCTGAAGGCGAAGGTCAGCAGGCCCAGCACCAGGGCGCCCGGCACCCCGGCGATGACGAAACCGATGTAAGCCAGCACGGCCTGCGCGGCGGCGGTGCCGATCACACCGTTGACCACACGTTGCACGGTGCCAGCGACCAGCTCCAGATAATGATCGGCACGCTCGCCGATCAGTCGTTCCAGCAGGCTGTGCACGAACACCGCCAGGCGCGGCCCGTCACGGTAGAAGAAGAACACCAGTACCAGGCTCAGGGCCAGCTCGACCATGCCCGCACCGATCTTCGCACTACGTGCCACCAGCCAGTTGCCAACCTGGCCCAGATAGGGCCGCAACGTGTCGAAGAAGGCTGCGCCCTGCTGATCGATGGTGCGCCAAAGCTCCACCAGGCGATCACCGACCAGCGGAATACTGCCTAGCCAGCTTGGCGGTGGCGGCAGACCTTCGACCTGCAGATCCTTGACCAGCGCGTTGGCGTCCTTGATATGGTCAGCCAGGTTGAACCCCAGCCAGACCAGCGGCACCGCCACCATGATCACCCAGACGCCGGTGAGGATGCCCGCTGCCAGCGACATGCGCCCATTGAGCAACTGCGTCAGCAGACGCATCAGCGGCCAGCTGGCAAAGGCCAGCACGGCGGCCCAGAACAACGCCGACCAGAATGGCGCCAGCACCCAGAGGCTGGCAGCCAGTAGGCCGAGCAGAAGAATCTGCACCAGCAGACGATCATTAGTGGCCATCAAGCGAAACTCCCTTCGACGAAACGACAAAGCGCCCTTACGGGCGCTCTGTTATGGCGATTGCGAGTGCTAGCTTAACGCAACAAACGCACGCTCAGTGTTTCATCCGAACTTTCACCCAACTCCAGGCGGGCTTCGCGCACACGCTGCTCGATCAACGCCTCGCGCCAGGCTTCGGCCTGGCTACCGGCGAGGCTGACGCGCAAGGTGCTGTCGAGATTGAGACTGCGCGCCAGCACTTCCACCCAGGCGCTGTCGGCCTTGGCTTCGTCGGGCAGTTTCAGTTGCCCATCGGTACGCAACTGACGCAGCAAGGTCGCGGGCGTCGGCAGCAATACCCCCAGAGGGGCTTCAGCATCCAGTTGCTCGGCATGCAAGTAAGCGCGGCGATTTCCACGGGTGATGCTGTACAGCGCCAGCAAGCTCTCGTGGTTCGGCTCGGCCAGGCGCAACAGTGCATACGCCTGCTGGTCGTCGGAGCCATACAGCGTGGCGTTACCGAACACCGAGTTGGCCCACAGGCTGCTCGCGCCACATTCTCGGCCTTGGCACCAGTAAAGCAGTTCCGCGCCCTTCTCCAGCAGGGTTTCCCGCGCTTCGGTGAAGACCTGATCGGCACTGTGGGTGCGTGGCAGTTCATAAGTCACCGCGCTGTGCTGGCCCTGTACCAGAACCTCCCGCTCATAGCGCAACCGCCCGCTGATGCGGCGAATGGAGCCTTGCGGGTAGATGCGCTCAACATCAGGCGCTTCCTTGAAGGCGACGATGTGACTGGCGGGGAAACGCGGCAATACCTCAAGGTCGCGACTGCCAGGCAGATCGGCTGCCAGCACGGCCCCACTGCAAAAGGTGGCAAGCGCTGCCGAGAACAGCTTCATGCGCCCCGTCATCGAGTGGAAACCTGTTGAAGGGAAGCGGCAGACGGGCTTGCTGAGCAGCGAGTGGCGACGTTTAACGGGTCGATCATGCGATCCTCCATGGCAGACCGCCACACCTTTCCCCACGACTGCAGGCAAGTCAAGGCAAGCGCAGGAATGGATTGAAACAATCCGCTACGAGCTGCGCGCCGGCTTCATCATCCAGATGCAGGTGGTGTCCGCCGGGCAGACGGTGCACGTCGAACGGCAGATTCTGCAGCAAGCTGCGCACGGCCGACTGCGCGCCCATCATGCCCTGCTCCGCCAACACCAGGCTGACCGGGCATTGCAGCGCGCGAACGAACGCTTGGGCATGGGCCCAGCTCAGACGCAGCGGCGACGGCAGGGTCAGGCGGCTATCGGTACGCCAGGTGTAACCGCCCGGCACCGGCATCAACCCTCGCTGCGCAAGCAGTTCGGCCGCCTCACGACTGACCGCCCCCACGCCCTTCATACGAGCTTCGACAGCACGCGCCATCTCGGCATACACCGGCTTGCGCTTGTCGGTGAGCGCCTGCCTGGCGCGCAGCGCTTCACCCAGCTTTTCCGGCGCCTGTTCGGCCTCACCGGTATAAGGCACCAGCCCGTCAATCAGCGCCAAGCGCGCGATCCGCTCCGGCATCGCCCCTGCCAGCAACACCGCAGTGATCGCGCCCATGGAGTGACCGAGGATGGAGAAACGCTCCCAGCCAAACTGCTCGGCGACCTGCAGGACGTCAAAGGCATAGTCCCATAGCGCGTAACCGGCGCCAGCCGAACGATGCTCGGAGTGACCATGACCGGCGAAGTCCAGGGCGACGATGCGCACCCCCTCGAGCTTCGGCGCCAGCCGCGCGAAGCTCGCCGCGTTATCCAACCAACCGTGCAGCGCCAGCACCGGCACACCGTCCTCCGGCCCGTAGAGATGAGCGGCCAGCTCGATATGCGGCAAGCTCAGACGAACTTCCTCGAAACCCATGCTCATGCACGTTGCTCCTGGCTACCAGCCCAGCGGGTGAACAGCTGACGCAAAAGGTCGGCAGTCGCCTGAGGGCGCTCCAGCGGGAACATGTGTCCGCCCGGCAGGTTGTGATATTCGGCCCGCGGCATGCGCCGCAGCAGATGCGCATGATGCGGTAACACCACTCTACTGTGGCGGCCACGCACCAAGGCCAGCGGCACAGCCAGCTGCTGCGGCCTACCCGGCGAGGTATGTGGCACGCTGCGATAGATGCTGATCTCGGTGGCCGGGTCGAATTTCAGGCGCAGCCCCTGCTCCGACCGTTGCAGACCGTGACTGACATAGGCATCCAGACACTCGGGATCGAAGCGGCGGAACAGGCTCTTGCCGGCGAAGTAATCGCGCGCCTCGACAAGATCGGCAAAGGCTTCGCGGCGCCCCAGGGTACGGCCGGCGGGCGTGATACGGTCGATGAAACCGAAGCGCTTGGCGGCGCGAATCACCATGCGGTCAGCCAGGGTCAGCACCGGCGAATCGAGCATCACCACCCCGCGATATAGCTCGGGGCGAAGCAAAGCGGCGTGATAGTGCAGCACGCCGCCGAGCGAATGACCGACACCCCAGACCGGCTCACCACCGTCCTCGAGATGATGGATCAGCTCATCGACCAGATTCGACCAGTTGTCATTGACCGGAAAACGCGAGTCATGGCCGTGCTGCTCCAGGTGCTGCACCTGAAAGTCCGGTGTCAGCGCGGCGAAAAGCTTGCCGTAGGTGGCGGACGGAAAGCCGTTGGCATGAGCGAAAAAGACCGGCTGCGGCATGCTTCGAACTCGAGAAGGCGAATGTGCCCGGATTCTCCGGCAGCTGCGCAGCAGTGGCAATGACCGTAACGGCCATTGATGGCGGCGCAATGGTCAGAGCTATAGCAGCAGACGTCCGACGATACTGGCCGCCACCAGCAGAAATACCAGACCGCAAACGAAGTCGATGGTCGGCGCCACCTGCAGCAGCCGCTGACGCATCAGCGGTCGGCTCAGGGTCATACCGAGCAGGCCAAACCAGAACAGGCTCAGGCCGAACAACAGAGCAGCACAGGCCACCTTGCCGGGCAGCGACATGTCCGCCGGCACCAGACTGCTGAGCAGCGCCAGGAAGAACACCAGTGCCTTCGGGTTGCCCAGGTTGGTGAATACACCGCGCAGCCAAGGACCGAACAGCGAAGGCGCCAGCTCGCCCTCCAACCGTGTGGGTCCGGCGCCGCCCTGCCACCAGGCCCGCACCGCACCAATGCCCAGCCAGCCCAGATAAAGCGCGCCGCCGACCTGCACCAGGTCGAACAACCATTCAGTGCGACTGAGCAGCAAAGCCACGCCACTGAGCACCAGCGTGCCATGCAGAAGAATGCCGCACGCCAGCCCAAGCGCACTGAGCAAGCCTGCACGCTGCCCCTGATGTAGGGCGGTGCGCACCACTAGCGCCACATCCGGGCCGGGACTGATAAGGGCCACCGCGAACACGGCAGCCAGCGACAGCAAGACGGACGTCTCCTGCATGGTGATCTCCAGGAACATGAAAAACGGGATGTGTGAGTGGGTCAGCCCTGACGCAGACGCGCCGGTGGCAGACCATAGGTGCGGCGGAACAAGCGCGAGAAATGCGCCTGGTCGTAGAAGCCCAAGCGCAAGGCGATCTCGCTCAGAGGCTCACCTGCCAGCACCAGCGGCAATGCCCGCTGCAAACGCAGCTGCGTCAGCCACTGATGCGGTGGCAGGCCGGTGTGCTCGCGGAAACGCCGCAACGCCTGCCACGGACTCATGGCGCAGAAAGCGGCGATTTCATCCAACGAAGGCGGATCGTCCAGACGACTTTCCAGCCAGTCGCGCAGCCGCTGCCAGGTGCGCGGATCGAAAACGCGATGCGGCTCGCTGACACGCAACGTCGAACCCATCTCCAGCAAATGGGCCAACGCCTGCCAGAGCGCTTCTTCCTGGGCCAGTTGCGAGCCGTCCAGCATCGCCGCGTGAAAGCGCTGCAGATGCAGCGATAACAGGGGGTGACGCAAACTGCTGGTGATCAGTCTCGGCGCGCCTTGACGCCCCTCACTCAGGGTGCGACTGGCTTCATCCAACCAGGAGGGATCGAACGCCATCACCCGAATGCGGTAACTCTGGCCATCGAGGCAGGCGCCGTCATGAATCCCTTCCGGCGCCATCAACAACACGTCCCCTGCCCCGACATGCCGGCGCTCACCGCCATAGGCGTAGCGATGCTGCCCCTGGATCAGCAGGCCGACGTGGTATTCCAGATGAAAATGCCGAGGAAAGGCGAAGCGGCGGTACTCGGCGTCGATCAGACGAACGCCGGGCAAGCTGCTTTGAATGTGAGTGATGTGATCCATGGCGCGTACTGTAGCGCCATGGATCAGGCAAATCTTGGATGAAATTGCAGGCCGAAAATTATAGTTTCGGCGGTTGGTCACCCAGAGGCACGATGGCCATGGTCAGCCGCGAGATGCAACTGGCCTTGCCGTCATCGCCCCTCAGGCGAATGTCCCAGACATGCGTGGTGCGGCCCAGATGCACTGGCCGCGCCACGGCATGCACGCGCCCGCTGCGCAAACCGCGCAGATGGTTGGCATTGACCTCCAGGCCGACGCAGTAGAAACGGCTGCTGTCGATACACAGGTAGCTGGCGGTGGAACCGAGGGTTTCCGCCAGTACCACCGAGGCGCCACCGTGCAGCAGGCCGTAGGGCTGATGAGTGCGCGAGTCGATCACCATGCTGGCGCTGAGCGATTCGTCGTCGAAGGCGTCGAAACGAATGTCCAGCACCTCGCCGATGCTATTTTTCAAGGTCGCGTTGAGTGCATCGATATCGGGCGTTCGTTGCCACAATCCCATGAGCGTGTCCCTTGTGCGTTGAAACCGGGCCGGTCAGCCCGGCCCACTGATACTCAATCGTGCCAGAGCACGGCTTCGCTGCGCTGCTGCCATTCGGCGAAACGCTCGCCGTAGGTGCCTTCGATAACCGCGCGCTTGATCTTCAGGGTTGGGGTGAGGAAACCGTTCTCCACCGCCCAGACCTCCTTGACCAGCACCAGACCTTGCAGCCGCTCATGATGATCGAGACGACCATTGACCTCGGCGAGCAAGGCCTTGAGGCTGCTTTCAAGCTCATCGCGGCTGTCATTGGCCGCCTCCTGGCGCCCCACATCGGAGAGCACGCATAGAGCGATGGGTTGCGGCAAGCCGTCGCCAACCACGCACACCTGCTCGATACGCGAGTGTTCACCGATGCGATTTTCGATCGGTGCCGGCGCGACATACTTGCCCTTGCTGGTCTTGAAGATTTCCTTGATACGCCCGGTAAGACGCAGGTTACCTTCGGCGTCCTGCTCGCCCTTGTCCCCGGTACGCAGAAAGCCGTCGTCAGTCAGCGTCTCGGCGGTCTTCATCGGGTCCTTGAAGTAGCCCTGCATGGTCGCACCACTGCGCACCTGAACTTCGCCATCCTCGGCAATGCGCACCTCGACACCCGGGTTGTTCTGGCCAATCCAGCCCTGTTTGAACTTGCCTGGCAAACAGACGTGGGAGTAACCACAGTTCTCGGTCATGCCATAAACCTCCTGGATCTCCATACCCAGGCGGCGATACCAGTTGAGCAATGTTTCTGGCACTGGCGCGGCGCCGGACAGCGCGTAGCGAATGGCGTCCAGGCCAAGGCCGGCGAGTACCTTACGACCGATGAAATGGCCGACGATTGGCAGCCGCAGCAGACGCTCGAGCTTCTGCGCCGGCATCTTGCTGTACACGCCCATCTGGAACTTGGTCCAGATACGCGGCACACCGAACATCACGGTCGGCCGCGCGCGCTTGAGGTCCTCCAGAAAGGTATCCAGGCTCTCGGCAAAGAAGATCGTCTGCCCCGCGTAGATGGACGCTAACTCGACGAACATGCGCTCGGCCACGTGACACAGCGGCAGGTAGGATATCAGCCGATCATCCTCGCCCACACCGAACAGCTTGATGGCGTTGCTGGCGGCGAAACCGAAATTGGAGAAGTTGTGCATCACGCCCTTGGGCGTGCCAGTGGTGCCTGAGGTGTAGATGATGGTGGCCAGCTGGTTGGCTGCGGGCTTGGGGTCATCCTGAATCGGCGCGCTGCGCTGCAGGTCATCCCAGCTGTAGTCGAAGCTGCCCTGCGGATGTAGCGGCAGGCTGACTGTCGGCAAGCCCTGCGGCAGGGCCGGCGCCATCGACGCCCAATCATCGAGCTTGCCGACGAAGGCCAGAGCAGCCTCTGAATGTTCCAGCACCTGGCGCATCGAGTCGGCGGTCAGGTTGGGATACAACGGTACCGAAACGTGGCCCGCCATCCAGATCGCCAGATCGGCAACGATCCAGTGCGCGCAGTTCTTGGAGATGATGGCGATGCGGCTACCCTGTGGCAGCTCGCGACTGCGCAACCAATTGGCTGCGCGACGAGCCTGCTCACCAACATCGGCCCAGCTCAGCTCCAGCAGCTGGCCGCCCCCCAAAGGTTGCACCATGTAGCGTTTGTTCGGGTGCCTTGCTTCACGTTCGTAAAACAGCTCGAGCGGCAAACGGATTGCATCAGCCACAGGGCTTCCTCCTTTGTTGTTTTTGTAGGAATCAACCAAGCACTTGCTTGGTTGAATATTCCACGCAGACAAAAGAGGTGCAAGTTAAGAAATGTTTCTCGCCTGGAACATTTGCCGCCAAAGCGCGACAGGCCAGGCATGACGCAGCTGTGACGCCACAAGCGGCGCCGGTCAACGAGGGTGGATCAGCGCCAGCAGCTCCATCAGCCCGGCAGCCGGGATATCACCTTCCAGCTCAGCCAGACTGGCGGTGCGCATGGGGAGTGGCTCCTGCCGGTGACCGTGCACCAGCAACCCGCCCAGTGCACCGACCAATGGCTGATGGCTGACCAGCAGCACCTCGGCACGCTCGCGCTCATCGAGATACTTCAGGGCTTCACGGGGATCGCTATCGGGGGTCAACCAGGCCACGGTGTTTATCTTGCCAGTGAGCCCCAGCTCGCTGCGCACAAGCTCGGCAGTCTGCTGGGCACGCACATAGGGGCTGGCGACGATGGCCGTCAACGGCCGGCCGGCGAGCTGAGCCGCGGCCTGCTGCACTTCCTTGCGACCATGAGCGGTGAGCTCGCGCGCAGCATCACTGGCAGCCTGTGGCTCGGCCTCACCATGGCGCAGCAGCCATAACCTCACAGCTTTGGCTCCTCATCGCGCACAGGATGCGGCGCAGGAGGAATGCTGTGCGCGGTTTCGCCTTCAGGCGCACGTGGCGTTGGCCAATCGGCGAACGGCCAGGGTTTTTCATCGGTGTTGAAGGTACCGAAACGACCGATCTGCGCCAGGTACTGGCTGAGGCTGTCGCCAAAGCCAAGCAGGCTGGCGTTCGGCGCGTCGTAGAACAGACGATAACCAAGCTGCAGCAGCACCACGGCGCCGAGCAGCAATTCGGCCAGCTGCCAGATGATGAGAAAGATCACCATCCACAGAATGCGCAACAGAATCGATTCACGCGCCAATTCCTGCTTTTCATCGCTCATGAGTCACTCTCCTTGATTGGCTACCGGGTTCAGAAACCTGCAGTGGGGATGAAATCGACGTCGGTCTTGGGTTCACCGAGCATCAGTAATTCGATGACCTGAGCCAGCGTACGCCCCTCGAAGAGGATGGCATGCAGGCCAGCGACCAGCGGCATGTATACGTCCAGTTCTTCAGCACGGGCCTTGAGCACCTTCAGCGTATTGACCCCTTCGGCGACTTCGCCAAGGCGCTGCACCGCGTCGTCCAGGCTGAGACCTTCGCCCAGGGCGAAGCCGACCTGATAGTTGCGGCTTTTCGGTGACGAACAGGTGACGATCAGGTCGCCGACGCCAGCCAGGCCGAGAAAGGTCATCGGGTTGGCGCCGAGCCTGACCGCGAAACGGGTCATTTCCGCCAGGGCACGGGTAATCAGCATGCTTTTGGTGTTCTCCCCCATGCCCAGCGCCGCCGCCATGCCGGACATGATGGCGTAAACGTTCTTCAACGCGCCGCCGAGCTCGACGCCGAAACGGTCGGCACTGGCATAGACGCGGAAGGTCCGGCCATGCAAGGCCTGCTGCACGCGCAAGCACAGCTCTTCGTCTTCACTGGCGATCACTGTCGCGGTCAGCGCGTGATCAGCCACTTCCTTAGCCAAGTTCGGCCCGGACAGCACGCCAATACGCGCCTCGGGAGCGATCTCCTCGAGAATCTGGCTCATCAGCTTGAAGGTCTTGGCCTCGATGCCCTTGGTGGTGCTGATCAGCATCTTGCCCGCCAGCAGTGGCGCAACCGGTTGCAGAGCATCGCGCAAAGCGCTGGAAGGCAATGCGACCAGCACCAGCTCGGCCTGCTGCAGTACACCACTGAGGTCACTGGTCGGCTCGATACCGCTATGCAGCTTGACCCCCTTCAGGTAGCGCGGGTTTTCGCCACTCTGGCGCATCTGCTCGGCCTGCTCGGGGTCACGCATCCATTGCAGGACGCGCTGGCCGTTCTCTGCCAGCAGGTTGGCCAGAGCGGTGCCGAAGCTGCCGCCGCCGAGTACAGCAATGGGTTGGAGCTGTGTCATAGGTCTTCCGAATGAGGCCATTGGTAATGGCGGTCTGCGTGCATTATACGGAGCCGAGAGTGCCCGGCCAGGGCAAAAGTTCAGCGCTGGCCGTCAGTTAGGTGGGGCAAACGAGAATTACCGCAGAGTGCAGACACCTGGCGCTGGCAAAGCGCGTCGGGTCGGTTAACATGCTGGATCGACGTTAATTGCCAAGGACGATTCGTGCCCACAGGCAGCCCCTTGCCCCCACCCTGCACCTCTCGTCAGGCAGCAGCGCCGCTTTCCAAGGATGGTAGAGCCATGAACCAGCGTCGCGGCTGGAACATTCACACCCGCACCCAGCTGATCAGTGTCGGCCCGGCCCTGCTGCTGACCCTGCTGCTGACCGGCTTCCTCACCTTCACCCGCCTGCAGGACCTGCGCCTGGAGCAGGGCCATATCGGCCAGCTGATCGCCAATCAACTAGCGCCAGCCACCGAATACGGCGTGCTCAACGACAACCTCAACACACTGGAAAGCCTACTGCGTGCCACCCTGAGCACCCCCGACGTGCGCTTCGCCGAAGTGCGCGACCGTGACGACAATATTCTGGTATATGTCGAACGCCCCAAGGAACAAGGCCATAGCACGCCGCAAGTCGAGGTGTTCCAGGCCCCCATCCGCCTGCAAGGCCAGCCTGCCCGCACGCAAGCGCTGCCACCTTTGGGCAAGACACTTGGCGACGGTTACCTGGGCCGGGTGGTAGTGGGCATGTCCAACGACACCTTCAATACGCGCCAGCAGGAGATACTGTTCAAGGCCGGGATTCTGTCGCTGCTGGCGTTGCTGCTGACCTTTCTCCTCGCCAGGCGCCTGGCCAGGCGTCTGGCGCAGCCGTTGAGCGCCATGGGCCAAGCTCTGGAACGCATCCAGAGCGGCGATTATCGACCTTCGCTGATAGAGCGCGGTAATGACGAGCTAACCGACCTCGCCCGGCATATCAACAACCTCGCCTGCGCCCTCGAGCAGAGCGGTCACGAGCAGCAACAGGCGATTGCCGAGCTGATCCAGGCGCGTGAGGAGTCCGAGCAGGCCAACCGCGCCAAATCCGACTTCCTGGCGATGATGAGCCACGAACTGCGCACGCCGATGAATGGCGTACTGGGCATGCTGCAACTGCTGGAAACCACCAGCCTGAATGACGAGCAAACCGAATACGCCGCCCTGGCCACCGAATCCACCGAACACCTGCTCAAGGTGATCAACGATATCCTCGATTTCTCGCGGATCGAACGCGGCGCACTGGAGCTCGAGGCCATCCCTTTCAGCCTGCTGGAGCTACTGCAGGGTTCGGTTCAGGTGTTCCAGCACAGCGCCCAGCAACGCGGCCTGCAACTGCTGCTGGAAAACCAGCCAGGCCTGGAGCAGTTGGAGATGCAAGGCGACCCCACTCGCATCCGGCAGATTCTGGTCAACCTGATCGGCAACGCACTGAAGTTCACCGAAGAAGGCCAGATTCTTGTGCAAACCCGCTGGCAGCAGCTGGACGACCAGGTGCTGTGGTTCACCTGCGCCGTGCGCGACAGCGGTATTGGCATAGACGACGAGCGCCTGGAACACATGTTCGACGCCTTTCAGCAGGCCGACACCTCGATATCCCGCCGTTACGGCGGCACCGGCCTCGGCCTGCCGATCGCTCGCACCTTGGCCGAACGCATGGGCGGCACCTTGCGCGCGGAAAGCCGACTGGGCGAAGGCTCGGTGTTCACCCTGGAGATACCTTTACCCTTTCTGGCCCGCAGCGAGCAGGCACAAAGCAGTGACAGTCAGAGCCTGAGCAGCGGCGACGGCCAGGCAGTGCTGCTGGTGGAAGACAATCCGGTCAACCAGACGGTCATCGAAGCCATGCTGCGCAGTCTGGGCTATCAGGTCAGTCTGGTCGGCGATGGTCAGCAGGCCGTACAAAACTGCAGCCAGCACGACTACGCCGCCATCCTGATGGATTGCAGACTGCCGCTGATGGACGGTTACGAGGCGACGCGGCAGATCCGCCAACTCCAGCAATGCCAACAGGTGCCGATCATCGCCCTGACCGCCAATGCCCTGCAGGGTGACCGCGAAGCCTGCCTGGAAGCGGGAATGAACGATTACCTGGCAAAGCCGTTCAAACGAGCAGACTTGCAACGCATTCTGTTGCGCTGGCTGCCACCCCGACCATAGGCGAGTAGCGCCCGTGACAAGCCGGCGTTACAAGGGGAAACTGCGAGGGTCTGCTCCGGTTTCATTCGCGGTCGCGCCGGAGCCTGTTTTGTCGCGAGGCAAGGCGCGAGATGCGAAGTTTGGTCGCCCAAATGAGCCATCGAGTAACGCCGCATCGCGACAAAACAGGCCCGGCCCTTCGGGTTGCACGGGAAATGGCCCCCGCTGTTGTTGCAGGACTTGGCAAGGGGCGGCCATTACCGGCGTCCTGCGCCTAACCGGGGGCCATTTCTCGCAGCAACGCGGCTCGCGAATGAAACGGGAGCAGACCCTAATGTGACAATGCAGAACCAGCAGAGTACAACTGTACTCACTGCGCTGTGACTTTCACCACAACGCAACAGTCTATGACTAGGCTGCCGGCAGACGCCTACATTTAGAAAGACGTCGCCGGCCAGGACGATTCGCCCAGCCTTAGAAGCGTGGGGACAATTGAGGAGCTCGCATGACAAGACAAAACGCCTACACCCGGGAAGACCTGCTCGCCTGCAGCCGCGGCGAACTGTTCGGCCCGGGGAACGCGCAACTGCCCGCCCCAAACATGCTGATGATCGATCGTATCGCTCACATCAGCGAAACCGGCGGCAAGTACGGCAAGGGCGAAATCGTCGCTGAGCTCGATATCAATCCGGACCTGTGGTTCTTTGCGTGCCACTTCGAGGGCGACCCGGTAATGCCAGGCTGCCTCGGTCTCGACGCCATGTGGCAACTGGTCGGCTTCTACCTCGGCTGGCAAGGCAACCCCGGCCGCGGCCGCGCCCTGGGTAGCGGCGAAGTGAAATTCTTCGGTCAGGTACTGCCGACCGCCAAGAAGGTCACCTACAACATTCACATCAAGCGCACCATCAGCCGCTCGCTGATCCTCGGCATCGCCGATGGCACCGTGGCCGTCGACGGGCGCGAGATCTACAGCGCCGAAGGCCTGCGCGTCGGCCTGTTCACCTCCACCGACAGTTTCTGAAGGACTTGCACATGCGTCGTGTAGTGATCACCGGTCTGGGCATCGTTTCCTGCCTGGGCAATGACAAAGAAGCCGTTGCCGGCAGCCTTCGCGCGGGCAAATCAGGCATCCGTTTCAACCCCTCGTACGCCGAAATGGGCCTGCGCAGTCATGTCTCCGGTTCGGTCAACCTGAATCTGGAAGAGCTGATCGACCGCAAACTGTTCCGCTTCATGGGCGACGCTGCGGCTTACGCCTACCTGTCCATGGAACAGGCGATCAAGGACTCCGGCCTCAGCGAAGAGCAGATTTCCAACCCGCGTACCGGTCTGATCGCCGGTTCCGGTGGTGCTTCCACCGTCAACCAGATGGAAGCCATCGATACCCTGCGCGAGAAAGGCGTCAAGCGCATCGGCCCATACCGTGTAACTCGCACCATGGGCAGCACCGTATCCGCGTGCCTGGCCACTCCGTTCAAGATCAAGGGCGTCAACTTCTCCATCTCCTCGGCCTGCGCCACCAGCGCACACTGCATCGGCCAGGCCATGGAGCAGATCCAGCTGGGCAAGCAGGACGTGGTCTTCGCCGGCGGCGGTGAAGAAGAACATTGGAGCCAAAGCTGCCTGTTCGACGCCATGGGTGCCCTCTCCACCCAGTACAACGAGACCCCGGAAAAGGCCTCGCGCGCCTACGACGCCAAGCGTGACGGTTTCGTCATCGCCGGCGGTGGCGGCATGGTCGTGGTCGAGGAGCTGGAGCACGCTCTGGCCCGTGGCGCCAAGATCTACGCGGAAATCGTCGGCTACGGCGCGACCTCCGATGGCTACGACATGGTCGCTCCGAGCGGTGAAGGTGCGATCCGCTGCATGCAGCAGGCGCTGGCCACTGTCGACACCCCGATCGATTACCTGAACACCCACGGCACCTCGACGCCGGTTGGCGACGTTGCGGAAATCAAAGGCGTGCGCGCCGTGTTCGGCGACAAGGCCCCGGCCATCAGCTCGACCAAGAGCCTGTCCGGTCACAGCCTAGGCGCTGCCGGCGTGCAGGAAGCGATCTACTGCATGCTGATGATGGAAGGTAACTTCATCGCCGCGTCGGCCAACATCGACGAGCTCGACCCGGAAGTGGCTGATATGCCGATCCAGCTCAGCACCGTCGAGAACGCCAAGCTCGATACCGTGATGAGCAACAGCTTTGGCTTCGGCGGCACCAACGCCACCTTGGTGCTCAAGCGCTGGGCCGGCAAGTAACTGCTGCTGCGGTAAAGCAAACGGCGCCCTAGGGCGCCGTTTTCGTTTCTGTCTCGCCTCAAACCTTGAAGCGCGCCACCAGATTGTTCAAATCGACCGCCAGGCGCGACAGCTCCTGACTCGCCGCACTGGTCTGATTGGCCCCCGCCGAGGTCTGCATCGACAGGTCGCGAATGTTGACCAGGTTGCGATCCACCTCGCGGGCCACCTGCGCCTGCTCCTCCGACGCACTGGCGATCACCAGGTTGCGCTCGTTGATCGAAGAAATCGCCTGGGTGATCTGCTCCAGCGCAACACCGGCAGCCTGGGCCACCTCCAACGTGGAACGGGCGCGGCCGTTGCTGCTCTGCATGGCGCTGACGGCGCGATCCGTACCGCTCTGGATGCCGCCGATCATCTGTTCGATTTCCTGGGTCGATTGCTGCGTACGGTGCGCCAGCGCCCTCACCTCGTCGGCAACCACGGCGAAACCGCGACCGGCGTCGCCAGCCCGCGCGGCCTCGATAGCAGCGTTGAGCGCCAGTAGGTTGGTCTGCTCGGCGATAGAGCGAATCACATCGAGCACCTTGCTGATCTCGTGCACTCGCTCGGCCAATTGCTCGACCTCGTCCGAAGTGGTGGTGACATCAGCTGCCAGTTGACCAATGGAGTCGACGGTCTGGCGCACCTGCTCACGTCCCTGCTGCGCCGTGACGTTCGATTCGCGCGAGGCCTCGGACGTGCTGACGGCGTTGCGCGCCACCTCCTCGACCGCTGCTGTCATCTCGTTCACCGCAGTAGCGGCCTGCTCGATCTCGGTGTTCTGCTGGTGCAGGCCGCGAGTGGAATCCTCGGTCACTGCATGCAGCTCCTCGGAGGCCGAAGCCAGTTGGTTGGACGAGTCGGAAATGCTTTGAATAGTGCTACGCAGGCTCTGCTGCATGCTTTTCAGCGCCTTGAGCAACTGTGCAGGCTCGTCACGACCTTCGACGTGGATGTTCAGTGTCAGATCACCCGACGCCACTACCTCGGCCAGACGCACCGCTTCCGTCAGCGGCGCGACGATGCTGCGGGTCAGCAACAGCGCCAAAACCACGGTGGCCAACGCCGCCAGCGCCATCATCACCACCACCCAGGTACGCGCCGAATCGAACACCTGCCCGGCTTCGCGAGCCGCCTCGGTAGCGCCCTGGCGGTTCAGCTCGGAAAGATCGCGTAACGCACGGGTCATTTCATCGGCATGCTGATTGAGCGTGCCACGAGACACGACAATGGCATCGTCGAAATTGCCCTGGCGAACGGAGGCGACGATCTTACCCTGCTCCTGCAAGTAGGCCGCTTCAGCGCGGCGAAAGCCTTCATAAAGGCCTCGCTCATCGCTGCTGGAAATCAGCTTTTCGTAGGTTGAATTGGCCGTACTGAGCGCATTACGCAGATCATCTGCCAGGCGAAGATTGCGCTGTAGTTCCTCCGACTCGCGGTTGAGCATCAGCCGTAGCGTCACGGCACGCAGGCGCAGTATGTCCTGGCTGACCTCGCCCAGCGCCATCACGCTTGGCAGCCAGTCCTGATCGACGGCCTCGGCCTGCTTGCGCATCTCGGTCATCTGGAACAGTGAAAATGAACCGAGCAGCAACACCAGCAAAGCCACCAGGCCGAACCCCAAGGCAGCCCGTGGAGCGATTGAAAGATTACGCAGCGACATGTCGTGAAACTCCTATTGCGCGCAGAATTCGGGTCATACCTGGCCATACCTGGCTAGAAATCGGGTGAGATTGCGCCGATCCCGTGTTGCTTATCGGCTCTATTTCCGCGCACTTTATAAGTACAAGCGAAAAATCTAGCGCCGCAGCGCCTTGGCCATCGCCTGGTCGACATGCTGGCGCCATTCATCATCGCGCCGCCGCTCCTCCCATCGCGCCTGCCAGTCATCGGCGCGCTGCACGTCCTCACACTGGCGAAACCCGTCATCCCAACCCTGCGTGTAGAGTGGCTCGGCCATATAACGTGGTACGTCCTTGTCGAACTGACCCAGCGGTCCGACTGCCGAACGCCCACTGCTGCAGCCGGCCTCGAAACCGTCGACGAAGGCCGGCGGGTAATTGGCCGCCAGCATCTGTTCGCGCAGGCTTTGGCAACCGAACAGGTTCAGTAGTGCAAGCACACAGATCAGCAAGCGTGTGAGGCGCATGGCGTCATGCTCCTTCGATTACACCCATCAGGCGATCCTTGAGCGCACACATTGCCCAGGGGCTGGTGCTGCAGGCGCCAGAGGCCAGGGCCGAACGCAACGCTGGAATATCGGCGTCACGCAAATAACGTTCGGCGTCGCCCATACGCTCCTGGCCACCGAAGCCGCCGCCGGCCATTTCTGCCAGGGCCTGTTCCTTGCTCCAGTTTTGATAGATGACGCGATACAGCGCGGCGATCAACCCGGTGCGATTCTGTCCATGCTTGCAGTGAATCAGCACCGCGCCACGCCCCTGTGCCTGGCGGATGCTGCGCAGCACTTCGATGACGTCGGTGTCGTCGATACGGTCCGTGCGCAGCGGCAGATGAACCTGCTGGACGCGCGGGTCGACCAGCCATCGATCGTCGCCGCGCTGGTAGAAATTGATCACCGTCGTAACACCGAGTGCCTGCAGTTGCGGCCAATCTTTTGCCGTCGGCAGTGCGCTGCGGTACAGATCGGGCGCCATGCGATAGAGGTTGATACGGGTATCCAAGGGTTGTGCCCAGTTGGCCGGGCGTACACCCTGCACGAGTGCCGGCGAAGTCGTCGCGCCCCAGGCCATGCTCAGTGGCAGCGCCAGCACTGCACCCGCGAATACCAGTGCGGCCAGCGTCAGGCGCAGGCTCTGTACGAGTTTGTTCATCGGCAGGTTTCTCCCCAGGCGGTTTCTTGAAACGGACGTTGCGCCAACGGAGCGCGGTAAAGTAGCCAGCGATAAGTCAGCGCGCAGATCACCCAGTCGATCAGCAGCGTCCACAGGTTGTGCGAAAGAAAGTGCGCGCCCTGCAACATGCGCCCCAGGGAAAACAGTGAGCCGAGCCCCAACGCGACGACCAGCGCGATGCGCGCAGCACGTGGGCGGCGATCGCGCAGCGCGAAAAACAGCGCCAGCAGTGAGAACCCGGCCGAGGCATGTCCGCCTGGCCAGCAACGCCCGGGATTGGCCGTAGGCGCGCGTTCAGCGAGCAGCGGTGTGAACTGCTCCTGGCCACCGAACTCGCTCAGACTCCATGGGCAATGCATGCCGGTCAGCGTCTTCAGCGGCGTAACCACCGAGGTGGACAGCCCCAATGCCAGCACCAGATAACCGAGCTGACGGCGCCAGGCGCGCAAGCGCGTCGGCAGCAGACTGAGCACAAAGCCGGCAATAGCCAGCACACCCAGCACGATCACCGCCTGCTTGGCGCGGTCATGCAGGATGTCTTCGAGCCAGAAGCTGCTGCGCCCGATGAACCCCTGCCCGGGCTCGTAGAACAGATGAGCGAGGGCGAAATCCACAGGGCTGGGGTCGATCAGCAGTAGCAACGTCATCAGCAGCAGTGGAATACCCAGCGCCAGACGAAAATCGAAATAACGAGACGGCATGGTCGTTCCCTAGCGCTGGCTGAGCTGCTGGCTCGGTTGATCATCGGGCTGCCAGGCGATCAGTCGCTTGCCGAAGGCGTGACTGGCGCCCTGGTAGTACGCGATGTCGCGACGCAGTAACGGATCGCTGCCATCCACCCGCCATTCATGGCTCAGGCCCAAGGCATCGTCGTGGCGGCGCATGCCCTGGCGTGGGCTGAGAATCGCCAGGTTCTGCCCGTCGAACAGGCCCAGATGCTGGTAATTGCCGAGCAGCGCTCGACCGGGTGCATGGTCGGCGCGCAGCAGGTTGCGACCGAAGAAGGTGGAAACGTAGTCCAGGTTGAGCAGCCCCAGCAGCGTCGGCGCCACGTCGATCTGGCTGGCCACGTCGACGTACTCGGCAGGCTCGATGTGTTTCGGCGAGTAGACGAACAGCGGGATATGGTAGCTGGCCACCGGCAGGTCTTCCTGCCCGGCACTGCCTGCCGTGTGGTCAGCGACGAAGACGAACAGCGTGTTGTCGAACCAGGGCTTGCTACGCGCTTCGGCGAGGAACTGACCAATGGCGTAGTCGGTGTATTTCACCGCCCCTTCACGCCCGTCACCGGAAGCAATATCGATGCGCCCGTCCGGATAGGTGTAGGGCCGGTGGTTGGAGGTGGTCATCAGTTGCAGGAAGAAGGGTTTGCCGGCCGTATGGTCGCTATCGGCCACCTTCAGCGCCTGATGGTAAAGGTCCTCGTCGGCCATGCCCCAGGCGTTCTGGAAGCTCATCTCGGCCTCGTCGACGCTGCTCTGATCGACGATGCGGTAGCCGTTACCGCCGAAGAAGGCGTTCATGTTGTCGAAGTAGCCGCGACCGCCATAGACGAAGACGCTGTCGTAACCCTGCGCGCCAAGCTGCTGGCCGAGGCTGGCATAGCCGGATTCTCGGCCGATACGTTTGACGATGGAGCGCCCCGGGGTCGGCGGTACCGACAGGGTCAGCGCCTCCAGCCCGCGGTCGGTGCGCGTACCCGTGGCGTAGAAATTAGTGAAGGTCAGGCTGTGCTTGCGCAGCTCGTCGAGATTCGGGGTCAGACCGCGCTTATCACCAAAACTGCCCAGGTACTTGGCGCTGAGGCTTTCGATGGTGACCAGCACCACATTGAGCTTGCGCGGCTGCCCAGGGTTATCGATCACCCGACGAATGTCCTGCGGGTCGCTACCGATGAAGCGGGCGTTGGGCTCGGCCACCTCGGCGCGCAGTTGCTCGGCCACCGCGGCATCAGGCAGGGTGGCGTAGAACTGCTGGTAATCCAGCTCGTTGTTACGAAACGCGGCGAAGAACTGGTACGGGCCGTTGCTTGCGAGCTCGCGCTGGTAGGTGTTGCCGCCCAGCCCGCGCGGCGCGTCCTGCCCCACCAGGCCGCTGCACAAGCCTGCCAGCAGCGCCAGCATCAGTAGTGCGTAGGCCGCCTGCAGCCGGGGCAGACGCGGGGCCTGCAAGGCTGCGCGCAGTGGCCGCCGTAGCGCCAGGGTCAGGCCGATGGCCAGTGCCGCGAGCAGCGCCAGCAAGGGGTAGATCGGGTAGGACTCTAGGATGTTGTCCACCACCTCCTTGGAATAGACGAGGTAGTCCACAGCGATAAAGTTGAAGCGCACGCCGAACTCGTCCCAGAACAGCCATTCGGCCACCGCGGTGAAGAACATCGCGAACAGGCTGATGGCCACCAGTGCGACCAGCAAACGCTGATGCCAGCGCCGCTGCCATAACCAGGCAGGGCACAGCAGCAGGTACAACGTCAGCGGTACGGCGGCGTAGACCAGAAAGCTGAGGTCGTAAACCAGCCCCACCCCATACAACCCGAACAGCGCCGGCAAGGTCACGTCGGCATCGCTCAGGTGGCTGAGCAGCAACGCGCTACGGGTGAGGAAGAAAACGGCCAACCAGGCCAGCAGAATGATCGACAGATAACGAAGTTGCGCGTATTGAAGCCGAGGCATCGTATGATCCTTGTAGGATGAACGTGCCGCAGTCTGCGAGGCGAGCCGTGAGCCTCTCGTCAAAGCCGTGTGAAAAAATCGTCAAACCCAGGAATTACTCGCGATGCGCATTCTGGTCATCGAAGACAACCGAGACATCCTCGCCAACGTTCTCGACTACCTACAGCTCAAGGGTTTTTCCGTCGACTGCGCGCAGGACGGCCTGAGCGGTCTGCACCTGGCCAGCAGCGGTCATTATGATCTGATCGTGCTGGACATCATGCTGCCCGGCATCGACGGTTATCAGGTGTGCAAGCGCCTGCGCGAGGATGGGCGCAGCGAGGTGCCGATCCTCATGCTGACCGCGCGCGATGCCCTGGATGATCGTCTGCAGGGGCTCAATGCCGGCGCCGATGACTACCTGATCAAGCCCTTCGCGCTGTCCGAACTGGTGGCGCGCATCGAGGCGATCCTGCGCCGCAGCCGTGGCAGTCGCAAACGCCAGCTGCAGGTCGCCGACCTCAGCTACGACCTCGACACCCTGCATGTCAGCCGCGCTGGTCAGCCGCTCAAGCTCAACCCGCTGGGCCTCAAACTGCTGGCCATCCTCATGCAGCGCAGCCCGGCGGTAGTGCGCCGCGAGGCGCTGGAAGAATCACTGTGGGGCGACGACTGCCCGGACAGCGACAGCCTGCGCAGCCACATCCACCAACTGCGCCAGGTGCTCGACAAGCCCTTCCCCACGCCCTTGCTGCACACTATCCATGGCGTCGGTTATCGCCTGGCGGAGAGCGCCGATGCCGTCTAAGCAGCCGTTCGAACGGCGGATTCTGATCGCCTTCGTATTGATGACGGCCATGGTCAGCGGTCTGTTCTCGCTGAGCATCGTCGGCGTGGTGCACTTCATCGAAGAGCACCTGGTTTCCCAGGAAATGAGCCGCGAGCTGGGCGAAACGCTCAACGAGGACATTCGTCAGGGCCGCCCACCACGCCTGGACAGCAGTACGCAGTTCTTCTCCTCCTACCACGACCAGTACCTGATTCCTGAGCAGTACACCGGCTTGCAGGAGGGATTCAACGAAGTGGTCAGCGGCAACGAGGCGTTCTACGTCTACGTGCAGAAGATCAACGCCGAGACCTACATGCTGGTGCAGGAACAGCAGGAATTCGAAGCCCGCGAGAATGCGCTGTTCAATGTGGTGCTGGCAGGCTTCCTGCTGACGGTGGTCGCGGCCTGGGGCCTGGGTTTGATGATGGCGCGCAAGGTCATGGCGCCAATCAGCCGTCTGGCCCAGCAGGTGCGCCATCGCGACCAGTTGCACCCGCTGGCGCCGCCCTTGGCACCGGACTACCCCGATGATGAAATCGGCCAGTTGGCCGCTGCCTTCGACAGCACCCTGGGCCAGGTGCGTCAGTCCCTGGAGCGCGAGCGGTTGTTCACCAGCGATGTCAGCCACGAACTGCGTACACCGCTGATGGTCATCGCCACCTCCTGCGAACTGCTTGCCGAGGCGCCCCTGGGGCCGCGCGAGAAGGACCAGGTGGCGCGCATCGCCCGCGCCAGCGAGGAAATGCGCGAGCTGGTGCAGACCTTCCTGCAACTGGCGCGGGACAAGAGCAACGAGGCGGCCTTTGGCGGCGACCGAACGCTCGCCAGCATCGCCCATGAGCAAGCAAGCCGCTGGGGCGCCTTGATGAAGGAGAAGGGTCTGGACTTCCAATTGATCGTGGAAGGTCAGGACGAAGGCCGTTACAACGCCACCTTTCTCGGCACGGTGATGGCCAACCTGCTGCGCAATGCCCTGCACTACACCGAGCGCGGCGGTGTGCGTCTTACCCTCGAACAGGGCGCCTTCCGTATCGAGGATAGCGGTGCCGGCATTCCCGCCGAGCAGCACGAGCGCATCTTCCAGCCCTTCGTGCGCGGCGCGCAGGCCCGCGGCGAGGGGCTTGGCCTGGGGCTGTCACTGGTCAAACGCATCTGCGCCAAACAGGGCTGGCAGGTCAGCCTGCAGAGCGAACCGGGTCATACACGTTTCCGGGTGACACTGAATAACGGCGCTTGACGAAATTTTCACGCCCCTTTGACGCGGCCTTGATGCCCTGCTGTTTAGGGTGACGAACGTATCCACCAAGGGACGTTCGTCATGCCCAAGCCTAGCCCCATCGAACTGGATTTTTCCCGCAAGTACGATTTCGAGCACGCCCAGCAATACCTGCACAAGCATCAGGATGGCCTTTCCCGGCGTCTGTCGCACTGGCGCGACGTGCAGGTGGCGCGCCGCGCGCTGCAGATGGCCGATGAACCGAATCTGGTGCTCGACCTGCCCTGCGGTGCCGGACGTTTCTGGCCAATGCTCTGCGAACAACCGAACCGGGTAATCTTCGCCGCCGACAACTCGGCCGACATGATCGCCACCGCACGTGCCGCCCAGGCACCCGAGGTGGTAGCACGGGTCAACAGCTTCCGCACCTCCGCTTTCGCTATCGACCTAGGCGCCAACGCGGTGGACTGCATCTTCTGCATCCGCCTGCTGCATCACATCGAATCGGCCGAACACCGCCTGGCGATCCTGCGCGAGTTTCATCGCGTCAGCCGCGATACGGTGATCGTATCGCTGTGGGTCGACGGCAACTACAAAGCCTGGAAACGCCGCCGTCTGGAGACCAGCAGGATGGCTCAAGGTCGCGCGGCGGAAAACCAGAACCGCTTCGTCGTCGCTCGGAGCACGGTAGAACGTGAATTCCACCAGGCCGCTTTCAGCATTCTCGGCCACCTTGACTTCCTGCCCGGCTATGCCATGTGGCGCACCTACGTCCTGCGCAAGGAGGCCTGAGATGGGCATTCTCAGCGAACAGGCACTAGCCGCCCTACCCTCGACCGAATTCGACCGCTGGTGGCACAGCCCCGGCGAATGGGTCGAACCCGCCAATCAACGCCGCGGCGGCGAAAGTGGCGTGTGCCTGCTACAACACTGGGACACAAACCGACCGCGACTGTATTGCAAGCGCCAGAGCGGGCATCTCTACCGCTCACTACGTCATCCGTTGGGACGGCCGACCATCCTGCGCGAGCTGCAGGCCTACCGAGCCCTCGCCCGCCTCGGCATCCGTACACCGAATATCGTCTACTGCTCGGCGCGCAAACAAAGTGGCCAGTGGCAGGCGCTGCTGGTCACAGAAGCCTTGCCAGGTTTCATCAGTCTGGAACAGTGGTACGAAGAGGCCCATGCCCCCAAGCTCAACCAGGCCATGCTACAACGCCTGGCGGTCACCCTTGCGCGCCTGCACTTGGGTGGTTGGCAGCATGGCTGCTGCTACGCCAAACATCTGTTCGTCAAAGTGCGCAGCGATGGGGAGGTGGACATTGCCCTGCTGGATCTGGAGAAAAGCCGCCGCCATTGGCGTATTACCAGTGCTTCGCGGCGTGATCTCGGCCAGTTGCAACGCCATGGCGGCAGCATGCCCGAAGCTGACATGCTCTACCTGCGTCAGGCTTACCAGCGAGCCTTGAACGATCCGTGGGGTGGGCTGCAGCCATGAACGACGGCTCCGATCTTGACGCCCTGTCCTTCAAGGGCCGCCGCGGCCTGACGCGCATCTTCGACGCCACCGGTTATTCGCTCGCTGGGCTGCGCGCTGCCTACCAGGGTGAAGCCGCGTTCCGTCAGCTGGTGTGGTTGAACCTGGTGCTGCTGCCGCTGGCCTGCCTGGTCGATGTCAGTCGCGCGGAGCGGGCCCTGCTGGTGCTGGTGCCACTATTGGCGCTGGTGGTGGAACTGCTCAATTCCGCCATCGAGGCGGTGGTCGACCGTATCTCGCTGAACCTGCACCCGCTGTCCAAACAGGCCAAGGACATGGGCAGCGCAGCACAAATGGTCGCGCTGCTGATGATCGCCCTGACCTGGGCGATCATCCTGCTCTGATCAACGCACCATGAAGCGCTGTTCGGCCAGCTTGCGATCGCCCTGATAGACGATGAAATGCCATTCGCCGGGCACCACTTCGTGGTGTTCGGTGAACTCGAAGGCCATCACGTCCTGCGGTGCACCGACCACCAGTTTCTGCTGCACTTCGAACTTGTCATGACGCTGACCATCCGGCGTGACAACGCCCGGCGTGAGGTATAGCAACGTCAGTGGGATGTCACCCTCGCGCTTGCCGGCGAGGCTGTAGCGCATGCCGAACTTGGTACCAAGCTTGGCGGGAACCTGCTCGGTGCGCTCAATATCCTGATTGCTGCGGGTCAGCACCCGCTCGCCGGGCTGGAAGTCCTGATACTGGCTGCTGAAGATGCCGTATTCCACCGGCCCTTCGACGCGGACATCAGCCTGGCTCAGCCCGGCCCAGGCGCATAGACCGGCCATCATGGCCATTCGGGTGTAATGCATGGTGCGCTCCTCGTTGAGATGAGCGCGAGCCTATGACGCACGAATGACAGCCTGATGACAGATAGGCTAGCGATCCAGCTCGGCCTGCACCTTGCGCGGCAGAATGGACAGGAAGTTATCGCGCGCCACCTTGTGCGCCACGTCCTCGGGCAAGGCATCGAGGAAGGGATCGAAGCCCTTCATGTAGTCGCCCAGACTGCCGAAGCGGCCGACTACATCCGAGCCCAGCATGAAGCGCTCCGGGTAACTGCTGACCAGGTGCACCCACTTCGCGTCCGGTTTGCCGTTTTCGTCCAACAGGTAGGGACGCAGCATGGTCCAGGACAGATCGATATACAGGTTGGGGTATTGGCCGATCATGCGTTCGACCGTGTCCAGGAGGAAGTCGAGTTTCTCCTGATGACGATGAATCTCGGCACTGGTGCCGGCATGCGCCCAGATGAAACGCACATGCGGATGGTTGCGCAGCGGCGCCTCGATCTCTTCCAGGAACAGCGGCTCACGTTCACGCTTGGAGGTGATGTTCGAATGCAGCATTACCGGCAAGTCATATTCGGCAGCCAGGTGGAACACCCGCGCCAGCGCCTCGTTGTTGGCGCGCGGCGCACTGCCATGGATCAGCGCGGTGAGGTCGTCGTGGCGGGTAAAGACCTCGCCGATGCCCTGCCACAGGCCGGGGTCCAGCTCCAGCATGCGGCGGATGTGCGCATCGGCATTCTTGTCGTTGGGATTGAAGCCGGAAAGAAACGGATGGAAGCGCTTGCGCTGCTCGGCGGGCAGACGCTTGTAGGCGGCCGCGATGAACACGTCGGTAGCGCTGTACCAATAGGCATTGGCGTCATCACCAGCGTAATAACGCGGGCGCTTGGGCTCGTCCTCATCCCACTTCTTGGCCACCGGAATACCGGAGAACATCACATGATCGACGTTGTTTTCCGCCATCTTCTCCAGCAGTTCGTCCATGCCGGCGCTTTCCTGGAAGAAGTCGACGTAGTGCAGGTGGGCGTCGCTGTAGCGGTATTCGCGGGCCTGGGCGCTGCAGACGATAGCGGCACTGAGCGCGAGTATCCATGGCATCGTTCGAGATGTGAGCAAGGCGAGTCCTCCTGACGGTACGAGCAGCATAGACCGCCGAGCGGCCCGGCAAGTTCGGAGATCACCCCACGCCATTCGCATCAGCGCCCTCAAAAGAAGCAGGCAACCAAAGGCCGCACCAAGCCGGAACATGAATAGCTGGCTAACGGCCTGAAACGGCCATGGGTACGTCAGCCAATGATGGCACCTCGCTTGCAGTGACTCAGGCAGACCAGACAGGGGAATCACCATGTTGCAGTTGCTGCGCAAGCCAACCCGCAAGGCCCAGGACGAGGCCGCATTGGACGCTTTGTTCCAACAGCACGACCTTACGACTCGCCTCCCGGAGGACTACCAGTGGATGGTGCGCCTGAATGATTTCAGCGCCGGCCTCCAGCAACGTATCCGCGCCAGCCTCGGCGCCGCCGTCGGCATCGCCGCGCATGCGCCACAACTGGCGCGCATCGCCGCTGCCAACCAACAAAGCGGGCAGACGCTGGCACAGTCATCGGAGCTGATCGCCAGCGCCAGCGAGCAGGTCACCACCACACTGGACGCCGAACTGGTGCCCGGTGCCGGCGAAGTCGCGCGCTTGTCCGCCGAGGTTTCCGCCACCCTCAACCAATGCCAGCAAAGCGGCCAGGCTGTACTACGGCAGGTTGAAGTGATCGATGCCAGCGAGGCGCAACTGGCTCAGGTGATCCAGCAACTGGCCGGACAGCTCGATGAAGTGAGCAAGGTCATCGGCGTGATCGCCAGCATCTCCCAGCAGACCAATCTGCTCGCCCTGAACGCCGCCATCGAGGCCGCCCGCGCCGGCGAACATGGTCGGGGCTTCGCCGTGGTCGCCGAGGAAGTACGGCGTTTGGCTGGCCATACCACCGATGCCACCGGCCAGGTCAGTGGCATCATCGAGCGTTTCCGCGAAGGCATGCAGCAGCTCGGCAGTGCCGGCCAGCACATGAACCAGGCGGTGGCCGACGGCCGCGCCGGTATTCTCGCCGTCAGCGGCGGACTGGACAGCACGCGCCAGGCCATGGACCGCCTGGACGCTCAGGTCGGCCAGATCGCCGCCGGCACCGAGCAGATCGGCCAGGCGGTGCGCTCGATCAACGGCGATGTGCAAAACATCGCCCAGGTCGCTGGCGAGCTGCTTGGCAAGGCTGGTCAGGTGCTGCATCACAGCAAGGCCGTGCGCGAAGACGGTGATCGCCTGCTCGCCGGGCTCGGCGACTTCCGCCTGGAAATTCACGCAGCCGTGCGCGCCAGCGTCGAACAACTGGCCAAACGCCCCGAGCTGGCCAGCGATGTGACAGCGGCCGAACGACTGCTTGCCGATACGCTGACGCGCGACAGCCGTTTCGAGCTGTTCTACTTGGTAGACAGCCGCGGCGTGCAGATTTCCGAGAACGTCTTCGCCGCCGATGTGGCACACGGCGAGGATGCCAGCTGTCGCGGCCGCGACTGGAGCCAGCGCCCCTGGTTCCGCGCCGTGGCCGAGCGCATGGAGAGTCATATCACCCAGGTCTACCGCTCCTCGGCCACAGACGACTTCTGCTTTACCGTTTCAGTCCCCATTGTCGATGAGCGCGGGCAACTGCTGCGTGTGCTGGGAGCGGACGTGAGGCTCTCGGCGCTGGTGTGATCGGTGCAGGCTGGGCTAGGCTGGCCACTGTCGATTTGTCACACCTCAAGAGAAGCGCCATGATCCGCATTCACAACAACAAGGGCCTGCAGCAGCAGATCGAAATCGGCTCGCACCAGCTCCTAGGCGATGTTTCGACCGAGCTCGGTGGTGAGGGCGCCGGCCCCGATCCGCACGACCTGTTCGACGCCTCGCTCGGCACCTGCAAAGCCATGACCCTGCTGCTCTATGCACGCCAGCGCGGCCTACCGCTGGAAGGCATCGACGTCAGCGTCGAACGTGACGACAGCGAAGAACGCCAAGGCAACTACCACCTGATCGTCGAGCTGTCGCTCAAGGGCCCACTGGACGATGCCCAGCGCCAGCAACTGCTGCGTGTCGCCGACAAGTGCCCGATCCACAAGCTGATGACCACTACAGACATCCAGGTCGAAACCCGCCTGGCGGGAGCCAAGGCATGAGCGAACTGCAACTGATTCGCCCGCGCGCCGAAGACATCTCCGGGCAACCGATCCTGCGCCCCCTGCCCTCGGCCCGCTTTCGCAGCATCGGTCCCTTCGTGTTCTTCGACCATATGCTCGAGCACGCCTACCCCGCCGGCAGCGGCATGAATATCGCCCAGCACCCGCACATCGGTCTGTCCACCCTCACTTACCTGTTCGAAGGTCAGTTGCAGCACAAGGACAGCCTGGGCTCGGATCAGGTGGTGGGCCCTGGCGATGTCAGCTGGATGACCGCAGGGCGCGCCGTCGCCCATGTCGAGCGTACGCCGCCCGCGCAACTTGGTCAGGACAAACGAACGCATGGCCTGCAGGTCTGGCTGGCGCTGCCAGAGGCCGACGAGCAGTGCGAGCCGAGCTACAGCCATCACCCGGCTGAGTCGCTGCCGCGCAGCGATGCCATGGGCGTACAGATCACCTTGATCGCCGGCAATGGCTTCTGCCTCGAATCGCCAGTACCGGTTCGTTCACCGACCCTGTATGCCGAGCTGCGCCTGACCGCCGGAGCCAATCTGCTGATACCCGCCGAGCACAGCGAACGCGCGCTGTACCTGATCGACGGCGAAGCGGAACTCGATGGCGAAGCGCTGCCCAGACACACCATGGCCGTGATCCCGGCTGGTGAAACACCCGTCCTCAGTGCCTGCAGCGAATGCCACCTGGCCCTGATCGGCGGCGAACCCATTGGCCCGCGGCGAATCAACTGGAACTTCGTCGCCACTACCCCGGAGCTGATCGACCAGGCGCGCCAGCGCTGGGCCGCGGGCGACTGGCCGCAAGTACCAGGCGAAACCACGCGTATCGAACTGCCGCGCTGAAACCGCGCCATCAATGACAGGCGCGCAAAGGCGCCTGTCGCTCGCAAAGGATTGCCCTCTTGCCCTCGTATCGCCCCCTCGCCGGCCTGCTGTTGTTGCCCACATTGGCCCTGGCTGATCTACCCCGTTTCGAACCTGAGCCCGGGCGGCATGCCCAGGTACAGCAGCAAGGCGAAGGCTATTTTCTGCAGCAACCCGACGGCAGCCATCTGGAACTAAGCATCACCGAAGGCAACGACGCAGAACCGCCGAGCTTCGCCGTCGAGGACTACGATTTCGACGGCCACCCGGATCTGGCGATTCGCGTGCCGGCCGGGATGGTCAACTCCGCCTACCACGTTTACCTCTACCGTCCGGCCCTGCGCCGTTTCGAGCAGTTGCAGATACCGCCAGCACTGATGGAACGCGTCAATTGCACATGGCTGTCGGAGCTGCAGCCCGACAGTGAGGAACGAGCGCTCTACAGCCACTGCCGCAGCGGACCACGCTGGTACTACGACGCCTATCACTTCGCTGAATCCGGTGTCCCCTGGCTGTACAAGACGCTGCAAGTACGTCACGACTACGATCCGGATGCACCTGTGTTTTTTCCTGTGTTCGAGAAAACACTCGACCCTCAAGGCCGGGTCATCGCCAGCCGCGCGGTCGACGACGGTGACCAGCCAATTACCTGGACTGTGCCCGCCCCACGTCTTTATCTCCACGCACGCCCTGAAGAAACCAGCCGGACCAAGGCCTACCTGATCGAAGGGGACGTCTGCGAAGTCCTGGATCAGCAGGGACGCTGGCTACAGATTCGCTACGCCTCGCGCAAGGGCCCGGTGCAGCGCTGGGTTTCACTCGACGAGGCCTACGCCCAGGCTCAGCCCTGAAGCCTCACCCATTGAATGCATTGCAACGCCTTCGCAGTTTTTTGTTACCTGTGCGTGATCCAGAAGCGCAGTAGCCGGGTATAAGCTGCATGCGGATTTCTCAGGCCAACGGATGACCCATGGCAGATCGCGAGCTCGATTACGAAAGCACCCTGGAAGCCTGCGCACGCGGCGACGAACGTGCCTTCCAGACGCTCTACCGGCAAGAGGCCGGGCAATTGCTCGGCCTGGCCATCAGCATGCTGGGCCGCCGTGATATTGCCGAGGACTGTCTGCACGACGCTTTCGTGCGTATCTGGCAGCACGCCGCGCGCTATAGGCGCGAACTGGGCAGCGGTCGCGCCTGGGTGCACAGCATCCTGCGCTACCGCGTGCTGAATGCGTTGCGCAGTGGCAACCGGCATGCCGAAGTGGACGATGACTTCATCGAACGTGTGCTAGACGACAGCCCGCAGGCCGAAGCACAAGCGCTGGAGCAATCCGAGCAGCGCCTGCTGCGTCGCTGTTTGCAGCGCCTGGAAAGGCCGCGCCGCCATCCGATCCTGCTGGCCTTCTACCGCGGCCTGACCCACGAGCAGATCGCCAGCCGCCTGAGCACACCGCTGGGCACCATCAAAGGCCGTATCCGCGCCGGCCTGCGCGCGCTGCAGGAGTGTCTGCAAGCATGATTCCGCACGAACCCGAAGAACGCCGTGCCCTGATTGGCGAATACCTGCTCGGCTTGCTCGATGAGCATGAAGCGGCCGAGGTGCGCCAGTTGCTCGAAGAGGATGAGAGTGCCGCTCGTATGGCCCTGGAATGGGAACGACACTTTCTCGAACTGAGCGACCAGCTACCGGCACATGCGCCCTCCCCGGCACTCTGGACACGTATTCGGCAGAGTCTGGGCCTGCACGTTGAGCCACATCCGAGCCCGCTGGCCAACTGGTGGAACAGCCTGCTGACCTGGCGCCTGACTGCCGCCGCGCTGGCCATGGCGCTGCTGGTCGCCGTGCTGATGCCGCTGCTGCGCACCCCGGACATCGCCGGCGAACGCTATACCGTGGTGCTGCAGCAGCCAGGCGAAGCGGCCAAACCCGGTTGGGTGATCCAGGTCAGCAGCGATGGCACGCTCTCGCTCGATCCGCTGGTCGCCGATCAGGTCCCCGAAGGTCGCGACTTGCAATTCTGGACGCTGATCGATCCGGCCGACGGCCCACGCTCGCTGGGCCTGGTCGAGGCTGGCCAGCCGCTGCGCCTGCCTGCCGAACAGATCGGTGCGGTGCAGGCGGGGCAACTCTTCGAGCTGACCCTCGAACCTGAAGGCGGCTCGCCCTACAACCGCCCCAGCGGCCCGGTGCTGTATATCGGTCGCGCCGTGCTGGCCAACGCCAACTGAGTGGGTTGCCGGCCACATGGCCGGCAATCTTTCCACCCCCGATTACCCTGCGGAAAAAATATTTTCCTCCGCCGACATCCAACTCCGTTCCTCGCGGGTATAGCTCACAGGTGTTTCGTCGAGGCACCTGCGAAGCCGGCCAGCCGGCTTCGTCTCGATGCTGAAACCTTTATGAGGAACAACCATGAAACGCATCACTACCCTTTGCACCGCCAGCCTGCTGACCCTGAGCGCAGGTGCCGCCAGCGCCACCGAACTGCTCGCACTAAGCGCCGATGGCAAGCTGTTCAAGGTCGATGTCGCCAGCCTCAAGGTCACCGCCAGCATGGCGGTCAGTGGCGCCAGCGACCTGCGCGGCCTGGATGTGCGTCCGGCCAGCGGTCAGCTCTACGCCCTCAGCGGTACCGATCAGCTCTACACCCTGGACGCCACAAGCGGTAAAGCAACTGCAGGTAGCAAGCTGCAAACTGCGCTGTCCGGCAGCGGCCAGGCGGTGGTCGATTTCAACCCGGTGGCCGACCGCCTGCGCCTGCTCGGCCCGGACGGCACCAGCCTGCGGGTAAACGTCGATACCGGTGAAGTGGCCGTAGACGGCAAAGTCGCCTACGCCACCGACGGCCCCTACGCCGGCAAGCAGCCCAAGGTGGTCGCCGGTGCCTACACCAATTCCTATGCCGGTACGCAGAGCACGGCGCTGTACAACATCGACCTGGCCAGCAGCAGCCTGATGCTGCAGAACCCACCAAACGATGGCGTGCAGCAACTGGTCGGCAAGGTCGCCGATGGCCTCAAGGCAGCTGCACTGGATATCGCCAGCGACGGCAAGGGTGGCAACACCGCCTACGTATTGACCGGCAAGACCCTGCACCAGCTGGATCTGACCAGCGGCAAGCCCACCACCCTGGGCGACGTCGCCGATCTGCCGGACGGCATCATCGACATCGCCGTGCTGCCCGCGAAGTAAGATGAAAAAAGGCTGCGCCCATCGGGCGCAGCCTTTCGTTCAACGCATCGCAAACCTGGCGTCACTGCTCGGCGAATACCTCATCGAACAGATCGTTCATCGCCTTGAATGCTCGCGCGGCGACCACCGGATGGTATTCGTTGCGACCCGGCACGTTGGCCTTGGGGTTGGTGAACGAGTGCACGGCACCGCCATAGCTCACCAATTGCCAATCAGTCTTGGCCGCCTTCATCTCGGCGATGAAGCCGTCGACCTGCGCCTGCGGTACGGCGGGATCATCAGCCCCATGCAGTACCAATACCGGCGCCTTGATGTTCTGGGCATCGGCCGGATTGGGCGTATCCAGATTGCCGTGGAAGGATACGAAGCCTTTCAGCGGCGCCCCAGAGCGCGCGAGTTCCAGCACCGTGCCGCCACCGAAGCAGAAGCCGATGGCACCCAGCTTGCTCAGATCCAGTGCCACCTCGCCGTTCTGCGCCTTGAGTACCTCGACTGCAGCCTGCGCACGCTTACGCATCAGCGGGCGATCTGCACGTACGGCAGTGGCCGCGGCCCCTGCTTCTTCGGCATTGCTGGGACGAATGGATTTACCGTACATGTCGGCGACGAACACCACGTATTTGTCGCCTGCCGCGCGGGCGGCCTTGGCCACGGTGTCTTCATTCACCCCCATCCAGTTGGGAACGGCGAGCAGCCCAGGGCGCGGCGTGGTGACCGAATCGTCGTAAACCAGCACGCCTTCGAAGGCTTCGCCATCGATTTCGTACGCAACTGTCTTGGTCACGACCGCCGCATCGGCAAGACCGGCGAATGCGGCGCACAACAGGGGAACCAGTGTCTTCTTCTGCATGATGAGACCTGCCCTTGGCAATGGTAGGCCCCTAACAATAGCCTCACCTTCGACAATGACCAAGTCGAGAGGAGGCGGGTTTTAGACAGGAGATTTCAAGCGGCAGGTTATTCGGCCCAGCGTTCCTTGATCTGCAGAATCTCGGGCAAACAAGCGATGAACAGCTCGACCAGACGGGGATCGAAGTGGCGCCCACTCTGTTCACGCAGGAAACCGACTGCATCGTCCACGGACCAGGCCTGTTTGTAGGGGCGCACGCTGGTCAGCGCGTCGAACACATCGGCAATGGCGACGATGCGGCCCTCCAGGGGAATGTCCTCGCCACTCAGACCGTTGGGGTAGCCGCTGCCATCCCACTTCTCATGGTGCGACAGGGCAATGCGTTGCGCTGTGCGCAGCAGCCCCGAGCTGTGCTCGCCGATTATCCGCGCACCGATCTCCACGTGCTGGCGCATCACCTGCCACTCCTGCTCGTCGAGCTTGCCCGGCTTGCGTAGCACCGCATCGGGAATGCCGATCTTGCCGACATCGTGCATCGGCGCGGCGTTGAGCAGCTCCTCGGCCGCGCTTTCGCTGAAGCCGGCGGCCAACGCCAGCACCTTGGAGAAATGGCTCATGCGGATAACGTGCAGGCCGGTCTCGTTGTCCTTGTATTCAGCCGCCATGCCCAGGCGCTGGACGATCTGCAAGCGAGTCTGTTTCAGCTCGTCGACCCGCACCAGTGACAGGTGGGTACGCACACGCGCACGCACGATCGGCGGGCTCACCGGCTTGGTGATGTAATCCACCGCGCCGACCTCGAAGCCACGCGCTTCATCGTCGACATCGCCCAAGGCGGTAACGAAGATCACCGGAATCGTATGTAGTAACGGATTGGCCTTGAGCTGTTCGCACACCTCATAGCCAGTCATGCCCGGCATCATCACGTCGAGCAGAATCAGGTCGGGCCGCTCACGCTCGACCATTTCCAGGGCGCGCGGCCCTTCCTTGGCGAACAGCAGGCGATAGTCCTCCTGCAGGATATGGCGCAACACCTGCAGGTTAGTGGGTTCGTCGTCGACCAACAGTAATAGCGGGCGAGTATCGGCAGCCAGGGTCATGATGCAGTCGCGTCCTCATCTTGCAGTCGCAGCAACAGTCGATCGAGCACCTGCAGGGCCTGATCGAAATCAAAGTCATCCAGCGCCTGGCGTATGTCGTTCAGGGCCGCGCTGTAGGCCGTACTCTCGGTGGTCTGCGCCATGGCTGCAAGGACTTCATCGTCCAGACCGCCCCGCTGCAGCGCCTGTCGCAGCTGACTTGCCTGTTCACGCAGCGAGCGTGCGTCAACAGCCGAACTTTCGCTCGTAGACGCCGTATCCGGCACCTGCGGCACTACGTCCTTGACCGTCAGAAGGGCCTGCCCAAGCTCCGCAATCAATGCGGGCAACCCCTGCTCGTCCTGCGCCTGAAACGCCCGCTCGACCGACTGCCCCAAACTGGCAAGGCTGCTCATGGCCAGGTTTGCGGCGGCACCATGTAGGCGATGCGCAAGCGCCTCGCCCTCTTGCCAGTCGCGTGCCGCCAGCAGTCGACTGAGGCGCACCGCCAGATCATGCTGTTCGCCAATGAACGTATTGATCGCCTGAGCCATACGCAGCGGCCCGCCCCACAGGCTGCTGCCGCGAACCCAGTCGAACAGGCCTTCGTCGGCGACACGAGTGGCACTGACCACTGCGCTGGGCACATCGGTCAGACCCAGCAGACGGGCAACTTCCCAAAGCAGTGCGTTGAGATCCAAAGGCTTCGAGGCGAAACCATTCATCCCCGAGTCCAACGCTGCCTGACGGTCCTGATCAAGTACGCTGGCGGTCAGAGCAATGATCGGAATCGGCTCTCGCGCCTCGGCGGCCTCCAGCTGGCGGATTCGTCGCGACGCTTCCAGGCCGTCAACACCCGGCATCTGCACATCCATCAGGATCAGATCGAAACGCTGCTGGGTGAACGCCTGTAGTGCGCCTTCACCATCGGCGACGCAGTGTACGCGATGGCCGAAATGCTCCAGGGTCAGTTGCAACAATTCGAGGTTCTGCGGCACGTCATCGGCCGCCAGAATATTCAGCCGCCCCAGTTCAGGCAGCACGGCGCGTTGCTGCGACGCCAAGCGCTTGCCGGCGCGCAGCGGCAATTCGATGCTGAAGCAACTGCCCTGCCCTTCGGTACTTTCGACCCGCAAGCGCCCCCCCATCAACTCGACCAATTGCCGAGAGATGGTGGTACCGAGTCCGGTACCACCGAAACGTCGACTCATCGACGCATCGGCCTGGGCAAACGGCTCGAAGATCTTCTCCAGGCGGTCGGCTGCGATACCAATGCCGGTGTCTTTCACCGCCAGACGCATCGCGCCCGGCTCACCCGTCACTTTCAGGCGAACCTCGCCGTGCAGGGTGAACTTGACCGCATTACCGAGCAGGTTGGTCAGCACTTGTTGCAATCGCAGTGGGTCCCCGCAGAAGAACTCGTTGGTCGTTGCCGGGTAATCCAGATGCAGTTGCAGGCCTTTGCTTTCGGCCGTCAGGCGCTGCGTTGCGAGCACCTGCTCGCACAGTTCGCGCAGGGAGAAATCCAGTTGCTCCAGCTCGATGGCGCCCCGGTCGAGCTTGGCCGTGTCGAGGATGTCATTGAGCAAGCCCAATAATGAACGCGACGAATGCTGCACGGTACTCAGATGGCGACGCTGTTCACTGGAAAGCGGGGTTTCCAGCAGGAGGTCGGTAAAACCGATGATGGCATTCATCGGCGTACGAATTTCATGACTCATGTTGGCCAGGAAGCTGCTGCGCGCGGCAGCGGCGGTCTCGGCGCGATCACGGGCAGCCCGCAGATCCTGTTCCATGACGCGGCGCGGGGTCAGGTCGGTTGCCAACTTGACGACCTTGAACGGCTTGCCGTCGGTGTCGAGGATCGGGTTGTAGCTGGCCTGAATCCAGACATCCCGTCCGCCCTTACCAAAGCGGTGGTATTCGCCTGCACGAAAATGACCTGCACGCAGATCCATCCAACCCTGGCGATAGGCATCGCTTGCTACCAGCTCAGGAGCGCAGAACATACCGTGATGGCGCCCTACCACTTCCTCCTTTTCATAACCAAACAACGCCAACGCATTGTCATTGACCTCTAGGATATTGCCGTCGAGGTCGAACTCGATCAGTGCCATCGCCTTGCTGATCGCGGTGACCTTGCCCTCGTACTCTGCATTGCGCCGTTTGGTTTCGGTCTGGTCGAGCAACACGCCGTCGATCCAGCGCGGCATACCATTCTCGTCGCAAACCGGGCTACCACTTTCCCATATCCAGTGCTCGGTTCCGCTACGATCAAAGAGACGATATTCGACGGTATAGTTGCACCCTTGCTCAACGGCCTGAACGACCTCGTCAACGACCCGCTGGTAGTCGTCCGGGTGATACATATCGGCAATCGAACAGCGGCGACTGATGAAGTCGTCCGCGCTCCACCCCGTGAGGGTCTGCACCGCATCGCTGATAAATATCATGGTCCAGTCCCGGTCCAGCATGCAGCGAAACGACACACCAGGAATGTTGCTGATCAACGAGCGGTACTGCTGCTCGCTGTCACGCAGGGCTCTCTCCATGGCCTGTCTTTCGCTGATGTCGGCGACAAATACCACGAACAGCGGCCGGCTGCCTGAATGGGTAACGCCGACGCTGATGCGCACAGGTTTTTCTTCACCCTCTCGAGTCAGGCACACCAGCTCCTGCTCGCCCGCCGGCATCGTCAGGCGTCCGGTTCTGAGGTAGCTCTCCAGCAGTGCCTCCACCTGTTCGACATGGCTGGCAGGCATCAGCGAGCGCATGTGCATGCCCACCAGCTCGTGCGGTGACCAGCCGAATAGGCGCGAAACCGCACGATTGGCCGAGCGCACAGTGCCGGTGTGATCAACGGTGACGATGGCATCCAGCGCGGTATCGAAGATCGAGCGCAGATGCTGTTCGCTGGCCTTGAGCTGGAGGCTCATGCGGCGATAGCGCAGCAGCGTGTTGGCCGCCACCACGAAGACGGTCAGAGCGACGGTCAGCAGCGTGATGGCAATGGCGATATAACCACTGTCGACCACTGCCATCGGCACCTCGGACTCAGGCGTACCGACAAAACGCGCCGCGGCCATGCCGGTGTAGTGCATGCTACTGATCGCCAGCCCCATCACCAGGGCGCTGAGCAGAAGCGCCCAGAGCGTCGGCAAACGCCCCTCCAGACCGAAGCGTACCCACAACGCCAGGATGGCCAGGGCAACGGCGACAACGATGGACAGGGCGAACATCCAGGGGTCATAGCGCAGCAGAGGCGCCATCTGCATCGCCGCCATACCGCTGTAGTGCATGGTACCTATACCGGCCCCGACCAGCACACCCCCAACACAGAGTTGCAGCAGGCTCAAGTCGCGCCGCGCCAGCAGAGTAAGTGCGACCCACGAAGCAGCCAGGCTCGGCAGCATCGATAACAGCGTGAGGCCCGGATCGAATCGCACTGCCGCACACAGTTCGAAGGCGAGCATGCCGAGCACATGCATGGACCAGATGCCGCCGCCGAGGGCGAGTGAGCCGGTGAAAATGGTGATCTGCCGGGCGACCGGATGCGAATTGACGCGCGCTTCGCCGGCCAACTGCAGCGCCATGCCGGCGGCGAATACGGCAATGGCCAGCGACAACAGTACCAACTGCGGGTCGTAACGACTGAGCACGAGGACACCGGGATCCGCGCCCATGATGAAAAAAAGCTCGAGAATCGACATACAACCCCAGGACGCGACAGACCGCCAGCTAATTGCCAGCATCTGAAACGACGGGGCCTCGCTTGTCAATTAAAGCCGATCAATCACACCCATAGAAAAGCCCGCCGAAGCGGGCTTGTCCTATTGCCAGATAGATCAGGCGGAGAGCTCCACCAGCAGCTTGTTCAGGCGCTGCACGTAAGTGGCCGGATCCTTCAGGCTGTCGCCTGCGGCCAAAGCGGCCTGGTCGAAGAGGATGTGCGAGAGATCGGTGAAGCGATCCTCGTCCGGCTCGGCATCCAGGCGCTCGATCAGCGGGTGCGCAGGGTTGAACTCGAAGATCGGCTTGGCATCCGGCACCTTCTGCCCGCTGGCCTCGAGAATCTGGCGCATCTGCAGGCCCAGATCCTGTTCACCAATGGCAAGAATCGCCGGAGAATCGGTGAGACGGTGCGAGACGCGCACCTCGGCGACCTGCTCACCCAGCGCACCTTTCAGACGCTCGATCAGCCCTTCCTTGGCCTTGGCCACTTCTTCCTGAGCCTTCTTGTCCTCTTCCGAGTCCAGCTCACCCAGATCAAGATCGCCACGGGCCACGTCGACGAACTGCTTGCCGTCGAACTCGGTCAGGTAGCTCATCAGCCACTCATCGATACGATCGGTGAGCAGCAGCACTTCGATGCCCTTCTTGCGGAAGACCTCCAGGTGCGGGCTGTTCTTGATCTGCGCGTAGGATTCGCCGGTGAGGTAGTAGATCTTGTCCTGACCTTCCTTGACCCGGCCCAGGTAATCGGCCAACGACACCGACTGCTCGTCGCCCTCGCCGGCAGTGGAGGCGAAACGCAGCAGGCTGGCGATCTTCTCCTTGTTGGCGAAGTCTTCCGCCGGACCTTCCTTGAGCACCTGACCGAAGGCCTTCCAGAAGGTCTTGTAGTCGTCCGGCTTGTCCTTGGCGAGTTTCTCCAGCATGTCCAGCACGCGCTTGGTCAGCGCCGATTTCATCGAATCGATGACCGGGCCGGACTGCAGAATTTCGCGGGAAACGTTCAGCGACAGGTCGTTGGAATCGACCACGCCCTTGATGAAGCGCAGGTACAGGGGCAGGAACTGGTCGGCCTGATCCATGATGAATACGCGCTGCACGTAGAGCTTGAGGCCCTTGGGCGCTTCGCGGTGGTACAGATCGAACGGTGCGCGAGCCGGCACATAGAGCAGCGAGGTGTACTCCAGCTTGCCTTCTACCTTGTTGTGGCTCCAGCTCAGCGGGTTCTCGAAATCGTGGCCAACGTGCTTGTAGAACTCTTGATATTCCTCGTCCTTGACCTCGGTACGTGGACGGGTCCACAGGGCGCTGGCACGGTTGACGGTTTCCCACTCCACTTCCGCGGGCTTGTCTTCACCGTGGTGCTCCTTCGGCAGTTCGATGGGCAGCGCGATATGGTCGGAGTACTTCTTGACGATGTTGCGCAGGCGCCAACCATCGGCGAACTCTTCCTCACCGCTCTTGAGGTGCAGAACGATACGCGTACCGCGCTCGGCCTTGTCGATGGTAGCAACCTCGAACTCACCCTCGCCCTTGCTCGACCAGTGCACGCCTTCGCTGGCCGGAGTACCGGCGCGGCGGCTGAACACCTCGACCTGATCGGCGACGATGAATGCCGAGTAGAAGCCCACACCGAACTGGCCGATCAGGTGCGAATCCTTCTTCTGGTCACCAGAGAGGTTCTTCAGGAAGTCTGCCGTGCCGGATTTGGCGATGGTCCCCAGGTGCGCGATGACTTCCTCGCGGTTCATGCCGATACCGTTGTCTTCGAGGGTAACGGTCTTGGCATCCTTGTCGAAGGACAGGCGGATCTTCAGATCGGCGCCACCTTCGAGCAGTTCGGGCTTGGCCAGCGCCTCGAAACGCAGCTTGTCAGCGGCGTCGGAAGCGTTGGAAATCAACTCGCGCAGGAAAATTTCCTTGTTCGAGTACAGGGAATGGATCATCAGATGAAGCAGCTGCTTCACCTCGGTCTGGAAGCCCAGGGTTTCTTTTTGAGTTTCCACACTCATGGTCTTCTAACTCCACATGCAGGACTATGCCGCGCGAGCGGCGGATGTCATGCAGATGGGGGCAGCGCGATCAATTTCAAGGGCTTAGGGTTCCAGCAACTGCAAACGGCCGATTTCTTCCGGCTTGAAACTGAAACTGGCCTGCCCGCCGCCACTGCCCATCTGCTGAATGAGGCGAATGCTGCCATCGGCGTCGACGCCGACGAAGCGCCCCTCGACCGTACCGCCACTGGCGCGACTCAGGCGCATGCTGAGGTTGCGATACTGTTCCGGATTGCGCTGCAGGCGCGCGAGACTGAAGCGTTGCCGGCGGTCGACCGGGCGACTCAGGCGCTCCTCGATCGGGGCCGCCTCGCGCTGCGGCGTAGCCTGAGCGGTGGCAGTGGCAGGCAATGCCGGGAAGCGATCACCTTCCACCGCCCAGCCCTGCTCGGCACGCTTGTGCAGGCGCACAGGCAGACGCTCGCTACGCCCGTCAATCTGCGCTTCGACCTGCAGCTCCAGGCTGTCACCCTCGAAGGTGAACACCGGCAGCTTCAGCTCGCTCACCTTGCGCGTGGCGAAGCGCCGCTGCAGATAGTCCTGCAGCACATGGGCAATGGTGTCACGGGAATCGAAACGCGCATCGACCTGGCCATCGACATAGCGCAGGCGATCACGGTACAGCTCGACCCGGCCACTGAGGCTGGTTTTGAAGCGCGGCGGCAAGACCAGATGGAAATCGCCGACCAGTCGGTTCGGCTCCTGCGGCTGCAGGTCCAGATGCAGGGTGTAGCCACGACTCAGACGACGCGCCTCGGGCAGATCTTGCTCCGGTAACAGCCAGCTCAGCTCTACCTCTGGCAGGCTACCGCTGTCCTGGGGCAGCACGTCGATACGTACAGGACCCTCGACTGGCTGCGGCAGGCGGATACTCAGTTCACGCAGGGCGAAGAAATCCAGGCCCTCGCGCAGCACCAACACACCATCGATCAGTTCACCCTGCTGCGGGCGAAAGGGCTGGCCGTTTAGCTCACCGTCCAGATTAATGGCAAGCTCGGCCGGCGCCTGCACTTCGGGCTTGAGCCAGTCCAGGCGGACGATCGCCGCCAGACGTTCGGCATCCTTACTGGCCAGCAACGTGAGACCTACCACGAGGGGAATTACACCAAGCCCGATCAGAGTGACCGCACTGCGCGCTCGCTGCCAGTGGCGCACGATGTAAATCAGGGTAATCGGCGGGATCAGGCTGCCCCAGCCCCACAACAGGCTGGTGGCGAACGCCCGCATGACCAGCCATATCAGACCAGCCAGCATCAGCAGCAGGCCACCAATTATCAGCAACGCATCCATCTACAGGGTCCTTGTCATGATTTCGCTGCGCTGCCGATCCGTTCCAACTGCCGGGCAAGTCTCAAGCGCTCAGGGCTCATCGACCTTGAAGTGGGCACGGGCGGTGGCAATCGGTTCGGTCTGCTTGGTCTGCCAGGCGGTAATCGCCACGTTGGCCACCCGACGCCCCTGCCGCCAGACCTGGCACTGCGCATAGGTGTCACGATAATGGCCGGCGCGCAGGTAATCTATCGAGAAGTCGATGATTTTGGGCAAATGTGGAATGCCCATGAACATCAATAGATGAAGCATGGCCGCATGCTCCATGAAACCGGCGATTACGCCACCATGCAGCGCCGGTAGTACCGGGTTGCCGATGCAATCGCGATTGGCTGGCAGGCGAAAGACCATGTCGTCGCCCAGGCGCAGGCACTCGATACCCAGCAGTTTGGCGTAAGGGATCAGACTGATCAGCGGGTCGTAGTCGTTCTGCTGGTGCGCACGCGCCACCAGTTGTTCCAGGCTCAACTCGCTCACGCTCCACCGCCTTGCTGAATATTCTGTTTCAGCTCAGCGCCACCCTGCGCGGCCTTGCCCATGCGCATGAAGGTGCCAACCACGTGGGCAATCGGTTGCTGCGGGTCGTCCTGATAGGCGTAGCCGCGGGTGAAGATGATGTTGGGGGTAACGCGATAACACTCGGCGAAACCGAACACATCCTTGCCGGGCTCGGCCGGGTGCATGTAGTCGATGCGCAGATCAAGCGTCGGACAGATCTCGAACTCCGGCAGTACGCAGACCGTGGAGATACCACAGGTGGTGTCCATCAGCGTAGTGATGGCACCACCATGGATCACACCGGTGTCCGGATTGCCAACGATATGTGGTGTGTAGGGCAAGCACAGCGTCAGTCCCTTGCCGTCGGCCGACTCGACACGCATGCCCAGCACCTGACAATGACGCAACGCGGACAAAAACCGCTGTGCCCGCTCCTGAATCGACTGTTCGCTCATCACCCTGCCGCTCTGCTATGGCAAAAACAGCGAATGATAGCGCCTTGCGCCTGGACTCACACCAGTCCCTGTGCCGCTCTCATCGCCTTGGGAACTTATTGGCACTACCGACATTCAAAGTGACTGTGTGTTCTGGGGTCAACCCAGCCACTTATAACTCTCACACATGGAGTGATGACCGTGAACAAACCTCTGACTTATGCCCTGCTGCTTGCCACTGCCCTGGGTCTCGCCGCCTGCGAGAAAACCCCGGAAGACAAGATGGAGTCGGCCAAGGAGTCAGTCTCCGAAGCGATGGAGAACCTGGGCGATGCAGCCAAAGACACCGGCGAAGCCATCGAACAGAAAACCAATGAAGCCCTGGGTAACGAACCCACCGCCGGCGAGAAAATTGAGGATGCGGCCAGCGATGCGGCCGACGCCATCGAGGATGCTGGCGACGAAGTCAAAGACGCTGTCGACGGTCAGTAACCTAAGCTGAAAACCAAGAAGGCCCGCAATGCGGGCCTTCTTTCATTTCAGCGCCGGGCTGATCATCAGCAGCAGGCTACAGGCCAGGCCCACCACCCATACCAGGCTGCGCTGCCAGTGCAGATCCCACCAGTAGAACAGCATATACAGCACGCGACTGACGACAAAAGTGACGGCCAGAATATCGATCAAAAAGCCGTAAGTCTGCGTGGTATGCGCCATCAGCACACCAACCGCGAACAGCGGGAACGCCTCGATGCTATTCAAATGCGCGGCCAGAGCGCGCGCGCCGAAACCCGTTAGCCGCGCCTGCTGGGCGCGCGGGTGATGGTTGTCATAGCGACCACCGCCCTCCTCGGCCATGGCCTTGGCCACCGGTGCCTTGGCGATGAAGATCAACAAGGCGCTGATGAAGACGCACCAGAACGGCAGGCTCATTCACTCTTCTCCTTGGCCACCTCAGCGGCCGGCGTTGGCGTATAGACCATCACTTCCAAGACATCGGAATGGAATTCTCGGCGATAAAGCACCACGACAACGCCGGCAGTCACCAGCATGAAGAACCATGGATTGATGAACCAAGACAGGGTTGCCATACCGAAATAATAGGCGCGCAAACCGAAGTTGAACTGGTTGGCCGCCATCGAAATCACCCGCGCCGTGCGCTCGGCGAAAGCCTTGCGCTCCTGCTCGGTGACATGCCGCTCGCCCAACATTGGCGCTGAACCCACCAACACCGCTGCGAAGTTGTACTGACGCATGCACCAACTGAAGGTGAAGAAGGCATAGACGAAGATGATGCCCAGGCACAGCAGTTTGATCTCGGATAGACCACGACTGGCTTGCTGCACGAAGGGAATGTCGGCCAGCAGCGACAGAGCGCGGTCGGAAGCGCCCAGCACGGTGAGGATACCTGCCAGGATAATCAGCGTGCTGGAGGCGAAGAACGAGGCATTACGCTCGAGGTTACCGATCACGTTGGCGTCGGCAATGCGATTGTCGCGCAGCAGCATGCGGCGCATCCAGTCTTCACGGTACAGATGCAGCACACTGGCGAGGCAGGGAGTGGTTTGCGCCTTTACCGAGGCATAACGGGTGTAGCCGCCCCAGCACAGAACGAACCACAGCGCGGCCAGAAAATGAGGCAAATACGGATAGCTGTTGAGCATGCCAACTCCTTGTAAGACTGCCAAGGATTATAGCCAGGCTGCCTCTTTCCTTGTTCGACAAAAAAGGCCGCTTCGTGGGCAGCCTTATTTTGTTTCGAGCGCGCCTTACGCAGCAGTAGCGCTCTGACGCAGGCTCAGGATGCGATCCAGTGCCACCACCAGAACCAGCGTCACCGCCACCGGCAGCAGCCAGCCCAGGCTCTGGCCGGCCAAAGGCAACTGCCCGAACCACGAGGGGACCTTGTCCGCCCAGGGAGTCGCGGCAATACCGTCGGCAACGCCGAAGACCAGCGTAACGGCCATCACCGGCACGAAAACCAGCGACTGGGAGATCCACAGGCGGTTGGCCAGGCTCAGTGCAACCAGAACGATAGCCAGCGGATAAAGCCCTACCAGAACCGGAATCGAGAAACTGATCAGTTGAGTCAGGCCCTGATTGGCCACCACCAGACTGAACAAGCCGAAGACGATCACCACGCTACGGTAGGAAACCGGCAACAGCTTGCTGAAGAACTCACCACAGGCAGTCAGCAGGCCAACCGCAGTGGTCAGGCAGGCCAGGGTGATGACCACCGCCAGCAGCAGACTACCGGTGGTGCCGAAGGTGTGATGCACATAAGTCGTCAGTACCTGCACGCCATTTTGCGCATCACCGGCGATACCCTGGCTGGTGGCGCCGAGGTAGAACAACGCCAGATAGACCAGCGACAGGCCGATGGCTGCGATGATGCCGGCGATGACCGAGTAACGGGTGACGAGCCCTGCTTCGCTGACTCCGCGATCACGGATGGCGCTGGCGATTACGATGCCGAAGACCAGTGCACCCAGGGTATCCATGGTCAGGTAGCCCTGCAGGAAGCCCTGCACCAAAGGTGCATCACGGTAGCTGTCAGCTACCACACCAATCTCGCCAGCAGGCGCGAACAGCGCAGCGCCGCCCAGCACCAGCAGCGCAGCCAGCAGTACCGGCGTGATGAATTTGCCGATGCGATCGACCAACCGTCCCGGATTGAGGGAAAGGAACAACACGGCAGCGAAATACACCAGAGTGTAGATCAGCAGCGGTGCACCTTCATTGCCGGTGAACGGCGCGATGCCCATCTCGAACGACACCACGGCCGTGCGCGGCGTGGCGAACAACGGGCCGATCGATAGGTAAACCGCTACCGCGAGGATTGCGCCGGCAATCCTGCCCAGGGGCGCGGTGAGCAGGTCCATACCGCCGCCCACGCGGGCCAGGGCCACCACAGTCAACAGCGGCAGGCCGACACCGGTCAGCAAAAAACCAATGGCGGCAGGAAGCAGGTTCTCCCCCGCAGCCAGGCCGGCACTAGGCGGGAAGATGATATTGCCTGCGCCGAGAAACAACGCAAATGTCATGAAGCCGAGGGCCAGGAGGTCCGAGCCTTTCAAACGAGTCATAAAGGGAAATACCACAGACAGGAAATCGAAAAGTTGCGGGGTTTCCTTGAGGGATCGGGGAAACGTCGCCCGAGCGTTTGGCTCGAACCACTGTAGGCATCGCCAGGCGCTTGTGGCGCAACGGACACGATAAGGCGCGCATACTAACGAAAAGCGCCCATCAACAGCACAGTTGACGGACGAGCTGTCGAACTGGCGTAACTGACTGTCGCATCGACAAAAAACATCGAAAATCTGACCACCACACTTGCGAAACTCTGCCGCCGTCACCGGAAACGCCAGTAACAGACTCAGCAACTCACTCGCAACGTAGAAGTCATCTCAGCGACAAAGGCCGCTTTCCAGCGGCCTTTGTCGCTGAGCATCACCCTTACTCGGCCAGGCGCCAGGTGGTGCCGCCCTTGCCGTCTTCCAGCACCACGCCCATGGCAGTGAGCTGGTCGCGGATGCTGTCGCTTTCTGCCCAGTTCTTGTCGGCACGGGCCTGCAGGCGCGCGGCGATCAGCGCCTCGACTTCGGCGGCATCGACCTTGCCGGCAGCTCCGGCCTGGAGGAATGCATCGGGTTCGAGCTGCAGCACGCCAAGCACGCTGGCCAGTTGCTTGAGCTGGGCGGCCAGGCCAGCAGCAGCCTGCACGTCGGATTCACGCAAGCGGTTGACCTCGCGGATCATCTCGAACAACACCGCACAGGCTTCTGGTGAATTGAAATCGTCGTCCATCGCCGCGCCGAAACGCTCGACGAAGGCTTCTCCACCAGCAGGCGTAGCTTCCGGCAGGCCTTTGAGGCCGTTGTAGAAACGCTCCAGGGCGCCCTTGGCTTCCTTGAGGCTCTCCTCGGAGTAATTGATCGGGCTGCGGTAGTGGCTGGACACCAGCAGGTAGCGCACCACCTCCGGGTGGTACTTCTCCAGCACCTCACGGATGGTGAAGAAGTTGCCCAGGCTCTTGGACATCTTCTCGCCATCCACACGGACCGCGCCGGCGTGCATCCAGGCATTGGCGTACTGCTTGCCGGTGGCCGCCTCGCTCTGCGCGATTTCGTTCTCGTGGTGCGGGAACACCAGATCCGGGCCGCCGCCGTGGATGTCGAAGGTCTCGCCCAGGCAGCAGGTGGACATCACCGAGCACTCGATATGCCAGCCCGGGCGCCCTGCGCCCCAAGGCGACTCCCAGCTCGGCTCGCCCGGCTTGACGCCCTTCCACAGGACGAAGTCCAGCGGGTCTTCCTTGGCCTCGTCGACCTCGATGCGCGCACCGATCTTCAGGTCTTCGATCTTCTTGCGCGACAGCTTGCCGTAACCAACGAACTTGCCGACGCGGTAGTACACGTCGCCATTACCCGGCGCGTAGGCAAAGCCCTTGTCGATCAGGGTCTGGATCATCTGGTGCATGCCGGCGATATGGCCGGTGGCGCGCGGCTCGATGTCCGGGCGCAGTACGTTCAGACGACCTTCGTCCTCGTGCATCGCCGCGATCATGCGCTCGACCAGCGCCTCGAACGGCTCGCCGTTCTCGTTGGCGCGTTTGATGATTTTGTCGTCGATGTCGGTGATGTTACGCACATAGGTCACCTCGTAACCGCGCTGACGCAGCCAGCGGGTGACCACGTCGAAGGCGACCATCACCCGGGCGTGACCAATGTGGCAGAAGTCATAGACAGTCATGCCGCACACGTACATGCGCACGCTGTTGCCTTCTAGCGGCTTGAACGGCTCTTTGACCTTGCTCAGGGTGTTGTAGATGGAAAGTGCCATTTACTGTCCCCAGGAATCGCGCAGGGTGACGGTACGGTTGAACACCAACGCATCGGCAGTCGAGTCCTTGTCCAGGCAGAAGTAGCCTTCGCGCTCGAACTGGAAACGATCCTCGGCCGCTGCCTTGGCCAGCGACGGCTCGGCGCGGCAACCGGTGAGCACCACCAGCGAATCCGGGTTGATGTTGTCGAGGAAGCTACCGCCCTCTTCCGCTTTCTCGGGGTTGGCCGAGCGGAACAGACGATCGTACAGGCGCACTTCGCACTCAACGCTCTCGGCCGCCGGCACCCAGTGGATCACACCCTTGACCTTACGGCCTTCGGGGTTCTTGCCCAGGGTGTTCTCGTCGTAAGAGCAACGCAGCTCGACGATATTGCCGGCAGCGTCCTTGATGGCCTCGTCAGCACGAATCACGTAGCTGCCACGCAGGCGCACCTCACCACCTGGGATCAGGCGCTTGAAGCCGTCCGGCGGGGTTTCCTCGAAATCGCTGGCGTCGATGTAGATCTCGCGGGAGAACGGCAGCACGCGGGTGCCGATGTCCTGCTTGGGATGGCGCGCCAGCTCCAGGTTCTCCACCTTGCCTTCCGGATAGTTGGTGATCACCACTTTCAGCGGCTTGAGCACGCACATGGCGCGCGAGGCGTTGGCGTCCAGATCGTCACGGATGGCGAATTCCAGCATACCGATGTCCACCAGGCCGCCGGCGCGGTTGACGCCGATCATGTCGCAGAAAGCGCGGATCGAAGCCGGGGTATAGCCACGGCGACGGTAACCGGACAGCGTCGACATGCGCGGGTCGTCCCAACCGCTGACGTGCTTCTCGTCCACCAACTGCTTGAGTTTGCGCTTGCTGGTGATGGTGTAGTTCAGGTTCAGCCGGGCGAATTCGTACTGACGCGGCTGCGCCGGTACCGACAGGTTGGTCAGGAACCACTCGTACAGCGGGCGATGGTCCTCGAACTCCAGGGTGCAGATGGAGTGAGTGATGCCCTCGATGGCGTCCGACTGGCCGTGGGTGAAGTCATAGCTCGGGTAGATGCACCACTTGTCACCGGTCTGGTGGTGATGGGCGTGGCGAATGCGATAGAGAATCGGGTCGCGCAGGTTGATGTTCGGCGAAGCCATGTCGATTTTGGCACGCAGCGAACGGGCGCCATCGGGAAACTCACCGGCCTTCATGCGGGCGAACAGGTCGAGGTTCTCTTCGACGCTGCGCTCACGGAACGGGCTGTTCTTGCCTGGCTCGGTCAGGCTGCCGCGATATTCGCGCATCTCTTCGGCATTGAGGTCGCAGACGAAGGCCTTACCGGCCTTGATCAGCTCGATGGCCCAGGCATGCAGTTGCTCGAAATAATCGGAGGCGTAACGCTCCTCACCGGCCCACTTGAAGCCCAGCCACTCGACGTCGGCCTTGATGGCGTCGATATATTCCTGGTCTTCCTTGGCCGGGTTGGTGTCGTCGAAGCGCAGGTTGCACTGGCCGCCGAACTCTTCGGCCAGGCCAAAGTTCAGGCAGATGCTCTTGGCATGGCCGATGTGCAGGTAACCGTTAGGCTCCGGCGGGAAGCGGGTCACGATCTTGGCGTGCTTGCCGCTGTCCAGATCAGCCTGGACGATGGGGCGCAGGAAGTTGGCAGCTTTTTCGACGGTAGGCTTGCTCATGGTGTCCTTAACAATACTGGCGCGGCACAGGGTAGGCCGCTTCGGGCAAAGTCCGTATCATAACCAACCTGTCAAGCCCCTGACAGGGTGCATACCACCCTGACAAGCGCTGTTCACCCCCGAGCCATCGGCTCGAACCTGCCCCATCACGGATACGATCATGATCAAACTGCACACCAACCACGGCGTCATTACCCTGAACCTGTTCGCCGACAAGGCCCCGGAAACCGTAGCCAACTTCGAGCAATACGTGAAGGAAGGCCATTACGACGGCACCATCTTCCACCGCGTGATCGGCAACTTCATGATCCAGGGCGGCGGTTTCGAGCCGGGCATGAAGCAGAAGCCGACCCGCGCACCGATCAAGAACGAAGCCAACAACGGCGTCGCCAACAAGATCGGCACCGTCGCCATGGCCCGCACCATGGAGCCTCACTCGGCCAGTGCGCAGTTCTTCATCAACGTTGCCGACAACGCCTTCCTCAACCACAGCGCGCCGACCGTTCAGGGCTGGGGCTACGCCGTATTCGGTGAAGTGGTCGAAGGCATGGACGTGGTCGAGAAGATCAAGGGCGTCGCCACCACCATGAAATCCGGCCACCAGGACGTACCGGTGGACGACGTGATCATCGAGAAGGCTGAAGTCGTAGCCGAGTAAGTCGATGATCCTGCTGATCTCCGATCTGCACCTCGAAGAGAAACGCCCGGACATCACCCGGGCGTTTCTGCATTTTCTCGCCACCCGCGCGCGTCAGGCCGAGGCGCTGTACATCCTCGGTGACTTCTTCGAGGTCTGGATAGGCGACGACGGCATGACGCCCTTCCAGCACGAGATCGCCCGTGCCCTGCGCGAACTGAGTAATGCCGGCACGCGCATCTACCTGATGCATGGCAATCGCGACTTCCTTATCGGCAAGGCGTTCTGCCGCGCGGCGGGCTGCACCTTGCTGAGCGACCCGCACAAAGTGCAGATGGGCGGCGAGTCGGTCCTGCTGATGCACGGCGATAGCCTGTGCACCCTCGATGTCGGCTACATGAAGCTGCGCCGCTGGCTGCGCAATCCGCTGTCGCTGCTGATCCTGCGTAACCTGCCGCTCACTACCCGGCAGAAGCTGGCGCGCAAGCTACGCAACGAAAGCCGCGCACAGACGCGGATGAAAGCCAGCGAGATCGTCGATGTCACGCCCGAGGAAGTGCTCAAGGTGATGGACGAATACGGCGTGCGCACGCTGATCCATGGCCACACCCATAGGCCAGCCGTGCACGAACTGGAAGTGAACGGCCAACCGGCACGCCGTATCGTGCTGGGCGACTGGGATCGTCAGGGCTGGGCATTGCAGGCCGATGAACAGGGCTTCAACCAGGCACCGTTCGAGCTCACGCCTGCAAACGTCTCCAAGCCGTAGCCCATAAAACGGTTGCAGGAGCGGCTTCAGCCGCGAAAAGCCACGATGTAGGGCGGGTGAAACCCGCCATTTCCCTCGCGGCGGGTTTCACCCGCCCTACTACCCGTCTATTGCAGTGTTCGCGGCTGTTTTATGCGGGCACGCCACTATGGAAACGGAACTGCTCATCTGGCGTAGTGATCAGTTCCTGCTCCACCGCGCGCACCACCTCGATACGCGCATCCACGTCGGCAGCATCACCATACAGATAGGCAAGCTTGAGGTAACCGCGGTAGTGGCGCCCTTCGCTCTCCAGCAATCCGGCGTAGAACTTGGCCAGCTCGGCATCCAGTCGCGGCACCAGCGCGGCAAAGCGCTCGCAGGAGCGCGCCTCGATGAACGCACCGACCACCAGCACATCCACCAGCCGCTCCACTTCGCCACCACGCAACAGCGCACGCAGGCCGGCGGCGTAGCGCGAAGCGGATACATGGCGGACCTCGATACCGCGCCCGCGGATGATCTTGCTCACCTGCTCGAAGTGCACCAGTTCCTCACGGGCCAAACGCGACATTCTCGCGGTCAATTCGGTCTTGGTCAGGTAGCGCCCCATCAGGCTCAGTGCCGTCTGTGCCGCTTTGTATTCCAGGTTGCGGTGATCGAGCAGGAGGATCTCCTGCTGGCGCAGGGCCTCGTCCAGCCAGGTCTCAGGGGTAGCGACGCCACCGAGAAACTCGAGAATTTCCTGCAGGATCGTTACAGGTTCCTCGCCATTACTCGGAACATGCTTGGTAATTGACATCATATTTGAAGCGCTCTCGGTGCTGGCGAGGTTGGAAATGGCGGGCCATTATACGAGTGGCAGGCCGGACGACCAGCATGCTGTTGATACAGGTCAACATGCCGCTGATAACGACCCGCCTATAGTTGGATAACTGCCATTCACGCTCAGGGAGATGACCATGCAAGCGATCCGCAGCATTCTGGTGGTGATGGATCCCCAACACCCAGAAGCCCTCGCACTGAAACGGGCAAAACTGATAGCCGGGGTAACCCAATCACACCTGCACCTGCTGGTCTGCGAGAAGAAAGGCGACCACAGCGCGTGGCTCAACGATCTCAGCAGCAGTCTCGCCGGGGAAGGTTTCAGCGTCTCCACCCAGCAGTCCTGGCATGAAAACCAGCACCAAACCATCATCGCCGTGCAGCAGGCCGAGGGCTGCGGCCTGGTGATCAAGCAGCACCTGCCGGACAACCCGCTGAAAAAGGCCCTGCTCACCCCGGAAGACTGGAAGTTGCTGCGCTATTGCCCAGGCCCGGTGCTGATGGTCAAGACCGAGCGCCCCTGGACCGGCGGCAACATCCTCGCTGCCGTGGACGTCGGTAACGCCGATGGCGAGCACCGCACCCTGCATGCCGGCATCATCAGCCATGGTTACGATATCGCTGGCCTGGCTAAGGGCACGCTGCACGTGACCACCGCGCATCCGACCCCGATGCTGTCGGCTGCCGATCCGACCTTCCAGCTCAAGGAAACCATCGAGGCCCGCTATCGCGAGCAATGCCGCAGTTTCCAGGCCGAATACGACATCAGCGACGAGCGCCTGCATGTGCTGGAAGGCCCAGCTGACGTGGTAATTCCGCAAGTTGCCCACCAGCTCGATGCGGCTGTCACGGTGATCGGCACCGTGGCGCGCACCGGGCTCTCCGGCGCACTGATCGGCAATACCGCCGAGGTCGTACTCGACGCACTGGAAAGTGACGTGCTGGTGCTCAAGCCTGACGAGATCATCGCCCACCTCGAAGAGCTGGTGGCGCAACGCTGAGCCAGCTCCCGAAACGAAAATGCCGCTCTGCATGAGCGGCATTTTTCTTTCCCTCCGGGCCGGACTAGACTCGCAGCTCCAGACCTTCCCGCAGAAACTTCGGCGCGATGTAACGCTCGTAGTGCGCTTCAGAGAGCAGGAAGAATTCGCGATCGATGGCGTCACGCAATTCGGGCAGCGCCCAATTGCGGAACTCAGGCAGTACGACCATGCCGTACGCCTCCAGCTGATTGATCATCCGCGCACCACGTGCGATCAGCTGATAGGCCCAGCAGTAAGGCGACTGTTGCGGTACGAAACGAATCTGCCGCTGCTCCAGCTGACTACGTAGACGCTGCTCATCGAATACCTCGACCTTGCCCGCCATCACCTGCACCAGCAGCACTTCCAGACGCGTCCAGACGGCGCGCTTCTCATCGTCGTTGTAGCTGTTCCAGTTGATCACCTCATGATGGAAGCGCTTGCAACCACGGCACACGACATCGCCGTAAACGGTTGAGCACAGCCCCACGCAGGGCGTCTTGATGCGCTGATTGGACATGGCGAAACAACATAAACAGCAAAACGGCCTGGCATCTTAGCCCTTTGTCTAATCCAGATCACCCCTGCCGATACGGGGACATCGACTTAACTTTATTCGCGTTTTCCATTAGAATCGGCCCGCCTTTTAAGGCGCCAATGTCCGTTGGAAGCTGTTTTCAAAGCGTCACGAGCACAGTCGATCCTGCAGGTACGATGGCGGCGCAGCCACTTGGAGTCCCCCCGAGCGTCTGCGTCAGCCCTCATCAGAAACCGTCCTGCCGGCGTAAAACTTTGAAAGCAGCTTCTACAAGAGACTCATGAAACCTCGGCTGCTCGGCTCATAAAGTCGAAAAGCGCCTGGTTCATGAGTATCTGGATCGCGTCCCGGACAACCCTTTGGGACCACTGATGAGGGTAATAACTGTGCTTGAAGCCTATCGCAAACACGTAGCAGAGCGTGCCGCTCAGGGTATCGTGCCCCAGCCGCTGAACGCCGAACAAACCGCAGGCCTGGTCGAGCTGCTGAAAAACCCGCCGGCTGGCGAAGAAGAATTCCTCGTAGACCTGATCACCAACCGCGTACCGCCAGGCGTCGATGAAGCCGCCTACGTCAAGGCCGGTTTCCTCTCTGCCGTTGCCAAGGGCGAAGCCACTTCCCCGCTGATCAGCAAGCAACGCGCCGTTGAGCTGCTGGGCACCATGCAAGGCGGCTACAACATCGCCACCCTGGTCGAACTGCTGGACGATGCCACCCTGGGCACCGTTGCCGCCGAACAACTCAAGCACACCCTGCTGATGTTCGACGCCTTCCACGACGTCGCCGAGAAAGCCAAGGCTGGCAATGCCAACGCCAAGGCCGTGCTGCAGTCCTGGGCCGACGGCGAGTGGTTCACCGCCAAGCCAGCCATCGCCGAGAAATACAGCCTGGCTGTGTTCAAGGTGCCTGGCGAAACCAACACCGACGACCTGTCCCCTGCCCCGGACGCCTGGTCGCGCCCTGACATCCCGCTGCACGCCCTGGCCATGCTGAAAATGGCTCGCGACGGCATCGTGCCGGAGCAACAAGGCGCCATCGGCCCGCTGAAGCAGATCGAAGAGATCAAGGCCAAGGGTTTCCCGGTCGCCTACGTCGGTGACGTGGTCGGTACCGGTTCTTCGCGTAAGTCCGCCACCAACTCGGTGCTGTGGTTCTTCGGTGACGACATTCCGTACGTTCCGAACAAGCGCGCTGGCGGCTTCTGCTTCGGCACCAAGATCGCCCCGATCTTCTACAACACCATGGAAGATGCCGGCGCCCTGCCGATCGAGTTCGACGTGTCGAACATCAACATGGGCGACGTGATCGATGTCTACCCCTACGCCGGCAAAGTCTGCAAGCACGGCACCGACGATGTCATCACCACCTTCGAACTGAAGACCCCGGTGCTGCTCGACGAAGTCCGCGCTGGCGGCCGTATCCCGCTGATCGTCGGCCGTGGTCTGACCGAGAAAGCGCGTGCCGAATTGGGCCTGGGCGCTTCCGATCTGTTCAAGAAGCCGGACCAGCCTGCTGCCAGCACCAAGGGCTTCACCCTGGCACAGAAGATGGTCGGCAAGGCCTGCGGCGTCGAAGGCGTACGTCCGGGCACCTACTGTGAACCGAAGATGACCACCGTCGGCTCCCAGGATACCACCGGCCCGATGACCCGCGACGAGCTGAAAGATCTGGCGTGCCTGGGCTTCTCGGCTGACCTGGTGATGCAGTCTTTCTGCCACACCGCGGCCTATCCGAAGCCGATCGACGTCACCACCCACCACACCCTGCCGGATTTCATCCGCACCCGTGGCGGCGTGTCGCTGCGTCCAGGCGACGGCATCATCCACAGCTGGCTGAACCGCATGCTGCTGCCGGACACCGTTGGTACCGGTGGTGACTCGCACACCCGTTTCCCGATCGGCATCTCCTTCCCGGCCGGTTCCGGCCTGGTCGCCTTCGCCGCTGCCACTGGCGTCATGCCGCTGGATATGCCGGAGTCGGTGCTGGTGCGCTTCAAGGGCAAGCTGCAACCGGGCATCACCCTGCGTGACCTGGTACACGCCATCCCTTACTACGCCATCCAGAAGGGCCTGCTGACCGTCGAGAAGAAAGGCAAGATCAACGCCTTCTCCGGCCGCATCCTGGAAATCGAAGGCCTGGACGAACTGACCGTCGAGCAAGCGTTCGAACTGTCCGACGCCTCTGCCGAGCGCTCCGCTGCAGGTTGCACCATCAAGCTGCCGGAAAAAGCCATTGCCGAGTACCTGAAGTCGAACATCACCCTGCTGCGCTGGATGATCAGCGAAGGCTACGGCGATGCACGCACCATGGAGCGTCGTGCCCAAGCAATGGAAGCATGGCTGGCCAACCCGGTCCTGCTCAGCGCCGACAAGGACGCTGAATACGCCGAAATCATCGAAATCGACCTAGCCGACGTCAAGGAGCCTGTGCTCTGCGCGCCGAACGACCCGGACGACGCGCGTCTACTGTCGACCGTTCAGGGCGAGAAGATCGACGAAGTGTTCATCGGTTCGTGCATGACCAACATCGGCCACTTCCGCGCTGCCGGCAAGCTGCTGGACAAGGTCAAGGGTTCCATCCCGACCCGTCTGTGGCTGTCGCCGCCGACCAAGATGGACGCTCACCAGCTGACCGAAGAAGGCTACTACGGCATCTACGGCAAGGCCGGTGCCCGCATGGAAATGCCGGGTTGCTCGCTGTGCATGGGTAACCAGGCACGTGTGGCGGCGAACTCCACCGTGGTATCGACCTCGACGCGTAACTTCCCGAACCGTCTGGGTGATGGTGCCAACGTGTACCTGGCTTCCGCCGAGCTGGCCGCTGTCGCGTCCATCCTGGGCAAGCTGCCGACCGTCGAGGAGTACATGGAGTACGCGAAGAACATCGACAGCATGGCTGCCGACGTTTACCGCTACCTCAGCTTCGACCAGATCGCCGAGTTCCGCGAAGCCGCGGCGAGCGCCAAGATCCCGGTCGTTCAGGCCTGATCAAAGCGCAGTGAAAGGAGCCCCGCCTAGTGCGGGGCTTTTTATATTTAAGCCAAATGGCCTTTTGCCGCCCCCGGCTTGCAGCCGATGCGCCACCGTCTACCTTCTGAAATGGGGAATTCCCCAGAGAACCATTCAGGAGCCCATCATGAAGTCATGGATCATCGTCGCCCTGTGCCTATTTGGACTGGCCGGCTGCGCCAGCGAATACATCATCACCACCACCGATGGCCAGATGCTAACCAGCGATGGCAAGCCGGAACTGGACAAGGACACCGGCATGCTCGAATTCACTGATAGCGAGGGTCGCAAGCAACAGATTCCGCAAAGCAGCGTCAAGCAGATGCTCGAGCGCTGAGGTCTGAACGCGCACTGGCATATGCCTTGCTTTATCTCACTGCAAAAGGCCCTTCCAACGTCGGAAACGGCTTGATCGACAACGGCGTCGTATCGAATCCCGGAGCTTTCGCGCCTGGATCTGGTACGACGCTTTTTTATGGGCAGCCGCCCATGAATCAACGTTTTTTGCGTGAAGGTAAGGAAGCAGCATGAGCGAACACGACACCCCGCGCGACGATGCCCTGGCCTGGGCCTGGGGCAGCGACGCCCCGGAGAAGAGCATGCTGAACATCGGTTTCATGGCACTGAGCGATTCAGCCTCGGTGATCGTCGCCGCGACTCAGGGCTTTGCCGAGAAGTACGGTCTGAGCCTCAGGCTGCAACGTCAGACGTCCTGGGCCAGCTCGCGCGACCGCCTGCTCAGCGGCGAGCTGGACGCCGCCCACAGCCTGTATGGGCTGATCTATGGCGTGCAGCTGGGCCTTGGCGGTGCCGCGGCCACGGATATGGCCGTGCTCATGGGGCTGAACCAGAACGGCCAGAGCATCAACCTGTCGCACACCCTGCAAGCCGCCGGCGTGACCTGCGGCGAAGCACTGCGCCAATACGTGCACCAGCATGAAGCACGCCTGACCTTCGCCCAGACCTTTCCCACCGGCACCCACGCGATGTGGCTTTACTACTGGCTGGCCAGCCAGGGCATTCATCCACTGCGCGACGTCGACAGCGTGGTGGTGCCGCCGCCGCAGATGGTCGAGCACCTGGAGGCCAAGCGCATCGATGGTTTCTGCGTTGGCGAACCCTGGACCGCCAAGGCCGTCGATGAACAGCTCGGCTGCACCGTCACCACCATTCAGGCGATCTGGCCGGATCACCCGGAAAAGGTGCTGGGCTGTACCCGCGCCTTCGCCGAGCAGAACCCCAATACCGCCCGAGCCCTGATCATGGCGGTGCTCGACGCGGCACGCTTCATCGATGAGAGCGAAGAAAACAAACGCAGCACCGCCCTGCTGCTCAGCGGTAGCGAATACGTCAACGCACCGGTTTCGGCGATCACCCCGCGTTTTCTCGGCCACTATCAGGACGGCCTCGGCCATGCCTGGCAGGACGAGCATCCGCTGCGCTTTCATGCCGGCGGGCTGGTCAACCACCCCTATCTGTCCGACGGCATGTGGTTCATGACCCAGTTTCGTCGCTGGGGCCTGCTGCGTGGCGATCCCAACTATCTGGGGGTGGCCCGCCAGGTCCAACAACTGGCCCTGTACCGCGAGGCCGCGTCGACGCTGGGCATACCGGTGCCGGGCGAAATGCGCAGTTCCATCCTGCAGGACGGCACGTGTTGGGACGGCAGCGACCCGGCCGCCTACGCGCGCAGCTTCCGCCTCCATGCCCTGGCCGACAGCCCGGCTGTCGCCCTGTAATTACCGGGAGAGCGTCCGATGCTGCGTATCCTTCTGATCAACGACACCCCGAAGAAGGTCGGCCGCCTGAAATGCGCCCTGATCGAAGCGGGTTTCGAGGTGATCGACGAATCCGGCCTGACCATCGACCTGCCTGAGCGGGTCGAGGCGGTGCGCCCTGACGTCATCCTGATCGACACCGAATCACCCGGCCGCGACGTGATGGAACAGGTGGTACTGGTCAGCCGCGACCAGCCACGGCCGATCGTGATGTTCACCGACGAGCACGACCCCGGCGTGATGCGCCAGGCGATCCAGAGCGGCGTCAGTGCCTATATCGTCGAGGGCATTCACGCCCAGCGCCTGCAGCCGATCCTCGACGTGGCCATGGCCCGCTTCGAGAGCGATCAGGCGCTGCGTGCACAGTTGCAGGCGCGCGACGCACAGCTGGCCGAACGCAAGCGCGTGGAGCTGGCCAAGGGGCTGCTGATGAAGATGAAGAGCTGCAACGAGGAAGAGGCCTACACTTTGATGCGGCGCCAGGCCATGAGCCGCCAGCAGAAACTGATCCAGGTGGCCGAGCAGATCATTGCGATGCACGACATGCTCGGCGGCTGAGCAACTGTACCGCTGAAACAGTTCACTGTATCGGTACGGACTGTATCACTCGGGCAACTGTTGCAGCCGCCTTCGTTGGCGCCTGTGTATGCCGCGCTCTGCAGGGCTCGGCTAGGGTAGACAGCCCCTAGCCGAGGATTCCCTCATGACCGAACACGACCTGCTGGCCGAAGCCGACCGCCGCGCCCTGGCCTACCTCGACGGCATTCCCACGCGCCGGGTCTTCCCCGACGCCTCAGCCATCGCCGCCCTGGCCACCTTCGACCAGTCCCTGCCAGAGCAAGGCCACGCTGCCGATCAGGTACTCTGCCAGCTCGACGAAATTGGCTCACCGGCTACCGTGGCAAGTAATGCCGCGCGTTACTTCGGTTTCGTCATCGGCGCGACACTGCCAGTGGCAGCAGCTGCGGAACGCCTGGTACTGGCCTGGGATCAATGCGCCTCGTCCTTCGACAATTCGCCAGTCACTGATCGGCTGGAGAGGATTGCCGGACGCTGGGTCTGCCAAGCACTGGGGCTACCGGATCAGAGCGCCGTGGGGTTTGGCACCAGTGCGACCGCCTGCACCCTGGCCTGTATTTCTGCCGCACGGCGCGTGTTGCTGGCACGCCAGGGCTGGGATTTTGATGGCGACGGATTACTCGGCGCACCGCAGATCCGCGTCGTACTCGCAGAAACGGCGCACATCACGGTGAAGAAAGCACTGCGCGTGCTCGGCTTCGGCATGAACCACCTGCACTATGCGCCAGTGGACCAGTACGGGCGTATCGACCCGGCCCGACTGCCTGAGCTGGATCAACGCACGCTATTGATATTGCAGGCCGGAGAGGTCAACACCGGCGAGTTTGACCGTTTTGCCGAACTGATTGCCATCGCCCACGAGGCTAACGCCTGGGTGCATGTCGATGGCGCATTCGGTCTATGGGCACGAGCCTCATCCTCAGCGCATTTGCTTGAGGGCGTCGAGTTGGCAGATAGCTGGACGACCGATGGACACAAGTGGCTGAACACCCCTTACGACAGTGCCATGGCGATCTGCCGTGACGCCGATGCACTGGCCGCCGCGATGAACAGCGATGCTGCCTACGCCTCGGCAAGCAAGGATGCGCAGAAGAACCTGACACTGGAGTTCTCTCGCCGCGCCCGTGGCATCGCCATATGGGCGGCTCTGGCCAACCTGGGCCGCACCGGCCTGCAAGCGATGATCGACCGCCATATCCGCCAGGCTGAAGAGCTGGCCAGCACATTACGCAACGCCGGCTATCAGGTACTAAACCGGGTTGTGCTGAACCAGGTACTGGTGCGTGGCGACACGGACGAACAGACCATCGCCATTCGCCAAGCAGCCCAGGCATCTGGCGAAGTCTGGTTCGGCCCCACTGTCTGGCAGGGCCGCCCCGCCTTTCGCCTGAGCCTCTGCTCCTGGCGCACCGAAGACGCCGATGTGGAGGCACTGGGTGCCTTGCTGCTGCGCTTGAAAGATGAGTTGAGCTGAAGCGACTGATTCGCTGTTTTAGCCCGCAACTGCGCTGGACAGCGCAGTTCGGCAGCCCTTATCTTTAGCGCCGGCCACCGCAGTGGCCAACGTCGCTCGGACGGTTCCGGGCGCTTACGTATCCGAGGAAATCATGGCTGACAACGCCAAGCGTCGCTTTGCGCGCATCGATCGTCTCCCCCCCTACGTCTTCAACATCACCGCCGAACTGAAGATGGCCGCACGCCGTCGCGGTGAAGACATCATCGACTTCTCCATGGGCAACCCCGACGGTGCGACTCCGCCGCACATCGTCGAGAAGCTCGTGCAGGTCGCCCAGCGTGAAGACACCCACGGATACTCCACCTCCCGCGGTATTCCTCGCCTGCGCCGTGCTATCTCGCGCTGGTACAAGGACCGCTACGACGTGGAGATCGATCCGGAAAGCGAAGCCATCGTCACCATCGGCTCCAAGGAAGGTCTGGCGCACCTGATGCTGGCCACCCTGGACCACGGCGATACCGTGCTGGTGCCCAACCCCAGCTACCCGATCCACATCTACGGCGCGGTGATCGCCGGCGCTCAGGTGCGCTCCGTACCGCTGGTGCCGGGCGTGGACTTCTTCGCCGAGCTGGAACGGGCGATTCGCGAGTCGATTCCCAAGCCGAAGATGATGATCCTCGGCTTCCCCTCCAACCCCACCGCACAGTGCGTGGAGCTGGATTTCTTCGAGCGCGTAGTCACCCTGGCCAAACAGTACGACGTACTGGTGGTGCACGATCTGGCCTACGCCGACATCGTCTACGACGGCTGGAAAGCGCCGTCGATCATGCAGGTACCGGGCGCCAAGGACATCGCGGTGGAGTTCTTCACCCTGTCCAAGAGCTACAACATGGCCGGCTGGCGGATCGGCTTCATGGTCGGCAACCCGGAGTTGGTCAGCGCCCTGGCGCGGATCAAGAGCTACCACGACTATGGCACCTTCACCCCGCTGCAGGTGGCGGCCATCGCCGCGCTGGAAGGTGACCAACAGTGCGTGCGCGATATCGCCGAACAGTACCGGCAACGCCGCAACCTGCTGGTCAAGGGCCTGCACGAGATCGGCTGGATGGTGGAGAAGCCCAAGGCCTCGATGTACATCTGGGCCAAGATTCCCGACGCCTACGCTCATCTTGGCTCGCTGGAGTTCGCCAAGAAGCTGCTGGCAGAAGCCAAGGTCTGCGTCTCGCCTGGCCTGGGTTTTGGTGACTATGGCGACGACCATGTGCGCTTCGCCCTGATCGAGAACCAGGACCGCAGCCGCCAGGCACTGCGAGGCATCAAGGCAATGTTTCGCGCCGACGGTTTGCTGCCAGGCAAGCCGGCCAAGGCAGAGACCGAGTAAGCATTGAAGGGCGCCGTGAGGCGCCCTTTCTACATGGGTATGGAAACCGACAAGTTCTGCGACAATTCAGGACGTTACGCACGCCAAGCGGTGGTTTCGAGCAATTGCCCGGCAAAGTGAACGCCCGTACACTGCGCGCCCCTTCCCTGACGGTTCTCCCCAATGCTCTTCGTTTTGCGCATGCTGTTGATGGGCGTGCATTTCATCCTGGCCGGCCTGCTCGGCCTGCTGCTCGGCCTATGCCGCCCGTTCAACCCGGACAACAGCCGCCTCTGCGCCCGTCTTTATTCGCTGCCCGCCCTGTGCCTGCTGCGCCTGAAGCTGAAGACCGACGTACGCCCGCTGCTGGAGCACCAGCGTTCCTGCGTGATCATCGCCAACCACCAGTCCAACTTCGATCTTTACGTGCTTGGCCGCGTGGTACCGAAACGTACCGTGAGCATCGGCAAGAAGAGTCTCAAGTGGGTGCCATTCTTCGGTCAGCTCTACTGGCTGGCCGGCAACGTGCTGATCGATCGCAGCAATGCCGTCGCCGCCAAGCGCGCGATGCTCACCACCACCGAAACCCTGCGCAATCGCGACACCTCGATCTGGGTGTTCCCGGAAGGCACGCGCAACCTCGGTCGCGGTCTGCTGCCATTCAAGAAGGGGGCATTTCAGATGGCAATCGCGGCCGGCGTACCGATCATCCCGGTGTGCGTGAGCAACTACAGCCAATCCATGCGTCTGAATCGCTGGAACAGCGGCCGCATCATGATTCGCTCGCTGCCGGCCATCCCCACTGCCGGCCTGAGCCTGGATGACATGCCCGCGCTGATCGAACGCTGCCAGCAAGCCATGAGCGAATGCATCAGTAGCATGGACAAGGAACTGGCCTCGGCATGAGGCCTGACGCGGGGCGCGATCGCGAGCAGGTAGCTCGCGCCAGTCATCAAACCTATCGATAGTTACTCTGCCGCGCATCCATTACTCAATCGAAATGACTTAGGCGATTCTGTGCCCACGCCAACTCCTGACCTGGAGCACAGAACATGTCCCGCCTATCTCAAGCCGCCCGCAACGGCGCTCTCGCTGCCATCGGCCTGTACCTGATCAGCACCTCGACGGTGCTGGTCGTGAGTTACGCCGCCGTCCAGCCAAGCACCCCGACCTTTGCACAAGCAGGCCCACTGCAGAGCCTGATCACTCATCTGCCCGCCCTGCTCGGCGCGCGCTCGCAAGGTTGAGTGAACGGCCATGATCAAAAATCACCGCACCCGCCTGCTGGTGCTCGCCAGCCTGTCGCTGCTGACCACCTTGCTGGCCCTCAGTGGCATCGGCAAAGGCTCGGCTGGCGCCGTGGCGCGCAACATCGAATGCAGCCACAAACTGGCTCATCACCTGGATCTGGCCGAGAGCCTCAAACGGCAACGCAGCAGCCCGCCACCGAACAGAAGCGAACGGCTCTCGCATTACTTCGTGCTCACTCAGCAGACATGAAAAAGCCCGGCTAACCGGGCTTTTTCATATCTCGATATCAGACTCAGGCCTTGGCTTGCTTGCCCTGAGCGACAAAACGCATCATCCACTCCGCCACAGCACTGCCCTGCTGCGAGTGTTTGAGGCTATCCACGCCCTGCTGATAGATCTGCTCGCCAAGATGCTGCTGACGCAGCTCAAGCAGCGCCCGCGAGTAATCGTGAACAAACTCCGGGTGCCCCTGGAAGCACAACACCTGATCCTCGATGTGGTAGGCACCAATCGGGCAGAAGTCGCTGGAAGCCAGCAGCGTGGCCTTTTCCGGCAGGCGAGTGACTTGGTCCTGATGGCTGATCAGCAACTGCAGCTCATCCAGCTCTGGGCTCATCCACTCGGGCTTGCCCGCCAGACGATAGCTATGCACGCCCACGCCCCAGCCCTGCTCTGCACGCTCAGCCTTGCCGCCGAGCAGCAACGCCAGTAGCTGGTGACCAAAGCAGATGCCCAGCAGCTTGTCGCCACGCTTGTAGCGCTCGAGCAGATACTCCTTGAGCGTCTGAATCCAGGGGTCGCTGCCGAAAGAGTCAGCCTTGCTGCCCGTCACCAGATAGGCATCGAATTTCTCGCTATCGGGCGGGTAATGACCATCCACCACGTTGTAGACACTGAACTCCGCCGCAACCGGCTGCTGAGCGAACAACTGCTCGAACATGCGGCCATAGCCCTGATACTGGTCAACCAGTTCGGGACGGAGGATGTCAGTTTCCAGAATACAGATACGCAGTGGCATGAGGTTTCCTGTGGTGAACACACGGGCGGGTAATTTGTGCGTTTTTCTTAACATATGAATTCGCACAAATAAATAGCCAACCCTGATTTTCAAGCAGATCCGCGATTATCGGCGCTGTGCAATGCCACGAACAGTCGTCAATTAAAATTGACGAAACTTTACCCTTTCAGTGTTTGGCGACGCTTCATCAGCCGCTTCGATAGTTACCATGCACGCCATTCACTTCTGTGATTGCACGCCCGCAGCGAACATCGCCACATCGGGCAGTCGCCCTCATCGCACAGAAGGAAATCGACCATGAGCATCTACGCCGCACTCGCCAGCTTCGCCGCCGCTTCCGCCTTCCAAACCGTCGCACCGGTTCGTCCCGAGCAGGCTGCCGCCGCAGCCCGCGACGTTCGTCCGAGCTGACACAACTCAGGAGAGCCGCCATGCACAGCCAACTCAGCCTGGACGCCTACGGCGTCACCTACGCCCACCTGCAAGATGGCAGCCTGCAGTTCGAAACCGAAGCCGCCCTGCAACTCGATGATGGCAGCATGTTGACCCTGCGCATGCCAACTCGCCACAGCGAGATGCTGGCGATCCACGAAGCCGTGTGCATCCGTCAGGGCTGGTGCCAGGCGGCGTGAGAAAGCGATGGTCTAGACTCCTCGTGACATTCACGGAACGAGGAACTGGCCCCATGCAAACACGCACTCTGATCACCCTGTTCGCCGGCAGCCTGTTGCTTGCTGGCAACGCTCTCGCGGATCGCCCCGGCAGTGACTGGATCAGCATCGACGAGGCGCTGAGCAAAGCACGTGCAGCTGGCTACACGGAGCTACACAAGATCGAAGCCGACAATGACGGTTACTGGGAAGGCGAAGGCCTGAAACAGGATGGCCGTCTTCACGAATTTCGTATCGACGGCAAGAGCGGTGCAGTGATTCGAGACCAGTTGGACGATTGACTCAGCCAGCCAATGAGAAACGGCCCTTTCGGGCCGTTTCTGCATCCGTAGGGTGCGCCGTGCGCACCGGGGACACTCCGCTTAAGCGGTGCGCATGGCCTGGGCGGCCCCGCGACACCCTACAAGGTAGGCTCAGAACGCCTCTCCCTTGGCGGCCTTTTCCAGCAACAGCGCAGGCGGCAGGAAACGCTCGCCGTACTGCTCAGCCAGGTACTGCGCACGGGCGACGAAGTCTTTCACCCCGTACTGGTTGATGAACTGCAGCGCACCGCCGGTCCAGGCGGCGAAGCCGATACCGAAGATCGAGCCGATATTGGCATCAGCCACTGACGTCAAGACGCCCTCTTCCACGCAGCGCACCGTCTCGATGGCCTGGATGAACAGGATGCGGTCGCGCACGTCCTCCTGCGAGATCTGCGCATCGGCCTTCTCGAAACGTGCCTTGAGCTCGGGCCACAGGTGCTTCTTGCCTCCTACTGGGTAGTCGTAGAAGCCCATGCCCGCCGCTTTGCCCGGACGCTTGTACTCGTTTAGCATCAGGTCGATCACGGCAAAGGCCGGGTGTTCTGGGATGGATTTGCCCTCGGCCGCCAGATCCTTGATGGTCTGCTGGCGGATGTGATTCATCAGGCTCATCGACACTTCGTCGCTGATCGCCAGCGGGCCGACCGGCATGCCGGCCTTGCGCGCCTCGTTCTCGATCATCGCGGCGCTGACGCCCTCACCGAGCATGGCCAGGCCTTCGTTGGTGAAGGTGCCGAACACCCGCGAGGTAAAGAAGCCGCGACTGTCGTTGACCACGATGGGCGTCTTCTTGATCTGCATGACGTAGTCGAAGCCGCGCGCCAGCGTCTCGTCGCTGGTCTGCTCGCCACGGATGATCTCCACCAGCGGCATCTTGTCGACCGGGCTGAAGAAGTGCAGACCGATGAATTTCTCCGGTTTGGCCACGGCAGTCGCCAGGCCGGTGATCGGCAGCGTCGAGGTGTTGGAGGCGATCACCGCATCGCTCAGTGCAGCAGCTTCGGCGGCAGCAGTGACCTTGCCCTTGAGCGCACGATCCTCGAATACGGCTTCGATGATCAGGTCGCAACCGGCGAAATCCGCCTCACTATCGGTAGCCTTGATCAGCGCCAGGAAAGCCTCACGCTGCTCGGCCGTCATGTGGCCCTTGGCGACTTTCTTGTCGAGCAGCTTGGCCGAATAGCTCTTGCCCTTCTCGGCCGCTTCGACGGACACGTCCTTGAGCACCACCTCGATACCGGCCGCCGCCGACACATAGGCGATGCCGGCGCCCATCATGCCGGAGCCGAGCACGCCGACTTTCTTGACCTGGCTCTTCGGATAGCCCTGTGGGCGCGATCCGCCAGCGTTGATTTCGTTGAGCTGGAACCAGAAGGTGCCGATCATGTTCTTCGCCACCTGGCCGGTGGTCAGTTCGGTGAAGTAGCGCGCCTCGATGATCTGCGCGGTGTCGAAGTCGACCTGCGCACCCTCGACGGCGGCGCACATGATCTTCTCCGGCGCCGGGAAGCAGCCCTTGGTCTTGTCGCGCAACACGCTCGGGGCGATGGCCAGCATCTGCGCCACGTTGGGCGAGCTGGGCGTGCCACCGGGAATCTTGTAGCCCTGCACGTCCCACGGCTGCTTCGCGGACGGGTTGGCGGCGATCCAGGCGCGGGCCTTGCTCAGCATCTCGTCGCGATCACTGGCCAGGTCGTGAACCAAACCGGCCTTGAGCGCCGCGTCCGGGCGCACCTTCTTACCTTCGGCCAGATACGGTAACGCCTTTTCCAGACCGAGCAGGCGCACCATCCGCACTACCCCGCCGCCGCCCGGCAACAGACCGAGGGTGACTTCCGACAAACCGAGCTGCACGTGGCTTTCGTTCAGGGCGATACGGTGATGACAGGCCAGGGCAATTTCCCAGCCGCCACCCAGCGCCGCACCGTTGATGGCGGCAACCACCGGTTTGCCCAGGGTTTCCAGGCGGCGTAGCTGGCCCTTGATCTTCAGGATCATCTCGTAGAAACCCTGAGCATCGGCCTTGGTAACCTTGATCAGCTCATTGAGGTCACCGCCGGCGAAGAAGGTCTTCTTCGCCGAGGTGACGATCACCCCGGCAAGCGAATCCTTTTCCGCTTCCAGGCGGTCGACGATCTGGCCCATAGCCTCGCGGTACACCGCGTTCATGGTGTTGGCGCTCTGGCCGGGCATGTCCATGGTCAGGACGACGATATTGTCCTGGCCTTTTTCGTAACGGATGGCGTCAGTCATTCTTCTTATCTCCGCCTCAAACTCTTTCAATAATCGTTGCGATACCCATGCCGCCGCCGACGCACAATGTGGCCAGGCCGTAGCGCAGCTGGCGCTTCTCCAGCTCGTCGAGCAGCGTGCCGAGAATGGCGCAACCAGTGGCGCCGAGCGGATGGCCCATGGCGATGGAGCCACCGTTCACGTTGACCTTGTCCTCGCTCACGCCCATGTCCTTCATGAACTTCATCACCACCGAGGCGAAGGCCTCATTGACCTCGAACAGGTCGATGTCGTCGATGGACAGCCCCGCCTTGGCCAGCGCCTTGCGCGTGGCCGGTGCTGGGCCGGTGAGCATGATGGTCGGGTCAGTGCTGGTCACCGCCGCCGCGACGATGCGCGCGCGTGGCTTCAGGCCCAGCTCCTTTCCCTTGGCCTCGGAGCCGATCAGCATCAGCGCCGCACCATCGACGATGCCCGAGCTGTTGCCGGGCGTGTGCACGTGCTCGATACGCTCGACATGGCTGTAGACGCGCAGCGCGGTGGAGTCGAAGCCCATCTGCCCCATCATCTCGAAGCTCGGCTTGAGCTTGCGGAGGCCTTCCAGAGTCGAATCGCCACGAATGAACTCGTCATGGTCGAGCAGCACGATGCCGTTCTGATCGGCGACCGGCACCAGCGACTTGGCGAACGACCCATTGCCGCTGGCACGCGCTGCCTTCTGCTGCGAACGCAGGGCGAAGGCGTCGACATCGGCGCGGCTGAAGCCTTCCAGGGTGGCGATCAGGTCGGCGCCGATACCCTGCGGCACGAAATTGCTGTGGATGTTGGTTTCCGGGTCCATCACCCAGGCGCCACCGTCGGAGCCCATGGGGATGCGCGACATGGATTCCACACCGCCGACCACCACCAGATCTTCGAAGCCGGAGCGCACCTTCATCGCCCCCAGGTTCACCGCCTCCAACCCAGACGCACAGAAACGGTTGAGCTGCACACCTGCCACGCTGACGTCCCAGTCCGCGACCATGGCAGCGGTCTTGGCGATATCGGCGCCCTGATCACCCACCGGCGTCACGCAACCGAGGACGATGTCGTCCACCTGACTGGTATCCAGATCATTGCGCACTTGCAGGGCGTTCAGTAGGCCGGCAACCAGTTGAACAGGCTTGACGCTGTACAGCGCGCCGTCCTTCTTGCCCTTGCCACGGGGCGTGCGCACCGCGTCGAAAATATATGCTTCGGTCATGGCGTCCTCGGAGACTATTACGGCACTGGCGGAACATCACGCCCCGACCACACCTGTTCTTATTGAGCCTGCTTACCATAGCGCCGAGGCGCCGTGGCTCAATGACCGAAGCGCTCAGCGCTATTGACCACTGAGCTCAGACGAACGGTCGGTTGCCGGGTTAGCAGTGGCCTCAGCAAGCAAGCGCTCTGTCTCAAGGCCTGCGGCATGTCCTGCGAAGGCGCACATAGCTCGAAAGTTTTAACAGGCCTCGGCTAGAAACCAAGTCATCTAAGGAAGTTGTGACACCAACCCTAGAGTTACACATGCGCCCTTGCACAAAGCGGCGCAGGGAGCCGCCGCCGGGTCATGCCGGGGCGGTGAGTCAGAACAACGCCCAGGTGTGACGCAGCGACCCACCAGGCAGTACGGCAGGCGCTCGACGCCACACCCATAACAACAAAAGGCATACGGCCATGTTCAAACAGCCGAAATACCGCCAGGCTGGCGTCATCCTTTTCGCCACAGCGGTCATCCTGATCCTTCCCAATCTGAACCGTCTGGTCAGTTGATCCCCACCGTCCCCGCAACTGCGCAGACGCCGTAGCGCGCTCAGCGCAGTGCGGGTATCCACCACGCCAACAGCAGCGGAATCAGCACGAAGGCCAGCAGTGTCGAGCACAACACCAGACTCGCGACTTGCTCAGGTGAACGGCCTGCGCGCACCGCGAACAGGTAATTGAACACCGCCACTGGCATCGACGACTGCAGCACCAATACAGCGTGCGCCAACGGCTGCAAGCCGATTATCCAGCCGATGATCCAGCCCAGCGCCGCGCCACAGAGAATGCGCAGCAATCCCAGCACCAGGCCGTTACCCAGGTGCTGCACGCGGATACTGGCCAGTGACACACCCAGCGTGATCAGCATCAGCGGGATGGTCATGCCGCCCAACAGGTCGACGGTATTGGCCAGCCAGCGCGGCAATTCAACATCGAGAAACAGCACTGGCAACACCAGCGCCAGGCTGATCATGATCGGGTTGAGCAACAGTCCCTTAACTGAAGCCGCGGCTCCGGAGAGCAGCATGCCGATGCTGAAATGCCCCACCGACAGCACCAGAAAAAACGCTACCGCCAATGCCAGGCCAGGCTCACCGAAGGCGAACAGCGCCATGGGCAGGCCCATGTTGCCCGAGTTCGGGAACAGGTAGGCTGGTACCAGCACTTTCCAGTCCAGGCCGAACAGGCGACTCAACAGCCAGCCGGCCAGCCCCATGCATGAGGTCACCAGCACGCAGGCCAGGGCCATCTGCGAGAAAGCCCCCACATCCAGCTCGGCACGGCTCAGGGTAGACAGCACCAGGCAAGGCGTACCGACATTGAGCACCAGGCGCGCGATGAAATCAGTGGGGTACTGGTGACCGCTGCGCACCCAGCCGTAGCCGATGCCTGCCGCAATCAGTACCGGAGCCAGAACGGCGAACAACTCGGCTAACATCTACTACCCCCGTCACGTCGAGCGAGGCATCCTAGACTGCACAAAAGGCTCGGGCAATGATGCCGGGCCCATCAATCCGCTCTGGGGTCTGCCATGCGCCTGATTCTCCTGCTCACCAGCCTGTTCGCTCTGCTCACTGCCCATGCCGGTGAAATCGATCAGGCCGCCGCCATCTCCTCCTTGCAGCGCAGCGACAGCCTGCTGATCGACGTGCGTAGCGCCGAAGAATTCGCAGAAGGTGCACTGCCCGGCGCCATCCGTATCGGCCACGAAGATATCGCCGCACAGATCGCCAGTGTCGCTCCGGACAAAGATCGCCCCCTGGTGCTCTACTGCCGCAGCGGTCGCCGCTCCGCCATCGCCCAGCAAAGCCTGGAGGAAATGGGCTACCGCCAGGTGATCAATGCCGGCGCCTATGACGAACTACGACCACTGCTGGAGCATCGCGAATGAGAGCTGCCCTGCTGCTGATTTTGGTCATCCTGAGCGGCGTGACCCAGGCGGCCGAGTTCGAGGTGCAACTCAACGATGGCCGACGCGCCTGGAGCAGCAGCGAACTGCTCGAGCACCCGCAAGCGCGCGATATCGAGATCATCGATGACGTCAGCTACAAGCGCCCCATGCACTACCGCGCCGTGCCGATCAGTACGCTGCTGGAGGGTATAGAGCCCGGCGACCATCTCCAGGCCGTGGCGCTCGACGGTTTTGCCGCGGAACTGCCAGCCTCGATTCTCTTGGCCAAGGAAGGAGCAAAAGCCTGGCTGGCCATCGAAGATCCCGAGCATCCCTGGCCGCCGCTGGCACAGGGCAAACCCAGCGCAGGACCTTTCTACCTGGTCTGGACCGATCCTTCTGCCAGCCAGATCGGCCCCGAGCAGTGGCCCTTTCAGGTCGCCCGGATTCGTCAGCTGGCCGCTGTGGAACAGCGCTTCCCCGCCCTGCTCCCGGCGACGGATGCCAATGCTGAAGTGCAGGCGGGTTTCGCCGTCTACCAGAAGAACTGCATGGCCTGTCATCGCCTCAATGGCGCGGGTGATTCCGAGTTCGGCCCGGACCTGAACATTCCGCACAACCCGACCGAATATTTCACAGGCGATTTTCTACAACGCTACATCCGCGACCCACAGAGCTTGCGGCGCTGGCCGCAGGGGCGTATGCCCGGCTTCAGCGAGCAGGTACTGCCACCTGCCGAACTGCAGCGCTTGATCGCCTACCTGCGGCACATGGCCCAGCGCAAGAGCGACACGAGCCCGTAGAACGATTTGGGAAGGGTGCGCCGTGCGCACCGGGATTTTGGCGGGGTAAACCGAGGTGCGCATGGCGCACCCCACGAAAGGCCGTCAGTCTGGGGCGCGCGGCGCCCCTATGCCACCAGCGCCTATTGGCGCATCACTGCTGACGCACCTGCAGAAGTGGCGCCACCTGCACCTGCGCATGCATTTGCTCGCAACCGCCACCGCGGCGCATGCCACGTACCGGGCAGGCATCGAGGTAATCCAGGCCGACTGCCAGCTTCAGATGTCGCTCCGGGCGCGCCAGGCAGTTGGTCACGTCGAAGCTGTACCAGGCATCGCCGACCCAGGCCTCGGCCCAGGCGTGGCTGGCCAGGTGCTCGGCATCGTCGGTATAGAGGTAGCCCGACACATAGCGCGCCGGCACGCCCAGGCTGCGCGCGCAGGCGAGGAAGGCATGAGTGTGATCCTGGCAGACGCCACGGCGGCTGGCGAAGGCCTCAGCGGCACTGGTGTCCACTTCGGTGGTACCGGGCTGATAGGCAATGTGGGCATTAAGCGCATGCATCAGGTCGATCAGGCCAGTGCGATCCACGCGCGCCTTGCTTTGCTGCGCGGCGAACTCACGAATGGCCTCATCGGCCTGAGTCAGGCGGGTGAAGCGCAAGAACGGCAGCGCTGACTGGCGCTCGTGCTCGGCTTCGCAGGTTTCGTCGATCTCCACCTGGCCGCGGGCGCCGATGACGATGGACTCGTGCGGCTCGTCCAGGGTCAGCACGTGCAGAATGTTGCCGTAGGGGTCGAGCTGGGCGTGCACCGGGCGCGGCAGATCGAGCTGCCAACTGAGCACCTGCTGGCGTTCGCTGTCATGCGGGGTCAGGCGCAGGTACTGGATACTGGCGCGTACCTGGTCATCGTAGCGGTAGGTGGTGTCATGACTGATCGAGAGTCTCATGCGACCTCCAGGTAGGACGTATGGATGGTATTGCCCAGCTGGCGCACCAGCAGGATGAAATCGGTAAGCCAGGCATGCAGGCCTTCGTCGAGCACTTCGTCGATGCTGGTGTAGCGCAGTCGCGCATCCAGCTCGGCGGCCAGGCGCTGCGCCGGTCGACCGTTCTCCCCCGGTAGACCCGCGAGCATCAGGTTGAGTTCTTCCATACAGGCTCGCAGCGAGCGCGGCACGTCCGGACGCAGCAGCAGCAGTTCGGCGACCTTGCGCGTACGTGGCGAGCCTCGATAGCTCTCGGCAAATGCCTCGAACGAGGACAACGCCCGCAGCAGCGCACTCCATTGGTAGTAGCTGCGCGCGGTGCGCTCCTCCAGCTCGTCGATCTCCTCGCCGAGCATTTCGTAGCGCGCATCGAGCAGGCGCAGGGTGTTATCGGCGCGCTCAATGAAAGTGCCCAGGCGGATGAAGCGGTAGGCCTCACCGCGCATGATGGTGCCGAAGGTGGCACCACGGAACAGGTGCGAACGCTCCTTGACCCACTCGCAAAAGCGGCTGATGCCGTAGCGGCCAAGGCCCTGCTCGGCGATCCCGCGCATCTCCAGCCAGCTGGCGTTGATGTTCTCCCACATGTCGGCGGTAATTCGGCCGCGCACCGCATGAGCGTTGCTGCGCGCCGCCTGCAGGCAGCAGTAGATACTGCCTGGGTTGCTCGCATCGAGGGCGAAGAAGTGCAGCATGCGCTCGGCATGCAACGGGCCGTGGCGCTCCAGGTAGTCGTCCAGGGTGCCGGTGATCAGCAGCGGCATGGCCAGTTCGTCGAGGCCATCGCCACGGCCGTCCTGCGGCATCAGCGACAGCGAATAGCTGACATCGAGCATACGCGCGAGATTTTCGGCACGTTCCAGGTAGCGCGACATCCAGTACAGATCGGAGGCAGTTCTCGAAAGCATGGTCAGTCCTCCACCACCCAGGTGTCCTTGGTCCCGCCGCCTTGCGACGAATTGACCACCAGCGAGCCTTCGCGCAGTGCCACACGCGTCAGACCGCCAGGCACCAGGCGGGTTTCGCGGCCGGTCAGAACGAACGGGCGCAGGTCGATATGGCGCGGTGCGATGCCACGCTCGACGAAGGTCGGGCAGGTCGACAAGCACAGCGTCGGCTGAGCGATGTAAGCCTCCGGTTTGGCGATCAGTCGCGCGCGGAAGTTCTCGATCTCGGCCTTGCTCGCCGCCGGGCCGACCAGCATGCCGTAGCCGCCGGAGCCCTGGGTTTCCTTGACCACCAGCTCGGACAGATTGGCCAACACGTGGGACAGTTCTTCCGGTTTCCGACACTGCCAGGTTGGCACGTTCTTGAGGATCGGCTCCTCGTCCAGATAGAAGCGGATCATGTCACCGACGTAGGGGTAGACCGACTTGTCGTCGGCCACGCCAGTGCCGATGGCGTTGGCCAGCACCACGTTGCGCGAACGATAGGCCGACAACAGCCCAGCGACACCGAGCATCGAGTCGGGGTTGAAAGCCAATGGATCGAGGAAGGCGTCGTCAAGGCGGCGATAGATCACGTCCACCTGGCGCGCACCGGCAGTGGTGCGCATGTAGACCTTGTCGTCGCGGACGAACAGGTCAGCGCCTTCCACCAGCTCCACGCCCATTTCACGGGCGAGGAACGCGTGTTCGAAGTAGGCGCTGTTGAAGCGCCCTGGGGTCAATACCACGACCGTGGGGTTGTCCAGCGGGCTGGAGCTCTTCAGCGCATCGAGCAGCAGGTTCGGGTAGTGGTCCACCGGCGCCACGCGTTGCGCAGCGAACAGTTCGGGGAACAGGCGCATCATCATCTTGCGGTCTTCGAGCATGTAGCTCACACCGCTGGGCGTGCGCAGGTTGTCTTCCAGCACGTAGTAGCTGCCGTCGCCGTCACGTACCAGGTCGACCCCGGCGATGTGTGCGTAGATGTCGCGATGCAGGTCAAGGCCCTGCATGGCCATCTGGTAACCCTCGTTGGCCAGCACCTGCTCGGCCGGGATGATCCCCGCTTTGATGATGCGCTGGTCGTGGTAAAGGTCGGCGAGGAACAGGTTGAGCGCCTGCACACGCTGGATGCAGCCGCGTTCGACGATACGCCATTCGCTGGCGGGGATGGAACGGGGAATTATGTCGAAGGGGATCAGTCGCTCGGTGCCCTGATCATCCCCGTAGAGGGTGAAGGTGATACCGGCGCGGTGGAACAACAGGTCGGCTTCTCGTCGGCGCTGAGCCAGCAGATCGTCCGGCGTCTCTGCCAACCAGCGGGCAAATTCGCGGTAGTGCGGGCGGACAGCGCCGCTCGCGTCGTACATCTCGTCATAAAAGGTGCGGGCCATGCCGTACTCCTTGTCACCCGGACTTGCAGCATCCTCTGCAAGGCCCGAGCCAGCACAATTAATCCTTTAAAATCAAAAACCTACCTATCAATCAAAAACATTACGCACCATTACAGTGCAATACGGTGTTTCCGTCATGACGCACCGCCCCATTGCGTGGCACAGCGTGCCGTGCAGGGCAGCCATCCGCTTACCCATGCAGGTAAAAAGCCTGCAATGCCCGCACTGAAACGGGCCCGGACACTCAGCTGTCACATTGCGTGACCAAGCGGTCAAGCGCAACCGCTTTTACAGCGGCCGCGCGAGGAAAAAGTGTCCGAATACGAGCGCGCGGCCGGCCTCGGATCAGTGCTGCATTCGCCCAAGAAACGCCGCAATCTGCCCCGCTGCAGTGGCGAGATGCTGCTCATGGCTGAAGCCGGACGCCTTCAACGGCTTGAGGTCATGGTCGGCGGCCTGCAGCCAGTGCAGCTCGATGGCCGCTGACAGCTCATAGCCGGCAACGGCCTCGCGATTGCCCAGTGCATCGCGTTCGCCCTGGATGATCAGCGTTGGCGTGCGCAGCTCGGCGAGATGAGCGACTCGCGGCTTCTCGGGCTTGCCGGCGGCATAGAAGGGATAGCCGAGGCAAACCAGAGAGGAAGCCTCCAACTCGTCAGCCAGCAAACTGGCCATGCGCCCACCCATGGACTTGCCGCCGATGGCCACGGGGCCTGTGACCCGATGGCGCACCTGTGCATGCACATCACGCCATTGCTGCAGCAGTTGCGCCTGCGGATTGGGCGGCCGTTTACGCCCGTCTACCCGCCGCTGCGCCATGTAGGTGAACTCGAAACGCACTACTCGCACGCCCCGCTCTGCCAGACCCTGAGCCATGGCCTGCATGAACGGGCTGTCCATCGGCGCACCGGCCCCGTGCGCGAGGATCAGCGTGCTCGATGCCGCCTGCGGCGGTTCGTCCCACTGCCAGGGCAGTCCCTGCTCGCATTGATCAGCGTCAATAAATCCAGATGGCCCTTTGCTCATGCTTGCCTCGCGTCGATATCCGTGGTGTCCGTGGCCTGCTCATGCCTGCGGCCACCACGGTTATCGGCCGCTCTGCCATAACCGTGGATGGAAGCCCAGACATGAACACAACAACCCGTTCCGCCTACAACTACAGGGTGGTTCGCCAGTTCGCCATTATGACGGTGGTTTGGGGCATCGTCGGCATGGGACTCGGCGTATTCATCGCTGCCCAGCTGGCCTGGCCCGAACTCAACTTCAACCTACCGTGGACCAGCTTCGGCCGCCTGCGCCCGCTGCATACCAATGCGGTGATCTTCGCCTTCGGTGGCTGCGCCCTGTTCGCCACCAGTTACTACGCGGTGCAACGCACCAGCCAGACCACGCTGTTCGCACCGAAACTGGCGGCCTTCACCTTCTGGGGCTGGCAACTGGTGATCCTGCTTGCAGCCATCACCCTGCCCCTGGGCTGGACCAGTTCCAAGGAATACGCCGAGCTGGAATGGCCGATCGACATCCTGATCACCATCGTGTGGGTGTCCTACGCCATCGTCTTCTTTGGCACGGTGATGCAGCGCAAGGTCAGCCACATCTACGTGGGCAACTGGTTCTTCGGCGGGTTCATCCTCACCGTGGCCATCCTGCACGTGGTCAACAACCTAGAGATTCCGGTCACCCTGACCAAGTCCTACTCGCTGTATGCCGGCGCCACCGATGCGATGATCCAGTGGTGGTACGGCCATAACGCCGTGGGCTTCTTCCTCACCGCCGGCTTCCTGGGGATGATGTATTACTTCGTGCCCAAACAGGCCGGTCGCCCGGTCTACTCCTACCGCCTCTCCATCGTCCACTTCTGGGCGCTGATCGCGGTATACATCTGGGCCGGCCCGCACCACCTGCATTACACCGCGCTGCCGGACTGGGCACAGAGCCTGGGCATGGTGATGTCGCTGATCCTCCTGGCCCCGAGCTGGGGCGGCATGATCAACGGCATGATGACCCTCTCCGGTGCCTGGCACAAACTGCGTACCGACCCGATTCTGCGATTTCTGGTGGTGTCCCTGGCCTTCTACGGCATGTCGACCTTCGAAGGTCCGATGATGGCCATCAAGACCGTCAACGCCCTGTCCCACTACACCGACTGGACCATCGGCCACGTGCACGCTGGCGCCCTCGGCTGGGTCGCCATGGTGTCCATCGGCTCGCTGTATCACCTGATTCCGAAGGTGTTCGGTCGTGAGCAGATGCATAGCATCGGCCTGATCAACGGCCACTTCTGGCTGGCCACCATCGGCACCGTGCTCTACATCGCCTCGATGTGGGTCAACGGCATCACCCAGGGCCTGATGTGGCGCGCAGTCAACGAAGACGGCACCCTCACCTACTCCTTCGTCGAAGCGCTGGAAGCCAGCCATGTCGGCTTCGTGGTGCGGGTGATCGGCGGCGCCATCTTCTTCGCCGGCATGCTGCTGATGGCCTGGAACGTCTGGCTGACCGTACGCAGCGCGAAATCCACCGAGATGGAAGCCGCTGCGCAGTTCTCGGTAGAAGGAGCCCACTGATGAAACACGAGATTCTCGAGAAGAACATCGGCCTGATGGCGCTGGTGATGATCCTGGCGGTCAGCATCGGCGGTCTGACCCAGATCGTCCCGCTGTTCTTCCAGGACGTCACCAACGAGCCGGTGGATGGCCTCAAGCCTTACAACGCGCTGCAACTGGAAGGCCGCGACATCTACATCCGCGAAGGCTGCGTCGGCTGCCATTCGCAGATGATCCGCCCGTTCCGCGCCGAAACCGAGCGCTACGGCCACTACTCCGTCGCCGGCGAAAGCGTCTGGGATCACCCCTTCCTGTGGGGTTCCAAGCGTACCGGCCCGGACCTGGCTCGCGTCGGCGCGCGCTACTCGGACGAGTGGCATCGTGCTCACCTGTACAACCCGCGCAACGTCGTGCCCGAGTCGATCATGCCCGCCTACCCCTGGCTGGTGGAGCACGCCCTCGACGGCAAGGACACCGCCAAGAAGATGAGCGCGTTGCGCATGCTCGGCGTGCCCTACAACGACGACGACATCGCCGGGGCCAGCGACGCGGTCAAGGGCAAGAGCGAGATGGATGCTCTGGTCGCCTACCTGCAGGTGCTTGGCACCGCCGTGAAGAACAAGAGGTGAGTGCCATGTTCGAGCTTATCGATATCGGCACCCTGCGCGGCCTAGGCACCGCGCTGGTCCTGATCGCCTTCACCGCCGTCACCCTCTGGGCCTACAGCGGCAAACGCCGCGACGCCTTCGCCGAAGCCGCCAACCTGCCCTTCGCCGATGAGCCCAAGCCCGCCGTTTCGAGGACCCAAGCATGACCACCTTCTGGAGTTGGTACATCACCCTGCTGACCCTCGGCACCATGGTCGCCCTGTTCTGGCTGATCTTCGCCACTCGCAAGAGCGAGGTGCACAAAAGCCCGACCGAACAGACCATGGGCCATGCCTTCGATGGCATCGAGGAATATGACAACCCACTGCCGAAGTGGTGGTTCATGCTGTTCCTCGGCACCCTGGTGTTCTCCGTGGGCTACCTGCTGCTGTATCCCGGCCTGGGCGACTTCAAGGGTCTGCTGCCGGGCTATGAGGACGGCTGGACCCAGGTCAACCAGTGGCAGCGCGAGATGAACCGTGCCGATGAGCAATACGGGCCGATCTTCGCCAAATATGCCGCCATGCCCATCGAGGAAGTAGCCAAGGACGAGCGCGCGCTAAAAATGGGCGGTCGCCTGTTCGCCTCCAACTGCGCGGTTTGCCACGGCTCCGATGCCAAGGGCAGCTATGGCTTCCCCAACCTGGCCGACAGCAGTTGGCGCTGGGGCGGCGAGCCGGAAACCATCAAGACCACCATTATGCATGGCCGTATGGGCATGATGCCGGCACAAGGCCCGGTGATCGGCGAAGATGGCGTACGCAACGTGGCTGCCTACGTCCTCACCGAACTCGGTGGCCGTGAACTGCCGGACGATGCCCAGGCCGACGTCGCCGCCGGCAAGCAGATCTTCGCCACCATCTGCTCCGCCTGCCACACCCCGGCCGGTACCGGCATGCAGGCGATGGGCGCACCGAACCTGACTCAACCCAGCGCGTTCATCTACGGCAGCAGCTTCGCCCAACTGCAACAGACCATTCGCTACGGACGCAGCGGCAACATGCCAGCTCAGGGCGACTTCCTCGGCAATGACAAGGCCCACCTGCTGGCCGCCTACGTGCTCAAGCTGAGCCAGGGCGAAAACAAGTAACCTCCCCCTGCATTACCGGCGACCGAATCGCGGTCGCCGGCCCCTCCTCACACCTGTGCGACTCAGTGTCGCACCCGCCGACCAATAGCCCTGCAATTTCCTTGATCTGGGCTAAGCTGCCTTTCAGTCGCCATCTGTCACAACTCTAAGGCGATCCTTTCTTAGCGCTGCGCAAACTGGTTGCGCCAAAAGCTGACAGAGCTGTTTCCGAGGCCGTTGCAAACGGCTCGCGAAAAGCCCTGAAACCCTATTCGTGTCGGCACGTTGCGTTGCAATGGCTACCTGCTTTCTACATACTTGCCGCCGATTTTTGCCCCATAAAACTCCATTAACCGTGGAACCCCTAGCATGAGCACAGCAATCAGTCAGACTGCTTATAACTATAAGGTGGTCCGCCAGTTCGCCATTATGACGGTGATCTGGGGGGTCATTGGCATGGGTCTAGGCGTGTTCATCGCCGCACAACTCGTGTGGCCGGAACTCAACCTGGGCCTGCCGTGGACGAGCTTCGGCCGTCTGCGCCCGCTGCACACCAACGCGGTGATCTTCGCCTTCGGCGGATGCGCACTGTTTGCGACCTCGTATTACGTGGTCCAGCGCACCTGTCAGACGCGCCTGATCTCCGACGGTCTGGCTGCCTTCACCTTCTGGGGCTGGCAAGCGGTCATCGTCCTGGCGGTGATCACCCTGCCGATGGGCTACACCAGCTCCAAGGAATACGCCGAGCTCGAGTGGCCGGTCGATATCCTTCTGGGCATCGTCTGGATCACCTATCTGCTGGTGTTCTTCGGCACCATCGTCAAGCGCAAGACCAAGCACATCTATGTGGGCAACTGGTTCTTCGGTGCGTTCATCCTCGTGACCGCCATGCTGCACATCGTCAACAGCGCCGCCATGCCGGTAAGCCTGTTCAAGTCGTACTCGGCCTATGCCGGCGCGACCGACGCGATGATCCAGTGGTGGTACGGCCACAACGCCGTGGGCTTCTTCCTGACCACCGGCTTCCTGGGGATGATGTACTACTTCGTACCCAAGCAGGCCGAGCGTCCGATCTACTCGTATCGCCTGTCCATCGTGCACTTCTGGGCGCTGATCACCCTGTACATCTGGGCCGGTCCGCACCACCTGCACTACACCGCACTGCCGGATTGGGCTCAGTCCCTCGGTATGGCCATGTCGGTCATTCTGCTGGCTCCAAGCTGGGGCGGCATGATCAACGGCATGATGAGTCTGTCTGGCGCCTGGCATAAGCTGCGCACCGACCCAATCCTGCGCTTCTTGGTGGTCTCCCTGGCCTTCTACGGCATGTCGACCTTCGAAGGCCCGATGATGGCCATCAAGACCGTCAACGCCCTGTCCCACTACACCGACTGGACCATCGGCCACGTGCACGCCGGCGCCCTTGGCTGGGTTGCGATGATCTCCATCGGCTCGCTGTATCACCTGCTGCCGAAAGTATTCGGTCGCGAGCAGATGCACAGCATCGCCCTGATCAACACCCACTTCTGGCTGGCTACCATCGGTACCGTGCTGTACATCGCCTCGATGTGGGTCAACGGCATCACCCAGGGTCTGATGTGGCGCGCAGTCAACGAAGACGGCACCCTCACCTACTCCTTCGTCGAAGCCCTTGAAGCCAGCCATGCAGGCTATGTCGTACGCATGATCGGCGGCGCCTTCTTCGTCACCGGCATGCTGCTGATGGCCTACAACACCTTCCGCACCGTGCGTGCCGCCAAGCCGGCTGAATACGAAGCGGCTGCGCAGATTCCCGCCGGAGTAGCTCACTGATGAAACACGAAATCATCGAGAAGAATATCGGCCTGATGGCGCTGCTGATGGTGATTGCCGTCAGCATCGGCGGCCTGACCCAGATCGTCCCGCTGTTCTTCCAGGACGTCACCAATGAGCCGGTGGAAGGCCTCAAGCCCTACACCGCGATGCAGCTGGAAGGTCGCGACATCTACATCCGTGAAGGCTGCGTCGGCTGCCACTCGCAGATGATTCGTCCGTTCCGCGCCGAAACCGAGCGCTACGGCCACTACTCCGTCGCCGGCGAAAGCGTCTGGGATCACCCCTTCCTGTGGGGCTCCAAGCGTACCGGTCCGGACCTGGCCCGCGTTGGCGGTCGTTACTCGGACGAGTGGCATCGTGCCCACCTGTACAACCCGCGCAACGTCGTGCCTGAGTCGAAAATGCCTGCCTACCCGTGGCTGGTGGAGAACAAGCTCGACGGTCGCGACACCGCCAAGAAGATGGAAGTCATGCGTGGCTTCGGCATCCCCTACACCGACGAAGATATCGCCGGTGCTCGCGATGCAGTGAAAGGCAATACCGAAATGGACGCGCTGGTTGCGTATCTCCAGGTTCTCGGTACTTCCATCAAGAACAAACGGTAAGACGCTATGGACATCGGGATAATTCGCGGCATCGGCACGGCGGTCGTTTTCATCGCCTTCATTGGCGTGGTGCTCTGGGCCTACAGCAGCAAGCGCAAATCGAGCTTCGACGAAGCAGCCAACCTGCCCTTCGCCGACGATCCCAAGCCCGAGTCCAAGCGCGATCAAGACTCTTCCAGGAGCAATAACCAATGACCACGTTCTGGAGTTGGTACGTAACCATTCTGTCTCTGGGCACCATCTTCGCCCTGACCTGGCTGATCTTCGGCACCCGCAAGGGCCAGCGCCAGGAAACCACCGAAGAGACCGTCGGCCACAGCTTCGACGGCATCGAGGAGTATGACAACCCGCTGCCGAAGTGGTGGTTCATGCTGTTCGTCGCGACCATCATCTTCGCCCTCGGCTACCTCGCCCTGTACCCGGGCCTGGGTAACTGGAAAGGCCTGCTGCCGGGCTACGACTACGTCGACAGCGAAAAGGAAACGCCTTTCGCTGCTGGTGTACAGATCGCTGACGGCTCCATGCGTCACACCGGCTGGACCGGTGTGCACCAGTGGGAAAAGGAAATGGCGCGCGCCGATGAGCAGTACGGTCCGCTGTTCGCCAAATACGCCGCCATGCCGATCGAGGAAGTGGCCAAGGACGAGCAAGCCCTGAAAATGGGTGGTCGTCTGTTCGCCTCCAACTGCTCCGTTTGCCACGGCTCCGATGCCAAAGGCAGCTACGGCTTCCCCAACCTGACCGACAACGAGTGGCGTTGGGGCGGCGAGCCGGAAACCATCAAGACCACCATCCTCAAAGGTCGCGAAGGCGCCATGCCGGCTCAAGGCCCGGCCATCGGCGAAGACGGTGTACGCAACGTCGCTGCCTACGTGCTGACCCAACTGGGCGGTCGTGAACTGCCGGAAGGCGTGGAAGCCGATATCGAAGCAGGCCAGAAGGTCTTCGCCGGTACCTGTTTCGCCTGCCACGGTGCTGACGGCAAGGGTACCGCGGCCATGGGTGCACCGAACCTGACCAACCCGGCAGCGTTCATCTACGGCAGCAGCTACGCACAACTGCAGCAGAGCATCCGTTACGGTCGTCACGGCAAGATGCCGGCCCAGGAAGAATTCCTCGGTAACGACAAGGTGCACCTGCTGGCTGCCTACGTGTACAGCCTGTCGCACAAGGCCGAAGAGCAGTAAGCACAGACGACTCTTTTGACAAGGGTCAATGAACGCCCGGGTCGCGACTGCTGGTCGCACCCGGGCGTTGTCTTTCAGGCGTACCATATAGTGATCGTGAACTGACCCTGACCGGCACGCATCGGCCCGGGCTGCCAACCAACCGCCGTGGTATGCACTGATGAGCGAACAGATTCCCGTCCAGGACGTCACCCCTCCTCCTGCCAAGAATGCCAGCGTCGATCTCTACGCCAGCCGCGAGAAGATCTACACCCGCGCGTTCACCGGCCTGTTTCGCAACTTGCGAGTCGCTGGCGGCGCCCTCCTCTTCATTCTCTTCTTCGGCACGGTGTGGCTGAGCTGGAACGGCCGCCAGGCGGTCTGGTGGAACCTCCCCGAACGCAAGTTCTACATTTTCAGCGCCACTTACTGGCCGCAGGACTTCATGCTGCTGTCTTGGTTGCTGATCATCTGCGCCTTCGGCCTGTTCTTCATCACCGTGTTCGCTGGCCGCGTCTGGTGCGGCTACACCTGCCCGCAAAGCGTGTTCACCTGGGTATTCATGTGGGCGGAAAAAGTCACCGAAGGTGACCGCAACCAGCGCATGAAGCTGGACAAGCAGCCCATGAGCGGCAAGAAATTCGGGCGCAAGCTGGCCAAGCATGGCATCTGGGTTGGCGTGTCACTGCTGACCGCGATCACCTTCGTTGGCTACTTCACGCCGATTCGCGACCTGGTGATCGAGATTTTTACCGGTGAAGCCAGCGGCTGGGCCTATTTCTGGATCGGTTTCTTCACCCTCGCCACCTACGGCAACGCCGGCTACCTGCGTGAGCAGGTGTGCATCTACATGTGCCCCTACGCACGCTTCCAGAGCGTGATGTTCGACCAGGACACCCTGATCGTCTCCTACGATCCGCGACGCGGCGAATCGCGCGGGCCGCGCAAGAAGGACGCCGACTACAAGGCGCAGGGCCTCGGCGACTGCATCGACTGCAAGATGTGCGTGCAGGTCTGCCCCACTGGCATCGACATCCGTGATGGCCTGCAGATCGAGTGCATCGGCTGCGCCGCGTGTATCGACGCCTGCGACGACATCATGGACAAGATGAACTACCCCAAAGGGCTGATCAGCTACACCACTGAACACAACCTGTCTGGCCGCCAGACCCACCTGCTGCGCCCGCGCCTGATCGGGTACGCTGTCGCGCTGGTCGCCATGATCGGCCTGTTCGCCTGGGCCGTGGCCAATCGCCCGCTGGTGGAGCTGGACGTGCTCAAGGACCGCGTGCTCTTCCGTGAGAACGAGCGCGGCCACATCGAGAACGTCTACACCCTGAAGATCATGAACAAGTCACAACGCGACATGACCTACGTGATCAGCGCCGACGGCCTCGATGGCCTGGTCTACGAAGGCAAGCGCGAAGTGCGGGCCCTGGCGGGCGAGGTGTATTCCTTCCCGGTAGAGCTGTCCATCGCACCGGAGAAGCTGCCGTCGAGCGCCAACAACATCGTCTTCCACGTACAATCCGCGGATGACTCCAGTATCAAGAACGACGCCGACAGCCGCTTCATTGGCCCAAGCGTCCGCTGACAACGGAAAACGCATGACCGAGCAAACCCAATCGCCCGTCAAACCCTGGTACAAGCAGTTCTGGCCCTGGTTCATCCTGTTCCTGCTGGGCTACTCGGTGGTGCAGGGTCTGACCCTGCTGACCATCGCCACCAAGAACCCGCCAGGGCTGATCTCCGACGACTACTACGACGTCGGCAAGGGCATCAACCAGTCGCTGGAACGCGAAAAGCTGGCCGAGCGTCTGCAACTGCATGGCGAGCTGGTGCTGGACAACACCACCGGTGTCGCCACCCTGTCGCTGGAAGGCAACAGCAGACCGCAGCAGATCGTCCTCAACCTGATCTCGCCAACCCAGCCGGAGCGCGACCGCCGCGTGATCCTGCAGCCCAATGCCGATGGCCAGTACCATGGGCAGATGGTCGATCAAGTCAGTGGTCGCCGCTTCGTCGAACTGCTCGGCCAGGAAGGCAGCCAGAACTGGCGCCTGTTCGAGGAAGAGAACATCACCGATGGCCAGACCATCATGATCGGTGACAACCCCTCCTACTGACCCCGCCAATGCCCGCCCCGACTCCCTGCTACCACTGTGGCCTGCCGGTTCCTGCCGGCAGCCAGTTCCGCGCCGACGTGCTCGGCCAGACTCGCGAGATGTGCTGCCCCGGCTGCCAGGCCGTGGCCGAAGCCATCGTCGCCGGCGGCCTGGAGCACTACTACAGCCATCGCAGCGAAAACGCCGCCAACCCTCAGGCGCTGCCCGCCGCGCTGCCTGACGAACTGGCGCTGTACGATCGCAGCGACGTACAGCAGCCCTTCGTCCAGCACGAAGGCGAGCTGAGTGAAACCCAGTTGCTGATCGAGGGCATCAGCTGCGCCGCCTGCGGCTGGCTGATCGAGAAACACCTGCGCGGCGTGCCAGGCGTGGCCGAAGCGCACCTGAACCTGTCCAACCACCGCCTGCAAGTGCGCTGGCAGGACAGCCAGATTCCCCTGAGCCAGCTACTCGCCGAATTGCGCCGCATCGGCTATGCCGCGCACCCCTGGCGGGCAGACGAGGCCGCTGAACGCCTGGCTGCGGAAAACCGCCGGCGCATGCGCGAGCTGGGCGTGGCCGGGCTGCTGTGGATGCAGGTGATGATGGCGACCATGGCCACCTGGCCGGAATTCAACATCGACCTGTCGCCGGAGCTGGACAAGATCCTGCGCTGGACCAGCCTGTTTCTCACCACGCCTATCGTCTTCTACTGCTGCGGTCAGTTCTTCCGTGGTGCCCTGCGCGACCTGCGTACCCGCCACCTGACCATGGACGTCTCGGTATCGCTGGCCATCGGCGGTGCCTACGTGGCCGGCATCTGGTCGACCATCACCGGCCAGGGCGAACTGTATTTCGACGCCGTGGGCATGTTCGCGCTGTTCTTGCTCGCCGGACGCTACCTGGAGCGCCGTGCACGAGAACGCACAGCCGCCGCTACGGCGCAGTTGGTCAAGCTGCTGCCGGCCTCTTGTCTGCGCCTGAGCGACGACGGCCAGAGCCAGCGCATCCTGCTCAGCGAGCTGCGCGAAGGTGAGCAGGTGCTGGTGCAACCCGGCTCGCTGATTCCCGCCGACGGGCGCATCCTCGCCGGCCAATCCAGTGTCGACGAATCGCTGCTCACCGGCGAGTACCTGCCGCTGCCACGCGGCATCGGCGACAGCGTTACCGCTGGCACGCTGAACGTCGAAGGCCCGCTGACCGTCGAAGTGCAGGCGCTGGGCGATGCCACGCGCCTGTCGGCCATCGTGCGCTTGCTGGATAGGGCGCAAAGCGAAAAACCACGCCTGGCGGAAATCGCCGACCGCGTGTCGCAATGGTTCCTGCTGTTCATCCTGATCGCTGCCGCCGTGGTCGGTTTCGCCTGGTGGGAGATCGACTCCAGCCGCGCCTTCTGGGTCGTGCTCGCCCTGCTCGTGGCCACCTGCCCCTGCGCCCTGGCCCTGGCCACCCCGACTGCGCTGACCACCGCCACCGGCACCCTGCACAAGCTGGGCATGCTGCTGACGCGCGGCCATGTGCTCGAAGGCCTGAACCAGATCGACACCCTGGTGCTCGACAAGACCGGCACGCTGACCGAAGGCCGCCTGACGCTCAAGGCCATCCATCCGCTGCGCGATCTCGACCAGGGCGCTTGCCTGGCGCTGGCCGCCGCACTGGAAAACCGTTCGGAACACCCCATCGCCCGCGCCTTCAGCCAGGCGCCACGCGCGGCGGAATCTGTCGACAGCTACCCGGGCCAGGGCCTGCAGGGCAGCGTCGACGGTCGCCTGCTACGCATTGGTGAGGCCAGCTTCGTCTGCGCCCTCAGTGGCCAGGCAGTACCCGCGATTGCCAGCGAGCACGGCCAATGGCTGCTGCTGGGCGACGAACAGGGGCCGCTAGCCTGGTTCGTCCTCGACGACCGCCTGCGCGAAGATGCGCCTGCGCTGATCGCCGCTGCCCGCGCCCGCGGCTGGCATATTCACCTGCTCTCCGGCGACAGCTCGCCGATGGTGGGCGAAGTCGCCCGCCAACTGGGCATCGAAGCCGCTCGGGGCGGCCTGACCCCGGATGCCAAGCTGGCAGTGCTCAAGCAGTTGCACGGCGAAGGGCGGCGCGTGCTGATGCTTGGCGACGGCGTCAACGACGTACCGGTATTGGCTGCCGCCGACATCAGCGTGGCCATGGGCTCGGCCTCTGACCTGGCGAAAACCAGCGCCGACGCCGTGTTGCTGTCGAACCGACTGAGCAGCCTGGTCGACGGCCTGAAGCTGGCCAAGCGCACGCGCCGTATCATCATCGAGAACCTGGCCTGGGCGACGCTGTACAATGGCCTGGTACTGCCCTTCGCCGCCTTGGGCTGGATCACGCCGATCTGGGCAGCCGTGGGCATGTCCCTTAGCTCGCTGCTGGTGGTGCTCAACGCCCTGCGCCTGAGCCGCACCCCGAACACGTAGGAGCGAGCTCTGCTCGCGAACCGCTTCTTCGCTCGCGATGCTCGCTCCTACCCAGACGCCTCCATGGAGACCGCATGTCCGCCCTCTACATCCTGATCCCCGTCGCCATCGGCCTGGTCGGTTTCGCCATCTGGCTGTTCTTCTGGGCGGTGGACAGCGGTCAGTACGACGATCTCGACGGCCCAGCGCACAGCATTCTGTTCGACGACGAAGATCCACTGCACAAGGCTGGCGTCGAGCAGGCCGAGGACCACAGCAAGCAGGGCAAACCTGATGCTTGAGCTGGCACCGCTGTTGGTGTCGGCGCTGATTCTCGGCTTGCTCGGTGGCGGTCATTGCCTCGGCATGTGCGGCGGCCTGATGGGCGCGCTGACTCTGGCGATTCCCCCCGAGCAACGCGGCAAGCGTCTACAGCTGCTGCTGGCTTACAACCTCGGGCGCATTCTCAGCTACAGCCTTGCAGGCTTGCTCCTGGGACTGGCCGGCTGGGCCATTGCCGGCAGCAAGGCCGAAGTGGCGATGCGCACAATGGCTGCCTTGCTGCTGATTGCCATGGGTCTTTATCTGGCCGGCTGGTGGAGCGGGCTGACACGCATCGAAGCACTGGGCCGCGGCCTGTGGCGGCATATCCAACCGCTGACCCGGCGCTTCATGCCGGTCAGCAATCTGCCGCGCGCCCTGGTCCTGGGTGGTTTATGGGGCTGGTTGCCGTGCGGGCTGGTCTACAGCACCCTGCTGTGGGCCTCCAGCCAGGGCAATGCAGTCAACAGTGCCCTGCTGATGCTGGCGTTCGGCCTGGGCACCTGGCCGGTGCTGCTGGCCACCGGGCTGGCAGCAGAACGCATCACAACCCTGCTACGCAAGCGCGGCGTGCGCATGGCTGGCGGCCTGCTGGTCATCCTGTTCGGTATCTGGACCCTGCCCGGCCCACACCAGCACTGGCTGATGGGGCACTGAGGCGTAGCCCGGATGTAATCCGGGAGCAAAACGCCCAACATCCCCGGATTGCATCCGGGCTACGCCGCGACAACACCTCCAGTGCTCAACGTGCCCTTGATTCAGGTCAAGGCCACCCCCTACGCGCATCCCTAGACTGGCCGCACAGCCTGTCCAGGATTATTTCCCATGCTCGACGCCATCCAGTGGGATGCCGACCTGATCCGCCGCTACGATCTCGCCGGCCCGCGCTACACCTCCTACCCGACTGCCGTACAGTTTCACGACGATATCGGCCCGTTCGACCTGCTGCATGCCCTGCGCGACAGCCGCAAGGCCAAACGTCCGCTGTCGCTATACGTGCACGTGCCGTTCTGCGCGCACATCTGCTACTACTGCGCCTGCAACAAGGTCATCACCAAGGACCGCGGCCGCGCCCTGCCCTATCTGGAAAAGCTCGAGCGGGAAATCGAGATCATCAGCCGCTACATCGACCGCAACCAGCCAATCGAACAGCTGCATTTCGGTGGCGGTACACCGACCTTCCTCAGTCACGACGAACTACGTCGGCTGATGCAGCACCTGCGCCAGCATTTCAACCTGCTGGATGACGACTCCGGCGACTACAGCATCGAGATCGACCCACGCGAGGCTGACTGGTCGACCATGGGCCTGCTGCGTGAGCTGGGCTTCAATCGCGTCAGCCTCGGCGTGCAGGACCTCGACCCCGAGGTGCAACGCGCGGTCAATCGCCTGCAGACCCTGGAGGAAACCCGCGCCATCGTCGAGGCGGCGCGTACCCTGCAGTTCCGCTCGGTGAACATCGACCTGATCTACGGCCTGCCCAAACAAACGCCAGAGCGCTTCGCCCGCACCGTGGCCGAGGTCATCGCCCTGCAGCCGGATCGCCTGTCGCTGTTCAATTACGCGCACCTGCCGGAACGCTTCATGCCGCAACGGCGCATCAGTGCCGACGACCTGCCGAGCCCGGCGGACAAGCTGGCCATGTTGCAGAACAGCATCGAGCAGCTGACGCGCGCCGGGTATCGTTACATAGGCATGGACCACTTCGCCCTGCCCGACGACGAACTGGCCATCGCCCAGGAAGAAGGCACACTGCAACGCAACTTCCAGGGCTACACCACCCACGGCCACTGTGACCTGATTGGCCTGGGCGTCTCTGCCATCAGCCAGATCGGTGATCTGTACAGCCAGAATGACAGCGATATCGCCAGCTATCAGCAGACCCTGGGCAATGGCCAGTTGGCAACGCGTCGCGGCGTGCACTGCAATGCCGACGACCGCCTGCGCCGCGCCGTGATCCAGCAGCTGATCTGCCACTTCGAGCTGCGTTTCGCCGACATCGAACAGGCCCACGGCGTGGTATTCCGCGACTACTTCGCGGCGCTTTGGCCACAACTTCAGCAGCTCGACCGTGACGGTTTGATCGAGCTGGGTGCAGAAGGGATTCAGGTGCGCCCGGCCGGGCGTCTGCTGGTGCGCTCGCTATGCATGCTGTTCGACCGCTATCTCAACGATCAGGTACGCCAGCGTTTTTCTCGGGTGATCTGAACACCAGTAGCCTGCGCCAGTGACGGACTCCGTCACTGGCTGACGCATCACCCCATCGCCAGCGTGGCGGCGGTCTGCATCTGCTCGTTCGACAGGCCGTTCTCACGCATGAGCTTGATCAGGTTGGCATTGGCCGCAGTCAATGCGCTGTTGAGCGACGCCAGCTCGGTCTGCAGTCCTTCAAGCTGCTGGCGCTTGGTTTCCGCATCGAGGCTCTGATCGCTCATGATCGCCTCTATCTGCGCCTGCTTCTCGACGATCTGCGCACGCAACTCGCGGATCATCTTGAGCAGGTCCTTGATCGCCTTGGGCAGATCGCTGTTGTCGATGTCCTCGTTCTTGTCGGACTTGGCCGACATGCTCTTGCCCAACTCGGACAGACTCACACGGAGCCCCTCGCGCACCTCCTCGGGGCTCCGCTCGACTGCGGTAAATTGTCGCTGAACGCCCTGCACCAGATTATTCAGCGGCCCACTGGATGGTATGCGCATCGCGCTGCTCCCTGCTTTGGACTATGGTTCTACAGTCTGGATCGGCACCCAGAAGCTAAACTTGAGCGCTCGGTCAGCCCTTATATGGCTGGCCGCCACCCGAGCCCTGCGGTACCCTTACGAATATTGCGTGTATATCCGGGAAGCCCAACGATGTCCGAGAGCATCAAGCTGCACAAGCAGCATCAAGCCCATTGCAAGGATTGCAGCCTGGCCAGCCTGTGCCTGCCGATCTCGCTGAACATGGAAGACATGGACGCGCTCGACGACATCGTCAAACGCGGCCGTCCGCTGAAAAAGGGCGAATTCCTGTTCCGCCAGGGCGACACCTTCGGCTCTGTGTTCGCCGTGCGCTCCGGCGCCCTGAAGACCTTCAGCCTGAGCGATGGCGGTGAGGAGCAGATCACCGGCTTCCACCTGCCCAGCGAGCTGGTCGGCCTGTCCGGGGTCGACGGCGAGCGCTACCCGGTTTCCGCGCAGGCACTGGAAACCACCTCGGTCTGCGAGATTCCCTTCGAGCGCCTCGACGACCTGGCCCTGCAGCTGCCGCAACTGCGCCGCCAGCTAATGCGTATCATGAGCCGCGAGATCCGCGACGATCAGCAGATGATGCTGTTGCTGTCGAAGAAGACCGCCGACGAACGCATCGCCACCTTCCTGGTCAACCTTTCCGCCCGCTTCCGCGCACGCGGTTTCTCGGCCAACCAGTTCCGTCTGTCCATGTCGCGCAACGAAATTGGTAACTATTTGGGCCTTGCGGTGGAGACGGTGTCTCGCGTATTTACCCGCTTCCAACAGAACAAGCTGCTCGAAGCCGAAGGCAAGGAAGTGCACATCCTCGACCCGATCGAGCTGTGTGCTCTGGCAGGCGGCAATCTCGACGTTTGAGTTCGCACAGTTTTCGCGGGCTCAACGCATTAGGACCCCACGATGATCTTTGACGAATTCAGCATCAAGACCCTGATCCGCCCGGTACCGGACTTCCCCAAGCCGGGCGTCATCTTTCGCGACATCACCCCGCTGTTCCAGTCGCCGCGCGCCCTGCGCATGGTCGCCGACAGTTTCATCCAACGTTACGTGGAGGCTGAGTTCAGCCATATCGGCGCCATGGACGCGCGCGGCTTCCTGATCGGCTCGATCATCGCCTACGAACTGAACAAGCCTCTGGTGTTGTTTCGCAAGCAGGGCAAACTGCCGGCGGACGTCCTCAGCGAGGGTTACCAGACCGAATACGGCGAAGCCTTTCTCGAAGTGCACAGCGACAGCCTCTGTGAGGGCGATTCGGTACTGATCTTCGATGACCTGATCGCAACCGGCGGTACCCTGATCGCCGCAGCCAACCTGGTACGACGCATGCGTGCAACGATCTTCGAGGCCGCCGCGATCATCGACCTGCCTGAGCTGGGTGGCTCACAGAAGCTGCAGGACGCCGGCATCCCCACCTTCACGCTGACGGCCTTCGCCCTCGACGATCACTGAGCCGAAGCGCCTGCCAACCCACAAGTGGGTTGATGATTCTGCCGGGCAATGCCCGGCATCACCGATGACCTTGACCAGACTCCCATGCACGAACTCGAACTGAATCCATCCAGCGACTGGCGTCAACGCCTGGGCGCTGTCATGGACGGCGCCATCATTCAGCGCCTGATCACTCTGCTGATCGTCATCAATGCCGTGATTCTCGGCCTGCAGACGTCACCGTCGATCATGACCGACTGGGGCACGCCGCTGCTGATCCTCGATACCTTCATCCTCACCTGCTTCGTCATCGAGCTGGCGCTGCGCTTCACCGCCCGTGGCGTCGGTCTGCTACGTGACCCCTGGGCCGTATTCGATTGCCTGGTGGTGGGCATCGCCCTGATACCCGCCAGCGGCCCCTTCGCCGTGCTACGCGCCTTGCGCGTGCTGCGGGTATTGCGACTGGTGTCGATCAACCCAAGCATGCGTAAGGTGGTGCAGGCGCTGCTCGCCTCGCTACCCGGCATGGGCAGCATCGTCATGCTGATGGGGTTGGTGTTCTATGTCGCCGCTGTGATGGCCACCCAGCTGTTCGGTGAGAGCTTTCCAGAGTGGTTCGGTAACATCGGTGCCAGCCTGTACACCCTGTTCCAGGTAATGACCCTGGAAAGCTGGTCGATGGGCATCGTGCGACCGGTAATGGAAGAACATCCGCTGGCCTGGCTGTTCTTCGTGCCCTATATCCTCGTCGCCACATTCATGATGCTCAACCTGTTCATCGCCGTTATCGTCAACGCGATGCAGAACACCCACGAGCCAAATGCCGAGGAGCAAGCCGCAGTAGCTCGCGAACAGGCAATTCTCGACGAGCTGCGCGCACTGCGCAGCGAAGTGGCCGAGCTGCGCCGTAACGCGCCGTAACCCCCGCCACCAGCGCAATCCGCCGTCTCTGGCACGGCGGGTTGCACGTCCTCTCCCCCTGTGTCTGCCCATCAGACCCGCCTTAAGTTGGCGGCGCTCAGCGTCCGCACGCCCGATAGTTACATCGTTCAATGACACAGTTGGTCTGTCGAGATTGACCACCTGCGACGCCGAGTGCTGCCAACGAGAGCCGCACGACACTTGGGAGTTCCAACTCGGAAGAGGACTCGAACGATGAGCGCCAGTACCGCCCTACCGCAGCCAAAATCCAACTTCCCCGTGCGTCGCATGGACTTCAGTTTCAGCGAAACACCGAAATACTGGTTCTATAACGACCCCTTCATGAGTCATTTCATGAACAACCTGTCGTCGCTGTTCCCTTACGGCGAGAAGTTCTTCGTCGACAGCGTGCGCGCCGTACGCGACCAGGTCAGCGAGCCGCAGCTGAAAAAGGACATCAGCGCCTTCATCGGTCAGGAGGCCATGCACTCCAAGGAGCATGCGGCCTACAACGACTACGCCAACGAGCACGATATCGACCTGGAACGCCTCGAGCTGCGCATCAAGGTGCTGCTGGAATGGGTCACCCGTTTCAGCACCAAGAAGCAGCGCCTGGCCGCCACCTGTGCCCTGGAACACTTCACCGCGACCATGGCCGAGCAACTGCTCAAGCGTGAAGACCTCACCACGCAGATGAACGACCCGAAGCTGTATCAACTGTGGATGTGGCACGCCATCGAGGAAAACGAGCATAAGGCCGTGTGCTACGACGTCTACCAGGAGGTCTACGGCGGCTACTTCACCCGCACGTTGGTGATGCTGCTGACCACTGCGCTGTTCTTCGGCGTGATCGGCTGGTTTCAGATCCATCTGCTGCGCAAGGACGGCCAGCTCTTCAACTGGCGCAGCTGGGGATTCGGCCTGACGAAGCTGTTTGGCCCGCGCAACGGTTTCTTCACCAAGCTGCTTGGTCCGTACCTGGACTATTACCGCCCGGGCTTCCACCCCAAGGATCACGACACCGACAAACTGGAAAATCGTTGGCGCGAGCGCCTCGGTTTCAGTAACTGACGTCCCTTGGCGTGCAGACACCAACAAGAACGACAATCAGGAGCTCAGCCATGAATGCGCCCGTGTCACCCCCTACCGCCGCCCGTCATTGCAAAATCGCCATTCTTGGCAGCGGTTTCTCCGGCCTGGGCATGGCCATTCGCCTAAAGCAGCAGGGTGAGCAGGACTTCCTGCTGTTCGAGAAGGAAGCCGGCGTTGGCGGCACCTGGCGGGTGAACAACTACCCGGGCTGCGGCTGCGACGTGCAATCACACCTGTATTCCTTCTCCTTCGAGCCGAACCCGAACTGGACGCGGATGTTCGCCAGGCAGCCGGAAATCACGGCGTATCTGCAAGGTTGCTGGGAGAAGTACCGCCTGCAGGACAAGACCCTGCTGGACACAGAAGTGGTGCAGATGCGCTGGGACGAGCACGCCGAGCGGTGGCATCTGCTGGATCGCGCCGGCAACCAGTACAGCGCGCAGTTCGTGGTCTCCGGCATGGGCGCGCTCTCTACCCCGTCGATTCCCAAGCTCAAGGGCCTGGAGAACTTCACCGGCGAGGTGTTCCATTCACAGCAGTGGAATCACGACTACGACCTGACCTGCAAGCGCGTGGCGGTGATCGGTACCGGCGCCTCGGCCATCCAGTTCGTGCCGCAGATACAAAAGCAGGTTGCGCAGCTCGATCTCTACCAGCGCACGGCACCGTGGATCATGCCCAAGCCGGACCGCGCCATTCGCGATGATGAACGCGAGCGCTTCAAGCGCTTCCCTCTGGCGCAGAAACTCTGGCGCGGCGCCCTGTACAGCATCCTCGAAAGCCGGGTCATCGCCTTCGCCTTCGCCCCTCGCCTGCTGCGCATGGCCCAGGGCATCGCCAAGCTGTACATCAACAAGCAGATCAAGGACCCGGTACTGCGCGCCAAGGTGACCCCGGACTACACCATGGGCTGCAAGCGCGTGCTGATCTCCAACGATTACTACCCGGCACTGGTTCAGCCCAATGTCGAGGTGATCACCGATAGCGTCACCGAGATCCTGCCGCATGGCGTACGCACGGCCGATGGCCAGGAACGCGAGGTGGACGCCATCATCTTCGGTACCGGCTTCACTCCCAGCGACCCGCTGCCACGCGGCACGGTGTTCGGCCGTGGCGGCATCGACCTGCTCGACACCTGGCCCGAGGGCCCGGAAGCCTACAAGGGCACCATGACCGCTGGCTTCCCCAATCTGTTCTTCCTCATGGGGCCGAACACCGGCCTGGGCCACAACTCCATGGTCTATATGATCGAGTCGCAGATCACCTATGTGCTTGGCGCCCTCAAGCAGCTTGAAGAGGGCCAGCTGCAGAGCCTGGAGCCCAAACGCGAGGCGCAGGACGCCTTCAACAGGAAGATTCAAGGCACTCTCGGTAGCACCGTATGGAACACCGGCGGATGCATGAGCTGGTACCTGCACCCGGTCAGTGGCCGCAACTGCACGGTGTGGCCGGGCTTCACCTGGCGCTACCGCATGCTGACGCGTCACTTCGATCCCCCTGCCTACCACTTCAGCCGCAAGCAGGCCGCTCACCCGGCACAGAGCAACGCCATCGCCCTCGATGTGCAGGAGACCAGCGCATGAAATCCTTCGAGAACAAGGTAGCCGCCATCACCGGCGCCGGCTCCGGTATCGGCCGCGCCCTCGCCTATCAGCTGGCACGCCAGGGCTGTCACCTGGCGCTGTCCGACGTCAACGTCGAGGGTCTCCGAGAGACTGCCGAGCAGGCGCGCAAACTTGGCGTCACGGTCAGCGAACAGCGCGTCGACGTCGCCGACCGCGCAGCCGTCGAGGCCTGGGCCGAGCAGATCGTCAGCGAATTTGGCCGGGTCAATGCCATCTTCAACAATGCCGGCGTGGCTCAGGGTGGCACCGTGGAAGGCAACGATTACGCCGACTACGAGTGGATCATGAACATCAACTTCTGGGGCGTGATCAACGGCACCAAGACCTTCCTGCCTTATCTCAAGGCGGCTGGCCAGGGCCATGTGGTCAACGTCTCCAGTGTCTTCGGCCTGTTCTCCCAGCCCGGCATGAGTGCCTACAACGCCAGCAAATTCGCCGTGCGTGGCTTTACCGAGTCACTGCGACAGGAGTTGGACATGGCCGCTTGCGGGGTGTCCGCCAGTTGTGTGCACCCCGGCGGCATCCGCACCAACATCGCCAAAACCGCGCGCATGAACGACAGCTTGGCCAAGGTCACCGGCCAGGCCGCCGAACAGGCGCGTCAGCAATTCAACGACCAGCTGCTGCGCACCACGCCGGAACAGGCGGCGAAGGTCATCGTAAATGGCGTGCTGGCCAACAAGCGGCGCATCCTCATCGGCGCCGATGCCCACGCTCTGGACTGGGTGCAGCGCAGCATGCCGGCTCTGTATCAGCGCCTGGTCACCGTCTCGATGCGCTTGGCCGCCCGCTTCGCGCCCAAGCCACGAAACGCGGACAAGGCGCGCGAGGCGACCGAGTAGCCTCACGGCAAGCACCACTCAGGGCCGGCCAATGCCTGCCCTGTGCGTTTGTCGGACCAAGCTCGCTGCTGCGCCAACTGGGCTAAGGTAGGAGAACAGACGCATCACTCATCCAAGCGGCGCCGCTACCGGCTCCCGGCTGGAACTTCGGTGTGGCGTCGACGCCGAGGGCGGCGCCTCGATCTACGAGGTGGCCTCATGAGCGCGCTTACCTGCACCCACCGCGACCACACCATCCGTGCCAGCGTCATGGAACACCCTGGCCTGCCGACACCCTGGGCCGGTGGTTGCCAGATCACCGATCCCGACGGCAACACCAGCAAACGCAAGACGCTACCGCTGGATTACGCCTTCATGGACGACCTGAGCAAAGCCCAGCACGCGTCCATCGCACACGGCAAATGGCTGGTGGACCAGAAGCTGGATCACGGGCGCAACTGGCATTGAGATGACGGCATTACCGTAGGGTGTGCTGTGCGCACCTCAATTCCTGCACGCGCACGCTGATGCGCATGGCACACCCGACGGCTTACGCATTCTTTCGCAGCGGGTCTAGCAGCGGCTTGAGGCCGTTGTGGTCGATCTCCTGCATCAGCGCCAACAACTGGCCCAACTCGCCCTTGGGGAAGCCCGTGCGAGCGAACCAGTTGAGGTAGTGCCCCGGCAGATCGGCGATCAGCCGATCCTTGTACTTGCCATAAGGCATTCGGCGGGTCACCAGGAGTTTCAATGCTTCGGGGTTCATCGGGTACTCGAACGGCCGGACAATAATCCAGCCATTGTGCCAGGCATCAGGCCCTGTACGAAAAGCACCTAGGCGCGAAGGGCTTCGCGAACGAAATCCAGGCGATCCTGGCCAAAGAACATCTCATCGCCGACGAAGCAGGTCGGTGCACCAAATACGCCGCGCTTGACCGCCTCCTCGGTAGTCGCCTTGAGTGCGTCCTTGACTGCCGGCTCAGCGATCTGCGCCTGCAACTGCGCCGCATCGAAGCCAGCGGCCACCAGCACGCCTGCCACTTTGGCCGGATCGCCCATGTTCACCCCATCGACCCAGATAGCCCGGAATAGCGCCTGCAGGGCATCGTCGAAGCGCTCCGGCTGATGCAGTTGGACGGCTACCAGCAAGCGCATCAGCGTCAGAGTATTGATCGGGAAATGCGGGTTGAAACGCATCGGTACGCCGTAACGCTCGGCAAAACGTGCCAGGTCGCGAATCATGTAGCGGCCCTTGACCGGAATCATCGCTGGCGACGTGTTGCCGGTGGCCTGGAACACGCCGCCGAGCAGCATCGGCCGATACACCAGCGCGGCGCCGGCCTCGCGGCACAGACCGAGTAACTGGGTATAGGCCAGGTAGGACGCCGGGCTGCCCAGGTCGAAGAAGAACTCCACCGTCTTGCTCATCAGGTTCACTCGCTCTTTATCGTTATCGTGGGTTCAACGCAGGTTACCAGCGCTCCATCCACGGCCGCAGGTCCAGCTCGAAGGTCCAGGCATCACGCGGCTGGCTGTGCAGAAACCAGTAACTGTCGGCGATGTGCTCGGGATCGAGAATGCCATCCTGATCCTTCTTGGCGTAGAGCTCCGGAAAGCTGTCACGGATGAACGCGGTATCGATGGCACCATCCACCACCACATGGGCGACATGCACGTTCAGCGGCCCCAGCTCACGCGCCATGCTCTGCGCCAGGGCCCGGATACCGTGCTTGGCCCCGGCGAACGCAGCAAACCCGGCAGCGCCACGCAAACCCGCAGTGGCGCCAGTGAACAAAATGGTGCCACGGCCACGGCCGACCATGCGTCTGGCCACCGCCTGACTGGTCAGGAAGCCGGAGAAGCAGGCCATTTCCCAGATCTTGAAGTACTTGCGCGCGGTTTCCTCGAGGATGCTGCAAGGCACGTTGGCGCCGATATTGAACACCATTACCTCGATGGGGCCGATGTCACGCTCGATGTTCTCGACCAGTTCAGCCACCTGCTCCTCACGCCGTGCATCGGACGCGAAACCGTGCGCCTCACCGCCCTCGCCGCGGATTTCCTCCAGCAGCGGTTGCAGTTTGTCCAGGCTACGACGGGTGACGCAGGCGACATACCCCTCGCGGGCGAAACGCCGGGCGATGGCTCCGCCCGTGGCGTCACCGGCGCCAATGATCAACGCGACTTTCTTGTTTTCGTTCATGGCTTTCTCCATTAACTAACGATCGTTAGCTGAACGAACGTTATGCTACGATCTCAGGCAGGTCAACCCAGCATAGAACGGAGCCATCCATGCGTTATTCCGCCGAACACAAGGCCGAAACCCGCGAGCGCCTGCTCGCCAGCAGCGGCGCGATTGCCAAGCAGCAAGGTTTTGCCGTGACCGGCGTGGATACGCTGATGAAGACCATCGGTCTGACCGGCGCGGCCTTCTACAGCCACTTTCCGAGCAAGGACGACCTGTTCGCCGAACTGATCGAGCGCGAGTTGCGCAACAGCCTGAGCCGCCTTGGCGGCGAAGCGGGTGACGCCGGGCGCGATAAACTCCAGCGCTGCCTGGCAGCCTATCTCAGCCTGGCGCATGTCGAGCAGCCGGACAAAGGCTGCGTGCTGCCAACACTGGGCGCGGAAATCGCCCGCGCCGATGAGCGCGTCAGGCTGCGTACCGAACAGCAGATCCTGCAGCTGCAAAGCACCTGGGCCGAGATCATCGGCGACCCGCAACTGGCCTGGACGATTCTCGCGCAATGCCTCGGTAGCCTGCTGCTGGCACGCATGATGGCCAGCGAGGAATCGCGCCAGCAGGTACTCGGCGCCAGCCTGGACATGCTCGAACACACATTGAAGCCTGTCAGCTGAGCGCGGATGCCGTTAACCTAGGCAGGTTCTTCCTGCCAGGATCGATCCATGTCGCACACCCCATCCCCGCTGGTTGGTGAAACTCCGCTGCACGCTGTCGAGGTACGCATCCTCGGCTGCTTGATCGAAAAGCAACTGACCACACCGGAAACCTACCCGCTGACGCTCAATGCCGTGCAACTGGCCTGCAACCAGAAGACCAGCCGCGAACCGCTGATGAACCTGGAAACCGGTGAAGTCGGGCGCTACCTGCGCAGCCTCGAAGGTCGCCAGCTGGTGCACCTGGTGATGGGCAGCCGTGCCGATCGCTGGGAACAGCGTTGCGACAAGCATCTGGAGTTGGTCAAGCCACAGACGGTGCTACTCGGCCTGCTAATGCTGCGTGGCCCGCAAACGCTCAACGAGCTGCTCACGCGCAGCAACCGCATGCACGACTTCGACGATGTCGCAGAAGTCCAGCATCAACTGGAGCGCCTGATCGGTCGCGGGCTGGCCCTGCTGCTGCCGCGCCAAAGCGGTCAGCGCGAGGATCGCTACATGCATCTGCTCGGCGAGCCTGCCGATCTGGAGAGCCTCCTGGCGAGCCGCCCAGCTGCTCGCGGGGAAGCTGCGGCACCTAACGAAGATCGACTGGTCGAACTGGAAGCGCGCATCGCAGCGCTGGAAGAACGCCTGGCACGCCTAGAAGGCGCGCAATGACCGCTACACCTATGGAAAAGGAGCCCAACGCGTTGAACTTCAATACTCGTTTCAGCCTGATTCTCACCGCTGCACTACTCGCCGCCGGCTGCAGCAGCAACGCCGAGAAGCCGACCTCCGCAGCCGCACCGAGCGGCGCAACGCCGGATAGCTGCACCTCGTCCGCTGCCGAACACTTCAAAGGCCAGGCCGCGACGCCCGAACTGCTCGAGCAGGCACGCCAGCAAGCCGGAGCCAGCACCGCCCGCATTCTCACGCCCGACAGCGTGGTGACCTTGGAATACAATGGGCAACGCCTTAACCTTAACGTCGATGATCAGCGAATGATCACCCGTGTATCCTGCGGCTGAGTCACCAGAGGTGCGGGTTGCCCGCACCACTTGCCGACAACGCCAACCACCCTTGCACAGGCCAATGCCATGACCTCCCAAGTGGAACCCTGCGCCGAGCTGATGCTGGATAACCAGCTGTGCTTCGCCCTCTATTCCACCTCGCTGATGATGACCAAGACCTACAAGCCCCTGCTGCAGGCGCTCGGTCTCACCTATCCGCAATACCTGGCCATGCTGGTGCTGTGGGAAAACGAGGGCATCACCGTCAGCGAGATCAGCGCACGCATGCTGACCGATCCGGGCTCATTGACACCTCTGCTCAAGCGCCTAGAAAGCGAAGGCCTGTTGCAACGCCAGCGCAGCAGTCAGGATGAACGTGTGGTGCAGCTGTACCTGACCGACAAAGGTCGCGCCCTGCACGAACAAGCCAAAGCATTGCCTGCCTGCATCCTCAAGGCTTCAGCGTTGAGTGTGGAACAGTTGAGCAAGCTGCGTGATGACCTGATCGAATTACGCGGCCACCTGCAAGACGCCCTCTGACGCCTGGCGATGCCAGTCATCGCCTGCTCCCGCAGAACCCTGGCCCTTCCCCTCTTTGGGCGAAACGCCGCGTGCGTCGTACCCAGCGACCTCACTGTGTATACGCGCCCACTCAAGCCCAACCAATGCTGAGCTGTAGCAGCCTCTGAATCGGGCAAATTCCCCCTGGTGTCGTCCGTAAGGCATGGATACATCCCTTGCCGGCCGTGCTTATTCCTGAAAAACAAATCCCTATAACAAAATCTTCCATACATTTATCTTGTACGCTAATGTTTTGCGCAATATAGTTCGCTCCATGGAAACGGTTAGCG